>NZ_JBQUZW010000001.1:0-577016 GCF_056313665.1 Lysobacter sp. DMC104 | reverse complement strand
AAGGTGCTGATCGAGCGCTGGCGGCAGTTCTACAACGAGCGCAGGCCGCACAGCGCCCATGGCTACAAGCCTCCGGCCAGCGTGCGCCGGAACTGGTCCGAACCCGATACCCTCCCCACGGGACTCACCGCCTGAGTGGCTACAAGATCCGTACGCAGGTCAGGAGTGAGCGCAGCGAACCCCACCATTGCGACGTCTTCGTGGCGGAGAGGGAAAAGGCGATATGCGTAGGCGTTGCGGAAACGCTTGCCGTGGTTCGTGGTGGGGTTCGCTGCGCTCACCACCACCCTACGCGGTCACTCCAACCTACTTGCTGGAAGAATTGTCAGCAGTCTGGCTCGCCCCACATATCGGCGTAAAGCGTCTGGATTGGCGCAGCGATATGCGGCCACGCCCAACACTTGTCCTTTTGCGTTGCGTTCCACATGAGCGATTCAGCGTAGCAGACGTCAATGAGATACTGTGCCGCCGACGAGTCGCGTAGATACTCCTGCCCAAGAAACGTGGTGTGAGCGACGACCCGCGCGCGATCCTTGCTGAAAATCGCCTCTGTCGTGCGATCGGCGAACGACTCCAGCCAGGAATAGGGTCCTTCGAGCCCTCGCTCGGCAACCCACGCATCGGTTGCGCGCGCTTCATCGGGGAAGCGTTCGCGGAGGCGGAGCAGCATTGCTTCTTCTTCCGGGTGCGACATTGTTCCCGACACTGTTGGCACCTGAGCTAAGCCGAGCCGCGAAGCGGCTTAGGCTTGAATGAATTGTTAGGTGGCAGCCAGCTAATCACAGTACATGGAGACATCTGACACGGCTGACTCATAGTCGCCGTGTGCGTACTTGACCCGCCGGAACTCAGCGCTGCAATCATCCGTGAAGTCGCCAGCGTCAGCGCATCTTTGCAGGCGCCGAGCGTAGCCAGAAAGGTCGCTTGCTGCGGAAGTTGCGCGATCCTGAGCGTTAGAACAGTCGCTATGCCCATAGCCGTACTGGGCAAGTGCGGCCGAAGACAGGAGCAGCGCTGCGATGGCTATAACGGGAACTACTTTGACCTTCATCGAAGTCTCCCCTGCTGCCTAACATCTTAGTTGAGCCGAGCCGCGAAGCGGCTCGGCTTGAATGAATTGTCAGGCGCTCACTGGCCCGAGAGAACCTTTTGCACGTCCCGGCCATGGACAACCTGTAAGCACTGGCTGTAAAGCGTGAGCCAGTAGGCCCGATCCCGGGGAGTGTTGCCGTCAGTGTAGTAGTTGATCTTGTCAGCGAGTTCCAATGCCACGCGTTGCACGGAATCGGATTTGACTGTGACCGGGCCAGAAACAGAAATGGATTGATCTGCCATGTAGAGATCTCCTTCTTGGCTGGAAACGTCTAACTACATATGGATCGCAAAATGGGGGTGTAGCACGGAGGCTGACATGGTCGAATCCGCCGGTCAATTGGCGGAAGCGCCAACAAAGCAAGCGCTTGTTCCCGTACAGGCCTTCAAGGCAATGCGTAGTACGGCCGGATATCGGCGCGGCTCTCGATATATCTTGTCGCGGGATGCAGGCCGCGATATTCGGATATCGCGGTGCTTTGATTGATGCGGCACATGGATCCCGCCCGGTGGGCCAAGGTCCCACCCTACAAATCCCCAAATCGCGCCTGCAACGCAGCAATCGCTGCGAGTCCCGCCGTCTCCGTCCGCAACACCCGCGGCCCCAACTGCAAGCCGCTAAACCCCCGCTCCCGCAGCACGCTTCGATCCTTCTCCGACCACCCGCCCTCCGGGCCGATACCGATTACCACGGTGGCCGACGACGGCATCGCCAGCGACGCCGAGCGGTGTTCGCCCTGCGGATCGAGTGTGAGTTTGAGCGCGTCCGCCGGCAGTGCGGCGGCAGCCTCGGCGAGGTTGCGCGCCGGCAGCAGCTCGGGAATGCGGGCGCGGCCGCTCTGTTCGCAGGCGGAGACCACGACGCTGCGCCAGTGCGCCATGCGCTTGTCGAGGCGGTCGCCGTCGAGCCGCACTTCGGTGCGGTCGGCGAAGACCGGCGCGATCACGGCCACGCCCAGTTCGGTCGCCTTCTGCAGGATCAGGTCCATCTTCTCGCCGCGGGCGATGCCCTGCAGCAGCACGAGGCGCAGCGGCGATTCGTTGTCGATCGCACGCGCGTCGCCGACGTGGGCGTCGACGCCGCGCTTCGTCGCCGACGCGATCGTCGCGTCGTGATCGAAGCCGTTGCCGTTGAACAGCACGCAGGCGTCGCCCTCGCGCAGGCGCAGCACGCGCACGAGGTGCGCGGCCGCGTCCTCGGGCAGGGGCACGCGCGCGCCGGGCGCGAGCGGCAGGTCGACGAACACTCGGGTCAGGCGCATCGGGCGGCTTCCTCCAGCGCGGCGGCGGTGGCGTCGGCGAGCAGCGACAGCTGCGCGTCGTCGACGCAATAGGGTGGCATCCAGTACAGCACGTCGCCGAGCGGGCGCAGCAGCACGCCGCGGTCCAGCGCCGCGCGGTACATGCGCAGCCCGCGGCGGCCGGCGATCTCGACCGCGTGGCCGTCTTCGGCGTTGTCCGGCTGGGGATGCAGCTCGATCGCGAGGATCATGCCGGTCTGCCGCACTTCGGCCACGGCCGGATGCGTCGCGAACGGCGTCGCCAGCGCGGCCATGCGCGCCGCGGTGCCGCGGTTGCGCGCCAGCACGTCGTCGGTGTCGAGGATGTCCAGCGACGCCAGTGCGGCGGCGCAGGCCAGCGGGTTGCCGCTGTAGCTGTGCGAATGCAGGAAGGCGCGTTCGCGCGAATCGTCGAGGAAACCGTCGTAAATTTCATTGGTCGCCAGCACCGCGCACAGCGGCAGGAAGCCGCCGGTGAGGCCCTTCGACAGGCACATCAGGTCCGGTTGGACGCCCGCCTGGTCGAAGGCGAACAGCGTGCCCGTGCGACCGAAGCCGACCGCGATCTCGTCCGCGATCAGGAACACGCCGTACATGTCGCACAGTTCGCGGACGCGGCGCAGGTAGCGCGGGTGGTGCATGCGCATGCCGCCGGCGCACTGCACCAGCGGTTCGAGGATCAGCGCACAGACCTCGTCGAGATGGGCGTCGAGCAGGGCGGCGAGGGCATCGGCGGCGGCATCGGCCCGGCGCTCGGCGTCGGCGGCATCGGTCGCGCCGAAGGCGTCGGGCGAGGGCGCGAACAGCGCCTCCAGCAGCAGCGGCGCGTAGACCCGGCGGTACAGCGGGATGTCGCCCACCGACAGTGCGCCCACGGTCTCGCCGTGGTAGCTGTTGGTCAGCGCGACGAACTTCGTGCGCTTCGGCGCATCGCCGCGGTTGCGGAACCAGTGGAACGCCATCTTCAGCGCCACTTCCACGCCCGACGAGCCGTTGTCGGCGTAGAAGACCTTCGCCAGCGGCGCGCGGCCGGGTTCGAGCGGGGCGCGGGCGAGCAGGCGTTCGGCCAGCTCCACCGCCGGGGCGTGCGAGAACCCGGCCAGGATCACCTGCTCCAGCGTCCGCGCCTGGCGGGCGATGGCCTCGGCGATGCGCGGCTCGGCGTGCCCGTGCAGGTTGGTCCACCAGCTGCTGACCCCGTCCAGCACCCGGCGGCCGTCGTGGCCGACCAGCCAGGCGCCGTCGCCGCGGGCGACCGGGAACAGCGGCAGCGCGTGCGGGTGCTCGCGCATCTGCGTGCAGGGGTGCCAGAGCACGGCGAGGTCGCGCGACCGCCAGGCGTCGGCGTCGTTTATCATCGGCGGATGCGTCGTCATCCCCACATTATCGCCCGCGGCGCAGGTGCGCCGTGAGCCGCCGCCTGCCGGTCATCCACGACGTGCGTCGCCGCCTGGGCGACCCTGATCGCGTGGTCGAGGACCTGGACCTGGAGTTCAGCAACGGCGAGCGCCGGCGCTACCACCGCGTGCCGGCCATCGGCCACGGCGCGGTGATCGTGGTGCCGATGCGCGACGACGACACCGCGCTGCTGATCCGCGAATACGCCGCCGGCACCCATCGCTATGAGCTGGGGCTGGTGAAGGGCAAGATCGACGAAGGCGAGACGCCCGAGGAAGCCGCGAACCGCGAGCTGAAGGAAGAGATCGGCTACGGCGCGCGCTCGCTGCGCGTGGTACGCCGGATCAGCCTCGCGCCGACCTACATGGGCCACGAGACCGTCCTCGTGCTGGCCCGCGACCTGTACGAGGAACGGCTGCCGGGCGACGAACCGGAGCCACTGGACGTGGTGCCGTGGCGGCTGGACGCGCTGCACGACCTCATCCTCGAAGAAGACTTTTCCGAGGGGCGGTCGATCGCCGCCCTGTTCCTCATCAGGGAGTTGTTGCGACATGGCGAACCCGCAAGGTGATGTCCTGCTCGACGAGACGATCCGCGAAGGCGTGATCGCGCTGGCGCAGGCCGCCGCCGCCGATATTCTCGAAATCTATGATCGTGGCTTCGAGGTCGAGACCAAGGCCGACGACAGTCCGCTGACGGCCGCCGACCTCGCCTCGCACCGGCGCATCGTCGCCGGCCTGCAGCGGCTCACGCCGGACATCCCCGTGCTGTCGGAGGAATCGGCGGAACTGCCGGTCGCCGAGCGTCGCGCGTGGACGCGGCTGTGGCTGGTCGATCCGCTCGACGGCACCCGCGAGTTCATCAAGCGCAACGGCGAGTTCACGGTCAACATCGCGCTGATCGAGGACGGCGTCGCGACCTTCGGCGTGATCCAGGCGCCGGTGCAGGACACGCTGTGGTGGGGCGATCTCGCCCATGGCGCGTACGTGCGCCGCGACGGCGGCGAGACCGCGCTGGAAACGCGCACGCCGGCGACCGCGCCGCTGCGCGTCGCCGCCAGCCGCTCGCATCGCGACGCGCGCACCGAGGCCTTCATGGCGCGCATGACCGCCGACACCGGCGAGATCGAGACGATCGGCGTCGGGTCGTCGCTGAAGTTCTGTCGCGTTGCCGAAGGACTGATCGACCTGTATCCGCGCTTCGGCCCGACCAGCGAGTGGGACACCGCTGCGGGCCAGGCCATCGTCGAAGCCGCCGGCGGCCGCGTGCTCGACCCGCAGGGCCGCCCGTTCCGCTACAACCAGCGCGACACGCTGCTCAACGGCGACTTCATCGCGCTGGGCGATGTGCGGTTGCCGTGGGCGGGTTGGTGCGGCTGAACTTCACGTTGCGCCCCGGTAGAGCGGCCTTCAGGCCGCTGTTCTTCCGCGGCAATCGAGCAGCGGCCTGAAGGCCGCTCTACCGAAGCGTAGCTGAAGCAGATGGCAGCCCCCATCCGTTCCTTCCACGTCATCGCACTCGGTGTCTCTCTCTCGCTCGTTGCGTGCGTCGATTCCGGACGTGCCGATGCGGGCAAGAAGGCCGTGGCGCTGCTCGGGCATGAGGATGCACTGGCGATTGCCCGGAAGAAGGCCGTCGCCGAAGGTTTCGATCTCGCGAACTACCGGCTGGACACGTTCGCCGGCGTGCGGGACGAAGCCGCCACGGAATGGTCGTTCGTTTTCCTCTGTGGGCCCCGACCGCCGCCGGGGTGCCATTTCTCGGTCGCCGTCGATCGCAGATCCGGCGTTGCGACCCTGTATCGCGGACAGTGAGGCTGAAAGCATGCGACACGCAGACGACATCCACCGCCTCCTCGCCATCATGGCCCGCCTGCGCGATCCGCGGACGGGCTGCCCGTGGGACGTGAAGCAGACCTTCGCGACGATCGCGCCGTACACGGTCGAGGAAGCCTACGAAGTCGCCGACGCCATCGACCGCGGCGATCTCGACGACCTGAAGGACGAGCTCGGCGACCTGCTGTTCCAGGTCGTGTTCCATGCGCGCATGGCCGAGGAGCAGGGCGCGTTCGCGTTCGCCGACGTGGTCGCGGCGATCAGCGACAAGATGGAGCGCCGGCATCCGCACGTGTTCGCCGGCATGAGCATCGCCGACAGCGACGCGCTCAACGCGATGTGGGATGCCGAGAAGAAGCGCGAACGCATCGCGAAGCACGGCGACGCGCACGACACGTCGGCGCTGGCCGGCGTCGCCCGCGGCCTGCCCGAGTGGCAGCGCGCGGTGAAGCTGCAGAAGAAGGCGGCAACGGTCGGGTTCGACTGGCCCGGCCCGGCGCCGGTCATCGACAAGCTGCGCGAGGAACTGGAGGAAGTGCAGGCCGAGTTCGACGCGCTGGCCGCGTCGCCCGGCGACGCCGCGGTGCGCGATCGGCTGGAAGACGAACTCGGCGACCTGCTGTTCGTCGCCGCGAATCTTGCGCGCCACGCGAAGGTCGATCCGGGCGCCGCGATGCGCCGCGCCAACCACAAGTTCGAGCGCCGCTTCCGCGCGATGGAAGCGATGGCCGCTGCCGACGGCGTTTCGCTCGCCGACTTGTCGCTGGACGCGCAGGACGCCTACTGGAATCGCGCCAAGGCGGCCGAGCGTGGGGGCGACGCGGCATGAACTGCTTCCGCCATCGCGACCGCATCGCCGTCGGCGTCTGCGCCGCCTGCGGCAAGGCGTTGTGCGGCGAGGACTGCGCACATGACGGCCCGCTCGGCCTGCATTGCGACGCGGCCTGCGCGCGGCGCCTGCGCCGCCGTGGCGCGTCCGGCGACGGTGCGTTGTCGCCGGTATGGCCGGTGCTGCTGGTCGTGCTGGGCGTCGCGCTGCTGGTCTACGGCCATCGCGTGTCGGAATGGACGATCAGCGTGCCCAACCTGCTCGGCATGCTGTTCGTCTGGTACGGTGTGGTCCTGCTGCTCCAGCGCATGGCCCGACCCGTCGCGCGGGATGCCGCGGATCCCTGAGTCCGGAGATGCCGATGGCCGGTTTCGCCAGTTTCCGCGAGTTCTATCCGTTCTACCTCGGCGAGCACGCCAACCGCACGTGTCGCCGGCTGCACTTCGTCGGCAGCCTCGGCGCGCTGGGTTTCGCGGGTGCGGCGATCGTGCAGCGTGATCCGCGCTGGGTACTGGCCGCGCTGGTCTGCGGCTATGCGTTCGCGTGGGTCGGGCATTTCGTGTTCGAGAAGAACCGGCCGGCGACGTTCAAGTATCCGTTCTATTCGTTCGCCGGCGACTGGGTGATGTTCAAGGACATGCTGGTCGGGCGCATTCCGTTCTGACGCACCTTCTCTTTGTCATTCCGAGCCGCAGGCGAGGAACCTGATTCTGGGTTCCCGCGAGCTTTTCGCAGTGACTGATGCATGTCCGGGGAAAGCCCGGAATCCTTTTCCGCGCTGGTGCGCGGGCCCCTTTCTTTTCAAAAAGAAAGGGGCGAAAGAAAACTCCTCGTTGCCAAGGCAAATCTGCCGTCGGGAACGCGGCCGGGATTTTTCGACGAGGCGTCCTGCCTCGTCGAAAAACGGCGGACCTCCTGTCCGCCGCCCTTCGGGTCTCCTGCTTCGGAGCGCGTTTCCAGCTCTGCAAAGCCCTCGGGACGAAGAGCGAAGGGGAAAGGAAAATCCTCCTGTGCCGTCCGTCATTCCTTGAAGATCAGCCCCGCGGCGACGAAGATCAGGGCGAAGCCGGCCCAGTGGTTCCACTTCAGCGGCTGGCCCAGGAACCAGGTCGAGAACACCGCGAACACGATGAGCGTGATCGCTTCCTGCATGCCCTTGAGCTGCGGGGCGGAATAGACCGCGCTGCCCATGCGGTTGGCGGGGACCATCAGCAGGTATTCGAAGAAGGCGATGCCCCAGCTGGCGAGGATCACCAGCGGCAGCGAGACCGACTTGAACTTGAGGTGGCCGTACCAGGCGAACGTCATGAAGATGTTCGAGCACAGCAGCAGGACGACGGGGGCGAAACGGTCTATGACCAATGGCATGGGGGCGGCTTCCGGGAAGGTCATGCGATGATGCGGGGCCGCACCGCGCGCGCCAAGACATGGGCCGAACGCCGGGGATTCCGCAGGGAACCTTCGTGCATTCCGCCTGTCAACCGACGTTGCCCGGATGCGTTCAATTCCCTTTGACCTGCGATTGGCGACCCCCATGCCTGCTCCGCGTTCCTCCGGTTTCCGCCTCTCCCGTTTCCTGCCGGTCCTGTTCGGCCTCGCCGTGGTCGCCGCCGCGCTCTGGTGGTGGAAGGGCCATGGCACCAGCGCCCAGCCGAAGTTCCGCACCGCCGCGGTCGAACAGGGCGACATCCGCGTGGCGATCTCCGCCACCGGCACGCTCGGCGCGCTGTCGACGGTGGACGTCGGCAGCGAGGTCTCGGGCAAGCTCACCGAGGTGCTGGTCGACTACAACGACCACGTGACCAAGGGCCAGATCATCGCCCGGATCGATCCCAGCACCTTCCAGACCCAGATCGCGCAGGGCGATGCCGCCATCGCCAACGCCCGCGCCGGTCTCGCGACCGCGCAGGCCACGCTGCGCAACGCCGAACTCGACTACGGCCGCAAGCGCGACCTCGCCGGCCGCAAGCTGGTGGCGAAGAGCGACCTCGACCTCGCCCAGGCGCAGCGCGACCAGGCGCGCGCGCAGGTGGCGCAGGCCGAGGCGCAGATCCGCCAGCAGCTGGCGTCGACCGAGAACGCGCACCTCAACCTCGCGCGCAGCGTGATCCGCTCGCCGGTCGACGGCGTGGTGCTGACCCGCGCCGTCGAACCCGGCCAGACCGTGGCCGCCAGCCTGCAGGCGCCGGTGCTGTTCAAGATTGCCGAAGACCTGTCGCGGATGGAGATCGTGCTGTCCGTGGACGAATCCGACATCGGCCAGGTGCGGCAGGGGCAGTCGGTGAGCTTCACCGTCGACGCCTTCCCGGACCGTCGCTTCATCGGCAAAGTGCGCCAGGTGCGGCTGTCGGCGACGAACACCAACAACGTCATCACGTATCCGGTGGTGGTGTCGGTCGACAACGCCGACCAGGCGCTGTTGCCGGGCCTCACCGCGAACGCGGAGATCGAGGTCAGCCGCCGCGACGGCGTGCTGAAGGTGCCGAACGCGGCGCTGCGCTTCAAGCCGACCGGCGACGATGCCGTGGCGGCCGCGCCCGACGCCGCGTCCGCGCAGCGCGGCGGCGGCATGAACGACGAACTGCCGAAGATCGCCGCGACGCTGAAGCTCGATGCGACCCAGCAGGCCGCGTTCGACGATGCGCTGGCGAAGCTGCGCGAGCGCATGGCCGCGCGCATGGCCGCCGCGCAGTCGGGCGGCCAGCCCGGCGGCAGCGCGCTGTTCGGACGCATGCCCGGCGGTGGCCCGGGTGGTCCCGGCGCCGGCGGCCAGAGCGGCGGCAACGACGCCGCCGCGCGGCAGCGTCGTCTGGAGCGCATGAACCAGCAGTTCGCCGCCTTCCGCACCGCCCTGAACGATGCCCAGCGCAAGACTTGGGACGATGCCCTGAATGCACTCGTCAGCGCGCGCCGCGCCCCGGTATATGTGCTGGCGGCCGACGGCAGGCCGAAGCAGGTGATGGTGCGCGTCGGTGCCTCCGACGGCAGCAGTACCGAGATCGACGGTGGCCTCAAGGCCGGCGATCAGGTCATCGTCGGCGTGCAGGTGGCGGAGGCCGCGAAGTGAACGAGCCCGCGGCAGCATCCGCGGCGCGCGCGTCGTCCCCGGTCGTCGAGACCCGCGCGCTCAGCAAGGTCTACGCCGCCGGCACGCAGGCCGAGGTCGTCGCGCTGCGCAACGTCGACCTGCGCATCGGCCACGGCGAATTCGTCGCGATCATGGGGCCGTCCGGCTCCGGCAAGTCGACGCTGATGAACCTCATCGGCTGCCTCGATACGCCCAGCAGCGGTACGTATCTCTGCGACGGCGTCGACGTCGCCACGCTCGACGCCGAGGCGCGCGCGGTGCTCCGCCGCGACAAGATCGGCTTCGTGTTCCAGGGCTTCAACCTGCTGGCGCGGATGAGCGCGCTGGACAACGTGGCGATGCCGCTGAGCTACGCGCGCGTGCCGCCGGCCGAGCGTCGCCGCCGCGCCGCCGACGCGCTGACCGCGGTCGGCCTGGGCGAACGCATGCACCATCGGCCCAGCGAACTCTCCGGCGGCCAGCAGCAGCGCGTGGCGATCGCTCGTGCGCTGATCCAGGACCCGCCGATCCTGATGGCCGACGAACCGACCGGTGCGCTCGATTCGCGCACCGGGCAGGAAATCCTGTCGCTGTTCGAGCGCCTCCGCGACGCCGGCCGCACGGTCATCCTGATCACCCACGACGCAGAAGTCGCCGCGCACGCGGATCGCATGTGCGTGATGCGCGACGGCGAACTGTTCGAGGACGCGCCGCACGAGGGCGACGCGGCGCCGGTCGATGCGAACGGAGGCCACGCATGAGCGCCGCCGGTGGCCTGACGTTCGTCGAGGTGCTGCGCACCGCGACCTACGCGCTGCGCGGCAACTGGCTGCGCAGCGCGCTCACGTCGCTCGGCGTGATCATCGGCATCGCCGCGGTGATCGTGATGGTGTCGGTCGGACAGGGCACGCAGGCGGAGATCGAGAAGCTCGTCTCCGGCCTCGGTTCGCAGCGCCTCGACATCAATCCGGGCGCCGGCCGCGGCATGGGCGGCGTGCGCATCAGCGCGAGCAGCTTCTACACGCTCAACGAGGGCGACGCCGAGGCGATCCGCCACGAAGTGTCGGGCGTGGCCTACGTCAGCGGCGTGCTGCGCGGCGGCACCCAGGCGGTGTACGCCGAGAACAACTGGTCGACGAACTGGTACGGCGTGGAGCCGGACTGGTTCTCCATCAACGGCTGGGAACTGGCGTCGGGCGAAGGCTTCGCTTCGGGCGATTACAGCGGCGGCGACAAGACCGCGATCCTTGGCGCGACCGTGCGCCGCGAGCTGTTCGGCGACGAGGAAGCCGTCGGCCAGACCGTGCGCCTCGGCCGCGTGCCGTTCACCGTGGTCGGCGTGCTGAAGTCGAAAGGCCAGGGCGGTTTCGGTCAGGACCAGGACGACCTCGTCGTCATTCCGCTCGACACCGCGCGCCGGCGCATGTCCAGCAACGCGGCGCTGCCGCCGGGCGCGGTGATGCAGATCAGCGTCGGCGTGGCCGATCCGCAGGGCCTGTCGACGGCGCAGGGCGAGATCGAGGCGCTGCTGCGCCAGCGCCACAAGATCCAGCCCGGCGACGACGACGACTTCAACGTGCGCAACCTCGCCGAAATCGTCGCCACCCGCACGCAGACGACGAAGCTGATGTCGTGGCTGCTCGGCGCGGTCGCCGGCATTTCGCTGATCGTCGGCGGCATCGGCATCATGAACATCATGCTGGTGTCGGTGACCGAGCGCATCCGCGAGATCGGCCTGCGCATGGCCGTCGGCGCCGGTCCGCGTGACATCCGCATGCAGTTCCTCGCCGAAGCGATGCTGATCTCGGTGATCGGCGGCATCATCGGCATCGCGCTCGGCGTGATCGGTGCGCTGCTGGTCGGCAAGACCGGCAGCCTGCCGGTGGCGCTCAACGCGAAGGTCATTGGTCTTGCCGCCGGTTTCTCGATCGCGACTGGCCTGTTCTTCGGCTACTACCCGGCGCGCAAGGCGTCGCTGCTGGATCCGATCGAGGCGCTGCGCTCGCAGTGAGGCGCCGGCGGCCGATGCCGCCGACGCCTCGTGCGCAGGTTTGCGGGCGGCATGCTTCGTGGCCGCACGTCTCCGAATGGCATGCCTCCGAACGGCATGCCTCAGAACTGCATGGACCAGCTGTCGATGTAGCCGGTGTCGCCACCGATGCTGTCGTTGACGCGCAGTTTCCAGACGCCGTTGGCGACTTCGCTGCTGGCGTTGATGGTCACCGTCTTGATGATGTTGGTGCTGCTGACGTGGTTCTGGATGGTGTAGAGCGAACCATCCGGCGCGACCAGATCGACACGCAGGTCGCTGGGGAAGGTGTGGATGATGCGCACGGCCACGCTAAGGGTCGCTGGCGCGTTGCCGGCGACGCCGGAGACGGTGATCGGGCTGTCGACGGTGGCGTTGTCGTTGATCGGGTAGTCGGTCAGGTTCTGGAAGAATGCGCCGCCGGAGGCGCTGACGGTCACCGACTTGCTGGTGGTGGCGGTGAGCCCGCCGTTGTCGGTGACGGTGAGGGTGACCGTGTAGGTGCCTGCCGCGGCGTAGGTCTTCACCGGGTTGGCGAGCGTGGACGTGGTGCCGTCGCCGAAGTTCCAGCTGCGCGCGGCGATGCTGCCGCCGGTGTCGGTGGAGGTGTCGGTGAAGGTGGCGCTCAGGCCGCTGGTGGTGAAGCCGAAGCTGGCGACCGGCGGCGTGTTCGCACTGGAGACGGTGACGGACTTGGTGGCCGTGGTGCCGAGGCCGCCGTTGTCGGTGACCTTGAGCGAGACGGTGTAGGTGCCGGCGGCGGCGTAGGTCTTCGACGGATTGGCGAGGGTGGAGGTGGTGCCGTCGCCGAAGTTCCACAGGCGCGACGCGATGGTGCCGTCGCTGTCGGTGGAGGTGTCGGTGAAGGAGGCGACAAGCCCGCTGCTGACGACGCTGAAGTTCGCCACCGGCGGCGCGTTCGTCGAGGTGCCGCCCGCGGCGAGCACCGCCTTGTACGCGTCCGCAGCGCCCGCGCCGCAGCCACCCGTGCACGTGCCGGTGATGGCGCGCGTGCTGGATTTCAGCGTCGCCTCGATCTGCGCCAGCGTCAGCGCCGGATTGCGCGAGAGCATGAGCGCGGCGAGGCCGGAGACGTGCGGCGCGGCCATCGATGTGCCCTGCAGGCGCGCGAAGTAGCCGCCGGTGCTGGGATAGGGCGTCGTGGTGCCGAAGTTGAGCGTCGACAGCACGCCGTTCGCGGCGGTGGGGCTGGTTTCGCCGCCGGGTGCGGACAGGTCGATCAATGTCCCGTAGTTCGAATACGACGCGCGATTGCCTTCGCGATCGAGCGCGGCCACGTTCACGACGTTGTTGCAGCTGGCCGGGCGATGGCCGCTGCTGTCGGCATTGGCGTTGCCCGCGGCGACCACCACCACGCTGCCGCGCGCGACCGCGGCGTCGATCGCGGTCTGGTAGGCCGGATCGCAGGCGCCGGTGCCGCCGAGCGAGAGGTTGATCACGCGCGCGGGCGTCGCGTTGGCGGGTGCGCCGGCAACGGTGCCACCCGCGGCCCAGACGATGCCGTCGACGATGTCCGACTCCATGCCGCCGCAGCGACCCATCACGCGCACCGGCTGGATGCGTGCGTTGAACGCGACGCCGGCGACGCCGATCGCGTTGTTGGTGACGGCGCCGATCGTGCCGGCGACGTGCGTGCCGTGCCACGACGAATTGCGCGCGGTCCACGTCGCCGAGCATTCGCCCGCGACCGTCCAGTCGCCTTCGTCCTGCGGGTTGGCGTCGCGGCCGTCGCCGTCGCGCGCACGCGCGGCATCGGTGATGAAGTCGTAGCCGGCGATCACGTTGCCGTTGAGGTCCGGATGCGAGGTGACGCCGGTGTCGACCACCGCGACGACGATGCCCGCGCCGGTCGCGAGATCCCAGGCCGCAGGCAGGTTCAGGCCGGAGGGCAGGCCCTGGTAATGCCACTGGTCGACGTAGCGCGGATCGTTCGGCGTCATCGTCGGCTGCATCACCGCGTCGGGCTGGATGAATTCGACGTCGGGATCGGCGGCGATGCGGCGCATGAAGTCCAGCGCCTCGGCGGACGACAGCGCAGCGCCGTCGACGCGCACCAGTTCCGCACCGATGCCGAGCCGGCGGCGATGGGTCACGGCGCGACCGGAGAGCGTGCCGATGCGCGCGGCGGCGGCGACGGCGTTCGCCTGGCGACCGAGCGTCGAGGTCGCACGGTATTTCACGATGAACTGGGCGATGCGGTCCGGCTGTCCGGCCACCGGGGCGTAGAGCCTGGCGGGCGGGGCGGCCTGCGCCTGCGTCGCGCACAGCAGCAGGCAGGTCGAGAGCCACGCGCACAGTGCCGCGGGGAGTCTTGCGAACATGATCGGGATTCCTTTCGATGGGAGCGATGCGCCGCCGTGGCCGCGCGGGCCGACGGCGCAGGGAAGGGCCGCGTCGCATCGGAAGAGGACTCCGATGCGACGACGGTCTCGCGGAGGGCGGTCGTCCGAGGCGGCATGCCTCGGAACGGCATGCTTCAGAACTGCATGGACCAGCTGTCGATGTAGCCGGTGTCGCCGCCGATGCTGTCGTTGACGCGCAGCTTCCAGACGCCGTTGGCGACTTCGCTGCTGGCGTTGATCGTCACCGTCTTGATGATGTTGGTGCTGCTGACGTGGTTCTGGATGTTGTAGAGCGAACCGTCCGGTGCGACCAGATCGACGCGCAGGTCGCTGGGGAAGGTGTGGATGATGCGGACCGCGACGGACAACGTGGCCGGTGCGTTGCCGGCGACGCCGGAGACGGTGATCGGGCTGTCGACGGTGGCGTTGTCGTTGATCGGGTAGTCGACGAGGTTCTGGAAGAACGCACCACCCGAGGCGCTGACCGTCACCGATTTCGATGTCGTCGCGGTGAGTCCGCCGTTGTCGGTGACGGTGAGGGTGACGGTGTAGCTGCCCGCCGCGGCGTAGGTCTTCACCGGGCTGGCGAGCGTGGACGTGGTGCCGTCGCCGAAGTTCCAGCTGCGCGCGGCGATGCTGCCGCCGGCGTCGGTGGAGGTGTCGGTGAAAGTGGCGCTCAGGCCGCTGGTGGTGAAGCCGAAGTTGGCGACCGGGGGCGTGTTCGCACTGGAGACGGTGACCGATTTGGCGACGGTGGTGCCGAGGCCGCCGTTGTCGGTGACCTTGAGCGAGACGGTGTAGGTGCCTGCGGCGGCGTAGGTCTTCGACGGATTCACGAGCGTGGAGGTGGTGCCGTCACCGAAGGACCACAGCCGCGACGCGATGGTGCCGTCGCTGTCGGTGGAGGTGTCGGTGAAGGTGGCGACGAGGCCGCTGGAGACGACGTTGAAGTTCGCCACCGGCGGCGCGTTCGACGGCGGGCCGCCGTTGTCGCCGTTGGGCACCACGCCGCCGAAGAAGCTCGACACCTCCGGCCAGATGTAGGCGAACTGCACGCCGCCGTTGAGGCAGCCGCCGTAGGTGACGTGATGCAGCGCGAGCACCTTGTTGGTGGCGCGCGAGAGCACCGGCGACCCCGACGAACCGCCTTCGGTGTCGCAGCGGTAAGCGGTGTCGCTGAGCGTGCCCCACAGATTGTCATGCAGCGGTTCGTCGATGATGCAGCGGCCGCCGCCGACGTGGTCGCTGACCACCGCCAGTTCCTTCAGCCGTGCGCCGGGATGCTGCGCGATGTCGATCTCCTCGTTCTGCACCGGCGTGCGCACGTCCAGGCCCAGGTAGCCGAACTGCGAGATCGAGGTGAAGTTGTTGACCGTGAACAGTGCGAAGTCGTACGCGCCGTGGGTCTTCAGCAGGCTGGCGCCGCTGACCTTGACGACGGTGCCGGCGGTCGTGCCGCCGCAGGTCGTGGCCTGATAGTTGAACCACACCTCCGCGGAGGCCGCTTCGTCGGCGGTGCGGATGCAGTGCTGGTTGGTGAACATGTGGTTGTTCGGGCCGACGCGCCATGCGGTGCAGTTGCTGCCGCGGGCCAGCACCAGTCGCGCCACCGGACGGGAACGGTCGTAGGCGACCGGATCGGTCGTGGCGTAGCAGACCGCCGATTTCTTGTCGTTCACGCAGGTCGCGAGAGGGCTCGCGCTGCCGGCCAGCGCTTCGGGCTGCACGGCCGCCAGCATGTCCTCGGGATAGCCTTCGAGGATGCGGCTCACGCGCACGCCGTGCGCACGCGTCCACGGCTCGCGCGCGATGCCGACGAGGTGCACGATCGCGGTCGGGCCGCTGATCGACATCGCCGAGAAACTCGTGTTGCCGTTCTGGCCCATCGCGCGATCGACGGTGAAATCGTCGCGCTGGCGATTGCCGTAGCGGTACACCTCGCGGCGCTTCGGATCGGAGACTTCGACCGACAGGCCCTTCGGCAGGTTGAAGTAGTCGAAGTGGATCTTCACGAACGTCGCGTCGAGCGTGTCGATGGTGAACGCGCGAACGGGCGATTTCGACAGGTCGATGGCGTGGACCGACGGCCGCAGCTCGGCGATGCGGCCTTCCTGCATCGGTGCGGCGGTGTTCGCGGCGGTGGCGGGGATGTCGTCGCCGGCGAAGGCGAAGACGGGGAACAGCAAGGCGCACAGCGCGGCGATCATCGCCGCTGCGCGATTCCGGCAAGCATTGGGAAACATGACGACTCCATTCTTTTTCTGTTTCTGTCGGGATGACGGCCGCGACCGCGCGACCGCACGGTTTCGATTCCATGGCGAAGGCCGGCATCCGCATGCGGCGTGGCGTTGGTTCGATCCACGCCTCCGCGCCCCTCCCCTCGGCGGCGCGGACGATGCATCGGCGATGGCCGGCAGCTGGCGGGCGGGTCGCGCTCCGTCGGCGCGGTCACCTTGCGCGAGGCCCCGACCGGGCGTCAACACGCGGGCACGCCGTCGCGCCCGCGGCGTGCGCGGCGTCGGGAAATCGTGGCGGAATGTCGAAGATATGCGATCAATCCTGCGGCGATGTTCAACACCGCAGGGGAGGGCGCGGCCGCGATGCGCCGATCCGCGGCGCGCGCACGATCGGGCCGGGCGGCCTTGCCCGGTCCTTTCGACTCGGACCTCAGCCGGCGGCGGGGCGCCGCGGCCAGCGGTCGACGATTGCGAATGCGATCAGCGCGAGGCCCAGCAGCGGGAACAGCAGGCCGCAGACGAGCATCGTCGCCAGCAGCCAGCGCGGCAGCCGGCCGTCCTTCGCGTCGGGCAGGCCGAGCGTGCCGGGCGCGCGCCGCTTCCACCACAGCACCAGCGCCGCGCACGAGGTCAGTGCGAGGCCGAGGCAGACCAGCAGCGCGATCAGCCGGTTCGGTTCGCCGTATTCGCGGCCGACGTGCACTTCCACGCCCCATTCCACCGCCTTGCCGAGCGGGCTGTAGCGCGACCAGCCGATGTCGTCGATGACGCGGCCGTCGCGCGGGTCGAGGTAGACCGTGTGCTGGCCTTCGGCGCGCGACGGCACCAGGCTGATCGTGTACACGCCGCGCGGGCCATCGGGATAGAACACGCGCAGGTTCGGCCCGACGTCGGCGAGCCCGCGCGCGGCGGCGATGGCCATCACCTGCGACAGCGGAATGCGCACCGGGCCCGCGGCCGCGTCCAGCTGCGGCGCGACGCTGTGCCGGATCGTCCACGGCAGTTTCGCGACGTCCGCGGTTTCGCGTGCGGGCTTGGCGTGATGCGCGGCATGGCCGGCATGCGGCGATGCCGAAGCGTCCTCGTCCAGCTTCGGCGGGTCGCGGAAGTTGGGCGTCGGCATCGTCGCGGCGCTGAGCGTGCCCAGCGACGCGAGGCGTTCGCCCCACAGCCCCGACCACGGCAGGCCCGACAGCACCAGCAGCACCAGTGCCGCAGCCAGCAGCGCCGACGGCACCGCGTGCAGGTCGCGCCAGAAGGCGCGGCCGCGTGCGCGCAGCCGTGGCACGAACACCGCGCGCAGCCGCCAACGTTTCGGCCACCACAGCGCGAGGCCCGACACGGCGAGCACGAGGCCCGCGCTCGCCGCCAGTTCCACCACGCCGTCGCCGACGCGTCCCGCCAGCAGTTCGCCGTGCAGGCGCACGATCACCCGCATCAGCCGTCCGTCCTCGGGCAGCGTGCCGAGCACGCGCGCCGTCCATGGATCGACGAACACGTTCAATCGTCCGGTCTGCGGATCGGCGATCGTCCACGTCGCGACGTGGGTGGCGTCGTGTGGCCACGCCACCGAAGCCAGCGTTGCCTGCGGGTATGCGTTGTGCACTGCCGCTTCCAGCGCATCCGGCGACGCCGGGCGCGGGCCCGGCGTCACGTTCATCAGCGGCCCGTACCAGGCGCGCTCAATCTCCGTGTCGTAGAGATAGAGCGCGCCGGTGATCGCGAGCACCAGCATCACCGGTGCGGCCAGCAGCCCCAGCCACGCATGCCATCGCCAGGTCGCGCGATGGGAGTGCGCGGCGATGCGCGGGTCGTGGCAGTCGCGGTCAGAAGGCATACGTCACGCGCAGGGCGACGTGGCGCGGGTCGCCCGGCAGCACGCTTAAGCTGTTGCCCGAGGCGGTGTAGTAGCGGCGGTCGAACAGGTTGTTCACGGTCAGTCCGAACGACCAGTCGCGCTGCGCGTACTGCACGCCGGCATCCACCAGCGCATAGCCCGACAGGCGCACGTCGCTGCCGTTCACCAGTCGCCGCGACCCGACGCCGTAGACGCCCGCGTCGAACGACCACGGCGTGTCCGTCAGCGTGTAGCGCGTGCGCAGCAGGCCGGTGAGCTTCGGCGTGTCGCCGAGTTCGGCATCCTGGTCGCCGTCGTGGCTGCGCAGCACCTTGCCGTCCATGCGCGACGCACCCCAGGTCAGCGTCCACGCCTCGCCAAAGCGCGACACGCCTTCGACTTCGAGGCCGCGCACGCGCTGCTCGCCGTCCTGCACGCTGAAGTCGGGATCGACCGGGTCGGCGGTGAGCGCGTCGTAGCGGCGCAGGTCGAACAGCGCGACGCTGACGCGGTGGTGGTCGCTGCCGTAGCGCACGCCGGCCTCGACCTGGCGCGAACGCTCGGGATCGAATACGTGGCCATCGGCCGCGCGCGCACCCATCGTGCTTTCGACGTCGAAACCGGTGTTCACGCCGCCGAACAGCGACCAGCGATCCGACAGCCGCACGTTCGTCGCCAGCTGCCACGTCGTCGCCGCGCTGCTCGAATCGTCGCGCACGCCGTCGTTGGTCTGGGTGTAGTCGAGGCGGCTGTGGCGCAGGCCGACGATCACGTCCCACGATGGCGACAGCGAGATCAGGTCCTGCGCGTACACCGCGGTGCCGTCACCGAGGCCGGCGAAGTCGAACGCATGCATGGTCCCCGGCGCGATGGCGGGGTAGGTGTAGATCGGCGCGTAGATGTTCACCGGGCCGACGTTGGTGAGGTTGGACTGCACGAACGTGCTGTCCTCGCGGCTGCCTTCGACGCCCAGCAGCAGTTGGTGGCCGACGCGGCCGGTCTCGACGCGGCCGGCGAGATCGAGCTGCGCGATCTGGTAGTCGTCGTCTTCCTTGCCGTAGCGGCCGTTGCGGTTGAGGGTGACACCGTCGGCCTGCATGCCGCGCACGCGGATCTGGCTGAACTCACTGCGGAAGCCTTGGTACTGGTAGCGCGGGCTCAGCGTCCAGCGGTCGGACACGCGGATGTCGGCCCACAGCTGGATCAGCGGCGAATCCGCGGTGAGCGGACGCAGCGAAGGTTCGCCGAGGAACACGCCGCGGCGCACCGTGCCGTGGCCGTTGCCGACCACCGTGCCGGTCACCGGCAGGCCCGGATAGCCCAGCGTCTCGCGCGAGATGTATTCCGACAGCCAGTGCACCGTCACCGCGTCGGAGACGTTCCAGCGCGCGGCGAGCGCGACGTTGTCGCGATCGAGATCCTGGCCGTCGACGAACGTGCCCGAGCGCTCGATCTCGCCGCCGAGGCGCGCCGAGAAACGGCCGTCGGCCGCGAGCGGGCCGGTCAGGTCGAAGGTGCCGACGCGCTCGTCGTCCTGGCCGATGCGCAGCGACGCGCTGCCGCCGAAGGTCGTCTCCGGGCGTTTGGTGATGATGCTGAGGATGCCGCCGATCGCGGACTGGCCGTAGAGCACCGACGACGGGCCCTTCAGCACTTCCACGCGCTCGACGTTCGACAGCGCCGAGGCGTCGATGTCCTCGTAGTAGCGCTGGCGCATGCCGTTGCGCATCTGGTCGGCGAGGAAGCCGCGCACCTTCAGGCTGAAGCTCTGGTAGCGGGCGACGCGCGAGTTGCCGGGATTGGCGCTGGGCACGTCGCGCAGCAGGTCGCCGACGCTGCGCACGCCTTCGGTGCGGATCGCGTCGGCGGAAATCACCTGCACGCTCTGCGGCATCTTCGACAGCGGGATGCCGGATTTCGCGCCGAACGCCTCGTCGGTCTTGGTGCCGGTGACGACGACGGTGTCGAGGTCTTCGGGCGAGGCGGAGGCGGCCTCGTCGGCGGCGAACGCGGGTGCGGCCAGCAGCGCGGCGATCAGTGCGGGCAGCGCGGCCACGCGCAGGCCGCGACGTGCGGCGGACGAGGAGACGAAGAGGGGCGGGGTCTGCATGGGAATGTCGATCTCGGAAAAGGAAGGACGCACGGCATTGCACGGCGCCCGTGGGGCGCCGTGGCGGTGTCTCGAATGAAGCGATCAGGTAAGGCGGCGGATCAGTGCTGCGTGGCGCCGGCGCCCATCGCGCGGACGTCGAAGCGCACGGTGCGTTCGCCGCCGTGCTCGAAGCGCAGCGTCGCGGTGACGGTCTGCCCGGCCACGAACGGATGCTTCGGCCCGATGAACATCAGGTGGTAGCCGCCGGGCGCGAGCGCCAGCGCGCCGCCGACAGCGATCGACAGGCCGTCGTCGATGCGGCGCATGCGCATCACGCCGCCATCCATGCGCATCTCGTGGAGTTCCACTTTGTCGGCATCGGGGCTGGTGGCCGACACCAGACGATCATCGGCCTTGCCGGTGTTGCGCACGACGAGGAAACCGCCGGCGACCGGCGCGCCCGGCGGCGTGGCGCGCGCCCACGGGCTTTCGATGGTCAGGGTGTCGGGCTTCGGCGCGGGTTTCGGCTTCGCGGCGAGCGCGGAGGTTGTGAGCAGGGCGCTGCAGACAGCGGCGAGCGAAAGGCGTGCGATGGCGTTCATGGGGTGATCTCGATGTCGTCGAGCAGGGTGTGGGTGCGGACGCGGCGGCCGTCGCGCTCGGAGAATGCCGAGAGCAGGAACACGGTCCAGGCGAGCAGCCATAGCAGGCTGATCAGGAAGAAGGCTTCCATGGGCGATCCTGGGGAAGGTCGCGCTCCCGACGCGCGCGGCGACGGACCGTCGCGACGCGCATCGCGGGCGACCGGAGGGAACGGGAGCGGCACCCCGGCGGCGGAGGCCGGCGAGGGTGGACCAGGCGGATCAGGCGGGGATCAGGCGCGGAGCGGCGGTCCGCGCGCGCCGGGCGCGCCGGGCAGGCGTTCGCGCGGGAACGCGACGGTGACGATCGCGGGCGGCGCGATCGGACGCGGGGCCGGCAACGCGACCGCGAGTGCGGGCACCGCCGGTACCAGTCCGCCGAGCAGCGGACAGTAGGCGCAGTCGTCGTCGTGCGGCGACGGCGCGGAAGGCGCGGGGCGATCGGGTTGCAGCGCCGACTGGAGCTGCGCGGCCAGCTTCGCGGCCGGCGAGGCGGCACCGAGGCCGCTGGGCGAACACAGCGCGGCGACGCCGACGGCGTCGACCACGTCCCCGCCGCGCAGCGCGGATGCGATGCGCCCGGCGGACGGCAGCAGCGACAGCGCCAGCATCGCCAGCAGGGCGAGGTGGGCGAACGGGCGCTGGAGGCGGGACCGGGACATCGCCGCGGAGTATAGCGGCCCGCCCGGCGCGGACGTTGCGGTGGATCAAGGCGGCGGGGGCGGGGCGCATCGGGGCTCGTCACCCGCGGACTCGTTGCACGGGATCACGGCCAGGTGACGGACACCGGCCCGTCGATACGCGCGAAAAAAAGCGACGGCGGACGCAGGGCGCCCGCCGCCGATGCCGCTCATCGATGCCGGATCACGGACGGCATTCGATGACGTTGCCGCTGGCGTCGTGGCAGGTCGCGGTGCGGCTGTAGCCGTCGTCCTTGTTGCCGGTGACGGTGGCGTCGTAACTGTTGCCGTTGCGGCCGGTGGCGTCGACGCTGCGGTCGAGCTGGCCGTCGACGAGTTTCGTGTCGGCGTCGTACTGGCCGCCCTGCGCGCCGGTGGCGTGCGTGGTGCGGCCGCCGTCGACGCTGCCGTCGGCGCTGCGGGTGAAGCCGCCCTGCGTGCTGCCGCTGCCGTTCTGGCCGTTCCACTGCGCACCGGACTGGTGCTGCGCGCTGCCGTCGGCGTTCCAGGTGGTGCTGCCGGCGCGACCGGCGGTGCCACCGTTCGGACCGCGCACCGCCGTGCCGCTGGCGGCCTGACCGTTGCCCTGGCCGTCGGTCTTCACGCCGCGGGCGCGGGCGATGCCGCCGCCGTTCGGGCCGCGGGCGCCGGAGGCGCGGCCGGCGGTGATGCCGCCTTCGGCGTTCTGCACGGCGCCGCGGGCCTTCACCCGGCCGGCGGCGTCGGCGTCGTGGGGCGCCAGCGCGAAGGCGGCGGCGAGGGTGCACAGGGCGATCAGAGTCTTGTTCGGGGTCATGGCGGCGGTTTCCGGAAGAAGGGACGGAGGAGGCGGGGACGTGGAGGGGGCGTGTCGGATGCGGATCAGGACTGCGCGGCGAACATCGACACCAGGCGTTCGCGCAGCTGGGCGAAGCGGTCGAGGCGTTCGGCCATCGCCTTGCGCACGCGGGCCTGCTCGTCGGGCGTCAGCGATTCGTAGAGATCGAGCTGGCGTTCGCGCAGCGCGCGGGCTTCGGCGAGGTGGGCGTCGAACTTGCGCTGCGCATCGTTCGAGAACGCGCGCAAGTCGGGCGCCGGCTGGTCGAGCAGCGTGCGGAATTCTGTGACGCCGCTGCGCAGGTCTTCGCGACCGACCTGGCGCATCGCCGCGGCCTCGCTGCGCAGCGCGTCCCACTGCTTCGCGTGCGCCGGCGTCAGCTTCAGCTGCGCCGCCGACGGCGGCAGGAAGGCATCGCCGCGGTTGGCGAGGCGCGGGGCGGAGAAGGCGGTGGTCGCGGCCAGCGAGGCGGTCAGCGCGGCGGCGAGGTAGAGCATGTGGCGGGTCTTCATCGGGGGTCTCCGGGAGGAGCGGGGGTGTGGCGACAGATTGCCGCCCGGCGCCGCGCGAGGCGTGTCGCGATTGCCCGCGAATGCGAGCGAAGGTGTCCGCGGTGCTGCCCGGACACATTCGTTTACAAGTCAGGCGCGCCGGGCCGCCGGCGCAGCGCCGTCGCGGCTTGTCCGGCGCCCGCCGGCGGCGACAATGGCCGCATGAACGCTTCCGCCGATTCGCCCCGCGATCCCGATGCCGACGCTCCGTCTTCCGCCGCACCCGCGCCGCGCGTGCTGGTGGTCGACGACGACCTGCGCATGCGCGACCTGCTGCTGCGCTACCTCGCCCAGCAGGGCTTCGAGACGCTCGCCGCCGGCGACGGCCGCGAACTCGATCGCCAGTTGTCGCGGCACCACGTCGACCTGATCGTGCTCGACCTGATGCTGCCCGGCGAGGACGGGCTGTCGATCTGCCGCCGCCTGCGCGGGCAGGGCGTGGAGACGCCGGTGGTGATGCTCACCGCGAAGGGCGACGAGATCGACCGCATCGTCGGGCTGGAGATCGGCGCCGACGACTACATGCCCAAGCCGGGCAATCCGCGCGAACTGGTCGCGCGCATCCGCGCGGTGCTGCGTCGCGGGCGCACGCCGCCGGGTGCGCCGCGCGAGGCCGGCGGCCGCGTGACGTTCGGCAGCTGCGTGCTGGATCTCGGCGCGCGCACGCTGCATCGCGACGGGCAGGAACAGCGCATGACCACCGGCGAATTCGCGGTGCTCGCCGCGCTGGTGCAGCGGCCGCGGCAGGCGCTGACCCGCGACCAGCTGATGAGCGCCGCGCGCGGCCGCGAGCACGACGCGTTCGACCGCAGCATGGACGTGATGGTCAGCCGCCTGCGCAAGCTGATCGAGGATGACCCGAAGCATCCGCGCTGGCTGCAGACGGTGTGGGGCACCGGCTACGTCTTCGTGCCCGAGGACGCGGCGTGAGGCCGCAGACGCTGCAGGCGCGGCTGGTGCTGCTGCTGGCGGCGGTGGTGGCCGCGGCGCTGCTCGCGGCGACCGCGGCGTTCGGCCTGTCGACGCGCCAGCCCGGCGGTGAACGCCTGGTGCGCACGCTGCACGCGCAGGTGCTCGCCGCCGACGCGCTGCTGGCGGAACGCGAGGCGGTCGCGTCGCGCGACGGCCTGCGCGCGCTGGCGATCGACTGGCGCGCGACGCCGCCGGCCGACGAAGGCGCGGGCCTGCCGTTCCTGCAGCGCACCGGCGCGCGGGTCGCCGCGCGGCTCCCGGGCCGTGCGATGCGCTGGGCCGGCTCGCCGGCACGACTGTGGGTGCAGGCGCGGGCGCCGGCGCAGGGCTGGATCGGCATTCCCGTGGTCGGCGCGCGCGAACCGCTGCGGCGCGGACTGCTGCTGTCGCTGC
Source organism: Lysobacter sp. DMC104 (assembly GCF_056313665.1). NCBI lineage: Bacteria > Pseudomonadati > Pseudomonadota > Gammaproteobacteria > Lysobacterales > Lysobacteraceae > Lysobacter > Lysobacter sp. DMC104. The sequence goes on along the minus strand of NZ_JBQUZW010000001.1, from coordinate 552,903 downwards.
TGGCGATCGGTGCGCTGGTGCTGGCCGCGTCGGCGTGGTTCGCACGCGGGCTGGCGCGGCCTCTGCAACGCCTGGCCGCGGCCGCGCCGGGGATCGTCGCCGGCGAACCGCCGCCGCCGGTGCCGCGCGGCGCCAGCGTCGAGATCGCCGGACTGCGCGACGCGCTGGCCGATGCCGCCGAGCGTACCCGCGCCGCCGCGCGCGATCGCGAGCTGATGCTCGCCGGCATCTCGCACGACATGCGCACGCCGCTGGCGCGGCTGCGCTACGCGCTGGCGCTGGTGCCCGAGATCGGCGACGACGACCGCACCGGCATGGAGCGCGACATCGACGAACTGGACGGCATCGTCGGCCAGTTCATCGACTTCGTCCGCGACGGCCGCGACGAGCCGGTGGTCCCGGTCGATCTCGTCGCCCAGTTGCAGGCGCTGGCCGCCGACGAGGCCCGCCACGGCCGCGACTGGACCCTGCACCTGCCGGCGGTCGCGACGCTGCCGGCCCGGCCGCTGGCGCTGCGGCGGGCGCTGGTCAACCTGTTCGACAACGCCGCCCGCCACGGCGCGGCACCGTTCGAGGCCGCGCTGGACGCCGTGGACGGCGGCTGGCGGATCCACGTGTCCGACCGTGGCCCGGGCGTCCCCGACGCCGCACTGGCCGATCTCGGCCGGCCGTTCCACCGGGTCGACGCGGCCCGCGGCACGCCCGGCAGCGGGCTGGGCCTGGCGAGCGTGGCCCGGGTGGCCGCGGTGCACGGCGGCCGGCTGGCGCTGCACAACCGCGACGGCGGCGGGCTGACGGTGGAACTGGTGCTCGCCGCCGGGCGACCTGCCTGAGCGTGCGCCTGAATGGGCCCGTGGCCGGCCCGCCGGACGCGTTGTGGCAGAATGCCGGGCCGCCTCCGCCGAATCGCGCCCGATGCCGCTGCCTCCGTCCCGCGCTTCCGCCATGCCCCGTCCCGCTTCCCCGCACCGCCGGCGGGCCCGCTGACATGGCCGACCAGACCGGACACCTGCCGCGCACGCCGGCCCGCATCTTCAAGGCCGCGAAATGGTCGTGGCAGGGCCTGCGCGCCGCCTGGCTGCACGAGTCCTCGTTCCGGCTCGAGGTCTACCTGCTGGTGGTGCTCTCGCCGCTGGCCTGGTGGCTGGGCGGCACCGCGATCGAACGCGCGCTGATGATCGGCAGTTGTCTGCTGGTGCTCAGCGCCGAGCTCTTGAACTCCGCGGTGGAAGCGGTGATCGAACGCTACGGTCCCGAATTCCACGAACTGGCCGGTCGCGCCAAGGACATGGGGTCGGCCGCGGTGTTCGTGCTGATGATGAACGTCCTGCTGGTGTGGGGCCTGATCCTGGGCGAACGCTACCTCTGAGCCGTCCGCCGCAGCGCCCGCCGTTTCGCGGGCCCTTCCGCCCCGTGTTTCCCCCATTGCGTCGAGATTGCCTCCCAACATGATGTCCCTGCTTGCCGATCCGCAGACGTGGATCACCCTGTTCACCCTCAGCGCGATCGAGATCGTGCTGGGCATCGACAACCTGGTGTTCATCTCCATCGCCGTCAGCCGCCTGCCGCACGACCGGCGCGAGCGCGCGCGGAAGTTCGGCATCGCCGTCGCCTGCATCACCCGCATCGCGCTGCTGCTGACGCTGGCCTACCTGGCGGGCATGACCCGCGACCTGTTCACCGTGTTCGGTCAGGGCGTGTCGGTGCGCGACCTGGTGCTGATCCTCGGTGGCGTGTTCCTGGTGGTGAAGGGCACGGGCGAGATCCGCGACCTCGTCGAGGGCGAGGGCGAGGCCGAGGACATCGACACCAAACCGAAGGCCGTGTTCTGGGCGGTGATCGCGCAGATCGCGGTGATCGACATCGTGTTCTCGCTGGACTCGGTGATCGCCGCGGTCGGCATGGCCAACCAGAAACCGGTGATGGTGGGCGCGATCCTGCTGTCGGTGGCGGTGATGCTGTGGGCCGCCACGCCGATCGGCCGCTTCATCGAGCGCAATCCGACGGTGAAGATGCTGGCGCTGGCGTTCATCGTCCTGGTCGGCGCGTTCCTGGTCGGTGAAGGCTTCGGTGCCCACGTGCCGAAGGGCTACGTCTACTTCGCGATGGCCTTCTCGGCGGTGGTCGAAAGCCTGAACCTGTGGGTCAGGAAGAAGGCCGCCGAGCGGGTGCCGGCGGAATGAGCCGCCTGCGGCCCGTGTCCGTCGCGTTCGCGGCCGCAGGGCTGGTCGTCGCGCTGGCGTGCTGCGGTCCGACGCCCCCGCCTGCATCGGCCCCGGCGCCCGCCGCGTCCACGCCGCCTCCGTCCACGCTGCCGCCTGGCCCACCGATGCGGCCGTTCGTGCCGCCGGCCGATGCCGGCGAGCAGCCGGTGCTGCCGGTGACGCCGCCCGGCGGCCTGCCGGTGCCGCAGCCGCCGGCGCCCGGCACGCCGCCACCGCCGCAGCCCGTGCCCGTGTCGCCGTCGGGCAACGCGCCCGGTCGCTGAAAAAAGCGCCACGCGCGTTGCGCCGGCGGGGGTGGGGTGCTGCAATGGCGCCTTCGACCTGCCGGAGCTCCCCCATGCGCATCTTGCGATTCCTCCTTGCCGCGCTGCTGATCGCCAGTCTGTCCGGCTGCGGCTACAACGAGATCCAGCGCCAGGACGAAGCGGTGAAGGCGTCGTGGTCGCAGGTGCTGAACGTCTACAAGCGCCGCGCCGACCTCATCCCCAACCTCGTGGCGACGGTGAAGGGCTATGCGCAGCAGGAGCAGACCGTGCTGCTGGGCGTGACCGAGGCCCGCGCCAAGGTCGGCCAGATCCAGGTGAACCCCGACGACGAGGCCTCGCTGAAGCAGTTCCAGCAGGCGCAGGGCGAACTGTCCGGCGCGCTCAGCCGGCTGCTGGTGGTCAGCGAGAACTATCCGCAGCTGAAGTCGGACCAGGTGTTCCTCGGCCTGCAGACGCAGCTGGAAGGCACCGAGAACCGCATCACCGTCGAGCGCCAGCGCTACATCGAGGCGGTGCAGACCTACAACACCACGATCCGCGAGTTCCCGGTGAACCTCACCGCGAAGATGTTCGGCTACGCGCCGAAGCCGAACTTCACGGTCGAGGACGAGCAGAAGATCCAGGACGCGCCGAACGTCGATTTCGGCGACACCACGAAGCCGGCGGGCGGCTGAGGTCGACGCTGTCGTCTCCGCGATGAACGTGTCCGCGCGCTTGCTGCGCCGCATCGCCGCACCGCTGCTGGCGGCGCTGCTGTGCCTGCCGGGCGTGGCGGCATGGGCCGATACGCTGGCGCCGATCCCCGCGCTCGACGCGCCGGTGGTCGACACCACCGGCACGCTGTCCGCGGCCGACGTCTCGCGGTTGCAGGCACAGGCGCTGGATCTCCAGCGGCGCAAGGGCAGCCAGTTGCAGATCCTGATCGTGCCGACCACCGCGCCGGAGAGCATCGAGCAATACGCGCAGCGCGTGTTCGACCAATGGAAGCTCGGCCGCAAGGGCGTCGACGACGGCGTGCTGCTGCTGGTCGCGAAGGATGACCACCAGGCGCGCATCCAGACCGGTTACGGGCTGGAGGGCGCGATCCCCGACATCATTGCCGGGCGGGTGATCCAGGAATACCTCGTGCCGAAGTTCCGCGCCGGCGATTTCGCCGGCGGCCTCGACGACGCCACCGCGCAGCTGGTGCGGCTGATCGACGGCGAAGCGTTGCCGGCGCCGATGGCACCGTCGGCGCAGGGCGGCAAGGGCGGCGACAGCCTCTTCCTGCTGGTCTTCCTGCTGTTCTTCTTCCGCGGCCTGTTCGGCTGGTTGCCGACGCCGGTGCGCATGGCGCTCTTCGCCGGTGGCGCGGGCCTGATCGCGTGGGTGATCACCCATGCGGTGCCATGGACGGGGCTCGCCGCGCTGGTCGGGCTGGTGATCGGCGCCCTCGGTGCGTCGACCGGCCGCTACGCTCGCGATTCGGGCTGGGGCGGTTGGGGCGGCGGATCGTCCGGTGGCGGCTGGTCGGGCGGTGGCGGCGGCGGCTGGTCCGGTGGCGGCGGCAGCAGCGGGGGCGGTGGCGCCTCCGGCAGCTGGTAGGGGGACGCATGCGACTCTTCCGCCATCTCTTCGCCCGCTCCGCGCATCGCCTGTTCCCGCAGGCGAGCCTCGAACGCATCGCCCAGGCCATCGCCGCCAACGAACTGCGCCATCGCGGCGAGCTGTGCTTCGCGGTCGACGCGGCGCTGCCGTGGGCCGCGCTGCGCGCCGGCACCACCGCGCGCGACCGCGCCGAACGCGTGTTCGGCGAGCTGCGCGTGTGGGACACCGAGGAAAACAACGGCGTGCTGATCCACCTGCTGCTGGCCGACCGGCGGATCGAGATCGTTGCCGATCGCGGCCTGTCGATGGTCAGCGCCGAGCAGTGGCGGGGCGTGTGCCTCGCCATGGAAGAGCGCCTGGCCGCGGGCGAGCCCGAAGCGGCGGTGCTGCGCGGCGTGGCCGCCGCCGGCGACCTGCTGGCCGCGCATTTCCCGCGGATCGAGGGCGTGGCCGACCGCAACGAACTGCCCGACCTGCCGCGCATCCTCGATTGAGGCGCGCCGCCGGGCCCGCCGCAGGGCCCGCTCCGGCACAATACGCGGACCTCCGCCGCATGCCCCGCCGATGACGTTCCTGCACGATCTCGACCCGATCATGGTCCAGTTCCCGGCGTTCACGCTGTTCGGGAACGACTTCCATCCCGCGGTGCACTGGTACGGCGTGATGTACCTGCTGGGCTTCACCGCCGCGTGGCTCCTCGGCCGCAGCCGCGTGCGCGCGGGGCGTCTGCCGGGCGTGGACGAACAGGCCTATGGCGATCTGCTGTTCTACAGCATGCTCGGCGTGATCTTCGGCGCGCGCATCGGCTACATCCTCGTCTACGACCTGTCGAGCTACATCGCGAACCCGCTGCAGGTGTTCAAGCTGTGGGAAGGCGGCATGAGCTTCCACGGCGGCCTCGTCGGCGTGCTGGTCGCCTCGCTGTGGTGGGCGCGCAAGCACCGCATGCACTATTTCGACGTGGTGGATTTCGTCGCGCCGCTGGTGCCGCCGGGGCTGGGCTTCGGCCGCCTCGGCAACTTCATCAACGGCGAACTCTGGGGCAAGTACACGCACGGCGGCTGGGGCGTGATCTTCCCGCGCGCCGAGCCCGAGTTGCAGGCGTACGATGCCGCCACGCTGCAATCGATGCACGCCAGCGGCGCGTTCGATGCGCTGGCGCGGCACCCCTCGCAGCTGTACCAGTGCTCGCTGGAAGGGCTGACGCTGTTCTGCGTGCTGTGGTGGTTTTCGCGCAAGCCGCGCCCGCGCTACGCGGTCGCCGGGCTGTTCGCGCTGCTGTACGGCTGCTTCCGCTTCCTCGTCGAATTCGTGCGCCTGCCCGATCCGCAGATCGGCTATCTCGCCTTCGGCTGGCTGACGATGGGCCAGGTGCTGAGCCTGCCGCTGGTGCTGCTGGGCCTCGTGCTGCTGTGGCGCGCGCGCAGCGCGCCGACGCTGCAACCGCAGCCGATGTCCACCGTTTCGACGGAGGCCGCCGCATGAAGGCCTACCTCGACCTGCTGCGCGACGTGATCGAACACGGCAGCGACAAGGCCGACCGCACCGGCACCGGCACGCGCAGCGTGTTCGGCCGGCAGATGCGCTTCGACCTGCGCGACGGCTTCCCGCTGGTGACGACGAAGAAGCTGCACCTGCGCTCGATCATCCACGAGCTGCTGTGGTTCCTGAAGGGCGAGACCAACATCGCCTACCTCAAGGCCAACAAGGTCGGCATCTGGGACGAATGGGCCGACGCCGACGGCGAACTCGGCCCGGTCTACGGCAAGCAGTGGCGGCGCTGGGCCGGCACCGACGGCCGCGAGATCGACCAGATCTGCTGGGTCGTCGACGAGATCAAGCGCAATCCCGATTCGCGCCGGTTGATCGTCAGTGCGTGGAACGTGGCCGACCTGCCGGACATGGCGCTGATGCCTTGCCACACGATGTTCCAGTTCTACGTCACCGACGGACGCCTCAGCTGCCAGCTCTACCAGCGCAGCGGCGACCTGTTCCTCGGCGTGCCGTTCAACATCGCCAGCTACGCGCTGCTCACGCACATGATCGCGCAGGTGTGCGACCTCGGCGTCGGCGACTTCGTCCACACGCTGGGCGACGCGCACATCTATGCGAACCATTTCGACCAGGTGCACGAGCAACTGTCGCGCGACACCCGGCCGCTGCCGACGCTGCGCCTGAATCCCGACGTGAAGGACATCTTCGGTTTCACGTACGACGACATCGCCATCGACGGTTACGACCCGCACCCGGCGATCAAGGCGCCGGTGGCGGTGTGAGCGTCGCGTTCGTTCTCATCGCCGCGCTCGACCGCCGCAATGGCATCGGTCGCGATAACACACTGCCCTGGCATCTGCCGGATGACCTCAAGCGCTTCAAGGCGCTCACGCTCGGCAAGCCGGTGCTGATGGGCCGAAAGACCGCGGAATCGCTGGGACGTGCGCTGCCGAAGCGGCGCAACCTCGTGCTCACGCGCGGTGGACGCGTACCGTTCGACGGGATGGAAGCCGTGGCGTCGCTCGACGAGGCGATCGCGCATGCCGCGCGCGATGGCGCTTCCGAACTGTGCGTCATCGGCGGCGGCGAGGTGTACGCGATGACGCTGCCGCGGGCGACGCGGCTGCACCTGACCCATGTCGACACGGCCGTCGAGGGTTGCGATGCGTTTTTTCCCGACGTCGATCCCGCGCAATGGCATGTGGTCGCACACGAGCCGCATCCGGCGGACGAACGCCATGCGTTCGCGTTTGCCTTCATCGAGTACCTCCGATGCCGTTGATCGCGTTCCTGCGCAACGGGCTGATCATCGCGTGCCTGCTCTCGCCGGTCGCGTCGGGCCAGGTTCTCTCGCCGGAGCGAGAGGATCCGGCCGGAATGCCGGCGCCTCCGCCCTCGCCGATGTCGCCGCCCGGGACGCCGTCGCCGCCCCGATTGCCTCGCGATCCCGAGGATCTGCGCAGCGAGATCTTTGCCATGCCCCTCAAGCATGCCCTCTTCGCGGCCTACGATGCGCTGCCGGAGCGGTCGCGCCCGCAGCGCATCGTCCTCCGAGTGCGTTACGGCGCGGACGGTGTCCTGAGCGATGTGCGGATCGAACGTGGCTCGGGCAACGACGGGCTTGATGCGGCGGCGTTGGCCTGGGGGCGCCGGGTGCGGCTGATTCCCGGTGCTGAACCCGGCGAGGGCAGGCTCCCGATCGATTTCACCGTCCGGCCGCCACCGCTGCCGCCACGCCCACGTCCTGCGGCAGATCCGGCCGGTAGTGCCCGGTGATCGGATACGCGAACAGGATGTCGTCCTCGCGGGTGCCGTGGCCGATGTTGTGCAGGATCAGCGGCGCGTGCGTGAACGGTGAACGCCGGTCGCCGACGATGCCGATGTGGTCGAGGTTCCCGGGCAGCGTCCACGTGACGATGTCGCCCGGGCGGTAGTCGTCCTCGCGATCGGTCGCCGGCACGGACCAGCCCTGGCGATCGAACCACGTTTGCAGGTTCGGCACGCGGCGATGGTCGATGTTCCTGTCCGGCGTGCGCAGGCCCCACTTCTTCGGATAGGCATCGAAATGCGCCTGCATGTCCTCGTGCACGCGCTGCTGCAGGTCGAGGCCCTGCGTGCGCAGCGCACGGATCACCACGTCGGTGCAGACGCCGCGGTCCTGCGGCACGTCACCGTTCGGGTAGGACAGCACGACGTAGGCCGGGTCGTAGCGCACGGTCACGCCGATCTGCGCGTGCGCCGCGGTGACGAGGGGCGGTGATGCGGGCGGAACCGACGACGCTGTCGCCGATGCGGTGCCCTGCGGCGAGGTTGCGGGCGTCGTGACGGTGCGGTCGTGGCAGCCGGCGACGGCGACGGCGAGCAGCACGATCGTCGACCACGCCGCGACCGTCGCCCGCGGCATCAGTCCTGCTCCGCTCCCGGGTTGGCGACCTCGCGTCCCGGCACCTGCACGAGGCAGAGGTCCTCGCTGTCGAGCCGCAGCGCGGTGAGCTTGCCGCCCCACACCGCACCGGTATCGATGGCGTGCACGCCGTGGCCGATGAACAGGCCCAGCGTCGACCAGTGGCCGCAGACGATCTTCAGATCGCGCTCGGTGCGGCCCGGCACTTCGTACCACGGGTACAGCCCGGCCGCCTGCGTGCCCGGTGCGCCCTTCTCGTTGAAGGCGATGCGGCCGCGCGGCGAGCAGTAGCGCAGGCGGGTGAAGATGTTGATGATCGCGCGCTCGCGCTCCACACCGCGCAGCGCCGGCGACCACGCAGGGTAGTCGCCGTACATGTTGCGCAGCAGCTTGCGGCGGCCGTCACCCTGCAGGCGGCGTTCCACCTCGCGGGCGTGCTTCTCGGCGTGCACCGTGCTCCACTTCGGTGCCAGGCCGGCGTGGAGCATCATCCAGCCCAGCGCGCGGTCGCTGTGCACCAGCGGGCGCTCGCGCAGCCAGCCGATCAGCGCGTCGCGGTCGTCGGCGAAGAGGATGCGTTGCAGGTCGGTGTTGACGCGGCGCTGTTCGTCCGCGGTGCGCTCGGAAATCGCCAGCAGCGACAGGTCGTGGTTGCCCAGCACCACCGTGCTGTGTTCGCGCAGCGAATGCACCAGCCGCAGGGTTTCCAGAGATTCGCCGCCGCGGTTCACCAGGTCGCCGCAGAACCACAGCCGGTCCTGCGCGGGATCGAAGCGGATCTTGTCCAGCAGGCGCTGGGTGGGGCCGTAGCATCCCTGCAGGTCGCCGATCGCCCAGACCGCCATCAGTGCAGCGTCCTGGGGATGCACAGCACGAAGGTCGGGATCGGCGCCTGGAACTCGGTGCCGTCGTCGGCGCGCAGCGTGTACGCGCCCTCCATCGTGCCGTACGGGGTGTTGAAGAACGTGGTCGAGGTGTACTCGAAGCGTTCGCCGGGCCGCAGTCGCGGCTGTTCGCCGACCACGCCTTCGCCCTCGACCTCGCGCAGTGCGCCGACGGCGTCGACCACGCGCCAATGGCGGGCGATCAACTGCGCCGGTCGTGCGCCGGTGTTGCGGATGCCGATCGTGTACGCGAAGTAATAGAGGTCCTCGCCGGGCCTGGATTGCTCGTCGAGATAGCGGGTCGCGACGTCGATCGCGATGGCGAAGTCCGGTGTGTCCTGCATGGCGACAGTGTAGGGCCTGCCGCCGGTCTTGCGGACGATTCTCGTCTGTCCGGGCTCAGCCGCCGGTGGTGGCGTCGGCCCGCGGGAGGTTCGCCAGGCGCACGAAATCGGCGACCTCCAGGCGCTCGGCGCGGGCCTGCGGATCGATGCCCGCGGCCTCGATGTCCTCGCTCGTGCACACGCCACCCAGCGCATTGCGCAGGGTCTTGCGGCGCTGGCCGAAGGCGGCGCGGACGACCTCGGCGAAGCGCTTGGGGTCGTCGATGCCGATCCGGTCCGCCGGTTTCGGCACCAGCCTCACGACCGCGGAATCGACCTTCGGCGGCGGCCGGAACGCGCCCGGCGGCACCTTGAACAGCGACGTCACCGTGCAATACGCCTGAAGCATCACGCTGAGCCGGCCGTAGACCTTGCTGCCCGGCGCGGCGGCCATGCGATCGACCACTTCCTTCTGCAGCATGAAGTGCATGTCGCGGATCGCCGCGGCGTGGTCCAGTGCGTGGAAGAGGATCGGCGAGGACAGGTTGTACGGCAGGTTGCCGACGAGGCGGATGCGCGCGTCGCCGGCGACCTCGCGGGCCAGCGCGGCGAAATCCACGTCCATCACGTCGGCATGCACCAGGCGCAGCTCGCCGTGCGCGCGCGCCAGCGCGGTGAGCGGCACCAGCAGGTCGCGGTCGAACTCGATCGCGGTCAGCGCGCCGTGGCGTGCGAGCAGCGGGAAGGTCAGTGCGCCCTGGCCGGGGCCGATCTCGACGAAGGTGTCGCCGGGCCGCGGATCGATCGCCAGCAGCATCTTGTCGATGACGCCGCGCTCGTGCAGGAAGTGCTGGCCCAGCGCCTTCTTGGCGGGGCGGACGAAACTCTCGTCGTCGTTGTGGCGGTCGTTCATGCCGGTCGTGCGCGCATCAGGCGCGTCTTCGCGAGGCGGGTGCAGGTGTCGATCGCGGCGAACAGGCTGGACGGATCGGCCACGCCGCGTCCGGCGAGTTCCAGCGCAGTGCCGTGATCGACCGCCACCCGCGGGTAGGGCAGGCCGAGGGTGAGGTTCACCGCTTGCTCGAAGCCGCTGTACTTCAGCACCGGCAGCCCCTGGTCGTGGTACATCGCCAGCACCGCGTCGAAGCCGGCCAGCTTCGCCGGCAGGAATGCGGTGTCCGCCGGCAGCGGACCGATCAGCGTCCAGCCCTCGCCACGCAGGTGATCAAGCAGCGGGATGATCAGGTCCTGTTCCTCGCGACCCAGATGCCCGTCCTCGCCGGCGTGCGGGTTGAGGCCCAGCACCGCGATCCGCGGCGCGGCGAGGCCGAAGTCCTCGCGCAGCGCGGTGTGCAGGATGCGCAGCGTGCGTTCCAGCCCGTCGGTGGTGATCGCATCGGGCACCGCGCGCAGCGGCAGGTGCGTGGTCGCCAGCGCCACGCGGACGACGTCGTTGGCGAGCATCATCACCACCTCGCGGCGGGCCTGCGCGGCCAGCAGCTCGGTGGTGCCGGAATAGGGGATGCCGCCGGCGTTGATCGCGGCCTTGTGCACCGGGCCGGTGACGATGCCGTCGCACAGGCCCTGCAGGCAGGCGCCGGCGGCGGTCTCCAGCGAGGCGATGACGCCGCGGGCGTTGCGCGGTTCGGGGTGGCCGAAGGCAGCGGCAACGGCGTGGGGAATCTCGACGTGCGCCAGTCGGCCGGGACCAGCGGCGGCATCGTCTTCAGGCGAGATCAGGCGGAGCGGCAGGCCGAGGGCGTCGGCGGCGCGCAGCAGGGTGTCGCGGTCGCCGTAACAGACGAGCCGCGCCTCCCAGTCGCGCTGGGCGGCGCGGACGACCAGTTCGGGGCCGATGCCGGCCGGCTCGCCCGGGACCAGCGCGAGACGGGGCCGGCGGGACATCGCTCAGCCGCCGGCCACGCCGGCGGTGCGGATGTCGATGAAGGCTTCGCCGCGGATTTCGCGCAGGAAGCGGTTCCACTCGTCTTCCAGCTTGCGCTGGCCGATGCTCTCGCGGATCTGGGCGCGGCGGTTGTCGTCGCTGGCCTTGCCTTGGCGCGTTTCCAGCCGCTGCACGATGTGCCAGCCGGCCTGGGTCTTGAACGGCGCCGACACTTGCCCGTCGCTCAGGCCGGCGACCTGGGTGCCGAAGTCGGGGCCGTAGTCGTCCTGCCCGAACCAGCCGAGGTCGCCGCCCTTGGCCTTGCTCATGTTGTCCTGCGAGTTCTCGGACGCCAGCTGGGCGAAATCGGCGCCGCCGTTGACGCGGGCGCGCAGGGTTTCCAGCTTGGCGCGGGTCGCCGCGTCTTCTTTGGCGTCCGCGGTGCGGATCAGGATGTGGCGCGCGTGGTACTGGGTGACGGTGCCGCCGCCGGCGGGCGCGTTGTTGCGCACTTCTTCCAGCTTGATCAGCTGGAAGCCGCTGGGGCCGCGGATCGGGCCGATGACCTGGCCGGCCTGCATGTTGTGGATGGTGTTGGCGAAGCTGGCCGGGATCTGGTCCAGGCTGCGCCAGCCGAGGTCGCCGCCTTCCAGCGCGTTCGGGCTGTCGGAGTAGCGCACGGCCGCGGCGCTGAATTCCATCTCGCCGCGGTCGACGAGGCCCTTGATGCCCTCGATCTTCTTCTGGCCGGTGGCGATCTGCTCGGCGGTGGCGCCCTCGGGCAGGGCCACGAGGATGTGTGCGAGGTGGTACTGGGCGTTGCCGCCGGCCTGCGCGGCCATGGCCGCGTCGACCTCGGCGTCGCTGACGCTGATCTTGCTCTGGGCGAAGCGCTGGCGCAGGCGCTGGCTCATGATCTCGTCGCGCAGCGAGGCGCGGAAATCGGCCATCGTCATGCCGTCGTGGGCCAGCTGCTGACGCATCTGCTCCGCCGAAAGGTTGTTCTGGCGGGCGATGTTGGCGACCGCGGCATCCACTTCCTCGTCGCTGATGCGGATGCCGGTGGTGGCGGCGCGGGCGCTTTGCAGGCGCATCAGGATCAGGCGTTCCAGCACCTGGCGCTGGAGCACGTCGGCCGGCGGCAGCTGGTTCTCGCGGCCGGCGTACTGGCCACGGATGTTGGCGACGGCGCGATCCAGTTCGCTCTGCAGGATGATGTCCTCGTCGACCACCGCGGCGATGCGGTCCAGGGGCTGCTGCTGGGCGAGGGCGGAGACGCTGCCGGCCAGGAGGACGGCGGCGAGAAGGGCGCGGAGCGGTCGGATCATGGGATCGAATCTGAAGAGGGAAGTTCGCCGCCACGCGACTGGGGGGGCGGCACGAGGGACAGATCCTCGCGGTAATAGCCGAGGATAGCACGGCGCAACCGGCCTTCCGTGTCCGGCCCAGCGGAGCCTAATCCCTTCAGTTCGATTTCCAGCTGAATGGCGTTGTCGAGCTGTTCGCCGCGATGGCGGAGGTAGCGGCGATCCACCAGGCGCACCGCGATGCAGCAGCTTTCCCACTGCACGCCGGCGATGCCTTCCAGCAACTGGCTGTCCTTGATCGAGTAGTAGTAGCGGCCGACCAGGCTCCAGTTCGGGTTGATCGGGTACAGGAACGACAGGTCGGCCTGCTCCAGCAGGTCGCGGCGGTAGCGGTAGCTGAGGTTGACGATGCCGTCGTCGCCGATCAGGTAGCGGGTGCGGACGCTGGCCAGGTCGCGGCGGCCGGCCTTCGGGTCCCACTGGTAGGAGGCGCCGATCGTCCAGCGGTCGTTGGGCGCGTAGTTCACGTCGGCAACCCACGCCGACTTGCCCTGTTCGACCGGCTGCTCGCCGGCCACGGTGACGCGGGCGTCCTCGAAGTAGCGGATCTGGCCGAGGCTGGCGGACAGCTTCTCGTGGCCGTCGCTCTCGCGGATCAGGCGGGTGGAGACGGCCAGCGTCAGCTGGTTGCCGTCGGCCTGGCGGTCGGCGCCGGAGTAGCGGTTGTCGCGGAACAGCTGGCCCCAGCCGAACGTCAGCGGGCGGGTGTCGAACAGCGGGATGCCGCTCTGGTCGCGGTAGGGCGCGTTGAAGTAGAAGATCCGCGGCTCCAGCGTGTGCAGGTAGTCGTCGCCGCGGAAGCGGGTGTGGCGATCGAAGAACAGCCCGGCATCCAGGGTGGTGACCGGCAGGCTGCGGGTGGGGCTGTCGTCGCGGCCGGGCAGGGCGCGGTCCTTCTCCAGCGCGTAGCCGGTGTAGCGCCAGCCGAGGGTCGGCTTGACGAACCAGCTGGCGCCTTCCAGCGGCAGGCTCAGGTACGGATGCACGTCGATGCGGCTGCCGCCGGCGAACTCCGCGTGGTCGAAGCGCACGGCCTCGGCGTCAACGCCGGTCTCCAGCATCGGCAGCACGCGTTTCTGCCAGCGCACCTGGGCGCGCGGCAGGCGGTTGTAGGGCAGGTTGGCGTCGGTCAGGGTGAAGTCCGCGAGCTGCCAGTGGTCGGCCATCAGCGAGGCTTCCCAGTCGTGGCCGCGGCCGTACAGGCCGATGTCGCTCAGCACGAAGGAGTTGGCGCCGCTGTTGATGTTGTTGCTGGCGTCGTCCAGGTAGCGGGCGTCGCTGATCCAGCCGAGGTTGGCGCGGGCCTGCCAGTGCGGGCCGAAGTCCTGGCTGCCGGCGAACCGGGCGAAGCCGCGGTCACTGGCGCGGCGGTTGGCGACCGGGACGCCCTCGGCGATCTCGGTGTCGCGCTCGCGGTCGGTCAGGTTGTCCGAGGGCAGGAACGCGCCCTCGAACACGCCCCGGCTGGTCGGGGTGAGGAAGCGGAACTCGCCGCCCAGCTGCAGGCCGCGCTTGCTCATGAAGCGCGGGTTGAGCGTGGCGTCGTAGTTCGGCGCCAGGTTCAGGTAGATCGGCTGGCGCCAGTCGAAACCGTTGCGCGAGGACTGCGAGACCGCCGGATACAGCAGGCCGGTGCGGCGGCGATCGTCGATCGGGAAGCGGAACCACGGCAAGTACAGCACCGGCACCTTGCCCACGCGCAGCGTGGCGTTGTGCGCGGTGCCCATGCCGGCGGCGGTGTCGACGTCGATGCGCTGCGCGCGCAGCTCCCAGCGGCGGTCGTCGGGCGGGCAGGTCGAATAGGTCGAGCCGTACAGCGAGCCGACGTCGCCCTTCATCTCGACCCGCTTGGCGCCGCCGTTGCCGCGTCGCGCCACCAGCTGGTAGCGGATGTCCTCGAGTTCGTGGGTGTCCTTGCCCTGGTCGCCGCGGGCGCGGGCCGCGACCAGGCGCATGCCGCTGTCCTGGTAGCGCACGCTGCCTTCGGCCTCGTAGGTTTCCTTTTCCTCGTCGTAGCTGAGGTGGTCGGTCGACAGCACCTGGTCGCCGCGATGCAGCAGCACGTTGCCGGTGTAGTTCAGGACCTGGCCGACGCTGCCTTCCAGCGTGTCGCCGCCGATCTCGGTGTTCTGCTGCGTGCGGTCGGCCGGCGTGCCGGCGGGCGCCTGGCTGGCGGGCAGGTCGGTGAAGGCCGGGACGGCGTCCTGCACCGGGCACAGGGCCCAATCCTCCGGACGGTCGTCGGCCGCCTGCGCGGACAGCGACATGGCGATGCAGAGGGGCAACGGCAGCAGGCGAAGGTGTTGGCGCACGCGGTGGACCCGGTCGGAACGAATCGGATTAGCTTGACGCATCCGCCCCGGGGGGGCAACGCGGCGGGTGCCGCCGCGGACGGCGGTCCTCAGGCGCGCAGTGCGCCGACGTGCGCCACGCTGGCCTCGCGCAGGGCCTGCAGGTCGTAGCCGCCTTCCAGGCTGGAGACCACGCGGCCGTCGGCATGGCGGTCCGCGATGGCGACCAGCTCCCGGGTGATCCACGCGAAATCGTCCGCCTCCAGCTGGAGTTGCGCCAGCGGATCGCGGCGGTGGGCGTCGAAGCCGGCGGAGATCATCACCAGCTGCGGCCGGAAGGCGTCGAGCTGCGGGAGCAGGCGCTCGCGCCACGTCGTGCGGAAGGCCTCGCCGCCGGCGCCGGGCGGCAACGGCGCATTGAAGATGTTGCCGACGCCGCGATCGGCGACGTGGCCGCTGTCGGGATACAGCGGCATCTGGTGCGAACTGGCGAAGACCACGCGCGGCTCGGCATCGAAGATCGCCTGCGTGCCGTTGCCGTGGTGCACGTCGAAATCGGCGATGGCCACGCGCGCGAGGCCGAAGCGGTCGAGCGCATGCGCGGTGCCGACCGCGATCGAGTTGAACAGGCAGAAGCCCATCGGCGCGCAGCTGGTGGCGTGGTGGCCCGGCGGTCGCACCGCGCAGAACGCGCGCTTCGCCTCGCCGTTCAGCACCAGGTCCACCGCGGCGACCACCGCGCCGGCGGCGCGCAGCGCGGCCTCGGCCGAGCCGGGCGACAGCACGGTGTCCGGATCCAGCCACATGCGCTGGCCGGGGCGGGTTTCCAGCACTGCGTGCAGCAGCGGCTCGGTGTGCACGCGCAGCAGCTGGCCGCGGGTGGCGCGCGGCGCCTCGCACCATTCGAGATCGGGGAAGGCCTCGCGCAGGCCGCCGGTCACCGCCGCCAGCCGCTCCGCGCATTCGGCGTGGCCCGGCCCGGTGTCGTGGGCGAGGCAGGCCGCATGCGTGAAGACCGGCACGTGGGTCATTGCGGGCGACGACGCTCGTGCTGCCAGAGGACTTCGCCGTGGCCGTCGTGGCGGGCCAGCACCCGCGCCAGCACGAACAGCAGGTCGGACAGCCGATTGAGGTAGCGGATCGCCTGCGGCCGCACCGCGTCGTGGTGCGACAGCGTCACGCATTCGCGCTCGGCACGGCGGACGATCGTGCGCGCCAGATGGCAGCGCGCCGCGCCTTCGCCGCCGCCGGGCAGGATGAAGTCCTTCAGCGGCGGCAGCGGGTCGTTGTAGTGGTCGAGCTGCTGTTCCAGACGCTCGACGTCGACGTCCTGGATCGCGGCGTGGCCGGGGATGCACAGCTCGCCGCCGAGGTCGAACAACTGGTGCTGCACGGTCGTCAGCAGCGTGCGCACGTCTTCGGGCAGCGAGGCCACCGCCAGCAGCACGCCGATCGCGGAATTCGCCTCGTCGACGGTGCCGTAGGCCGACACCCGCGCCGAATCCTTCGCGACGCGGCTGCCGTCGCCGAGGCCGGTCGTGCCGTCGTCGCCGGTCCTGGTGTAGATCTTGGAGAGACGGTTACCCATCGGCCGGATCCCTGTACGGCGTGGCGCAGCCCGGAAACGATGTGATCCGGGCGCGGGCGGTCAGACCGTCTGCGCGCGCAGCGCCGGCACGCGGGCGCGCAGCAGCGCGAAGCCGCCGAACAGCACCGCGGCGTAGAACAGCGTGCCCAGCACGGTGTTCTGGAAGAACGGGATGCCGGCGACGTACGCGGCGACGAGGCCGGCGCCGGTCTGCGGGTACATCGTGCTGCCGTACCACGCGAAGAAGTTGGTGACGACGAAAAACAGCACCGAGCCCGCGAGCGAAGCGCCCAGCACGCGCGCGCCGCCGGTGCGGCCGCGCAGCGCGAAGCCCAGTACGGTGCAGAGCGCGATGGAGACGTAGACCGACCAGAACGACAGGCTGGTCATGTAGCTCCAGTAGATGCCGCCGGCGGCCACGCCGAGGATCAGGTCGGAGGCGAACATCGCCAGCAGCGGCATCGCCAGCGCGAACCCGCGACGGGCGAAGAAGGCACCGCCGAAGAGGCCCATGGCTTCCACCGGCGAGAAATTCTGCGGATGCGGCAGCAGGCGGCTCAGCGCGGCCAGCGCGATCATGCCGGCGATCAGGAGCGGGCCCGGCGCGAACAGGCCGCGGGCGTCGGAGGCAGGGGCGGTGCGGTCGGCGGGAGCAGTCATCGGCGTCGGCAAGGTGGGGGTGGGCGTCGGGGAATGCAGAGGCGGTAGCATAGCGCAATGTCTTCGCCCGACCCCGTGCCGCCGTCCCCGTTGTCCGTCGACGGGCCCGTTCATGATGTCCTGATCGTCGGCGGCGGCCTGGTCGGCGCCAGTCTCGCGATCGCGCTGGACGGCCTCGGCCTCGACGTGGGCCTGATCGAGGCCGCACCCGCGGGTGCACTGCCGGCGGTGTTCGACCAGCGCAACCTCAGCCTTGCCGAGGCCAGCGTGCACGCGCTGACCGCGCTCGACGTGCTGCCGCGGCTGCGCGCGCCGACCGGCGCCATCGCCCGCATCCACATCAGCCGTGCCGGCGACTTCGGCCGGGTCCTGCTGCAAGCCGTCGACCATGGCCGCGCCGCGTTCGGGCAGGTCGTGGTCGCGCGCGACTTCGGTGAAGCGCTGGAGGCGAAACTCGCCGATCTCCCGCGTCTGCGTCGTCATCGTCCCGTGCGCTTCACCGGATTCGACGACGATGGCCGCGGCCCGCTGCGCCGCGTGCGCGTGGCCGATGCCGACGGCGAACGCACGCTGGCTGCGCGACTGGTGGTCGCCGCCGACGGCACCGCCAGCGCTGTGCGCGAGGCGCTGGGCATCGCGGTCGAACGCCACGATTACCGGCAGACGCTGTTCGTCGCCCGCATACGCGGCGAACGCGCGCCCGACGGCACCGCGTGGGAACGCCTCACCGACACCGGCCCCACCGCCGTGCTGCCGCGCGGCGACGGTCACTATGGCGTGATCCACGGCGTCGCCACCGACGAGGCCGACGCGGTCGCCGCGCTCGACGACGCGGCCTACCTCGCGCGCCTCCAGCGCGTGTTCGGCTGGCGCGCCGGGCGTTTCCTGTCGGTCGGGCCGCGCAGCGCGTATCCGATCGTCCGCGTGCTCGCCGAACGGTTGGTCGCGCCGCGCGCGGTCGTGGTCGGCAATGCCGCGCAGACGCTGCACCCGATCGGCGCGCAGGGCTTCAACCTCGGCCTGCGCGACGCGCTGACGCTGGTCGAATGCATCGCCGCCGGCCGCGCCCGCGGCGAGGACGCCGGCGACGCCGCGGTGCTCGCCGAACACGCGCGCCGTCGTCGCGACGATCGTGCGCGCACGCTCGCCTTCTCGGACGGGCTCGCGCGCTTGACCGCCAATCCGTCGCCGCTGGTGTCGCCGCTGCGCGGCCTCGGCCTGCTCGCGCTCGATTTCGACGCCGCGCTGCGCGCGCAGCTCGTCGGCAGCGCGATGGGCTATCGCGGCGACGTCCCCGCTCTCTGCCGTGGAGTCGCCGCATGAGTCGTCGTCCCGTGTCCGGTCGCCGCGCCGATGCCGCCGTCGTCGGCGGTGGCGTGGTCGGCGCCGCCTGCGCGCTGGCGCTGTCGAATCAGGGCCTGCAGGTCACGTTGATCGAGCAGGCCGAACCGCCGGCGTGGTCGGCCGCCGACCCCGACTTGCGCGTCTACGCCTTCGCGCCCGACAACGCCGCGCTGCTCGCCTCGCTCGGCGTGTGGGATGCGGTCACCGCCGCACGCGCGCAGCCGTACCGGCGCATGCGCGTGTGGGACGCCGCGGGCGGCGACGAACTGCGCTTCGACGCCGACGCGTTCGCGGTGCCGCAGCTGGGCTGGATCGTCGAGCACGCGCTGCTGCAGGACCGGCTGTGGGCCGCCTTGCGGACGTCGAACGTGACCGTGCGCTGCCCGGCGTCGGTGACCGCGCTGGAGCAGGGCGACGATGGCGCGACGCTCGAACTCGACGACGGCCTGCGCGTCGACGCGCGCATCGCCATCGCCGCAGACGGCGGGCGCTCGACATTGCGCGACCTCGCCGGCATCGCCACTCGCACCGAGGATTACGTGCAGCGCGGCGTGGTCGCGTACATCGCCACCGAACGCCCGCACGAGGACACCGCCTGGCAGCGCTTCCTCCCGACCGGCCCGCTGGCGTTCCTGCCGTGCGGCGCGTGGCCTGATAGCGCGGAACGTCCACCGCACGTGAGTTCGATCGTGTGGACGCTGCCCGACGTCGAGGCCGAACGCGTGCTCGCGCTGGGCGACGCGGCCTTCGGCGAAACGCTGGGCCGGGCCTTCGCCGGGCGGCTCGGCGCGTGCCGGCCGCTGACGCGCCGCGTCGGCTTCCCGCTGCGCCGGCAGCTCGCCGACGCCTATCTCGCCGGCCGCGTGCTGGCGATGGGCGATGCCGCGCATGTCGTGCATCCGCTGGCCGGGCAGGGCGTGAACCTCGGCCTGCGCGACGTGTCCGCGCTGGTCGCCGCCGTGACCGATGCGCAGGCGAAGCGCGCCGACTGGGCCGCGCCGCATCGCCTCCAACGCTGGGCGCGCGCACGGCGCAGCGATGCCACCGCCTCGGCGCAGGCCTTCAGCCTGATCAACCGCGTGTTCTCGAACGACGACGTCGCCGCCACGCTGCTGCGCGGTCGCGCGCTGGGCCTCGCCGGCGCGATCCCGCCGCTCGGCCGGGCGCTGTGGCGCCATGCAGCCGGGGTTTAGGCGGTGCCCGGGTATCATGCGCCCGGCGATGCGCCCCCGCGTGTCGGAATGGAGTGGATGATGGCGTATCGCATGACCCGGGTCCTCGTCGCGCTGTCGCTCGGCGCGCTGTTCCTGTCCAGTGCCGGTCTGGCCCGTGCCGGCGGTTGTCCGCCGGGCATGGTGCAGACCGGAAACGCCGACGCCGGCTGGGAAAGCTGCGTGATGCTGGGCGGTGCCACCGCCGGCGATGGCCAGGAAGACGACCGGCCGCCGCCGCCCGAATGGCGTCCGCTGTCCGCGACCGAACAAGCCGAACAGGACCAGTACCTGCACGATGGCGCCGAGGCCGGCCGCCGCCTGCGCGAGGGCGGCTGGGAAGTCGCCGCACCGACCGGTGCGGCACGCACGCCGGCGTCCTGCGAAGTGCGTTTCTCGAAGATGGGCGAAACCGTGGCGCTGCGCGGTCCCGCCGCCGGCGACACGCACGCCGTGCTCACGTTCGGCGGAAAGAAGATCCCGCATCCGCGCAAGCCCGAGAAGGTGCGGGTGACGCTGATGCAGTCCGGCGATCCCGATCAGACCGTCGAGGCCTACAGCTACACGCTGCCCGGCCTGAGCGGGAAATACAGCGGCGCGCTGTCGTTCGCCATCCCCGGCGTGGACGCGCTGTTGTCCAGCATGCAGGACGTGCAGGGGTTCCGGATCAAGCTGCGCGGGCGCACCCTCGCCACGCTGCAATGGCACGACGGCCTGGCGGCGCGCGACCAGCTCGCCCGTTGCCTGCGCGGCCGCTGAGCGTCGCCTCCATCCGCAACGCCGCCACGACACGATGATCCTGCACTGGCATTTCGACCCCGTCCTGTTCTCGCTCGGCCCGCTGACCGTGCGCTGGTACGGGTTGCTGTTCGTCGGCGGCTTCTATCTCGGGCTGATGATGCTGCAGCGCATGTTCCGCAGCGAAGGCCGCGATCCGGCGCAGGCGGAGCGGCTGTTCATGTACGCGCTGCTGGGTACGGTGATCGGTGCGCGGCTGGCGCACTGCCTGTTCTACGAACCCGAGTACTACCTGTCGCATCCGCTGGCGATCCTGCGCATCTGGGAAGGCGGGCTGGCCAGCCATGGCGGCGTGGCCGGGCTGCTGATCGGCCTGTGGCTCGGCGCCCGCGGGCTGGTGCCGCGTCCCGGATTCCTGTGGCTGATCGATCGCGTCGCCATCCCCGGCGCCTTCGTCGCGGTGTGCATCCGGATCGCGAACTTCCTCAACTCCGAAATCGTCGGACTGCCCACGTCGGGCCGCTGGGGCGTGGTGTTCGACGCCATCGACGCCCTGCCGCGGCATCCGGCGCAGTTGTACGAAGCCGCGGCCTACCTGCTGGTGTTCGGCGTGCTGGTGTGGCTGTATCGCCGCCACGGTGCGCGCACGCCGCACGGGCTGCTGTCGGGCGTGCTGCTCGCGGCGATCTTCGCCGCGCGCATCCTGGTGGAGTTCGTGAAGACGCCGCAGGCCGCCTACGAGGCCGGCCAGACCTTCACCGTCGGCCAATGGCTGAGCGTGCCGTTCGTGCTGATCGGCATCGGCATGGCGGTGCGGGCGTTGCGCGGCCCGCGACCCGCGGTGGACACTGCCGGGACTGCCGGCGCGGGTTGAAGCGCCCGGCCTCGTCCGTTCCCTTTCCGCGAGATCGCCGCATGGACTCCCGCAATCCCTACGCTCCGCCGCAGGCCGTGGTCGCCGATGCCGGGTCCGGCGACCAGGCGCCACCGCTGTGGAACCCGAACGCCGCCGCGCTGTGGGGGCTGCTGTTGACGCCGACCTTCAGTGCGATCCTGCAGATGAAGAACTGGCGCGCGCTGGGCGATGGCGAGCGCGCTGCCACCACGAAGCGCTGGGCGATCGGCACCGCGCTCTTCACCGTGGTGTCCGCCGGGCTGGCGATGGTGCTGCCCGAGTCGCCCGTGCTGGACGTGCTGTTCCGCTTCTCCGGCCTCGGCGTGCTGCTGGCTTGGTACTACGGCAACGGCAAGGCGCAGGTCGAACACGTCAAGCAGCGGTTCGGCGATGCCTATCCGCGGCGAAGCTGGGCGGTGCCGCTGTCGCTGGGTTTCGTGGCGGTGCTGGCGCTGATGATCGTGGTGTTCCTGCTGGCGTTCGCCGCCGCGATGGCCGACGCCCCGCCCTGAGACGACTCACGCGCTCTTCGCGAGGTCGCCCCAGTCCTCGTGCAGGCCGCATTCGCGCTTGAGGCCGAAGAACCGTGTGTCCTCTTCGCGCATGCCTTCTTCCATCCGCCGCGTGGTGTGCACGTCGCCGATCGAGACGTAGCCTTCGTGCCACAGCGGGTGGTAGGGCAGGTCGTGCTGGGTGAGGTACTGCCACACGTCGCGATCGGTCCAGTCGGCGATCGGATGCAGCTTCCAGCGACCGTCGCGCAACTGCAGGAAATCCAGCGCCGCGCGCGAATCCGACTGGCCGCGGCGCAGGCCGGCGATCCAGGTGCGCACGCCGAGTTCGCGCAGCGCGCGCTGCATCGGTTCGACCTTGCGCAGTTGGTTGTAGCGGGTGATGCCTTCGACGCCTTCTTCCCACAACCGGCCGTGGCGCGCTTCCATCCACGCGATGCCGACCTGCGGGCGGTAGACCTTGAGGTTCAGCGACAGGCGCTCGGTCAGGTCGTCGACGAAGCGGTAGGTCTCGGGGAACAGGTAGCCGGTATCGATCAGGATCACCGGGATGTCCGGTTTCGCCTGCGTGGTCATGTGCAGCGCGACCGCGGCCTGCGCGCCAAAGCTCGACGACAGTGCGTGCGCACCGGCGAGGTGCTCGATCGCCCAGGCGACGCGCTCGGGCGCGGTGCGGGTAGCGAGCCAGCGGTTGAGTTCGGCGAGCGCCTGCGGCGACTCGGCGGCGGCGACGGGATCGGGAAGCGTCATGCGACCAACTCCAGAGGCAGCGTCCGGCTGCCGGTGCTGTCGAGGGAAACGATGCCGGCGCGGACGAGGAAGTCGCCGAAGCGCTCGCCGGGGGCGCGTTCGGCGGCATAGCGGGCGAGGAGCGGATCGAGCGCCGCGAGGATCGCGGCTTCGTCGATGTTCTCGCGGTAGAGGCTGTTGAGCCGGCGGCCGATGTGGTCGGCGCCGAGCATCAGGTTGTAGCGGCCCGGGGCCTTGCCGACCAGCGCGATCTCGCCGAGGAACGGGCGGGAGCAACCGTTCGGGCAGCCGCTGATGCGGACGTGCAGGTCGGCGTCGGCGAGGCCGTGCGTCGCCAGCAGCGCGTCGATGCGGTCGATGAACGCCGGCAGGTAGCGCTCGGCTTCCGCCATCGCCAGGCCGCAGGTCGGCAGCGCCACGCAGGCCAGCGCGGCGCGGCGCACCGGCGAGGCGGCGACGTGGGTGTCGAGGCCGTAGTCGCTCACCAGTGCATCGACCGCTTCGCGCTGCGCGTCGTCGAGGTTCGCGATCAGCAGGTTCTGGTTGGCGGTGAGGCGGAATTCGGCGCGGCTGCCGTCGACGTCCAGTGCGGTCGCGATCGCGCGCAGGCCGGACAGGTGACGCAGGCCGTCGCGGTCCCAGATGCGGCCGGCGAGGATGCGCAGCGCGAGGTGCCACAGGCCGTCGTCGCCCTGCGACCAGCCGAAGCGATCGGCGTTGTGGTCGAAGGCGAACGCGGGGGCAGGCGCGAATGCGATGCCGGCGCGCTTTTCGACTTCGGCGCGGAACGCGTCCAGGCCGTGATCGTCGATGGTGTACTTCAGGCGCGCACGCTTGCGCACCGCGCGGTTGCCCCAGTCGCGCTGGGTGGTGACGACGGCTTCAGCGACGCGGATCACGTCGGCCGGCGCGATGAAGCCCAGCACGTCGGCCACGCGCGGGTAGGTTTCGGGATCGCCGTGCGTCGAGCCCATGCCGCCGCCGGCGGTGACGACGTAGCCGGCCAGCGCCTTGCCTTCGATGATCGCGATGAAGCCGAGATCCT
Source organism: Lysobacter sp. DMC104 (assembly GCF_056313665.1). Classification (NCBI taxonomy): domain Bacteria; kingdom Pseudomonadati; phylum Pseudomonadota; class Gammaproteobacteria; order Lysobacterales; family Lysobacteraceae; genus Lysobacter; species Lysobacter sp. DMC104. The sequence goes on along the minus strand of NZ_JBQUZW010000001.1, from coordinate 529,434 downwards.
GCGCGAACACGTCGACGTCGTTGTCCGGCGGCACCGCGAAGCCGATCTTGAACTTGCGCGGCAGGTAGGTGGCGCCGTAGATCGGCTCCTCTTCCTCGCCGCTGCTGGCGATCTTCTCTTCGTCCAGCCAGATCTCGTAGTACGCGCGGCTGTTCGGCAGCAGATGCTTCGACACCGCCTCGGCCTGCGCCTGCACGTCGGTGTGGACCTGCGACAGGTACGGATTCGCGGCCACGGCGATGTTGCGATTGACGTCGCCGCAGGCGGCGAGCGTGTCGATCATCGCGGCGTTGATCGCCTGCATCGTCCGCTTCAGGTCACGCTTGATCACGCCGTGGAACTGGAACGCCTGGCGCGTGGTCACGCGCAGGCCGCGCTCGGCGTAGGTGGTCGCGATCGCGTCCAGCTTCAGCCACTGCGCCGGCGACACCACGCCGCCGGGCGTGCGCGTGCGGATCATGAAGGAATGGTCGGGCTCCAGCTTCTGCCGGCGGCGCTCGTCGCGCACGTCGCGGTCGTCCTGCTGGTAGCTGCCGTGGTACTTGATCAGCGTCTGGTCGTCTTCGGCCAGCGCGCCGGTGATCTGGTTCGACAGCGATTCCACCAGCGTGCCGCGGAGGCGGCCGCTCTGGCGCTTGATGTCTTCGACCGAATGCGTGCTCATCAGTACACGTCCCGCGCGTAGCGGCCCTGCGCCTGCAGCGCGTTGAGGTAGTCGTTGGCGTCCTCGGCCGACTTGCCGCCGTGGGTCGCGATCACGTCCAGCAGCGCCGCGTGCACGTCTTTCGCCATGCGCGTGGCATCGCCGCAGACGTAGAGGTGCGCGCCGTTCTCCAGCCACGCGAACAGCTCGCGGCCGTGCTCGCGCAGGCGATGCTGCACGTAGACCTTCTGCGCCTGGTCGCGCGAGAACGCGAGGTCCAGCCGGTGCAGGCTGCCGCGCTTGAGCGCGTCCTGCCATTCGAGCTGGTAGAGGAAGTCGCTGCGCGCGTGCGGGTTGCCGAACAGCAGCCACTGGCGGCCGGTCGCGCCGATCGCCTCGCGCTCCTGCACGAAGCCGCGGAACGGCGCCACACCGGTGCCCGGGCCGATCATGATCACGTCGCGCGACGCATCGGCGGGGAGACGGAAGCGGTCGTTGCGTTCGATGAACACCGGCAGCGTCGCGCCGTCCTCGCGGGTGGCGAGATGGTGCGAGGCCGCGCCCCAGCGCAGTTCGTCGCCGTGGCGGTATTCGACGTGGGCGACGGTGAGGTGGGCCTCGTCGCCCACGGCCTTGCGGCTGGAGGCGATGGAGTACAGCCGCGGCTGCAGTGGGCGCAGCGCTTCGACCAGCTGCTCGGGGCTCCAGGCGCCGGGATGTTCGCGCAGCAGGTCGAGGATCTGCGACTGCGCCATCAGCGCGGTCAGGCTGTCGCGCTGGTCGGGCGCGAGCAGACGGTTCAGTGCGTCGCTGCCGGCGTGCGCGGCATGCGTGGCCACGAACGGACGGTGCAGGCGGGTGATCTCGCGCTTGCGGCCCAGCCAGTCGCGCAGCGGCAGGCTTTCGCCGGCATGCTCGACGGCCGCGTCGCCGTCCAGGCCCAGTGCGTCGGTGATCGCCTGCACCAGCGCCGGCGGGTTCTCGATCCACACGCCCAGCGCGTCGCCGGGTTCGTAGTCGAGGCCGCCCTCGGGCAGCGCGATTTCGAGATGGCGGATGTCGCGGTCCGAACCGCGGCCGGTGATACGCACGTTCGCCAGCAGCTCGGCCGCGTAGGGGCGCTCGCGGGTCCACGCGACGGGGGCGGCGTGCGGGCGCAGCGGGGTGACGCTGGCCAGCGGCGTGGCCGGGCCCTTCGTCGCCAGCGCTTCGCGCGCCTGATCGAACAGGCGTGCGGACCACGGGCCGGCCACGGTGTCGATGTCGAGGTCGGCGTCGCCACGGTCCAGCCAGCGGCGGGCGCCCAGCGCCTCGAAGCGGGCGTCCAGGCGCTGGCCGATCGCGCAGAACTGCGGGTAGCTGGAGTCGCCGAGGCCGAGGACGGCGAAGCGCAGCTGCGGCAGCTGCGGGGCGCGCTTGCCGTCGAGGAATTCCACCAGCGCGCGGGCGTCGTCCGGCGGATCGCCGTCGCCCTGGGTGCTGATGACCACGGCGAGGAAGCGTTCGTCCTTCAGTTCTCGCACCGGGTAGGCGTCGGCGCGGAGCAGGCGGACCGCCAGGCCGTCGGCCTCGCAGCGGGCGGCCAGGGCCTCGGCGACGCGGCGGGCGTTGCCGGTCTGGCTGCCGTAGACGACGGTCAGGCGCTCGCGGGCGACCGGGGCCGCGGCCGGGGCGGGCATCTGGGCCGCGACGGCGCCGCCGCGGGCCCGGGCCATGCCGGCGGCATAACCGGAGAGCCACCACAGGCCATTGCCGTCGAGGCCGTCGACGATGCGGACCAGGGGCTCGTAGGCCTCGGCCGCGATCGGTGCGGGCGACACGGCAGGAGAGGCGAGGGCGGGCGAAGCGGGGGACATGGGGGCATCCGCGCGTGAGCGATCAGGCTGCCAGCCTAGGTGTCGTGCCCGGCAAGGCGGAAAGGATCGGTCGTTATGCGCTTATGCCGCAGCGGCCTTTCTGCTGCGGGAGCGGTCGCGGATACTGGAACGCCTCCCCCCTCGTCTCCGGTCCCGATGTCCCTGCCACCGGATTTCCTGCTCCATGTCGTCGTCGGCTTCGCCGCGCAGCTGGTCGATGGCGCGCTCGGCATGGCCTACGGCGTCACCGCGTCGAGCCTGCTGCTGGGCATGGGCGTGCCGCCGGCCGTGAGCAGCGCCACCGTGCACGCGGCCGAGTGCTTCACCACCGGCGTGTCGGCGGTGTCGCACCATGCCTTCGGCAACATCGACCGCAAGCTGTTCCGGCGCCTGCTGCTGCCGGGCATGCTCGGCGCGGGCGTCGGCGCCTACCTGCTGAGCACCATCGACGGCAACGTGCTGAAGCCGTGGATCGCCGGCTACCTGCTGCTGATGGGCCTGATCATCCTGTTCAAGTCGTTCCGCGAGCTGGTGCGGCGCGAGGTCACGACCCACATCTCCTCGCTGGGCTTCTTCGGCGCGCTGCTCGATGCCGTCGGCGGCGGCGGCTGGGGGCCGATCGTGGCCAGCAATCTCATCGCTCGCGGCCACGAGCTGCGCCTGACTGTCGGCAGCGTGAATGCGGTGGAGTTCTTCGTCACCCTGACCGCGTCGGCGGTGTTCCTCGCCACGCTGGGCACCGCGCACTTCGGCGTGGTGCTGGGCCTCGCGCTCGGCGGCGTGGTCGCTGCCCCGCTGGGCGCGTGGCTGGTACGCTTCATCAAGCCCCGTCTGCTCATGCCCGTCGTCGGCCTGCTCGTGATCGGGTTGAGCCTGCGCACCCTCCACCACACCTTCGCCTGATGCAGTCCGTCGTCCTTCGCCGGCCCGCCCGGGCGCACCGCTTTCTCCTCGCCGCCGCATCGCCGGCGCCGACGTCGTCCGGAATCCGCTGACCCATGCCGCATCCCGCATTGAACCATCTCGACCGGCTGGAAGCCGAAAGCATCCACATCCTGCGCGAGGTCGCGGCCGAGTTCCGCAACCCGGTGATGCTCTACTCGATCGGCAAGGACAGTTCGGTGCTGCTGCACCTGCTGCAGAAGGCGTTCGCACCGGCACGCTCGCCCATCCCGCTGCTGCACGTCGATACCGGCTGGAAATTCCGCGAGATGATCGCCTTCCGCGACCGCCGCGCGCAGGAAACCGGCATCGCGCTGACCGTGCACACCAATCCCGACGGCGTGGCGCAGGGCATCGGCCCGATCACCCACGGCGCCACCGTGCATACCGACGTGATGAAGACCCAGGCGCTGAAGCAGGCGCTGGACGCCGGCGGCTTCGACGCCGCGATCGGCGGCGCGCGCCGCGACGAGGAGAAGTCGCGCGCGAAGGAGCGCATCTTCTCGTTCCGCACCGCGCAGCACCGCTGGGATCCGAAGAACCAGCGTCCGGAGCTGTGGAACCTCTACAACACCCGCATCCACAAGGGCGAATCGGTGCGCGTGTTCCCGCTGTCGAACTGGACCGAGCTGGACGTCTGGCTCTACATCTTCCGCGAGAAGATCCCGGTGCCGACGCTCTACTTCGCCGCCGAGCGCCCGGTGGTGGAACGCGACGGCGCGCTGATCATGGTCGACGACGAGCGCCTGCCGCTGCATCCGGGCGAGACACCGGCGCTGCGCCGCGTGCGTTTCCGCACGCTGGGCTGCTATCCGCTGACCGGCGCGATCGAATCCGAGGCCGACACGCTGGAGAAGATCATCGCCGAGATGCTGGTCGCGACCACGTCCGAACGCCAGGGGCGGGTGATCGACCACGATCCCTCCGCGTCGATGGAGAAGAAGAAGCAGGAGGGCTATTTCTGATGAGCGACACCACTTCCCTGCCGGGCGCGCCCGGACAGGACGCCGCCGAGGCGGTCGCCGCCTACCTGCACCAGCACGAGCGCAAGCAACTGCTGCGCTTCATCACCTGCGGCAGCGTCGACGACGGCAAGAGCACGCTGATCGGCCGCCTGCTGCACGACACCAAGCTGCTGCTCGACGACCAGCTGGCCTCGCTGGAAGCGGACAGCCGCCGCCACGGCACGCAGGGCGAGCGCATCGATTTCGCGCTGCTCGTCGACGGCCTGCAGGCCGAGCGCGAGCAGGGCATCACCATCGACGTCGCCTACCGCTTCTTCAACACCGAGCGCCGCAAGTTCATCGTCGCCGATTGCCCAGGCCACGAGCAGTACACCCGCAACATGGCCACCGGCGCGTCCACCGCGGACCTCGCGATCGTGCTGGTCGACGCGCGCAAGGGCCTGCTGACGCAGACCCGCCGCCACAGCTACATCGTGTCGCTGCTGGGCATCCGCCACGTGGTGCTGGCGGTGAACAAGATGGACCTCGTCGACTTCGACGAAGCCGTCTTCGCCCGGATCGCCGACGACTACCGCGCGCTGGCTTCACGACTGGGCATCGCGCAGGTCACCTGCATCCCGCTGTCGGCGCTGGACGGCGACAACATGCTCGCGGCCTCGCCGCGCACGCCGTGGTACACCGGCGCGTCGCTGCTCGAACATCTGGAGACGGTCGACGTCGGCGGCGATGCCGGCGCCGACGCCCTGCGCCTGCCGGTGCAGTGGGTGTGTCGCCCGGACCAGCATTTCCGCGGTTTCGCCGGCACGCTCGTGTCCGGCCACGTTGCGCCCGGCGATGCCGTGGTGGCATTGCCCTCGGGGCGCCGTTCCCGCGTCGCGCGCGTGGTCGCGGGCGACGGTCGCGACCTGGCGCGCGCAGTGCGCGGGCAGGCGGTCACGCTGACGCTGGCGGACGAGATCGACATCAGCCGCGGCGACGTCATCGCCGCCGCCGATGCACCGCCGGAAGTCGCCGACCAGTTCGCCGCGCACGTGCTGTGGATGGGCGAGCGCACGCTGCTGCCGGGCCGGCCGTACTGGCTCAAGCTCGGCAGCCGCACCGTGGGGGCCACGATCACCGAGATCAAGCACCGCGTCGACGTGAACACGCAGGAGCATCTCGCCGCGAAGCATCTCGAACTCAACGAGGTCGGCTGGTGCAACCTGCACCTCGACCAGCCGATCGCGTTCGAGCCTTACGCCGAGAACCGCGAACTCGGCGGCTTCATCCTGATCGATCGCCAGACCCATGCCACCGTCGCCGCCGGCACGTTCGACTTCGCGCTGCGCCGCGCCGGCAACATCCACTGGCAACACCTCGAAGTCGACAAGGCCGCGCGTGCGCGCAGCCTCGGCCAGAGCCCGCACTGCCTGTGGTTCACCGGCCTGTCGGGTTCGGGCAAGTCGACGATCGCCAACCTCGTCGAGAAGCGCCTCACCGCGCTGGGCCTGCACACCTACGTGCTCGACGGCGACAACGTCCGCCACGGCCTCAACAAGGACCTCGGCTTCAGTGACGAGGACCGCGTCGAGAACATCCGCCGCGTCGCCGAAGTCGCGAAGCTGATGGTCGACGCGGGCCTGATCGTGCTGGTCAGCTTCATCTCGCCGTTCCGCGCCGAGCGACGCATGGCGCGCGAACTCTTCGACGCCGGCGAGTTCATCGAGGTGTTCGTCGACACCCCGCTGGAGGAAGCCGAACGCCGCGACGTGAAGGGCCTCTACGCCAAGGCGCGCGCCGGCAAGATCCCGAACTTCACCGGCATTTCCTCGCCGTACGAAGTGCCGGAAGCGGCCGAATTGCACCTGCACACCGCGGGCGAGGCGCCGGAAGCACTGGCAGAGCAGGTGGTGGCGCGGCTGCTGGAGGACTGACCATCGCGATGCTGCCGTTCGCGCAACGGGTGTCGGGGATCGTCCGTTCGCGGGCGGTCCGGTGCGCGGCGGCGGTGCTCTGTGTCCTCGCACCGTGGGCGGCGGATGCCGCTTCCAGTACCGCTGTCCGTGTCGAGGAACACTACAATTTCATCGAAGGCTGGCGCGGCGCCGGCGGCATCTGGAATTTCGCGGGCTACCGCCTGGTTTGCCGGCGGGACGATTTTTGCGGCATCTCCGGCGAAGGTGACACTCTCATCGACGTTCTGGGCCTGCATCGCGAGCGCCACGGGCGCGTTTCGCGTTTCGTCTGTACGGCGATCAGGCGCAATACACCGGCATTGTTCTGCCAGCCTGGCGAAGTGCTGTTCGAGTTGCACGAACGCGGCAAGCGGCAGCCGATCACCGTGTGGAAAACGATGCAGCCGTTGTTGCCGGAAAACGAAAAGCCCGGCGTCCGTTTCCGCCGCGTGCCGCCAGGAACGCCGCTGTGATCGTCCGGTAACCGCGCGCCACGCATGACGACGCCCGGCCCCCGCCGGGCGTTCGCGTCAGGGGCAGGCGATCGATGCAGGCTATTTCTTCTTCCGCATCGATTCGTAGACGAACAGGATCAACACGGCGGCGAGGATGGCGACGATCCAGGTCCGCAGCCCGTGGCCCGCATACAGATAGCCGCCCACCGCCGCGCCGGCGATGCCGAGCAGGATGGTCATGATCCAGCCCATGGGATCGGCGCCGGGTTTGACCAGCCGGGCGAGCAGGCCGATGACCGCGCCGCCGAGGATGTGGCCGAAGATACCTTCGAACATGAGGATGCCTCCACTGCCGGGCGCCGGACTGACGCGCGCACAGCCTACGCCCGACGTTGCAGTGCGACATGGAGCACAGGCATTTCGCACGGACGCAAACGACGACGCCCCGGATCGGCCGGGGCGTCGCGTCGGCAACCTGGCGGGGCGGATCAGCAGCAGCCGTGGCTGCCGTGCTGTTCGCCGCCGGCCACCGCGGCGGTGCCGGTGGTTTCGCCACGCACGCTGGCTTCGCGGTGCTCGGCGATCACGCGCGCCACGCAGGCGGTCACGCGCTTGCCCATCGGGATGTGCAGGAACTCGTTCGGGCCGTGCGCGTTGGAGTGCGGGCCCAGCACGCCGGTGATCATGAACTGCGCGCCGGGGAACTTCTCGCCGAGCATGCCCATGAACGGGATCGAGCCGCCTTCGCCCATGTACATCGCGGGCTTGCCGAAGGCATCGCGGCTGGCGGCGTCGATGGCCTTGTCCAGCCACGGCGTCATCGTCGGCGCGTTCCAGCCTGACGAGGCCTTTTCCAGCTCCAGCGTGACTTCCGCGCCGTACGGCGGGTCCTTCAGCAGCGCGGCCTGCAGCAGTTCGCCGGCGCGCTTGCCGTCGAGCGTGGGCGGCAGGCGCAGGCTCAGCTTCAGCGCGGTGTGCGGACGCAGCACGTTGCCCGCCGACGACAGCGGCGGCATGCCGTCGACGCCGGTGATCGACAGCGCCGGACGCCACGTGCGGTTGAGCACGAGCTCGGTGAGGTCGCCGCGCATCGGCGACATGCCGGGCAGGAACGGGAACTTGTCGTAGATCGCGCTGCCCAGCACTTCGGCGCACTTGCGCGCCTGGGCGTAGCGATCGGCCGGCACTTCGACGTGCAGGCCGTCGATGAGGATGCGGCCGCTGTTCTGGTCCTCGATCCGCGCCAGCAGCTGGCGCAGGATGCGGAAGCTCGACGGCACGATGCCCGACGCATCGCCCGAGTGCACGCCTTCGGACAGCACCTTCACGGTGAGGTTGCCGCCGGCGAGGCCGCGCAGCGAGGTGGTGCACCACAGTTGGTCGTAGTTGCCGCAGCCGGAGTCGAGGCAGATGACCAACGAAGGCTTGCCGATGCGTGCGGCGAGATGGTCGACGTAGGCGGGCAGGTCGTAGCTGCCGGATTCCTCGCAGGCTTCGATCATCACCACGCAGCGCGCATGCGGCACGCCCTGCGCCTGCAGCGCCTGGATCGCGGCGAGCGAACCGAAGATCGCGTAGCCGTCGTCGGCGCCGCCGCGGCCGTAGAGGCGATCGCCCTTCAGCACCGGCGTCCACGGGCCGAGGCCGTCGTCCCAGCCGGTCATTTCCGGCTGCTTGTCGAGATGGCCGTACATCAGCACGCAGTCGTCGCCGGTGCCGGCGTCGGCGCTGGCGGGCACCTCGATGAAGATCAGCGGCGTGCGGCCGGGCAGGCGCACCACCTCGACCTGCATGCCCGGCACGTTCTGCGCGCGCGCCCAGCGCTCCATCAGCGACACCGCGTCGTCCATGTAGCCGTGCGCGACCCACTCGCTGTCGAACATCGGCGACTTGTTGGGGATGCGGATGTAGTCGACGAGCTGCGGAACGATCTCGTCGTCCCATTTCTGGCCGACGAAGGACTGCAGCGCGGTCGACTCGATGCGGGTGGAATCCATGGAGGCTTGGTCCGGTTCGGAAACAGGCCGGCATTGTACGCCCCGCCTGCCGCGGGGTCGGAATTTCCCGACCCCCGCATGCGGCGTTGCCCGGCACGAGGTCGGGCGATCCGGCGATGCGGCCGACCCCCGTCGATCCGGAAACTGTCCCTGTCGACGCAGCGCAGCCAACACGGCCCGCCACCGTCAACGACGCAGGACCCGCGGCACCACCGCCGCACAGACCTTCACATCCGACACCCACTTCATTCCGAGGAGATCCGCCATGTTCGCCACCAAGACCCTGAACGCCATCATCGCCGCCGCCACCCTGTCGATCGCCCTCATGGGCAGCGCCTTCGCCGCGGAGCGCGTCAACATCAACACCGCCGACGCCGCGACGCTCGATCGCGTGCTGGTCAACGTCGGTCCCGCCAAGGCCGAGGCGATCGTCGCCTACCGCAAGGCGCACGGCCCGTTCCGCAGCCCCGAGCAGCTCGCGCAGGTGCAGGGCATCGGGCTGAAGACGGTCGAGAAAAACCGCGAGATGATCCTCGTCGGTGGCGGCGCGCCCGCCGCGGCGGCGGCGAAGCCGGCGATGCCGGCCCCGCGCGGCCGCTGATCCATCTCGCCGCATGCACGCAGGCCGCGCTTTCCGCGCGGCCTGCGCGCGTTCGTGCGTTCGCTGGCGCATGGAGCGCGCGACAGCCTCCGCTACACTCTGCCGCGTCCGCATGGAGACCGGCATGTCGTCCTTCCTTCGCCCGCTGCCCGCCCACGATTACCGCCGCGAACGCTGGCGCAACGGCCAGGGCTGGACGCGCGAAGTGCTGCGCATGCCGGCGGGTGCGGACGACTGGGACTGGCGCCTGTCGATCGCGGAGATCGAGCAGGATGGCCCGTTCTCGTCGTTCCCTGGCATCGAACGCGAGCTGGTGCTGCTGCACGGCAACGGCATGCGCCTGCGTTTCGACGACGGCGAGGTTCGCGAGGTGCTGCCGCCGCACGACCGCGTACGCTTCGCGGGCGAACGGACGCTCGCCTGCGAACTGATCGACGGCCCCACCCACGATCTCAACCTGATGTGGCGGCGCGACCGCATCGCGGCCGAACTGTGGCATCGCCCGCTGGTGGGTTCGATGGTGCTGTTCGTCGAACCCGCCGAGCAGTGGCTGGTGTACCTGCTGTCCGGTCGTGCACATTGCATGCACGGCGATGACATCGTTCACATCGGGATGGGCGATAGCCTGCTGCTATCGGCCAACGCGGCGCGCGAACGGTTTGCAATCGATGGCGGTGGCGAAGCGCTGATCGCACGGCTCCGCAGGCGCACGCCGGAAGTGTGACTGCAGGCGGTTCTCATTCGCGAACCCCGGCGAGGAACGCGATATTCGACCATCGTCACGGTCATGCATGGGGCGGGATGTTGAGCACGATCAAGGACTGCCCGGCGATGCGTCCTTACCCTGCGCGCACTTCATTCGTACAGGGGCGAACCACATGGGATTCGTGCTTTTCGATTCGGACGGACACCGGTGCATCGCCTACAACGACCTCGTTCGCGGCGACGACGGCGTTCAGGCCAACCAGTTCCTGGTCATCCACGGCGAGCGTTCCGCCCTGATCGATCCGGGCGGCGCGCTGCTCTACAACCCGCTGGTGCTGGCACTGGGCCGCGATGTGCGCCCGCACCAGATCGACCTCGTGCTGTGTTCGCACCAGGACCCGGACATCATCGGTTCGGTCGACAAGTGGCTGCTCTACACGCAGGCCACGGTCGTCTGCTCCAAACTCTGGGGCCGCTTCGTGCCGCACCTGGTGCCGCGCTACATGGAGAACGCGGGCCGCGAGCGCTACCTGCTGGTCGATGACGAAGGCGCGCGCATCCCGCTGGGCGACAGCGCCGAGCTGATCGCGTTGCCGGCGCACTTCCTGCACTCGGTCGGCAACCTGTCGTTCTTCGATCCGATCAGCCGCATCCTGTTCTCGGGTGACGTCTGCTCGGGCCTGGTGCCCAGCGGCGCGCCGTACGGCTTCGTCGAGGACTTCGACAGCTACCGCCCGTGCATGGAGGCCTTCCATCGCCGCTACATGGCCAGCAACCGCGTGCTGAAGCTGTGGGTGGACATGGTGCGCGAGCTCGATCCGGAAATGATCGTGCCCCAGCACGGCATGCCGTTCCGCGGCGCCGCGCAGCGGTCGCTGCTGGATTGGCTGTCGGGATTGCAGTGCGGCGTGGACCTGGTCGGGCCGATGAACTTCCGGCCCAAGGTGACGCGCTTCGCGACGCCGGCGCAGTACTGACCGCGCCGGCGCCGGGCGTCACACCTGGCAATCGTCACAGCAGGTTCGGCACCAGCACCAGCAGCGTCACCACCACCGAGGCGCCGAACACGCTGAGGATCATCTGTTTCGGCGTGCGGTTGCGCGCCCACAGCAGCAGGCCGGAGATCCCCAGCAGGATCATGCCGATCGCGAAGCTGTCGCCGAGCAGGCGCCAGCCCGCGCCGCCGGCCACCGCCTTGTGCAGGCGCGTGAACGCGGCGAGGGCGCTGTGCTGTGTGCGCTTGAGTTCCGCCGTGTCCGCGCCGGGCGCGTACTCGACCGACCAGCTCTCGCTCGCGGTGCCGCCGCTGAGCGACCAGCCCGACGGGCCGCGACGCTCGCCACCTTTCTCGCCGCCGCGGCCTTCCGGCTTCGGCTTGCGGATGTTCTGCGCGTCCAGACCCTGGCTGTCGCGCAGCCACAGCGACAATTCCTCCGCGCTGGTCCGCGCTTCCGCGGGTACCGCGAGCGTGGTACGCCCGATTTCGTGGCTGTCGCCCTGCGGCCAGGCGTTGTCGCCGAAGCGATGGCTCATGATCAGGCCGGTGGTGCCGTAGAGCACGGCGGCGAGGGCACCCCATGCGCCGATCCACAGGTGGAGCTGGCGGATCCAGCGATGCATCGAGGTGCGGGGACGGGCGGCAGGACGGTTCGAAGTGGTCGCGGTGGCGGACATGGCGAAGACAGGTTGCAGGAGGGGGTGAACGTGGAACGAACGAGAGGCCGCGTCGGTTGACGGCTCAGGTCTCGGCCCATTGTCGCAACAGGTTGTGATAGACGCCGGTCAACCGCACCAGCGCGTCATGGTCGCGCAGTTCGGCCGTGAGCTGGCGGATCGAGACATCGAGCTCGAACAGCATGCGGCGTTGCGTGTCGTCGCGCACCATGCTCTGCATCCAGAAGAACGAGGCGATGCGCGCGCCGCGCGTCACCGGCAGCACGCGATGCAGGCTCGTGCCGGGATACAGCACCATGTGCCCGGCGGGCAGCTTCACGCGTTGCGTGCCGTAGGTGTCTTCGATCTCCAGTTCGCCGCCGTCGTATTCGTCCGGATCGGCGAGGAACAGCGTCGCCGACAGGTCGGTGCGCACGGGATCGACGCCGCCGCGGCTGCGGTCGTAGCGCACGGCGTTGTCGACGTGCCAGCCGAAGGTCTGGCCGTCCGCGTAGCGGTTGAACAGCGGCGGATAGATCCGCTTCGGCAGCGCCGCGGCGAAGAACGTGCTGTTGCGCGACAGCGCCGTGAGGATGCGTTCGCCCAGCGCCTTCGCCGCCGGCGAGGTTTCCGGCAACTGTGCGTTGTCCTTGGCCATCGCCGACTGGTGGCCGGCGGTGATGCGCCCGTCCGCCCAGTCGGCGGCGTCGAGCGCGGTGCGGAACTCGGCGACCTGCGCGGCGTCGAGCACGTCCGGAATGGCGAGCAGCATGGCGGGGGTCCCCGTGTCCGATCAGAAGCGCCAGGTGGCCGTCAGCGTGGCCGAGCGGCCTTCGCCGGGCGTGGCCCAGCCGTTGCCGCCGGTGACCGTGGTGCCGGTGAAGGTGATGTTGTTGCGGATGCGCGTGTAGTACTCGGCGTCGGCCAGGTTGTTGACGTTGAGCTGCAGGTCGAGCCGATCGTTGACGGCATAGTTCACCATCGCGCGCTGCACCCAGTACGCATCGGTCCAGTACAACTGGCGGCCGTCCAGCGTGTTGTTCTGGACCACGAAGCGGCCCTGGTAGGTCGCGCCGTAGCCGAATGTCCACTTGCCGGTGGTGTAGGTGGTCCAGAGGCTGCCCGAATGCTTCGGCGTGTTGGCCAGCGGATTGCCGGCGAACGGATCGCGGTCGGTCGCGCTGTTGCCGCAGGCGGTGCTCGGGTTTTCCAGGCAATTCGACGAGACGCCGCGAATCACCGCGCTGTCGAGATACGTGTAGTTCGCGAACACCTGCCAGCCCGGCAGCAGCGTGCCGGCGATGCCCAGCACCGCGCCGTCGACGCGGGCGCGGCCGTCGAGCTGCTGTTCGCCCGCGGGATTGTCCGGATTGCCCGGATCGGCGACGCGGTAGTTGCGGCGCTCGTTGCGGAACACCGCGGCGGTGAGCGCGAGATTGCGGTTCGGCAGTTCCCACTTGGTGCCGAGCTCGATGTTCACCGCGGTCTCGGCGCCGACGTCGCAGTTCGCGGTGCCGGTGGTGCTGGTCAGCGTGCAGCTGCCGTTGACCGAGGCGCGTGACGGTGTCTTGCTGTTCGCCCACGACAGGTAGACGGTGCCGGCTTCGGTCGGCTTGAACACCAGGCCCGCGCGATAGGACAGCAGGTTCTCGTCGTTGCGCGCCAGCGGATTGACGCCCAGCAGCTGGCCGCGCGTGGCATTTGCGGTGGAGACGATCCACGTCTTCGTCGCGCCGCGGTTGCGGTCGTAGCGGGCGCCGAGGTTGAGCATCCAGCGCTCGCCGAACTTCAGCGTGTCGAAGACGTAGGCCGCGACGGTGTCGAGGTCGCCCTCGCTCTTCGCGCGGCGGAAGGTGTTGATCGGCCCGCGCCAGACGTTGTCCGGATGATGCAGGTCCATCGGCGGATAGCCGCTGGCGTTGTCGGGCACCGGGCTGCCGTCGGCGTTGAAGAACACGCCGTCGTTTTCCAGCGAGAACGATTCGGTCGAGAACGCCGCGCCCGCGACCAGCGCGTGCCGCACGGCGCCGGTGGCGAAGCGCGCGGTGATGTCGGTCTGGCTGATCGCCAGCGTGTTGCGGGTGTCGCGCACGTAGCCACGCGGACCGCTGTCGGGCAACCACGTGCCGGCCGGCTGGCCGTTCGTGCACGGGCGGTTGGTGTACGGATCGGTGCCGTCATCGAGGCACCAGTGGCCCTGCAACGCGGTCACGTTCGACACCTGGTCGACCTGCTGGAAGCGGGCGAGGCTGCGCAGCGTCACCGCATCGCCGAAATCGTGCTCGAACACGCCGATCAGCATGTCGACGTCGCTGGTCTGGCGCGAGACGTTGCGATAGCCGAAGTAGGTGCTCGGGTCGACGCCCGGCAGCGGGCCGTCGTGGTAGCCGTTCAGCGCGAACGGCACGCCGTACTGCGGCACGTTGTCGTCGTGCTGGTGCAGGTAGCTCACGGTCACGCGCGTGTCCGTGCCCAGTCCGAACGCGAACGACGGCGCGATGCCCCAGCGGCGGAAGCGTTCGACGTCGCGGCCCGGCACGTCGTTGCGGTGGTTCATCACGTTCAGGCGGAACGCGGTGCCGTTGCCGAAGTCCTGGTTGATGTCCGCGGTGGCGCGCGCGTACGCATCGGTGCCGACGCCGAACGCGTAGCTCTGCGCGTCGCCCTGCTGCGGGCCCTTGCTGACCAGATTGATGTTGCCGCCGACCGAACCGGCGCCGGACATCGTCGAGTTCGCGCCGTTCACCAGTTCGATCGATTCGAGGTTGAAGGTGTCGCTGCGGGTGTACTGCGCGCTGTCGCGCACGCCGTCGGTGGTGATGTCGCTGCTGGCGGTGTAGCCGCGCAGGGTGATGCTGTCGCCGTAGCCGCCACCGCCTTCGCCGGCACCGAAGGTGATGCCGGGCAGGGTGCCCAGCACGTCGCGCAGGCCGAGCAGGTTCTGCTGCTCGATCACCGCGCGGTCGACGACGGTGATGGTCTGCGGGGTGTCGTTCAGCGACTCGGTGTACTTCGGCGATTCAGCCTTGCGGACCGTGGTGCCGACCACTTCGATGGTGTCGATCTCGGCGGCGCCGGCGGCGGCATCGGCCACCGGTTCGGCCAGAGCGGGGCCGGCGGCGAGGGTCAGGGCGATGGCGAGCGGGGACAGCCGGGCGGGGGATGAGCGATCGGTCATGGGAATCGGTCGATGCGGGCCCACGGTGATCGCAGGCGCTTCAGGAGAGTGAACGCATAGTAATGAGAATCATTATCAAATGAAAGGGTGGCTTGTCCGAATCCCGGCCGCTTGGATGGCTTCCGCGCGCGCTCTACGATGCCGGGCCCCCTCAGGAAACCCTCCCCTTGTCCCTGATCGCCCCCGCGTCCTGCCCGTCTTCGCCCCGCGGAGCCGCACCATGAGCCTGCTGCTGGTCCGCCACGGCCAGGCGAGCTTCGGTACCGACGACTACGACCGCCTGTCCGATCGCGGTTGGGACCAGTGCCGCCGCCTCGGTGACTGGCTGGTCCGCGGCGGGCACCGGTTCCGCACGGTCGTGGTCGGCGGCATGCGCCGGCACCAGCAGACCGCCGACGCCATCGCCGACGCCTTCCTCGCGCACGGCACGCCGCTGCCGGCGCCCGTCGTCGACGAGGGCTTCGCCGAGTTCGACCACCATGCCGTGTTCCAGGCGTATCTCGATCGCGATCCGGAAGACCCGATCGCCGTCGCCAGCCGCAGCGGCGAGCCGCGCGACGTCGGCGCAATGCTGCGCGCGGCGCTGCTGGCGTGGGCGCGCGACGAACTGCCCGGCGTGCCCGAGTCGTGGGACGTCTTCGGCCGCCGCGTACAGGCCGCAGGTGAGCGCCTGGAAGCACTGGCCGGCGACGACGAGGCGCTGGTGCTGACCTCCGGCGGCGTGATCTCGCGGCTGGCGCAGCACGCGCTGGATGTGCCGATCGAGCGCGCGGTCGAACTCAACCTGTCGCTGCGCAACAGCGCGCTGTCGGAGTTCCATCCGCACGGCGGCCGCCTGCGCATGGGCTCGTGGAACGCGCTGCCGCACCTGCACGGCGAACGCGCGCTGTGGACGTACTATTGAAGGCCCTTGCCGTGCTGCCGACGATGACGCCCGACGCCCCCGCCTCGCTGTTTCCCTTTTCCGAGCGCTCGCGCCGCCTGCAGGCCGAGGTGCGGCGATTCCTCGACGAGAAGATCCTGCCGGCCGAGGCCGCGCTGCAGGCGCATGTCGACGATCCCGCGACGCGCTGGACGATTCCGCCTCTCACCGAAACGTTGAAGGACGACGCGAAGGCGCTGGGCCTGTGGAATCTGTTCCTGCCGCCACACGCGGGGCATGGCGACGTCGCGCACGGCGCCGGCCTGAGCAACCTCGACTACGCGCCGATCGCCGAGATCATGGGCCGCAGCCTGTTCGCGCCGGAGATCTTCAACTGCAACGCGCCGGACACCGGCAACATGGAAGTGCTGCTGCAGTTCGCCACGCCGGAGCAGCAGGTGCCGTGGCTGCGGGGTTTGCTCGACGGCCGCATCCGCTCCGCGTTCGCGATGACCGAACCCGCGGTCGCCAGCTCCGACGCCACCAACATCGCGCTGCCGATCGTGCGCGACGGCGACGACCTCGTCATCGACGGTCGCAAGTGGTGGACCACCGGTGCCGCCGATCCGCGCTGCAAGGTGCTGATCGTGATGGGCGTCACCGATCCCGATGCGCCGGTGCATCGTCGCCAGTCGATGGTGCTGGTGCCGATGGACACGCCCGGCGTGCGCGTGCTGCGGCCGCTGACCGTGTTCGGCTACGACGACGCGCCGCACGGCCACGTCGAGATCGAATTCACCCGCGTGCGCGTGCCGGTGGCGAACCTCCTCGGCGTGTCCGGCAGTGGTTTCGAGATCGCGCAGGCGCGGCTCGGCCCCGGGCGCATCCATCACTGCATGCGCCTGATCGGCCTCGCCCAGCGCGCGCTGGAGGCGATGGTCGCGCGTGCCCGTACCCGCGAGGCGTTCGGTCGGCCGCTCGGCGGCCACGGCATGGCGCAGGAAGCGATCGCGCTGTCGCGCTGCGAGATCGAACAGGCGCGGCTGCTCACGCTGCAGGCCGCGGCGGCGCTGGACGCGCACGGCAACAAGGGGGCGAAGGATCTGATCGGCATGATCAAGATCGTCGCGCCGCGGATGGCCTGTGCAGTGATCGATCGCGCGATGCAGATCCACGGCGCGGGCGGCCTGTCGCAGGATCACTTCCTCGCCCAGGCCTACGCCGGCGCGCGTTCGCTGCGCCTGGCCGACGGCCCGGACGAAGTCCACCTCGCCGCGCTCGCGCGCTCGATGCTCAAGGGATGAGGCCATGACGCACCCGCTGGACCTGCCGGCCGACACGCTGGCGACGTATCTCGAAGCGCACGTCGACGGCTTCCGCGGCCCGCTGGCCGCGACCAAGTTCAAGGGCGGGCAGTCGAACCCGACCTACCGCATCGACGCCGCCAGCGGCACGTACGTGCTGCGGCGCAAGCCGCCGGGCGTGCTGCTGCCGTCGGCGCACGCGGTCGATCGCGAATTCCGCGTGCTGCAGGCGCTGCACGGCGGCGCGGTGCCGGTGGCGACGCCGCTGCACCTGTGCGAGGACACGGCGGTCATCGGTTCGATGTTCTACCTGATGGCGCACGTCGACGGCCGCATCTTCTGGGACCCGTCGCTGCAGGAGTTCGAGCCCGCCGCGCGCGCCGCGCATTACGACGCGATCGTCGACACGCTGGCCGCGCTGCACGCGATCGATCCCGCGGCGGTCGGCCTCGCCGACTTCGGCAAGCCGGGCAACTATTTCGAACGGCAACTGCGGCGCTGGACCGAGCAGTACCGCGCCAGCGAGACGCGGCCGATCGTGGCGATGGACGCGCTGATCGACGCGCTGCCGCCGCGCTGTCCCGCCGACGACGGCACCGTCGCGCTGGTGCATGGCGATTTCCGCATCGACAACCTGATCTTCGCGCCAGATACCGCAGGTCCGCCGCGCGTCGCCGCGATCGTCGACTGGGAGCTGTCGACGCTGGGCCATCCGCTCGCCGACCTCGGCTACTTCTGCATGGCGCTGCGATTGCCGCGCAATCCGGCGCTGCCGGGGCTGGCCGGTCTCGATCGCGTGGCGCTGGGCATTCCCGACGAAGCGGCGCTGCTCGCGCGCTATGCGGAACGCAGCGGCCGCGCGATCCCCGAGGACTGGCCGTTCGTGCTGGCCTTCAGCTTCTTCCGCCTTGCCGCGATCGCGCAGGGCGTGGCGAAACGCGCCGAGCAGGGCAATGCCTCCAGCGAGCAGGCCGCGCAGGCCGGTCGCATGGTCGAATTGCTGGCGACGCTGGGGCTCGACGCGCTGGGATGATCGTGGCCAACGTGCGCCGCGCTGTCCTGTGGGAGCGACGGGAGTCGCGACGGACTGCGGAAAGATCTTCTTCGATTCGTCGCGACTTCCGTCGCTCCAACGAGAAGCGATTGCGGCTTGTTCAAGGGTTTCGATCCGAGGCAAGCCTTTTGCAATGTCACTCGCGATCGTCGCGCACCCACACGCCGCCGTGTTCGATCTTCACCGGGAATTTCGCGACGGGATCGTAGGCGGGTGCGCACAGGGCGCGGCCGTCGCGCAGGTCGAAGCGCGCGCCGTGCAGCACGCAGGTGATGCTGCCTTCGACCGGATCGACATCGCCGGAGGACAGCTCGAATTCGTCATGCGTGCATTTGTCCTCGACCGCATACAGCTCGCCGTCGAGGTTGACGACGAGGATCGGCGTGTCGTCCGCCCACACTGTGGCCTTTTCGCCCGGCAGCAGTTGCGCCGTCGGGCACACGAACACCCAGTCGCTCATGCGGCGGTCTCCGTCAGCGGTTTCTCGAGGACCTCGAAGCGCAGGCCGGCGCGCTTCGGTACGCCGTAACGCGGGTCGTCGCAGGGGAACGGCTTGAACACGCCGGTGCGGACGTAGCCGCGGCGCTCGTAATAGGCGACCAGTTCGTCGCGGCAGTCGATCACGGTCATGCGCATGCGCGCGGCGCCAAGCGTCTCGCGCGCGACACGTTCGGCTTCCGCCAGCAGCATGCGGCCGAGGCCGCTGCCCTGCAGATCCGGGCGGATCGAGAACATGCCGAACGACACCGTGCGTACGCCGTCGTCGGCGGGCACGATCGCGACGTGTGCACAGCCGATCGCGCGACCGTCGTCGCCGGCTTCCGATGCGAGCAGGATGAGACTGTCGGGCGCGTCGAGATCGGCGCGCAGCATGTCGGCATCGATGCGCTGGCCGTCGAGCAGGTCGGCCTCGGTGGTCCAGCCCTGGCGGCTGGCGTCGCCGCGATAGGCCGAGGTGACCAGCGCGATCAGCGCGGGGATGTCGTCGTGTGTGGCGAAGCGGTAGACGGGCGTCATGAAGGTGGGAATCAGCCGAGCAGGCGACGGACCTTGCGGATCGCCTCGGCGAAGCGCTCGATCTCGTCGTGGGTGTTGTAGAACGCGAGCGAGGCGCGGCAGGTCGCGGGCACGCCGTAGAACTGCAGCAGCGGATGCGCGCAATGCTGGCCGCTGCGCACCGCCACGCCTTCGAGGTCGAGCAGGGTCGCGAGGTCGTGCGCATGCGCGCCTTCGACCAGGAAACTGATGACGGCCGCTTTCTCGGGCGCGGTGCCGAGGATGCGCAGGCCGTCGATCGCGGTCAGCGCCTCGGTGGCGTGGGCCAGCAGCTCGGTCTCGCGCGCTTCGATCGCATCCATGCCGATCGTCGACAGGTAGTCGACCGCGACGCCGAGGCCGACGTGGCCGGCGATGTTCGGCGTGCCGGCCTCGAAGCGGTGCGGCGGATCGTTGAACACGGAGCCTTCGAAGCGCACTTCCTTGATCATCTCGCCGCCGCCGAGGAACGGCGGCATCTGCGCCAGCAGTTCGCGCCGCGCCCACAGCGCGCCGGTGCCGGTCGGGCCGCACATCTTGTGACCGGTGAGTGCGTAGAAATCGCAGCCGAGCGCGGGCACGTCCACCGCGCGGTGCGGCACCGCCTGCGAGCCGTCGACCACGGTGACGATGCCGCGCTTGCGCGCTTCGCGGCAGATCTCGCGCACCGGGTTCACCGTGCCCAGCACGTTGCTGACATGGGCGAGACCGAGCAGCTTCACCTCGCCGGTCATGGCCGCGTACAGCGCGTCGAGGTCGAGCGAGCCGTCGGGCAGGAGTTCGGCGACGCGGATCGTCGCGCCGGTGCGTTCGGCGACGAGCTGCCACGGCACGATGTTGGCGTGGTGCTCCATCCGCGTGAGCAGGATGACGTCGCCGGCCTTGAGTCGCGGCAGCGCCCACGAGTACGCGACGAGGTTCAGCGCGAACGTGGTGCCGTTGCACAGCACCAGGTCGTCGCGATGCACCTTGAGGAAGCCGGCGAGCTTCGCTCGCGCGCCTTCGTAGGCTTCGGTGGCTTCGGTGCCCAGCGCGTGCACGGCGCGGCTGACATTCGCATTGTGGCGGCGATAGAAATCGTCGACGGCGTCGATCACCGCCGACGGCTTCTGCCCGGTGTTGGCCGAGTCGAGATAGATCAGCGGCTTGCCGTGGACGACGCGCTGCAGCAGCGGGAAGTCGGTGCGGATCGCGCTCCAGTCGGGCGTCGTCGTCATGCCGCAGCGCTCCCGAGGCGGGCCAGCGCGGCGTCGAGCGTGGCTTCCAGCGACGCGCGCAGCGCGGCATCGTCGATGCGGGACAGCGTCTCGCGGCAGAACGCGGCGGTGAGCAGCGCGCGCGCTTCCGCTTCGGGGATGCCGCGCGAACGCAGGTAGAACAGCGCAGTCGGATCGAGTTGGCCGACGGTCGCGCCGTGCGCGGCCTTCACTTCGTCGGCGTGGATGACCAGCACCGGCTGGGTGTCGATCTCGGCATTCGCCGACAGCAACAGGTTGCGGTTGGACAGGTCGGCGTCGCTGCCGTCGGCGCCGGCGCGGATGGTGATGCCGCCGTGGAAGACCGCACGCCCGCGATCCGCACCCAAGCCGCGCCAGCGCAGCGCGCAGGTGGTGTCGGGCGCGATGTGTTCGATGCCCAGGCGCGTGTCGAGATGGCGCTTGCCGTCGGCCAGCAGCATGCCGTCGGCGGCGAGGCGCGCGCCGAGGCCTTCGAGGCGCACGTTGAGTTCGTGCCGCGACAGCGCGGCGCCGAGCTCGAGATCGAGGCGGACGTAGTGGGCGTCGCGTGCGAGCACGGCATCGGTGCGCGCGAACACGCTGGCGCCGGCGTCCTCGTGCTGCACGCGCACGTGCCCGCAGCTGCTGCGCTGGCCGAGATGCAGGTGCAGCACGTGGTTCGACAGCCCTTTGTGCGCACCGAGCGCCAAATGATGTTCGACCAGCACGAGATGGCTGTCGTTGCGCAGGTCGACGAAGTGGCGCAGGTGCGCCGCCGTGTCCGGCGTGCGCCCGCTGGACACGAACACCAGGTGCAGCGGGAAGGCGCCCGCGGTTTCGCGATCGAGCCGGATCACCGCGCCTTCTTCCGCGAGCGCGGCGTTGAGGGCGGCAAAGACTTCGTCCGCGCCGGCGTAGCGGCAGCCGAGGAAGTTGGCATCGCGCGGTTCCTGCGTGCGCAGCACCTCGGAGAGTGGTTCGACGGTGATGCCGGGCATGACGATCGCCGAGACGCCGCTGCGGGCCGCATCGTGGCGGCCGTCGACGAATACCAGCCGCGGGAACGGGATGGCGGCGAGCGCCGCGTCGAGCCGGGCGCCATCGACCGGCGCATCGCTCGCCGGTGCGAACGCGCGGCGCTCCAGCGCGCGCAGTGACGTGTATTTCCAGGCCTCGCTGCGCGGGCCGGGCAGGCCGTCGCGCAATGCGGCGTCGAGCGCCGCGCGCCGGGACGGGCCCAGCGCCGCGGCCTCGGGCTGCGCGAGGCCGTCGAACGCGGCCGCGAACGAATCGAGCAGCGCGCTCATCGGGTCGCCTGCTCCGGCGCGACGCGATCCTTCAGCCACGCGTAGCCGTGCGCTTCGAGTTCCAGCGCGAGTTCCGGGCCGCCGGTCTGCACGATCTTCCCGTCGGCCAGCACGTGCACGACGTCCGGCTTGATGTAGTCGAGCAGGCGCTGGTAGTGGGTGATGACGATGAAGGCGCGATGGGGGCTCCGCAGCGCGTTCACGCCATCGGCGACGGCCTTCAGCGCGTCGATGTCGAGGCCGGAGTCGGTTTCGTCGAGGATCGCCAGCTTCGGTTCCAGCACCGCGAGCTGGAAGATCTCGTTGCGCTTCTTCTCGCCGCCGCTGAAGCCTTCGTTGACGCCGCGGTGCAGCAGTTCGTCCTTCAGGTGCAGGATCGCCAGCTTCTCGCGCACCAGGCGCAGGAACTGCATCGAATCCAGCTCGGCCTCGCCGCGTGCGCGACGCTGCGCATTCAGCGCGCTGCGCAGGAAGTAGGTGTTGTTCACGCCCGGGATCTCGACCGGGTACTGGAACGCCAGGAACACGCCTGCAGCGGCGCGCGCCTCGGGTTCGAGGGCGAGCAGATCGTTGCCGTCGAAGGTCACGCCGCCGGCGGTGATCTCGTAACCCTCGCGTCCGGCCAGCACGTTGCCGAGCGTGGACTTGCCGGCGCCGTTGGGGCCCATGATCGCGTGGACCTCGCCGGGTTTCACGTCGAGCGTGAGCCCCTTGAGGATGTCCTTGCCGGCGACGCGGGCGTGGAGGTCGGTGATGGTCAGCATGCGGGGATCTTCGGAAGTGGGTGTCGCGCCGGTGGAGGCGATTCGATCGAAAGGAAGGTCACGGTGCGGTGTGCGGACGCCAGCGCAGCAGGCCCCAGCCGGCCACGGCGACCCAGACGCCCTCCAGCACCACGAATGGCATGAAGTGCACCAGCCATGCGGAATAACCGCACAGGGCCGCGCCGACCATGTTCATGGCCAGGAAGGGGCGGGAATGCTCGGACAGGAGCCTGCGCTGGTTGAGCACGAAGCCGACCAGCAGGATGCTCACGCCGAGGGTGCCGATCACGTCGCTGGAGGTCATGCAGGAGGTCTCGTGGTCAGTGCGTGCAGTGCGCGCATCGCGTCGTCGCGTCGCGCCCACGGCACGAACAGATGGTCGTGGTAGTAGGCCGACACGACGTTGCAGGGGATGTCGACGTCGGCGAGCGCGGCCGAGATCGCGGCCATCATGCCGACGGCGTCGAGGCTGGAATGGATGCGCAGCGTGATCTGCGCCCACGGCGGTGCGTCGTCGCGTTCGTCGGTCGCGGGGACGATCACCGTCGTGCCTTCGTCTTCGCGGAACAGCAGCAGCGCGTCGGCCGGCACCGACGTGTCGTGCGCCTGCGTGCGGATCGCGCGCGGCTGCGGCGCCAGCACGGGCGCGAGGCCCGCGAGCAGCCGCGACAGATCGGTTTCGCCGACGATCGCGTTCATCCCACCGAGCCCTCCAGCGAGACTTCCAGCAGCTTCTTGGCTTCGACGGCGAACTCCATCGGCAGCTCGCGGAACACCGAACGGCAGAAGCCGTCGACGATCATCGACACCGCGTCCTCTTCGGAAATGCCGCGGCTGCGGCAGTAGAACAACTGGTCGTCGCTGATCTTCGACGTGGTGGCTTCGTGTTCGACGGTCGCGCCGGGGTTCTTCACCTCGATGTACGGGAACGTGTGCGCGCCGCACTGCTTGCCGATCAGCAGGCTGTCGCACTGGGTATGGTTGCGCGCGCCGTCGGCGCCGCGCTCCACCTTCACCAGACCGCGGTAGCTGTTCTGGCCGCGGCCGGCGCTGATGCCCTTGCTGACGATCTTCGACTTGGTGCGCTTGCCGACGTGGATCATCTTGGTGCCGGTGTCGGCCTGCTGGCGATGGTGCGTGAGTGCGACCGAATGGAACTCGCCCGTCGAGTCGTCGCCCAGCAGCACGCAGGAGGGATATTTCCAGGTGATCGCCGAGCCGGTCTCGACCTGCGTCCAGCTGATCTTGCTGCGCGCGCCGCGGCACTCGCCGCGCTTGGTCACGAAGTTGTAGATGCCGCCGATGCCGTTTTCGTCACCCGGGTACCAGTTCTGCACCGTCGAGTACTTGATCTCGGCGTCGTCCAGTGCCACCAGCTCGACCACGGCCGCGTGCAACTGGTTCTCGTCGCGCTGCGGCGCGGTGCAGCCTTCAAGGTAGCTGACGTAGGCGCCTTCCTCGCACACGATCAGCGTGCGCTCGAACTGGCCGGTGTTCATCGCGTTGATGCGGAAGTAGGTGCTCAACTCCATCGGGCAGCGCACGCCCTTCGGGATGAACACGAAGCTGCCGTCGGAGAACACCGCCGAGTTCAGCGCGGCGAAATAGTTGTCGCCGACCGGCACCACGCTGCCGAGATATTTGCGGACGAGGTCGGGATGTTCCTTGATGGCTTCCGACATCGAGCAGAACACGATGCCCTTGTCGGCCAGTTCCTTGCGGAAGGTCGTTCCGACGCTGACCGAGTCGAACACCGCGTCCACCGCGACGCCGGCCAGCTTCGCGCGTTCGTGCAGCGGCACGCCGAGCTTGTCGTAGGTGTCCAGCAGTTCCTGCGGCACCTCGTCCAGCGACTTGTACTTCGGACCCTTGGGCGCGGCGTAGTAGCTGATGGCCTGGAAGTCGATCGGCGCGATCTCCAGCTTCGCCCAGTGCGGCGGCGTCATCGTCAGCCAGTGGCGATAGGCGGCGAGCCGCCACTCGGTCATCCACTCCGGCTCTTCCTTCTTCGCCGAGAGGAAGCGGACCACGTCCTCGTCCAGCCCCGGCGGCAGGGTGTCGGTCTCGATGTCGGTGACGAAGCCGGCGGCGTAGCGTCGGCCGAGCTGTTCGAGGATCTCGGCGTTCTGCGGCGCGGGCGTGTCGGAAGTGTCGATGGCGGTCATGGCGATCCTCAGCCGGCGGTGAGGGCGAGGGGAATGGCGCGGCGCGGGGCGAGGTCGCCGTCGGCCGCGGGCGGCATCGCCATTTCGGCGAGGCTGACCCGGCGCAGGGCATCGGCGACGACATCGTTGATGCGCCGCCAGTTGGCGCGCGCGCCGCAGGAATGGGCGATGTCGCACTGGCCTTCGTGGCCGCTGCACTCGGTCATCGCCAGCGGGCCTTCCATCGCCTCGACGATCTCGACCAGCGTGATCTCGCTGGCCGGCCGCGCCAGCCGGTAGCCGCCGGCGACGCCGCGAAAGGCCCGGACCAGGCCGGCCTGGGCCAATGGCTTCAGGACCTTGGCGACGGTCGGCGGCTCCAGCCCGGCGCGCTCGGCCAGCCCGGCGGCACTGAGCACCGCCCCGGTCTCGGCGGCGAGCACGGTCAGCACCACGGTGGCGTAGTCGGTCAGCTTGGTGACGCGGAGCATCGGTTGCGGTGCCGGATGGCGGCGGGCGGAAAAAGAGGACCGAAATTGTACGCTTTCGCTGCCGGCGGCTCAAACGACCGGGTTCATCCGGCGCCGGATGACGCCTGTCACCTGTGATGGCTGACGCCCGTGCGTGGTCCGGTCGGTGCCGCTGCGGAGAATGGGCCGCGTCCACTCCCGGACGCAGGAGCCCGCCATGCACACCCGCACCGCCACCCCGTCCCCGATCGAAACCGCGCTGCACGCCGCCGTCGGCCAGCTCGTCGAGCGCGCGACCGCCGCGCCGGCCGCCTCCGCCGAGGCCGGCCGCACGCCGTGGCTGCGCTGGCTGATCGCGCTGGGCGCGGTCTTCCTGGCGTGGAAGGCCTGGCGTGGACTGAAGTCGCTGTTCTGGACCGCGTTCGGGCTAGGCATGGCGCTGTTCTGGAGCGGCGCCTGGCACCGGATCTTCTGAAACGCGCCGGCATCGCGCCTGCACTGGGCGGATCGGCCATAATCGTCGACTCCACCTCGTCGTTCCGGATCCGCGTCCATGCCGAAGAAGAAGATCGTCGCCCGCCTGTCCCCCATCCACGGCAACGGCGTGTTCGCCGACGAGGCGATCCGCAAGGGCGACCGCATCGTCCGCTACAAGGGCAAGGTGCGCAGCCATGCCGAGGTCGACGAGCTCTACGGCGAGCAGCAGGAGAACGGCCATACCTTCCTGTTCACGCTCAACGACGACTACGTGATCGACGCCAACGAGGACGGCAACATCGCGCGCTGGATCAACCACAGCTGCGCGCCGAACTGCGAGGCGGTGCAGGAAGAGAACGCCAAGGGCAAGAAGCACAAGGACAAGGTGTTCATCGAGGCGATCCGCGACATCGCGCCGGGTGAGGAACTGACCTACAACTACGGCATCGTGCTCGACGAGCCGCACACCGCGAAACTCAAGAAACTGTGGGGCTGCCGCTGCGGTTCGAAGCACTGCACCGGCACGATGCTCCAGCCCAAGCGTGGTCGCGGCAAGGACTGACGCGCGTCCACACCGCGCTCTTCCGACACGCGACGTCCGCGCGATCCGCCAACATCGGCAAAGCCCCCGGTGACGGCGGATGCGGCGCGGCATGACCAAAGACAGTCGTCGATCGCCCGCTGATCGCGCAGCATGCGCGCACTTCAACGCGGGAGTTCCCCGATGCGCGTCTGGCTGCTGCTCGCGGTCCTGTGCCTGCCCCTGCCGGCCTTCGCCGTCGACATCGACGGTCGCATCGATACCGGCGAATGGGCCGGCGCGAAGCACATCGACGATTTCCGTCTGACCCAGCCGCTGAGCCGCGCGCCCGCGCCGTACCCGACCGAAGCCTGGGTGTTGTCGACGCCGGACGGACTCGCGATCGCGTTCCGCAACCACCAGCCTGCCGAGGTGCCGCGCACGCGCCAGCGCTTCCAGCGCGACAACAACGGCAACGTCGACCGCATCAATGTGTACGTCGATTTCGACGGTGACGGTCGCACCGGCTACAACTTCATGCTGGCGATGTCCGACAGCATCGGCGACACCACCATCGCCAACGAAAACCAGTTCAACGCCGACTGGGATGGCGCGTGGCGGCACGCGGTGTCCGAGGACGCCGAAGGGTGGAGCGCCGAGCTGCTGATCCCGTGGCACATCGCGCCGATGCGTGACACGCCCGGCGACACCCGCAGGATCGGACTGTCGCTGGATCGCGTGATCGGCGACACCGGCCAGCGCATGTCGTGGCCCGCGATCAGCTTCAACGAGCAGCGTTTCCTCGGCGCGCTGGAGAAGATCGAGGTGCCCCGGCACGAGCAGTCGCTGCTTGCGATCACGCCGTATGTCGCCGGCCTGCAGGACCTGGTGCATGGCGGTGCCGACATCGATGCCGGTGCCGACGTGTTCTGGAAACCGAACGGTCGCTTCCAGCTCAGCGCCACGCTCAACCCCGACTTCGGCCAGGTCGAGAGCGACAGCATCGTCGTCAACTTCAGCGCGATCGAGACCTTCTTCGGCGACAAGCGCCCTTTCTTCACCGAGAACCAGAGCTATTTCGAGATCCCGTTCGGCTCGCTCGGCAATGCGCAGCAGCTGATCTACACGCGTCGCGTCGGTGCGCCGTCCGACGATGGTAGCGGCTCGGGCGACGTGGCCGCGGCGGTGAAGATCAACGGCAGCGCCGGCGGCTTCGGCTACGGGGTGTTCGCCGCGAGCGAGCACGGTGAGGTCGGCCGCGATTTCTATGCGCTGCGCGCCACCCGGGATTTCGCGGGGCAGGGCATCGGTGCGACGCTGACGCGCGTCGAACGCCCGTTCCTCGATCGCGAGGCGACGGTCGCCGCGCTCGACCATCGCTGGGCGCCGACGCCGGCCTGGAACGTGCGCACGACGCTGGTCGGTTCCGACATCGCGCAGCACGGCGCGCATGTCCGTGACACTGGCGGACAGGTGCGCATCGACCACCAGATCGACCCGGTCTGGCGCCAGCAACTGTTCCTGCTGCATACCGGCGGCGACCTGCAGCTCAACGATTTCGGCTTCCTCGACCGCAACAATTTCAACTACGCGCGGTACGAGCTGTCGCGCCGCATCACCGACCTGCCCGAGACCTCGCCGTACGCCTCGCACCAGTGGCGCTATGCGGTGTCGCGGCGACAGAACGACGATGGCGTGAAGATCGCGGATGCCTTCGCGTTCAACCGCCAGAGCGAACGTCGTGATGGTGGCAGCCAGTTCTTCGAAGTCGCCGGCTGGTCGGCGGGGCATGACGACTTGATCACCCGCGGCCACGGCGTCGTCGATCTGCCGGCGCGGCTCTACGCCTTCGCCGAGCGCTCGTTTCCGAAGAAGCGACACTGGGCGTTCTACGGCAGCCTGAATTTCGATTCGCAGGGGCTCGACGGCGTGCACGGTGGCAGTTGGACGGTGTATGCGGAGCCGTCGTACGCGGTCAACGACGACCTGAGTTTCTTCGGCGGGCTGCAGTTGCAGCGCAACGCCGACTGGGTGCTGTGGCGCGGCGACGATCGTCTGGGCACCTTCGCCTCGCGACAGGCGCTGCTCAGCGCCGGCTCGGTCTGGTTGATCGGCGGCAAGCAGGAGTTGCGGGTACGGCTCGAAGCGCTGGGCCTGGACGCAAAGGCGCGGCAGGCCTGGCGGGTGGCGGCCGACGGTCGGCCGGTGCGCAGCGCGGATCCGCTCGACGATTTCGCGCTGCGCAACCTGGGTTTCCAGGTGCGTTATCGCTACGAGTTCGCGCCGCTGTCGTACCTGTACGTGGCCTACGTGCGCGGCGGCTCGCGGTTCGGCAGGGGCGAGGGCCCGTACAGTGCAGGCGAGGAGCTGGCCGGCGCCTTCGATCTGCGCGACAGCGAGCAGTTGCTGGTGAAGCTGTCCTACCGGTTCGAACTCTGAGCCGGCCCGCTGCGGTCAACGATCGAGCTTGACCACGACCCGGCCGTCCTGCACCAGCGTGCCGGCGATGCGGCGCTCGCCGAGCTTCGCCTTCAGCTCGGGATCGACCCGGTAGACCGGCTCGCTGCGAGCGTAATCGCGCAGCCAGCCGTTGATGAGTTCGCGGCCGGTGGCGTTCATGCGATTGCCGAGCACCGGCAGTTCCGCCGATTCAAGCTCCGGCTCGTCGAGATACAGCGCGCTGGTCCGCGTGTCGTAACGCAGGCCGCTGGTCACGGCGAAGTGGCCGGCCGGCCGGTCGCCGTCGAGGCCGAAGCCGTCGATGCCGACGTCGAAATCGAGGTGCAACCGGGTGTCGGCCTTCGGGATGGCGACGCGCGGGCTCATCACCCGCAGCGTCGCCAGGCCGCCGAGCTGTGCGTAATCGCGCGGGTACTGGCGATCGAGATAGGTCTGCAACTGTGCAGCGGAGAAGGCGACCTGGTTGCCGATCAGCGCCTGTGCGGTGTCCAGCGCTGCACAGCCGATGAGGCTGGCGGTGAGGGCGAGGGTGGCTGAGGCCAGCAGGAAGCGTCGGCGCGAAACGGGCATGGTCGGTCTCCGGACGGATCGGCGCAGCATCGTCGCACGGTGGTGAATGCGAGGTGATCCCGCGGGCGATCGTCGGGGCGATGGTCGCGGGAACCGTTCAGCCGTGGTCGAGCAGTGCTTTGCGCTCTGGCGTGTAGTGCCACCATGGGCGGGCCGGTGCGCCACGCATGAAATCCACGGCGGCGAGGAACACGTCGATCACGCAGGGATCGTGGCGCACGCCATCGGTGTCGCACAGGCGGCGGTACAGCGCGAAGGCGTCGCAGCCTGCCAACTCCGCCGGAGCCCGCAGCCCGAGGCGGGCGAAGTCGTCCGCGGTGGCGGGGCCGACATTCGGGATGTCGATGAAGCCGCGGACCTCATCGGCACAGCGGGCCTTGGCCATGATGCTTGTTTCCGGCATGTGCTTCCGGTGCGGAAGCGACGGCGGACGGAGATGCTCGATGCCGATGACGCCGGCATCAACGAATCAGGCCGGATTCCGTTGGGATATCCGGCCCTTTCTTGTGTCGCCGCGGGCGGACCCGCGGCGCCGGACACCGCGGCGATCAGGCCGTGGCGGCGTCCTTGAGCTTCTTCATCGGACGCACCTTGACCTTGACCGTGGCCGGCTTGGCAGCGAAGACGGTTTCCTGGCCGGTGAAGGGGTTGATGCCCTTGCGCTTGGGCTTGGCGGCGACGCTGACGGCGGTGATCTTCAGCACGCCCGGAAGCACGAACTGGCCGGCGCCCTTCTTGCCGATGGAGGCGTGGATGGCGGCCTCGAGCGCGGCCATCACGGCGCGGACGTCCTTCGCGGCGACTTCGGTCGCACCGGCGATATGGGCGACCAGCGCGGACTTGCTCATCACGTCCTTGATCGGTTTGGCGGTGGCGGGCTTGGCCGCCGGCTTCTTGGCAGGGGACTTCTTCTTGGTTGCCATGAGAATTCGTTTTCCTCGTCGGATGGTTGATCTGTCTCGGGCCGGCGGGCCGGCATGCGCACTGTAGGCCAAGGCATGGGCGCCGCCAAGTCCTTTGCACGCCTTTTTGCCTGTTTTTTCAGGCATCTTGTGCGTCTTTGGCTCGTTTCAGCCGACGGCAGGCGTGTTTTCCACTGCGACATGCCGGAAACTGCCGGGGAAAATCCGATCCGGAAAGGGATGGGGAGATGACCGGTAGGGTCACTGGCCGTTGAGCAGGACGTTGGCAGCGGCGCCGACGATGAGCGGATCGGCGGGTCGGGCGACCCGGGGATCCTTGCCGGGATACGGCAGGGTGCTGAGGAAATGCCGCATGCAATCCAGGCGCGCGCGCTTCTTGTCGTCGGACTTGATCACCACCCAGGGCGAATCCGCGGTATCGGTGTGGAAGAACATGGCGGTCTTGGCCTCGGTGTACTCCGGCCATTTGTCCAGCGACTGCAGGTCGATCGGCGACAGCTTCCAGTGCTTGAGCGGGTCGTTGCGGCGGGACTTGAAGCGCCGCAGTTGCTCCTCGCGGCTGACCGAGAACCAGAACTTGTACAGGCGCACGCCGCTGCGCACGAGCATGCGTTCGACTTCGGGGGCTTCACGCAGGAATTCCAGGTATTCCGCGGGCGAACAGAAGCCCATCACGCGTTCGACGCCGGCACGGTTGTACCAACTGCGGTCGAAGAACACGAGCTCGCCGGTGGTCGGCAGATGCTCGATGTAGCGCTGGAAATACCACTGTCCGCGTTCCTGGTCGTTCGGCTTTTCCAGCGCGACGACGCGTGCGCCGCGCGGGTTCAGGTGTTCGGTGAAGCGTTTGATGGTGCCGCCCTTGCCGGCGGCGTCGCGGCCCTCGAACAGGATGACGATGCGCTGGCCGGTGTCCTTCACCCAGCTCTGCACCTTGAGCAGTTCGATCTGGAGCTTCTTCTTCTCCGCCTCGTAGTCGCGGCGGCGCTTGCGGGTGCGGTAGGGATAGTCGGCCGGGAGCGGTGCGCTGGCGCTGTCTTCGTCGCTGAGCGGGACCGCGGCCATGCGCAGGGCGGCCTCGGCGGACAGGCCGGGTTCCAGTCCGGGATCCGTTGCGGCGGTCGACGAGGGTTCGGCGGCCAGTACGACCGGTGGCGTGTCCGTGATAGGGGGCGGCGTGACGACTGCCGTTCCGGCATTGGAGCCGGCCTCGGTCGCGGGAGCTCGGCCGCGAGCGACGGAGGTGGGACGTGAAGTGGCGGTGCTCTTGCGCGGGCGCGATGCGGTCATGAAGGGCTCCTGGCGGTCGACGGGATCGCCGCGACGCACATCGCGGCCATCCCTGCATCGTCCGCCGGGTCGTCCCCGTGCGCTTGCCTCCGGTCAAGTTTCGGCGCCGGGTCCCGGTGCCGAAACCCCGCGACTCAGGCCGCTTCGTACGCGCCGTAGCCGCGCAGGCGGCGGTAGCGGCGATCCAGCAGTTCGTCGACCGGCACCGCTTCCAGCGCGTCCAGTTCGTTCAGCAGCACGGCCTTGAGGCGCTTGGCCATCTGCACCGGGTTGCGATGCGCGCCGCCGATCGGTTCGCGCACGACCTTGTCGATCAGGCCCAGCGACTTCAGCCGCGGTGCGGTGATCGCCATGGCCTCGGCCGCGTCCTGCTTGCGGTCGGCGGTCTTCCACAGGATCGAGGCGCAGCCCTCGGGCGAGATCACCGAGTACGTGCTGTATTCCAGCATGACCGTGCGATCGCCGACGCCGATCGCCAGCGCGCCGCCGGAGCCACCCTCGCCGATCACCGTGCAGATGATCGGCACCTTCAGTTCGGCCATCTCCATCAGGTTGCGCGCGATCGCTTCGGACTGGCCGCGCTCCTCGGCGTCGATGCCCGGCCAGGCGCCGGCGGTGTCGATGAAGGTGAGGATCGGCAGGCGGAAGCGCTCGGCCATCTTCATCAGGCGCAGTGCCTTGCGGTAGCCCTCCGGGCGCGGCATGCCGAAGTTGCGGCGCACCTTCGCCTTGGTGTCGCGACCCTTCTCGTGGCCGATCACCATCAGGCTGCGGCCGTCGATGCGGGCGAGGCCGCCGACGATGGCGCAGTCGTTGGCGAAGGCGCGGTCGCCGGCGAGTTCCTGGAACTGGTCGCACATCACCCGCAGGTAGTCGAGCGTGTACGGCCGCGCGGGGTGGCGCGCGAGCTGCGAGACCTGCCAGGCGCTGAGGTCGCGGAAGATCTGGGCGGTGCGCAGGCGCAGCTTGTTTTCCAGCGCGCGCACTTCGGCATCGATGTTCACCGCGGGGCCGGTGCTGGCCTGGCGCAGTTCGCGGATGCGACCTTCCAGGTCGGCGATCGGCTGTTCGAAATCGAGGTAGTTCGGGTTCATGCGAGGGGAGCGTTCCGTGGCTCGGGAACCGGCAGTCTAGCCGAGGAACCCGCGAAACCGCCGTACCGGACGGTATGCGGTCGGGCCCGGGTCCCCGCCCGTCACTGCGCCCAGGGCTTGCCCATCGCGACCTTGACCGTCCGCACCCCGGGCAGGGCGCGCAGGGCGCTGGGCAGCTCGGCCTCGACCCGGACCGACTGGGTGCCGTTGATGTCCAGGGTGCCGGCGGCGCCCTGCGGCAGCAGCAGGTCCATCCGCAGCGGGGTCTTGCCCGGACGGTGGCGGGCCAGCAGGTCCTCGACCGACCGCAGCAGGCCCGGGGTGCGCAGGTCCAGCCGCAGCGACAGCCGCTGGGCGTGCTGGGCGCAGATGGCGTGGTAATCCCAGCAGCGCCGGGCGCGCAGGGAGAAGCCGCCGCTGAACTCGTCCTCGCGCAGGCCGCCCTCGACGATCAGGATCCTGTCGCGGGTCAGCAGCGTCTGGTTTTCGAAGAAAGCGTCCGCAAAGAACGCACATTCCAGCCGGCCGCGCCCGTCCTCGATCTGCACGAACGCCTGCGAATCGCCGCGCTTGCGCATCGCCACCACCTGGCCAGCGACAATCACCGTGGCCTCGGCGCGCCAACTGCGGCCGCCGCCGTCCTCGCCGCCGCCGCCGCCGCCGCGGCCGCGTGCGCTCTGGGCGCTGTCCCACAGGGCGTCGAGCCGGCCGAGGTCGGTGCCGACCAGCGCCGAGACCTCGTCGCGATACGGGTCCATCGGGTGGCCGCTGAGGTAGTGGCCCAGCGTCTCGCGCTCGCCCTGCAGCTTCTGCGACAGCGGCCATTCGGGGCAGGTCGGCAGGTCGATGGCGATGTCCGGCGCGCCGGCCGCGTTGCCGAACATGTCGACCATGCCGGCGTTGCGGTTCTTCGTGATCTGGTCGGTCGCCTTCAGCACTTCGGGCAACTGCAGCATCAGCGAAGCGCGCGTGTTCGCCAGCCCGTCCAGCGCGCCGGCATGGATCAGCGCTTCCAGCGTGCGCCGGTTGAGTTTGGTCGAATCCACGCGCTTGCAGAAGTCGAGCAGGTCGGCGTAGGGGCCGTTCGCGCGGCGCTCGTCGGCGATCGCCTCGCAGGCGCCGCGGCCCACGCCTTTCACCGCGCCCAGGCCGTAGCGGATCGAGCCGTCTTCCTTCGCCTCGAACATGTAGGCGGAGGCGTTCACATCGGGCATGCGCACGTCGATGCCCAGCGCGCGGGTCTCGTCCAGGAACATCACCACCTTGTCGGTGTTGTCCATGTCCGAGGACATCACCGCGGCCATGAACTCGGCCGGGTAATGCACCTTCAGCCACGCGGTCTGGTAGGCGACCAGCGCGTAGGCCGCAGAGTGCGACTTGTTGAAGCCGTACTCCGCGAACTTCTCCATCAGGTCGAAGATCTGGGTCGCGGTCTTCGGGTCCACGCCGCGTTCGGCCGAACCGGCCTCGAACTTGGCGCGCTCCTTCGCCATTTCCTCGGGCTTCTTCTTGCCCATCGCGCGGCGCAGCAGGTCGGCGCCGCCCAGCGAATAGCCGGCCAGGACCTGGGCGATCTGCATCACCTGTTCCTGGTACACGATCACGCCGTAGGTCGGCTTCAGCACCGGCTCCAGCGCCGGGTGCGGATACGACACCTCGGTGCGGCCGTGCTTGCGGTCGACCCATTCGCGATCCATCCCCGAGCCCAGCGGGCCGGGGCGGAACAGCGCGGCGAGCGCGATGATGTCTTCGAACGTGTCCGGCTGGGCGCGCTTGAGCAGTTCGCGCATGCCGCGGGATTCGAACTGGAACACCGCGACCGTGTCGCCGCGGGCGAACAGCTGGTAGCTCGGCTTGTCGTCCAGCGGC
This sequence comes from Lysobacter sp. DMC104, assembly GCF_056313665.1. NCBI lineage: Bacteria > Pseudomonadati > Pseudomonadota > Gammaproteobacteria > Lysobacterales > Lysobacteraceae > Lysobacter > Lysobacter sp. DMC104. The sequence continues at coordinate 495,145 of NZ_JBQUZW010000001.1, read as the reverse complement.
AGCGCGCCGATGTCCAGCGGCGGCTGGCCTTCGCGCGCGCGGCGGACGTTGATCGCCTTCACCGCCCAGTCGATGATCGTCAGCGTGCGCAGGCCGAGGAAGTCGAACTTCACCAGACCCACCGCCTCGACGTCGTCCTTGTCGAACTGCGTGACCGGATTCTTGCCGCGACCGTTGCCGTCGTGTTCCGCGAACAACGGGCAGAAGTCCGACAGCGGCTGCGGCGCGATCACCACGCCGCCGGCGTGCTTGCCGGCGTTGCGGGTGAGGTCTTCCAGCTGCAGCGCGAGGTCGATCAGGTCGCGGACGTCGTCCTCGCTGTTGTAGCGCTCGATGATCTCGCCGATCGCGCGCTCGGGGTCCTGCTGCGCGCGCTTGCTGCGGCCCAGCACGTCCTCCAGCGACAGCGGATCGGCCGGCTGCAGCGGAATGAGCTTCGAGATACCGTCGACGAAGCCGTACGGCAGACCCAGCACGCGGCCGGCGTCGCGCACGACGGCCTTCGCCGACATCGTGCCGTAGGTGATGATCTGGCTGACGCGGTCGCGGCCGTACTTCGCGGCGACGTAGTCGATTACCTCGTCGCGGCGATCCATGCAGAAGTCGATGTCGAAGTCGGGCATCGACACGCGTTCGGGGTTGAGGAAGCGCTCGAACAGCAGGTCGTACGGCAGCGGGTCGAGGTCGGTGATGCCCAGCGCCCACGCCACCAGTGAACCCGCGCCAGAACCGCGGCCCGGCCCGACCGGGATGCCGTTCTGCTTGCCCCAGTTGATGAAGTCCGCGACGATCAGGAAGTAGCCGGGGAAGCCCATCTTCACGATCACGTCCAGCTCGATGTCGAGCCGGGATTCGTAGCTGGCGCGGTCGTGCCCGGGCGCCAGCGGATACTTCTCCAGACGCGCCTTCAGGCCGTCGTGCGCTTCCTTGCGGATCCAGCTGTCGAGGGTGTGGTCGTCGGGCACCGGGAACGCCGGCAGGTAGTACTTGCCCAGCGACAGTTCCAGGTTGCAGCGCATCGCCAGGTCGACCGCGTTGTCGATCGCGTCCGGCGCGTCGGCGGCGAACAGCGCCGCCATCTCCTCGTTGGTCTTGAGGTACTGCTGCGCGGTGTACTCGCGCGGCCGCTTGGGATCGTCCAGCACGCGGCCGGTGGCGATGCACACCCGCGCCTCGTGCGCCTCGAAGCCGTCGGCATCGAGGAAGCGCACCTCGTTGCTGGCGACCACCGGGATGCCGCGCTCGCCGGCGGCGTGCAGCGCGAAGGCGTTGAACGCCTCCTCGCCGTCGAAACCGCAGCGAGTGAGTTCCAGATGGAAGCGGTCGTCGAAATGGCGCTGCCAGTCGTGCAGCCACTGCGAGGCGAGATCGTGGCGGTTGCCCGCGGCCAGCAGGCCGGCCTGGCTGTGGCGGCCGGCGAGCGCGAACAGGCCTTCGTTGGCCTCGGCCAGCCACTGCGGCCGCACCACCACGCCGTCGTGGCGCTGGCCTTCCATCCATGCCCGGCTGAGCAGCCGCGACAGCGCGAGATAGCCGCTGCGGTCGCGGCAGAGCAGGGTGAGCTTCCAGGGCGCTTCGTCGCCCTCGGCGACCTGGATGTCGGCGCCGGCGATCGGCTTGATGCCGGCGCCCTCGGCCGCCTTCCAGAACTTCACCAGCGCGAACAGGTTGTTGCGGTCGGTCAGCGCCACCGCCGGCTGGCCCTGCGCCGCGCAGCGCTGGACCAGTTCCGGGATGCGGATGGTCGAATCGGCCAGCGAGTACTCGCTGTGCAGGTGGAGATGGACGAAGCGGGAGGACATCGGCGGGCCGGCGGGCGCAGACCGGCAGGGTAGGGCCCGGGGCGGGTGCGGACAAGGCTTGACGGGCGGATTTCCTGTCATCTCCGCGGCCCGTGCGATCATCCGCCGCCGTTGATCCGCCTGCCGTCCCGTGACCGTTTCCCCGATCCGCCTCACCGGTATCTGCCGCTTCTCGCCGCCGCTCGATCCCCGTGGCGGGCGGGTGCGCCGCGACGGCGGCAGCACCGAGCACTGGCTGATCCTGGCCTGCGACCCGGAGCTGGGCCGCTATCTGCGGCATCTCTACCTGCTCGATGCCCGCCGCACCCGATCGATCAGCGATCCGCTGTGGGGTCCGCACGTCTCCATCGTCCAGGGCGAGGTGCCGGTGCAGCCGGCGTGCTGGAAGGACCGGGAAGGCGCAGAGATGGCGTTCGAGCTGCACCACCCGCCGCAGGAGATCGGCGACTACGTGTTCTTCCCGGTCGACTGCGAGGCAGCGCTGGACTATCGCGAAGCGCTGGGCCTGCCGCGCGCACCGCGGCACCCGCTGCACCTGACGATCGGCAACCGCAAGCGCCCGTCGCGCTGACGCCGGCATCGCGGGGATGCCGGCGTCATGCCGCGCGCGATCAGAGGATGATCGGCCCGCCGTTGCACTTGAACGTCCGCGAGCGCGAGGTCGAGCCCGAGGCGTTGGTCACCGTCACGGTCACGGTGATGTTGCTGCCGATGTTGCAGCGGCCGTAGTAGTCGCTGTGGCCGACGTCGTTGCTGATCGTGCCCACGCCGGTCCAGGACACGGTGGCGGCGCTGTCGGAGGTGTAGTCGATGAAGCAGTAGAAGCGGCCGCCGCCGTTGTCCAGCGGACAGGCGAAGGTGGTGATGGTCGGCACGACGGCATGGGCGGTCGCCGGGGCGAGCAGGCCGCCGGACACGGTGGCGGCGAGGGCGGCGGCGAGGCCGAGGCTGCGAAGCGGATGGAAGTGCATGGTCTCCTCCTGAGGATTCCGTTGCGTCGGGTACGGCGCCGCCGCGGATGCCGCGGGCCGGTCGCGTTCCCGCGACCCGGGGAGCATGACGATGCGCGGTCTCGCGGACCGTGACCGGGTGCGCGCCGTCGACCGGCGGCGGGAATCAGCCGCCGTGGCGGGCCAGTGCGTCCCGTACCGGCGCGTAGCTGCGTCGGTGTTCCGGGCAGGGGCCGTGCGCGGCGAGGGCTGCGAGATGCGCGGGGCTGGGGTAGCCCTTGTGGCGATCGAACCCGTACTGCGGCCACTGCGCGTGCAACTCGCGCATGCGCGCGTCGCGGGCGACCTTGGCGAGGATCGACGCGGCCATGATCGCCGGCTCCAGCGCGTCGCCGCCGACCAGCGCCTCGGCCGCGCAGGGCAGGGATTTCGGCAGGCGGTTGCCGTCGATCCGCGCCAGGTCGGCGGCCGGCGACAGCGCTTCGAGTGCGCGACGCATCCCGGTCAGCGTGGCCTGGAGGATGTTGAGGCGGTCGATCTCCTCGCGCTCCACGAACTCGATGCGCCAGGCCAGCGCGCGTTCGCGGATCAACGGGAACAGCGCCTCGCGCGCGGCTTCGGACAACTGCTTGGAGTCGTTCAGGCCGTCGATCGGGCGGTCGGGATCGAGGATCACCGCCGCCACCGATACCGGACCCGCCAGCGGGCCGCGGCCGGCCTCGTCGACGCCGGCGATGCGCAGCGGTCGCGTGCGCGCGAGGACGGCCAGCGGATCCTCGAACAGACCGTCAGTGCCCGCAGGCGGCGTGGCGCGGCGCCGGGTCACGGCGTCAGCGTGGCCTGTGCCGGCGTCGCGGCGAGTTCGGCCACGACGTCGGCGGCGCGCGCCGAGGCATCGCGGCGCAGGGTCTCGTGCAGTTCGACGAAGCGCGGCAGCAGCGCCTCCACCGTCTGCGGCTGGCCCAGCCAGCGCAGGCAGGCGGCGGCCAGCTTCTCGGGCACGCAGTCGTCCTGCAGCAGTTCGGGGATCAGCGCTGCATCGGCCAGCACGTTCGGCAGGCTGACGAAACGGGTCTTCAGCAGCCCGAGCTTGGTCACGATGCGGTAGGTCGTGGGCGAGATGCGATGCCCGACCACCATCGGCCGCTTGCACAGCATCGCTTCCAGCGCCGCGGTGCCCGAGGCCAGCAGCACCAGGTCGGACGCGATCATCGCCCGCTGCGCGTCGCCGTCGAGCACGCGCACCCGCGCGGCGACGCCGGGTTTCGCCGCCAGTTGTGCGCGGATCGCGCGTTCGCAGGCGTCGTTCGCGGCCGGGAGCACGATGCGCAACGCCGGCACGCGCTGGGCGACAAGATCGGCGGCATCGAGGAACACCGGCAGCATCTTCGCGATCTCGCCCAGCCGGCTGCCGGGCAGCAGCGCCAGCACCGGCGCGTTCGGCTCCAGCCCCAGCGCGGCGCGCGCGGCGGCGCGATCGGGTTGCAGCGGGATGGCATCCGCCAGCGGATGGCCGACGAAGCGCGCGTCGACCGCGTGCTTCGCGTAGATCGGTGGCTCCATCGGGAACAGGCACAGCACGCGATCGGCGCTGCGGCCGATCTTCGCCGCGCGGCCCTCGCGCCACGCCCACACCGACGGGCTGACGTAGTGCACGGTGCGCACGCCGCGGCGTTTCAACCATTTTTCGACGCCGAGGTTGAAGTCCGGCGCGTCGATGCCGACGAACACGTCGGGCTTCCACGCCAGCACGCGCTTGCGCAGGTTCGCGCGCAGGCGCAGCAGCCGCGGCAGGTGCGACAGCACTTCGGCCAGGCCCATCACCGCCAGCGCCTGGCTGTCGTGCCACGCCTCGAATCCCGCGGCGCGCATCGCCGGGCCGCCGATGCCGGCGAATTCGGCGTCGGGGAAACGCGCCTTCAGTTCGGCGATGAGGCCGGCCCCGAGCTGGTCGCCCGAGGCCTCGCCCGCGACGAGCGCGATGCGCATGCGTGACCTAGCGCAGCAGCGGCCGTTCGCCGCGTTCGATGAAATCGAGGAAGGCGCGGACGTCGTCGCTCTCGGCGGCGATCTCCGCCAGCTGGCGCTTGGCGTCTTCCAGCGGCGCGCCGGAGACGTACAGCGCGCGGTAGGCGCGCTTGATCGCGGCCACGCGCGCCGGGTCGAAGCCGCGGCGTTTCAGGCCTTCGCTGTTGATGCCGCGCGGCCGGCCGTAGCCTTCCTGCGCCACCATCAGGAACGGCGGCACGTCGCCGCTGACCAGCGCGCCCATGCCGATGAAGGCGTGATCGCCGATCCGGCAGAACTGGTGCACGCCGGCGAAGCCGCTGAGGATCACCTGGTTGCCCACTTCGACGTGGCCGGCCAGGGTCGCGTTGTTGGAGAACACGCAGTCGTCGCCGACCTGGCAGTCGTGCGCGACGTGGGTGTACGCGAGGAACCAGTTGCGGTTCCCGATGCGGGTCGTGCCGCCGCCGCCGCCGGTGCCGCGGTGGAAGGTGACGAACTCGCGGACGACGTTGCCGTCGCCGATCACCAGTTCGGTGCGCTCGCCGGCGTACTTCTTGTCCTGCGGATCGCCGCCGATCGCGGCATGGCCGTGGAAGCGGTTGTCGCGGCCGATCCGGGTCGGGCCGGTGATGCTGCAATGCGGACCGACGTGGGTGCCGTCGCCGATCTCGACCTCGGGGCCGATCATCGCGAACGGCGCCACGACGACGCCGTCGCCGAGCTTCGCGGACGGATCGACGTGCGCCAGCGGGCTGATCGAGGCTGCGCTCATGCCCGCCGCCTCAGTCCCGCGCTTCCGCGCACAGGATGTCCGCGCTCGCCGCTTCCTCGCCGTCGACGCGGGCAACGCCGCTGTACAGCGCCATGTTGCGGATGCGGCGCTTGATCGTGACGTCCAGCTCCAGACGGTCGCCGGGCACGATCATGCGGCTGAAGCGCGCGTTCTCGATCTTCACCAGGTAGAAGAGCTTGTCTTCGACCTGGGCACCCCCGAGGCGACTGGAAAGCTGGTAGAGCAGGCCGCCGGCCTGCGCCAGCGCCTCGACCACCAGCACGCCGGGCATCACCGGGCGGCTGGGGAAATGGCCCTGGAAGAACGGCTCGTTGATGGTGAGGTTCTTGAACGCCAGGATGCGCGACCCGGCCTCGAACTCGACCACGCGGTCGATCAGCAGGAACGGATAGCGGTGCGGCAGCAGCGACTGGATTTCGGTCGCGCCGAGCGGCAGGACGGGCTGGCAGGGGGTCTCGGACGAGCTCATCGGGGTTCCTGGTTGCGCCCGCCGACCTGCCGCGCCAGGGCGTCGAGCTGTTTGAAGCGGGCGGCGCTCTTGCGCCAGCTGCGGTTGTCCATCAGCGGCGTGCCCGACGAATACTCGCCGGGTTCGCGGATGGTGCTGGTCACCAGGCTCATCGCCGTGACCACCACGCGATCGCAGACTTCGAGGTGGCCAAGGATACCCGCGCCGCCGCCGATCAGGCAGTAGCGCCCGATCGTGGCGCTGCCGGCCACCGCGGAACAGCCGGCCATCGCGGTGTGTGCGCCGATGCGCACGTTGTGGCCGATCTGGATCTGGTTGTCGAGGCGCACGTCCTCTTCGAGCACGGTGTCGTCGAGCGCGCCGCGGTCGATGGTGGTGTTCGCGCCGATCTCGCCGTCGTCGCCGACGACCACGCCGCCGAGCTGCGGCACCTTCAGCCAGCGCCCGTGCTCCATCGCCAGGCCGAAGCCGTCCGCGCCGAGCACCGCGCCGGGATGGATCAGCACGCGCTTGCCCAGGCGCACGCGGCGCACCAGCGTGACCCGGGCGACGAGTTCGCAGCCTTCGCCGACCACGCAGTCCTCGCCGATGACGCAGCCGGGGCCGATCGTGGCACCAGCCTCCACGCGCGAGCCGGGGCCGATGCTGACGAACGGGCCGACATGGGCCTCGAGCGAGACGGTCGCGGCCGGATCGATCGCGGCGGACGGATGGATGCCCGGCGCCGCGACGGGGCGATGGTCGAACAGCGCCGAGATCTTCGCGAACGCGGCGTAGGGGTCCTTCGCGATCAGGGCGGTGCCGGCGTGATCCGCGGCGTCGTCCCCGCGCATCACTACCGCGCCGGCACCGCTCGCGGCCAGCTGGCTGCGGTAGCGCGGGTTGGCGAGGAACGCGACCTGGGTCGCGCCGGCACGGGCCAGGGTGGCGACGCCGTCGATCGGGCGGTCCGCGTCGCCGTGCACCGTCAGCCCGAAGCGTTCGGCGAGGGTGGCGACGGTGAAAGCGGGGGAATCGGGCACGGGCGGGCTCGGCGGGGCGAAACCGGGATTATAGGAGCCCGGCGCCGGCGACCGCGGGGTCGCGCACGGTTTCATGGTGGTTTCATGCCGGCCCGGCTCGCCGGAAACGCGAAGGCCCCGGCGTTGCGGCGCCGGGGCCTTCGGGTCATGCGGGTCGGACGACGGGGCGTGCCGCGATCAGAACGCGCCGCCGAAGGTGAACTGCAGGCGCTCCAGTTCGTCGTCCGGCTGGTCGCGGAACGGGAAGGCGTAGCTGATCGAGATCGGGCCGACCGGCGCGCGCCACAGCAGGGCCACGCCCGCGGAGCCGCGCAGTTCGGACGAGTCGAAGCTCTTCCAGTCCTTGAACACGTTGCCCACGTCGACGAACGCCGAGACGCGCGCCGCCGGGGTGTCGAGCAGGGTCGGGAAGAACATTTCCAGCGAGCCGACGGTCTTCACCGCGCCGCCGATCGGCTGGCGCAGGCTGCTGTTCGCGGCGAAATCGACCGGGCCGAGGGTGTTGTCGCGGTAGCCGCGCACCGAGCGCACGCCGCCGGCGTAGAAGTTCTCGAAGAACGGCAGGCCGGTGGCGACGAGCTCGCGCTCGAACGTGCTGTTCGGGCCGCAGGCGGAGTCGTTGAGCGTCGCCTTCGGGATGTGCGGCTGGCCGCCCTGCAGCGTACAGGTGATGCGCGTGGTGTCGCCGCCGTAGCTGTCGCCGTAGCCCAGCTGGAAGCGGGTGTTGAGCACCAGCGCGCGGTTGAGCGGCCAGTACTTCGAGAACTCGTAGTTGAGCTTGTAGTACTCGGCGGTCGAACCGGGCAGGGTGATTTCCGCCGACAGGCGCTGGTAGGTGCCGTAGGTCGGGGTGAAGAAGTCGTTGCGGGTGTCGCGCGCCCAGCCCAGTTCCGTGCGCCAGGCATGGAACGTGCTCTTGTCGTAGGCGTCGATGTAGTCGACCACCGACTTCGGCGACGAGCCCGGGTAGGCGAGGATCTGGTTGCGGTCGAGGCCGAACACCACCGAGATGCTGTCGTTCTCGGTCAGCGGGATGCCCAGCACGGCCTGGCCGGCGGCGCTGGTGGTCGAGTACTGCGCGGTGTTGAAGTCGGAGTTGTCGAACTCGCGCCACCACACGTTGTAGCCCAGCGACATGCCTTCGTCGGTGAAGTACGGGTTGAGGAACGAGAACGAATAGCGCTGCAGGTAGGCGTTGCGCTGCACTTCGGCGCTGATCTGGTTGCCGGTGCCGAGGAAGTTGTTCTTCGTCAGCTGCAACGTGGTGGTCAGGCCCGACAGCTGCGAGTAGCCGAAACCGAAGGTGAAGCTGCCCGAGGTGGTTTCCTTCACGCTGAAGACCACGTCGACCTGGTCGTTGGTGCCCGGCACCGGCCTGGTCTCGACCTCGACCGAGCCGCTCTCGAAGAAGCCCAGGCGCTGCAGGCGCACCTTCGAGCGGTCGATCGCGGCCTGCGAATACCACGAACCCTCGAACTGGCGCATCTCGCGGCGCAGCACTTCGTCGGTGGTGCGCGTGTTGCCCTTGAAGGTGATCTGCCGGACCATCACGCGCGGACCGGGCACGACCTGCAGGTTGATGCCGACGGTGCGCTTCTCGCGGTCGATGTTCGGGATCGGGTTCACCTCGGCGAAGGCGTAGCCGATGTTGCCCAGCGAATTGGTGATCGCGTCGGAGGTCAGTTCCAGCAGCGCGCGCGAGAAGGTCTGGCCCTTCTTCAGGAACACGTAGCGCTGGATCTGCTCCTGCGACAGCACGGTGTCGCCGGTGATCTGCACGTCGTCGATCGTGTACTGCTCGCCCTCGGTGAGGGTGGCGGTGACGAACATGTCGCGCTTGTCGGGGCTGATCGCGACCTGGGTGTTGTCGACGCTGAAATCGACGTAGCCGCGGTCGAGGTAGAACTCGTTGAGCTTCTCGAGGTCGCCGGTGAGCTTCTCGCGCGAATACTGGTCGTCGCGGCGGTACCAGCTCAGCCAGTTGCTTTCGTTCGACTCCCAGCCGTCGCGCAGCGTCTCTTCCTCGAACTTGTCGTTGCCGATCAGGTTGATGTGGCGGATCTTCGCCGCCTTGCCCTCGTTGACGTTGATGGTGACGTCGACGCGGTTGCGGTCGAGGCGGGTGACCGTGGGCGTGATCTGGACGTTGTACTTGCCGCGGTTGTTGTAGGCGCGGTTGAGTTCGAGGGTGACGCGGTCGAGCGCGAGCCGGTCGTAGGTCTCGCCCTCTGCGATGCCGATCTCCTTGAGATTGGTCATCAGGTCTTCGGTCTTGATGTCCTTGTTGCCGGACAGCGTCAGCGTGTTGATCGCCGGGCGTTCGGTCACGTTGACCACGAGGATGCTGCCTTCGCGGTCGAAGCGGATGTCCTCGAAGAAGCCGGTCTTGTACAGCGCCCGCATGGCTTCGGCGATGCGCGTGGAATCCACGGTGTCGCCACGCTCGATCGGCAGGTAGGTGAAGACGGTGCCGGCGCCGATGCGCTGCAGGCCGTCGACGCGGATGTCGGAGACGGTGAAGCTGGAGGCGGAGGCCGGGGACGCGGTCTGCGCCAGGGTCGGCGCGGCGTGGAGCGAGGCCAGGCTCGTGGCGAGGGCAAGTGCGAGCAGGCGGCGGTGGGGCGTGCGCGTCATCAAGGACATCCGGTAAATGGGTGCGGTGGAGCGGTGGCGGAATGTGGAGCGAAGCGGAGCGGTGGCCGGTCCCGGGCCGTCAGCTCGCCGGCCCGGCGTCGAGGGACGGCGGGCGGCGGTCCGGATTGGCGGAAGTCATCGAATCAGCCCCTGAAGGTCGTTGTAGAACGCCAGGCCCATGAGTCCCAACAGCAGGGCGAGCCCCACATATTGACCGGCGGCCATGGCACGATCGCTTAACGGTCCGCCTTTGAGCAACTCGATAAGGTAATACAGCAGGTGCCCGCCATCCAAGACCGGGACCGGCAGCAGGTTGAGCACGCCGAGGCTCAGACTGAGCAGGGCGAGCAGGCTGAGGTACCACGCGAGACCGTTCTTGGCGTAGGCATTGGCCGCCCGGGCGATGCCGATCGGGCCGGACACCGTGTTCTGGACCGCCAGCCGGCCGTCGAAGGCGCGCTTGAACATGCCGAACAGTTCGCCGATCTGGAACTTCGTTTCGCGGAAGGCGGCCGGGACGGCCTCGATCGGGCCGTAGCGCAACAGGGCGTCCTTGGGCGCCTTGGCGACGTCCCGGGCCGCGCCGATGCCCAGTTGCCAGGCTTGGCCGCCACCGGCTTCCTTCGGGCGGGCACCCCAGCGGGGCGCGAGGGTCACGGTGCGGCGGGCGCCGTCGCGCTCGATCTCGACCGGGCCGCCGCCGGCTTCGCCCAGCCGGGCAACGAGGGGGGGCAGGTCGGCCCACAGCGCCACCGGCGTGCCGCCGACGGCGACGATGCGGTCGCCCGGCTTCAGCACGCCGTCGGCCGCGCCGCCCGGCGCGACCGAGTCGACCAGCGGCACCTGCATCTGGTGCCGGGGCAGGATGCCGATGTGGCTGGCGGCCACGTCCAGGTCGTTGCCGGCCGGGAGCTTCGAGAAATCGAGGGTGCGGACGGCGGTGGCGCCCCCGGCCGTGCGGATCTTGACCGGCGTGGGCCCGTGGTCGATGGCGGCGGTCAGCAGCGCCATGCTGGCCTCGGTCCAGGTCGGCGTCTCGCGGTCGCCGATCGCCAGCAGGGTGTCGCCGCGCTTGAGGCCGGCGGCCGCGGCGATGCCTTCGGCCTGACCGACCACCGGGGCATAGTCGGGGCGGCCGATGACGAACATCAGCCACAGCAGGGCGACACAGAGCACGAGGTTGGCGAACGGGCCGGCGAAGCTGATCAGCATGCGCTGGCCGACCGGCTTGTGGTCGTGCGACTCGCTGCGTTCGGCCTCGGACACCGGGGTCTTGCGGTCGACGAGGTCGTGCTCGCCCAGCATCCGCACGTACCCGCCCAGCGGGATCGCGGCGATGGCCCACTCGGTGCCGTGTTTGTCCTTGCGCATCCACAGCGGCTTGCCGAAGCCGATCGAGAACCGCAGCACGCGCACGCCGCACCAGCGGGCGGCGGCGTAGTGGCCGAGTTCGTGGATGGTCACGAGCACGCCGAGGGCGACGATCAGCCACCAGGCGGAGCCGAAGAAATCGTTCATGCGTGCGCCTCGCGGGCGATCGCCGTACGGGTGGCCGCGCGCGCGGCGGCGTCGGCGGCGAGCAGGGCGTCGAGCGATCCGGCAGCGGCGTGCGGCATGCGGTGCAGGGCGTCTTCGACGAGTGCGGGAATGGACAGGAAACCGATCCGGCCCTGAAGAAAGGCTGAAACGGCCTCCTCGTTGGCGGCGTTGAGGACCGCCGTCGCGGCGCCGCCCGCGGCCAGCGCGTCGTAGGCCAGGCGCAGGCAAGGGAAGGCGTCGGTGTCGGGCGCCTCGAAGTCGAGCCGCCCCTGTGCCAGCAGGTCCAGCGATTCCACGCCGGACACGATGCGTTCCGGCCAGCCGAAGCCCACCGCCAGCGCGGTGCGCATGTCCGGCAGGCCCAACTGGGCGAGGGTGGAACCGTCGATGAACTCGACCAGCGAGTGCACCAGGCTCTGCGGGTGCACCAGCACCCCGATGCGCTCGCCGGGCAGCCCGAACAGGTGGTGCGCCTCGATCACCTCGAGGCCCTTGTTCATCAGCGTGGCCGAGTCGACCGAGATCTTCGGGCCCATCGACCACTTCGGATGCGCCACCGCCTGCGCCGGGGTGACGCCGGCCAGTTCGGCGCGGGTGCGGCCGCGGAACGGGCCGCCCGAGGCGGTCAGCCGGATCCGCGCCAGCCCGGCGTGGGCCTCGGCGTTCGGCAGGCACTGGAAGATCGCGTTGTGTTCGCTGTCGATCGGCACGATGGTCGCGCCGTGGGCGCGGACCGCGGCCATCAGCAGGTCGCCGGCCAGCACCAGCGACTCCTTGTTCGCCAGCAGCAGGCGCTTGCCGGCGCGGGCCGCGGCGAGGGTCGAGGACAGCCCGGCCGCGCCGACGATCGCCGCCACCACCGTGTCGCTGCCGGCGTCGGCGGCAAGGGCGTCGATCGCTTCGGCGCCGGCGTGGGCTTCGGTGGACAGGCCTGCGTCGCGCAGGCCGTCGCGCAGGGCGGGGTAGGCGGCCGGATCGGCGACGGCCGCGTGGGCCGGGCGATGCCGGCGGCACAGTTCGACCAGCGCGGCAGCGTTGGCGCCGGCGACCAGTGCCTCGGCGCGGAGGCGGTCGGGGTGGCGGGCGATGACGTCCAGCGCGGACGTGCCGATCGAGCCGGTGGCGCCGAACACGGCGACCCGCTTCATCGGCGAGCTCCGGTGTGGCGTGCGGGCATGGCGGGGAAGCGCATGGTGACGTTGGACCGTGGCGCGGTCATGGCGTTCAGAACCCGAACAGCAGCTTGCCCAGCGCGAACACGGGCAGCGCTGCGAGCTGGCTGTCGATGCGGTCGAGCACGCCGCCGTGGCCTGGGATCAGATTGCTGGAATCCTTGGCCCCGACGTGGCGCTTGAGCAGGCTCTCGAACAGGTCGCCGACCACCGAGAACAGGATGGTCCACAGCGCGACGATGGCGACGTACGGCAGCTGGCCGAGGGTGGCGCCGGCGAACGGTGCGGCGCCCACTGCCAGCACCATGCCTGCGACCAGACCGCCGAACAGGCCCTCGATGGTCTTGTTCGGGCTGACTCGCGGCGCGAGCTTGTTGCGGCCGAAGGCGCGGCCGGCGAAGTAGGCGCCGGTGTCGGCCGCCCAGACGATCGCCAGCGCCAGCAGCAGCCAGCGGTGGCCGCCGGGGATGCCCGTGGTCACCGGCGGCGCGCCGACCTGGCCGGCGTGGATCAGCACCAGCGCGCACCAGGCCGGGATGATGCTCAGCGTCGCCGCTGCCAGCTTGAACATGCGGGCGTGGGTGTCGTGGTCGGAGGCGAATTCGTAGCGACGCAGCCACAGCAGCGCCAGCAGCCACCAGATCCCGCCCAGCAGCACCGCGATCTTGAACAGGATGAACGAGCCGCCGCTGTTCGAGCGCGACGCCCAGACCAGCGCGACCATCACCAGCAGGTTGACCAGCACCAGCACGCCGCGGGCGATCGTGTCCTCGATCTCGGTCAGTCGCAGCCATTCCCACAGTCCGATCAGGAAGGCGGCGGCGGCGAGCACCGCCAGCCACGGCGTGGGCAGCAGCAGCACGGCGGCGATCGCCAGCGGGGCCATGACCAGCGCGGCCAGGAGGCGGGTCCGGGTCATGCTTCGGTCCTGTCGGGAAAGGGAGAGGGCGGCCGGGCCGCGTCGGGAGCGACCTGGGCGCTGGTCAGGCCGAAGCGGCGCTCGCGGCTGCCGAAGTCGGCCAGGGCGCGGTCCAGCGTGGCCTCGTCGAGGTCGGGCCACAGCAGATCGGTGAACCACAGCTCGGTGTAGGCCAGCTGCCACAGCAGGAAGTTGCTGATGCGGTGGTCGCCGCCGGTGCGGATGAACAGATCCGGCGGCGGCAGCTCGGCCAGCGCCATGAAGCGACCGACCGTGGCCTCGTCGATGTCGGCGACGGCCAGCCGCCCGGCCGCGACCTCCGCGGCGATGGCGCGCGCGGCATGGGCGATGTCCTGGCGGCCGCCGTAGCTGGCGGCGACGGTCAGGTGCAGGGCGTCGTTGCCGGCGGTGCGGGCCTCGGCTTCGGCCATCCGCGTCAGGATGTCCGGCGCGAAGCGCTCGCGCTCGCCGATGAAGCGCAGGCGCACGCCGCGGCGGTGCAGTTCCTCGACCTCGCGCTCCAGCGCGTTGAGGAACAGCTTCATCAGCGCGCCGACCTCGTCCTCCGGGCGGCCCCAGTTCTCGCTGGAGAACGCGAACAGGGTCAGCGCCCCGACGCCGCGGCGCAGGCACCAGTCGATGCAGAGGTTGACCGCCCGGGCGCCGGCGCGATGGCCCAGCACACGCGGACGGCGGCGGCGCTCGGCCCAGCGGCCGTTGCCGTCCATGATGACGGCGAGATGGCGCGGGATGCCGGGCTGCGGCGGCGAAGACATGCCGGCAGGCCTCAGACGGCCATCAGTTCCTGTTCTTTCGCCTTGACGACCTCGTCGACGTCCTTGATCGCCTTGTCGGTCAGCTGCTGGATGTCCTGCTCGCTGCGGCGCTCTTCGTCTTCCGTGATCTTCTTGTCCTTCAGCAGTTCCTTGACGTGCTGGTTGGCGTCGCGGCGGATGTTGCGGATCGCGACCTTGGTGTCCTCGCCCTCGGCGTGCACGTGCTTGGACAGCTCGCGGCGGCGCTCCTCGGTGAGCGGCGGCAGGTTGATGCGGATCACGGTGCCGGCGGTGTTCGGGGTCAGGCCCAGGTCGGAGGCGTAGATCGCCTTCTCGACCGCGGCGACCATCTGCTTCTCCCACGGGGTGATCGTGAGCGAGCGGGCATCGGCGACCGCGATGCTGGCCACTTGCGACAGCGGCATGTCCGAGCCGTAGTAGTTCACCTTGAGGTGCTCGACCAGCGACGGCGAGGCGCGGCCGGTGCGGACCTTCGTCAGGCTGTGGCGCAGGGATTCCACGCTTTTCGCCATGCGGGCCTGCGTGTCTTTCTTGATGTCGTTGAGCATGCCGGTTCCTGGTATCGGTCTGGTGGTGGCCGCGCGGGACGCTGGTGCGGCCGGAACGCCAAGACCGGCGATTATATGCGATGCCGCCCGGGCGCCGGTCCGGGCCGGTTGCGGTCAGGGCGTCCGCGCGGGGACGGCGTCGCCGTGGGGCGCCCGGCCACCGCAGTCGTGGCCGCAACGCGTGCCGTGCTCGATCTGCAGGGTCGGATGGTTGATGCCGAAGCGTTCGTCCAGCGTATGGTGCAGTGCATCGAGGAAGACGTCGTGGTCGTCCGCCGCGGCGCGGACCAGATGTGCGGTCATCGCGATCTCGCCTGCGCCCAGCGACCAGATGTGCAGGTGATGCACGGCGCTCACCCCTGGCTGCGCGGCGAGGAAGGCCTCGACCTCGGCCCGGTCCAGCCCGCGCGGCACCGCGTCCATCGCGGCGTCGAACGCATCGCGCAGCAGCCGGAACGAGCCGACCGCCACCACGAGCGCGACCAGTGCCGCGGTCGCCGGGTCCAGCCAGCGCCAGTCCAGCCACAGCATGCCCGCGCCGGCCAGCACCGCGGCCAGCGACACCGCGGCGTCGGCCATCAGGTGCAGGAAGGCGCCGCGGCGGTTGAGGTCGTGCGCGTGCGCATGACCGCCATGCACGAACCACGCCGCGCCGAGGTTGACCGCGATGCCGATCGCCGCCACCACCATCACCGGCACGCCGGGGATTTCCGGCGGCGCGGCGAAGCGGCGCAGGGCTTCCCAGCCCAGCGCGCCGCTGAAACCGACCAGCAGCAGCGCGTTGCCCAGCGGCGAGAGCAGGGTGGCGCGGCGCCAGCCGTAGGTGTGGCGGGCCGTCGGCGCGCGCCGGGCCATCGCCATGGCGCCCCACGCCAGCGCCAGCCCCAGCACGTCGCCGAGGTTGTGCACGGCGTCGGAGAGCAGGGCCAGCGAATCGGTCGCGAAGCCGTAGCCGGCTTCCAGCGCGGTGTAGGCGAGGTTGATCAGCGTCGCGAACGCGAACGCGCGGGTGCCCGAGGCGATCCCGTGGGTGTGCCCGCCCGGGCCATGCGCATGGTCGTGGTCGCGGTGGCGATCCTCGTGGCCGTGGCCATGCGGATGATCGTCGTTGTGGTCATGCGCGTGGTCATGACCGTCGTGGGCGTGCGGGAACGTCATGGCGCGATTCTCACACGCACGCCGAAGTGGACACTATCCGCCCCGGCGCCATGGCTTAATCCGCCCCGGCGCCATGGCTCACTTGACCCCGTGCATCATCCGCCGCAGCAGCGGCGAGGCCGCGAACGCGACCACCGCGCACCCGATCCCCATCCACATCAGCAGCCAGAACAGGTCGGCGTACTTCGCGCCGGCCACGGCCATGTCGATGGCGGTGCCCTCGGGGACGTCCAGTGCCGCGAGCTTGCCCAGCAGCGCGGCCAGCGTTTCCGAGAACGCCGTCGCCAGGAACCACGTGCCCATCATCAGGCTGACCACGCGCGGCACCGACAACTGCGTCACCGCCGACAGCCCGACCGGCTGCAGGCACATCTCGCCGATCTCCAGGATCAGGTAGGCCAGCACCAGCCACCACACCGTGGCCATCTCCCCGCTCGCGCCGGCCTGCTGCGCCGCCAGCGCCAGCGGCACGAAGCTCAGGCCGCCGAACAGCAGCCCGAAGGCGGATTTCGTCGGCTTCGACGGGTCGAGGCCGCGCTTGTCCAGCCACGTCCACACCACCGAGAACAGCGGCGCCAGCAGCACGATGAACAGTGCGCCGAGGTAGGTCAGCGAGCCCGCGGTCTGCGGCAGCACCAGCGCGTCGCGCAGCAGGAACACCAGCATCAGCAGCATCGCCGCGCCGAATAGCCACTTCGGCGCGGTCGAGGCGGCGTTGCGGTCCGACAGCGACGCGGACACCATGAACGCCAGCGGCGCCATCAGCAGCGAAATGATCGACCACGGTGCGCTGCCGAGGAACGTCGACAGGTCGGAGACGAATCCGCCGCTCCAGTCCAGCGTCGGTGTCGGCTGCACCAGCTTCGGCACGATGTCCTTGGTCAGCATGCGCTCGGTGAAGGTCACCCACGAGCCGTAGGTCTGCTCGTACAGCGTGTAGAACACGAGTGCGGCGAAGATCAGCGCCATCATCGCGCCCATGCGTTGCGCCTCGACGCGCGAGCAGTGGCGGGTGACGAACCAGACGTACCAGAAGCCCACCAGCAGGAACACGACCGACATCAGGATCAGCGCCAGGGTCGATTCCTCGATGAAGAACGCGAGCACGCCGGCGTTGGCCGACAGCCAGATCGTGCCCAGTCCGAGCAGCGCGAACACTGCCATCGACGGCGCATAGGCAAGCATCGGTTTCGGCGCGGCGTCGTCGCGGCGCGCGGACTGCCACATCGACCAGACGATGCCGGCCAGCGCCATCACCACGATGCCGAAGGTCCAGCGCACGAGGTCCGGACCGAGCTTGATCACGGTGACGGCCTGCATCAGCCACGCCACCGCGAACACCGCGGCCAGCGCAATGGCATAAATGCCGAATTCGCGGCCCTTCGCCAGCGGCGCCGGCGGCCCGCCGATGCCGCGCAGGTACTTGCGGCCCCACAGGAACTGCACCAGGCCCAGCACCATGCCGATGCCCGCGGCGCCGAAGCCGTAGCTCCAGCCGAAGGTCTGGCCGAGGTAGCCGCAGACGATCGACGCGAACAGCGCGCCGAGGTTGATGCCGGCGACGAACAGCGAGAAGCCGGAGTCGCGGCGCGGATCGTCCTCGCGGTACAGCCGGCCGACGATCGTCGACACGTTCGGCTTGAGGAAGCCCACCCCCATGATGATCAGGGCCAGCGAGAGGTACATCGCGCGCAGCGCGCCGTCGTCGCGGGTGACGACGCCGTTCGCGACCGTGGCGGCGTGGCCTTCGTAACTCATGCCCGCGTGGCCCAGCACCAGCAGCAGGCCGCCGAAGATCACCGCGCGGCGCATGCCGAGGAAGCGGTCGGCGAGCATGCCGCCGAACACCGGCACGCAGTAGACCAGGCCGCCGTAGGCGCCGAGCAGGTCGAGACCGGCGCGGTCGCCGAACTTGTGGTGCTGCAGCAGGAACAGCAGCAGCAGCGCCTTCATGCCGTAGAAGGAGAAGCGCTCCCACATCTCGGTGAAGAAGCAGACGTAGACGCCCTTGGGATGCCCGAACAGCTCGTCGGAGGACGGCACGGCGGCGGTGGCGGCGGTGGACGACAAGGCGGACTCCGGGGCGTGCGGGCGACGGGGGAGTATAGCCGCCGGCCCGCGGGCGCCCCGTTCATGCACAACGGTCGCGCCCCTGCCTTTCGGGCTATGCCGGTCCGGGGCGTCCGGCCTACCATCGCGTGTTGACCTCACCCAGGACGCCACGATGTCCCCGAACCGCCTTTCCCTCTGCCTCGCCCTTGTCCTCGCGCCGCTGGCCGCGCATGCCGCCGCGCCCGCGGGCGAAGCCGCCCGCGGGTTCCAGCCGCGCGACATGGCCACGCTCGACCGCTATTCGTCGCCGACGCTTTCGCCCGACGGCCGCCTGCTGGTGTTCGCCAAGCGCGTGGTCGATTTCGACGCCAACAAGGGCAGCACCGGGCTGTGGATCGAGAACCTCGTCGCCCGCGACGCGGCGCCGCCCAAGCGGCTCACGCCCGAAGGCTGGAACGTGAATTCGCCGTCGTTCTCCAACGACGGCAAGACCGTGTACTTCCTCAGCGCGAAGTCGGGCAGCCAGCAGCTGTACGCGATTCCCGCCGCCGGCGGCGCGCCGAAGCAGGTCACCGAGCTGCCGCTGGACGTCGGTACGTACAAGTTCTCGCCCGACGGCAAGCAGGTCGCGCTGGGCCTCGAAACCTATCCCGACTGCGCCGGCGATCTCGATTGCACGAAGCAGAAGGCGGACGCGGCCGGCAAGCGCAAGACCACCGGCGTGGTGTTCGACCGCATGTTCATCCGCCACTGGGATGCGTGGAACGAAGGCAAGCTCAACCGGATCTTCGTTGCGCCGACGGGCGACGCCACCATCAAGACCGCCACGCTGGTCGGCGCCGACGTGATCGGCGACGTGCCGTCGAAGCCGTTCGGGGGCGACGACGAATTCACCTGGTCGCCCGACGGCACGTCGCTGGTGCTGTCGGCGCGCAAGGCCGATCGCACCGAGCCGTGGAGCACCAACTTCGACCTGTACCTCGTCTCCGCCGATGGCAAGGGCGCGGCGCGCAACCTGACCGAAGCGAACAAGGCCTGGGACACCGGCCCGGTGTTCTCCGCCGACGGCAAGACGCTGTACTACCGCGCGATGGCGCGTCCCGGTTTCGAGGCCGACCGTTTCGCGCTGATGGCGATGGATCTGGCGTCGGGCAAGACTCGCGAGATCGCTTCGAAGTGGGACGCCTCCGCGGACGGCATCACGCTCTCGGCCGACGGCCAGTCGATCTACACCACCGCGCAGGAACTCGGCCGCCATCCGCTGTTCTCGGTGTCGCTGGAGAACGGCGAAGTGACTTCGATCTGGAAGGAGGGCTCGGTGTCGTCGTTCGCGCTGGCCGGCGGCACGCTGGCGATCGCGTCGAACTCGCTGAAGAGCGGTGACGTCATCCGCACCACCACCGCCGACGGCAAGGGCAAGGCGCGCGCGATCACCCCGACCGCCGGCGAGATGCTGCCGGCGGTGCGCTTCGGCGACTACGAGCAGTTCGCCTTCCCTGGCTGGAACGACGAGACCGTGCACGGCTACGTGGTCAAGCCGTGGAATTACGAGGCCGGCAAGAAGTATCCGGTCGCGTTCCTCATCCACGGCGGTCCGCAGGGCAGTTTCGGCGACGGTTGGAGCTACCGCTGGAACCCGCAGACCTACGCGGGCCAGGGCTACGCGGTGGTGATGATCGATTTCCACGGCTCGACCGGTTACGGCCAGAAATTCACCGACGCGATCAGCCAGCACTGGGGCGACCGCCCGCTGGAAGACCTGCAGAAGGGCTGGGACGCGGCGCTGAAGAAGTACGCGTTCCTCGACGGCGGCCGCGCCTGCGCGCTCGGCGCCAGCTACGGCGGTTTCATGGTCAACTGGATCGCCGGCAACTGGTTCAATACTGATGGAAGCTCGCCGTGGAAGTGCCTGGTCAGCCACGATGGCGTGTTCGACCAGCGCATGATGGGCTACGCCACCGAGGAACTGTGGTTCACCGAGTGGGAGCAGGGCGGCACCCCGTTCGAGGTCGCGCAGAACTACGAGAAGTTCAACCCGGTCGACCACGTGTCGAAGTGGAAGGTGCCGATGCTGGTGATCCACGGCCAGCAGGATTTCCGCATCCCGGTCGAGCAGGGCATCGGCGTGTTCACCGCGCTGCAGCGCCAGGGCATCGAGTCGAAGTTCCTGTACTTCCCCGATGAGAACCACTGGGTGCTGAAGCCGCAGAACAGCGTGCAGTGGCACGAGACGGTCAACGGCTGGCTGAAGCAGCACATCGGCAACTGACGCAGCAGTGGTGCACGAAAGCGAAGCCCCGGTGATGCCGGGGCTTCGTCGTTTCAGGCGTTGCGCGTGGCGCTCACTCCGACGGCCGTCGATACGCCGAGCGCCGCACCATCCATTCCGACAGCAGCAGCGCGCCGAACGCCAGCGCCAGCGACACCGCGGCGAGGCGCAGCATGCCGTCGCCGCCGTCGGGGCGTTCGATCAGCGTGTACATCGCCAGCGCGATCGTGCGCGTCTCGCCGGGGATGTTCGACACGAAGCTGATCGTCGCGCCGAATTCGCCCAGCGCCTTCGCGAAGGCGAGGCTCATGCCCGCGATGAGGCCGGGCAGGCTCAGCGGCAGCGTCACCTGCCGGAACGCCGCCCACGGCCGCGCGCCCAGGCCTGACGCGGCTTCGTGCACCTCGCGCGGGATCGCTTCCATCGACAGCCGGATCGCGCGCACGAACAGCGGGAACGCCATTGCCGCGGCGGCGATCACCGCGCCGGTCCAGCGGAACGCGAAGGTCACGCCGAACCACGCATACAGCCAATGCCCGATCACGCCCTGCCGGCCCAGCAGCACCAGCAGCACGTAGCCGGTCAGCACCGGCGGCATCAGCAGCGGCAAGTGGATCAGCGCATCGAGCAGCGCCTTGCCGCGGAAGCGTCCGCGTGCCAGCACGTGCGCGGCGAGCACCGCGAACGGCAGCGACACCGCGACCGCCAGCGCCGCCACGCGCAGGCTGAGCAGGATCGCCGAGGTTTCCTCCGGCGCGAACACGTCAGGGCGCGGTGAAGCCGGCGCGCGCGAACGCGGCCTGCGCCTCGCGCCCGCGCAGGTAGGCGAGGAAGCCGGCGCTGCGGCGCGCGTCGGCGGTGCGCACGCGGGCGGCCGGGTAGACGATGCGCGGATGCGTGCGCGCGGGGAAGGTCGCGACCACGCGCACGCGCGGCTCGGCGCGCGCATCGGTGGCGTAGACGATGCCCAGCGGCGCCTCGCCGCGCGCGACGAAGGCCAGCGCGCCGCGCACGTTGTCGCTCTCGGCGAGATGCGCGGACACGGTCGTCCAGAGGTCGAGCGCGGTGAGTGCCGCGCGGCCGTAGCGACCGGCCGGGACGGTGGTCGTTTCCGCCATCGCCAGCCGGCCGCTGCCGAGTGCTTGTACCAGCCCGCGCTTCGTCAGCGCGACCGTGCGCGGGCCGCCGTCCACCGGCGCGACCAGCACCAGCCGGTTGCCGACGAGGTCGAAGCGCGTCGCGGGATCGATCGTGCCCTGTGCCAGCAGCGTGTCCATCCACTGTTCGTCGGCGGAGACGAACACGTCCGCCGGCGCGCCCTGCGCGATCTGCTTCGCCAGCGTGGCACTGCCGGCGTAGCTGATCCTCACGACCTGCCCGCTGCGCTTCGTCCACGCCGCGGCGACGTCGTCCAGGCTGCCCTGCAGGCTGGCGGCGGCGAAGACGAGGATCGGTGCCGGCGCGGGTTTCGCCGGTGCGGCGATGGCCGCCGAGGCGACCACCAGCATGAACGACGACAGCAGGAGGGCGATCAGGCGAAACATGCGGATCGGCGGCGGGGCGGGCGGTCCAGCCTACACCAGCGGCACGACCGCCCGTGCTTCGAGGGCTGCGCTCAGCAGCAGCGCGAGCTTCCGCGCCCGTAGCGCGCCTGCACGCGATCGGCGAAGAACGCCTCGCGGGTCATCGGCACGCGGTCCGGATGGCGTCGGCGCAGGTGCGCGACGTAAAGGTCGTAGTCCGGCACGCCGACGATCAGCCGGCCGGTCTGCACCAGCCAGCGCCACGCCGCGCGCAGCCCGTCAGCTAACGGCGTCGAACGCGACATGGGGCGTCTCCTGCACGCTCGGTTCTGCCTGCCGGCGCGCCGCCAGCGCCGCGCGCAGGCCCAGCAGCAGCATCAGCACGACCACGCTCATGAACAGCACGCACAGCGCGGCGTCGAGCTGGTTGTTGAACACGATCCGGTGCATGTCCTGCATGGATTTCGCGGGCGCGACCAGTTCGCCCTTCGCCAGCGCGTCCCCGTACTTGCGCGCGTTGGCGAGGAAGCCGATCTTCGGATCGTCGTGGAACAGCTTCTGCCAGCCCGCGGTCATCGTGCAGACCAGCAGCCAGGTCGTCGGCAGCAGCGCCACCCACAGGAATTTCTCGCGCTTCATCTTCACCAGCGCCACGCAGACGAAGATCATCGCCATGCCGGCGAGCATCTGGTTGGCGATGCCGAACAGCGGCCACAGCGTGTTGATGCCACCCAGCGGATCGACCACGCCCTGGTAGAGGAACCAGCCCCAGCCCGCGACCGCCAGCCCGGTGCAGACGAGGTTCGCGGTCCAGCTCTCGGTGCGGCGGAACGGCGCGTAGGCCACGCCGATCACTTCCTGGATCATGAAGCGCGCCACGCGCGTGCCGGCGTCGATCGTGGTGAGGATGAACAGCGCCTCGAACAGGATCGCGTAGTGGTACCAGAACGCCAGCATGCCGTCGCCGCCGAACAGGCCGTGCAGGATCTGCGCCATGCCCACCGCCAGCGTCGGCGCGCCGCCGGCGCGCGACAGCACGGTGGTCTCGCCGATCTCGCGCGCGGCCGCGGTCAGCGCGTCGGGCGTGATCGTGAAGCCCCAAGCCGAGATCGCCTGCGCCGCGGATTCGGGCGTCGTGCCGATCAGCGCCGCCGGCGCATTCAGTGCGAAGTACAGGCCCGGGTCGAGCACGCAGGCTGCGATCAGCGCCATCACCGCCACGAACGACTCCATCAGCATGCCGCCGTAGCCGATCAGGCGCGCGTCGCGCTCATTCTCCAGCATCTTCGGCGTGGTGCCGCTGCTGATCAGCGCGTGGAAACCCGAGATCGCGCCGCAGGCGATCGTGATGAACAGGAACGGGAAGAGCTTGCCCGCGAACACCGGGCCGGTGCCGTCGGCGAAGCGGGTGACCGCCGGCATGCGCAGGTCGGGCAGGGCAACGCAGATCGCCACCGCCAGCAGTACCACGGTGCCGATCTTCAGGAACGTGCTGAGGTAGTCGCGCGGCGCCAGCAGCAGCCACACCGGCAGCACCGCGGCCACGAAACCGTAGCCGATCAGCATCCACGCCAGCGCCTTGCCGTCGAAGGTGAACAACGTCGCCCACTCCGGAGACGCCGCGACGCGGCCGCCCAGCCAGATCGAGAGCAGCAGCAGCGCGAGGCCGATCAGCGAGACTTCGAGGATGCGGCCCGGCCGCAGCCAGCGCAGCCATACGCCCATCAGCAGCGCGATCGGGATGGTCGCCGCCACGGTGAACGTGCCCCACGGGCTGGTCGCCAGCGCCTTCACCACCACCAGGCCCAGCACCGCGAGCAGGATCACCATGATCGCGAGGATGCCGACCATCGCCACCAGCCCGGCGGCGTGGCCGAGTTCGCTGCGGATCATGTCGCCCAGCGAGCGCCCGTCGCGGCGCACCGACAGGAACAGCACCAGGAAGTCCTGCACTGCGCCGGCCAGCACCACGCCGAACAGGATCCACAGCATCCCCGGCAGGTAGCCCATCTGCGCCGCCAGCACCGGCCCGACCAGTGGACCCGCGCCGGCGATCGCCGCGAAATGGTGGCCGAACAGCACGCGCTTGTCGGTCGGCACGTAGTCCAGACCGTCGTTGCGTCGCCACGCCGGCGTCGCCCGTGTCGGGTCCAGCCGCAGGGCGTGATCGGCGATGTACTTCGAGTAGAACCGGTAGCCGATCGCGAACACCGACAGCGCCGCCGCCAGGATCCAGAACGCGCTGATCGTCTCGCCGCGCGACAGCGCGACCGTGCCCAGCGCGAACGCGCCGAACACCGACACCGCGCCCCAGCCCATCATCTTCATCGCCGTCATCGTTGCGTCCCCGCTCACGTCGCATGCCCGGTCGCCGCGACCGTGCGCGCAGGGTGTCGCCGAACCGGCCCGCGGTCAATGCGCGGTGCGGCAAGGCGGGTGCCTGCCGCCGCTTCGCCCCTCATCCGGCCTTCGGCCACCTTCTCCCCGCGGGCGGGGAGAAGGAACGCCGGCGACGCTGCGCCCATGCCGCGGCGTGCTTGTTTTACGCAGTCGGTGTCACGGTTCGTCTTTTCTTCAAACACTTGGTGTCACCTTTCTTCTTCCCTCTCCCCGCTCGCGGGGAGAGGGTGCCCGAAGGGTGGGTGAGGGGCGGCGAGTGCGGTCGAGATGGCCGTCAGGACGTCGTCCATCCGGAGCAGGACGTCGTCGTTCCAGAAGCGGATCACGCGGAATCCCTGCGTCTCCAGCCAGCGCGTGCGCGCATCGTCGTACGCTGCGCGATCAAGATGCTGGCTACCATCGACTTCCACGATCAGCCTGGCTTCCAGACAGACGAAATCCGCGACGAAGCGGCCGATGCGACGCTGTCGACGGAACTTGCGGTCGAGCAGGCGACGATCGCGCAGGCGCTGCCACAGCACGTGTTCGGCGTCGGTCCGATACCGGCGCAGGGTGCGTTCGCGATCATGGGGGCGGGAGCCGCGCATGGGCATCTTCCGGATGGAGGCCGGAAGGATGCGGGGGTGGACGATGCGCGGGGATCGGGATTGTCCGAATGCGATGTCGGCGAACGGCGCGGCGTGCGGGAGTCCCGTACCGATCGATGAGCGGAGGCAGGTTGCGAGCGTCTCCGCCCTACAACCACTTCACCTTCTTCAGGTAGCGGTACAGCACGATGCAGACCACCGCGACCACGAGGATCATCACCGCATAGCCGTGGCGGGTGTGGATCTCGGGCATGAACTCGAAGTTCATGCCGTACCAGCTCGCGAGCAGCGTGGGCACCGCGAGCAGGCCGGCCCAGCCGGCGAGTTTCTTGACGACTTCGCCCTGGTGGATGGCGACCATCGACAGGTTGACGCTGAGCGCGGCGCCGAGCATCTCGCGCAGGGTGTCGATGCCGTCGTTGACGCGCACCACGTGGTCGAGCACGTCGCGCAGGTAGAGCTTGGCCTCGTCGGAGAACAGCGCCATCGGGCTGCGGCTGAGCTGCGCCAGGATGTCCTGCAGCGGCGCGACGGCGAGCCGCAGCTGGGTCAGCTCCTTCTTCAGTTCGTACAGCTTGACGATGGTGTCCTTGCGCCAGGTCTCGGCGAAGATCTCGTGTTCGAGGTCGTTCAGTTCGTCGCGGAAGTCGTTGACGATGGGCTGGTAGTTGTCGACGATGAAATCGAGGATGCCGTACAGCGCGAATGCCGGGCCCTGCGCCAGCAGCTCGGGCTCGCGCTCGAAGCGGTCGCGCACCAGCCGGTACGACAGCGACGCACCGTGGCGCACGGTCACCAGGAAGCGCGGGCCGATGAAGACGTGGGTCTCGCCGAAGCGCACGTGGCCTTCGACCAGTTGCGCGGTGTGCACGGCGATGAACAGCGACTTGCCGTAGGCCTCGATCTTCGGACGCTGGTGCGCGTGGTGCGCGTCCTCGATCGCGAGGTCGTGCAGGCCGAATTCTTCCTGCAGCTTGTCGAGCAGCGATTCCTCGGGCTCGTACAGACCGACCCAGATGAAGCTGCCGTCGTCGACCGCGAGCACGTCGCTGATGTCGTCCAGGCCGATGTCCGTGCGTGCGCCTTCGCGGTACACGGCGCAATTGACCACGCAGGCCGGTAGCGAGGGAGCGGGGGCGGAGGACGGCGTCTGCATGCGCGGCATCGTGCCGCGATCGGTCGGCATCGGCAAGCCGCGGGGCGGGATCAGGCTGCGGTCGGCGTGCGGCCGGCGCCGCGCCACAGCGCAAGGTGGATCGGCAGCAGCAGCGCGATCCAGTGCGCGTCGGCCTGCGGCGGATTGGTCAGCCAGTAGACGAACACCGCCAGTGCGGCGGCGACGGCATGCAGCAGCAGCACGCCGCGGAACAGCCGTCCCGGTGCCCGCCCGCGCAGGCCGCGCCAGAGGCCGGGCAGCAGCAGCCACGCCGTCGGCATGAACAGCAGCAGGTTGCGGTTGGCCCAGGTGAAGCGGTGTTCGGTGCCGACCCACAGCAGCAGCATCACGCTGCCCAGCAGCGCTGCCGCGCCCCAGAAGAGGCCGGCGATCGCCAGCGCCGTGCGCGGGGCGCGCGCATGCAGCAGGCGCCATGCGAGCCCGATCCCCAGCCCGGCCAGCAGCCATGGCGACCACGGTTGCGGCTGTTCGCCGGGCTCGGGCGCGATGCGGTGCGGCGTGACCTCTTCCTCCGCGGTCACCAGCGGGCGGCCGTCGGGCAGACGCGCCTCGCGCAGGCCCTCGGCCAGGCGCATCGGCACGTAGGCCTCTTCCCACAGCGACATCGGTGCATCGGCCGCCGGCCCGAGGCCGACGTCGAAGCCCCAGCGCATCCACCACGCCGGCCGCGCGAGGCGCACCGCTTCGCTGCGATAGGTGTTGCCGCGCGAACGCGACGTCAGCTGCCGGCGCAGGTCGCCGCCCAGCGCGCGATCGACGGCGTCGCGCACGCGGGTGGCGCAGTTGTCGGTGAAGTATTCGTAGCGGTAGCGCGCGTTCTGCGGCTGTGCGTTCTCCGCCAGCGCGCGGGCCATGGCCTCCGCCTGTGCGGGCGCGAGGTCCAGCCACTGGATGCGCACGCCGCGACCGGTCTCGCGGTAGTAGCGCAGGTCCTGGTTCCACGGCAGTTCGGCGAGCCGGTACACCATGTCGCCGTGGATGAAATTCCCGACGAAACCGGGTTCGCCCGGATCGAAGATGCCGAAGTTGTACGAGACCGGTTCGGCGCCGGGGTACTCGACCACGATGGCGTTGTGGCCGAAGCGCTCGAAGAAGATTTCGCCCGGCAGCATCGTGGCCACGCCGATGCGCGGCGCGGACGGCGCGGCCCAGGCGATCGCGGACAGACCGATGAACAACAGGCCGAGCAGGGCGCGCAGGATGCATCGCGGGCGGCGATGCGCCACGTCGATGCGCGGCAGGCAGGGGCGGGTGGCGATCATGGCTGCGCACTATGCCACGCGCCGCGCCGGCTGCGGCCTGCGGCGAAACGGCCGTCGTCGCGAGGCCCGCAGGCGATCGCGGCGACGGCCCGGTTCACGCGATCACAACTGGCCGTTGCGCCACGCCTGGTTCAGCTGCGCCAGCGTCACGCGGACGTTTTCGAGGCTGCCGACCGCTATGTAGGTCGTGTAGGTCAGCGTGGTACCCGCGGCGACCGCGCCGGTGCGGTAGACCGCGTTCCACTTCATCGTCGCGTTGCTCTCGATCGACGACGGGAAGCGGAACTGGCCATAGCCGGTGCCGGGGAATTGCGGCTGCGGCAGCGAGGGCGACCACACGCCCATCGCATGGCTGCCGCTCGGGGTCGACAGCACCAGTGGCTTGTTCTGTTCGCCCATCGGCAGCGAGGGCGACAGCTGCGTCAGCGACTGCGTGGCGTCGGTGTAGGTGTAGAACGCGGTCATGTCGCCGGTGAGGTAGCCGGTGGGCGCCTCGATGGTCAGGCTGTTCACCGCCTCCGGCACTTGGATCCGGGTGACGAAGCGGATCGCGTGGCGCATGCCGGGCAGCCCGACCTGCACGTCGGTGTACGTGCGGTAGTTCGAGCGCGTCGTGGTGTTGATGACCGCGCCACAGTGCGGGTCGGTGGTGAACGGCGCCAGCCAGAACGCCGGCAGCGTCTGCGTCGACAGCTGGCTCGACGCCACCGATGCCGCCTCCAGCAGGCTGCTCGTGCCGGTGCTCAGGCCGTCGGGCCCGCTGCCGGAGAGGGTCGGGTTGTAGCACTCGCCGTAGCCGTTCTTCGACAGGGCCGGCTGCAGCTGGCGGCCGTGGTCGTAGGAGTTGATGAACTCCTTGCCGTTCCAGAACACGCTGTCGATCGCGCCGGCGACGCGTCGCGACGCCGTCACCGAAATGATGTCGTTGCGCGCCGTCCAGCGGTTATAGGCGCCGGTGGCTTCGTTCGGCCCGTATCCGGTACGGCCTTCGCCCACGCCGTAGACCAGGTAGTGACGCAGTGCCAGCGCGTAGTTGTTGCCGTAGGCGGCGCTCAGGTCGGCATAGCGGCCGAGGTACTGCGCGGAATGGAAATCGGGATGCGCCTGGCGCCCTTCGCAAAGCCCGTTGTTCCGCCAGTGGGTGCGCGCGCCGGCGGCGGAATTGATGCCCGCCGCGCCGAGGTCGGCGTTCTCGTTGAGGTAGTACTGCCAGTTGAAGACGCGGGCGTCGTAGAGGTCGACGCCGCTGGCGTCGTTCGGATTGCACGCGGCGGCGGCATGGCCGGCGGCGAGGAACAGGAGCGGGGCGATCAGCCTTGCGGTCGTTCTGTACACGGGGAACCTCCTTGTGGGGTGGGCGTCCGTCGCGACGCACGGCCCGTTCGGTCTCGTCCGATTGCACTACATGCCTTCCGCGACGGCCGGGCGAGCATAGAGCGTGTCATGCCCTTTTTCATGCACCGCGTTGCGCCCCCGGGCCGCCGAGGCAAGGTCCGCGGCGCCGCCTTGGCTGGTGGCCAAGGCAAGCTGGGGGCCACCGCATCGGTGGTCCGGGGGCGCAACCCATTGGGAAGCCCGTCCGCATCCGCGATCCGGCGTTGCGTCCCTTGCCAAGGCCACCGGCCTTGGCAGCAGGCCGCGCCTTGGCTCGCGCCCGCGGACGGGCTTCGCGGCGCATGAAAAAGGGCATGACACGCTCTAGCGCCACGGCCGTGCAGCTTCCGTGCGCGCGTGCGCACGGCGTGCGATCAGGTGCCGTGCACGCTCACGTGCAGCGTGTGCAGGCGACGCGCGTCCGCGCGTGCGACGCGGAAACCGAAGCGCGCCAGCGTGAGTTCCTCGCCGGCCTCCGGCAGGTGCCCGATGGCCGCGGTGACCAGGCCGCCGATGGTGTCGTACTCGTCGTCGGCGAAGTCGGCGCCGAAGCGTGCGTTGAAGTCGGCGATCGGCGTGAGCGCGTCGACCAGGTACTGGCCGTCGGCCTGCGCCGCGATCAGCGCGTTCGGGTCCTCGGCATCGTCGTGCTCGTCGTCGATCTCGCCGACGATCTGCTCCAGCACGTCCTCGATGGTGACGAGGCCCGAGACGCCGCCGTATTCGTCGATGACGATCGCCATGTGGTTGCGCGACTGGCGGAACTCGCGCAGCAGGATGTCCAGGCGCTTGGTCTCCGGCACCAGCACCGCCGGGCGCAGCAGTTCGCGCACGGTGCCCGGGCCGTCGTCGGCGACCACGCCGCGCAGCAGGTCCTTCGCCAGCAGGATGCCGAGGATCTCGTCCTTGTCCTCGCCGTGCACGGGGAAGCGCGAATGGCCGGATTCGACCACCTGCTTCATCAGCGGCACGAACTTGCCGTCGACCGGCAGCGCGACCATCTGCGCGCGGGGAACCATGATGTCGCCGACGGTGAGGTCGGAGATGGCCACGGCGCCTTCCATGATCCGCAGCGTGTCGGCGTCGATCACGCCGTCGGCCTGCACGTCGCGCAGCAGCTCGACCAGATCGTCCTGATTGTCGGGCTCGCCGGAGATCGCGGCGGTCAGGCGGGAGAACCAGGAGCGCCGCTTCTCGGGGGCCTTCTCCTGCGGTTTCGCGGCGCCTTCCGGCGCGCGGGTACTGTCGTCCTCGGACATCGTCGTCTTGGGGGCGCCCGTGCGGGCGGGTGGGGCAGTGTAACGCGTCCGGCCGGAGGGCGTCCCCCGCGCCCGGGCGCCGGCGGTCAGTCCTGCACGCGGTAAGGATCGTCGATGCCCAGCCCGGCCAGGATCTCGCGCTCCAGCCGCTCCATGCATTCGGCCTCGCGTTCGTCTTGGTGGTCCATGCCCAGCAGGTGCAGCACGCCGTGCACGGTCATGTGCGCGTAATGATGCGCGACCGGCTTGCCCTGTTCGGCGGCCTCGCGCGCCACCACCGGCGCGCACAGCACCAGGTCGCCCATCAGCGGCAGCGTCACGCCCTTCGGCAGCTTCACGCCTTCGGGCATTTCGCCCGGGAAGCTCAGCACGTTGGTCGCGTAGTCCTTGCCGCGGTAGTGGCGGTTGAGCGCGCGGCCTTCGTCCTCGCCGACGATGCGGATCGCGATGTCGGCCTCGCGGATGCGACCTTCGGCCGCCGCCGCGACCCAGCGACGGAAACTCGTCGCCGCCGGCACGCCGGCACGCGCGGTGGCGTAGCCGACGGCGACGTCGAGGCGGACGGGGCCGCGGGTCATGGCGTGCCGCCCCAGTCGGACGGGTCGTAGTCGATGACGAGGATCGTGGCGTCCTGCGGCTCGCTTGCGGCGGCCTTACCGGCGGAATCGAAGCATCGCTTCTCGCTCGCCGCCGCGATGCCGCCGATGATCTGCGTCATCATCGCGTCCTCGTCGCGCTGCTTCGGGTCGAGCGCGATGCGGACATGCGCGCATTCTCCGATGTTCGAGATGACGATGGCCGGCACGAGTTCGCGCATGGCGCGGTCGCCGAATGCGTCGAAGCCGGCCTGGTCGATCTGCGACTCCGCGGCGGAGACGCGGCCTTTGACGTAGTACAGCTGACGGTAGAAGAGATAGCCGCGCGAACGCATCGGCACCGGTTCATCCTGCGTCTCGACCGGCATGCGGTAGTGCAGGTCGATGCGACGGCCCGCGATCGGTTTCGGTCCGAGCATCGCATCGATCTTGGCGGCAAGTGCCGCATCGGCGTCCTCGGGTCCGGCCGTGCGGTCGTCGGCGGAGGCCTGCGGCGGCTGCGCCGGCTTGCGCGGCGCGGGCGGGGCCTCGAATCCAACCGGTTCGCCGAGCTGCAGGTCGCGGTAGAACCCGGCCTTAACCGCCGCGTCGAAGGTGTCGCGGAAGTCCGCCATGCCCCGTTGCATCGCGGTCTCGGGTGGCATCTCGCCTGCGGGGAACACGAACAGGTCGATCCGCAGTTCCGGGTGGCCGGAGAGGGCGTAACGCAATGCCGCGCCGGCACCCTTGTGCTTCGCGTCGTACTCCGTTTCGTCCAGCAGGAATTCCCCGACCTGCTTCGGTGCGGCGATGCGCGTCTGCTCGATGAAGGCGCGCGCCTGCGCTCGCGACACTGTCTTGTCGCGCACTTTCGCACTCGCCGACGTGCCGGTGATCAACAGACCGATCGCGAGGACGATCAGGGCGAAGCCGAAATGCGGGCGTGCGCTCATGCCTTGGCTTCCCCCGTCTTCGCCGCCTGCGCGTCGTATGCGCGCACGATCTTCGCCACGAGCGGGTGGCGCACCACGTCCTTCGCCTCGAAGAAGGTGAAGCTCACGCCCTCGACGTCGCGCAGCACCTCGATGGCGTCGCGCAGGCCGGATTTCACGGTCTTCGGCAGGTCGATCTGGCTGATGTCGCCGGTGACCACGGCGGTGCTGCCGAAACCGAGGCGGGTGAGGAACATCTTCATCTGCTCGACGGTGGTGTTCTGCGCCTCGTCGAGGATCACGAACGCGTCGTTGAGCGTGCGGCCGCGCATGTAGGCCAGCGGCGCGATCTCGATGACGTTCTTCTCCAGCAGCCGCGCCACCTTCTCCACGCCGAGCATCTCGTACAGCGCGTCGTACAGCGGGCGCAGGTAGGGGTCGACCTTCTGCGACAGGTCGCCGGGCAGGAAGCCCAGCTTTTCGCCGGCCTCCACCGCCGGGCGCACCAGGATGATGCGCTGGATGCGCGCGGTGTTCAGCGCTTCCACCGCCATCGCGACCGCGAGGAAGGTCTTGCCGGTGCCGGCCGGGCCGACGCCGAAGTTGATGTCGTGGGTGGCGATGGCGTGCAGGTATTTCTGCTGGTTCGCGCCGCGGCCGCGCACGGTGCCGCGCTTGACCTTCACCGCGACGTCCTGCGGCACGTGGCCGCTGTCGTCGCGGGCGGTGGCGTCCGCGGCCTCGTCGCCGCCGAGCCGCAGGTGGATGGCCGGGGCGTCGAACACGACGTCGGCGGCTTCCGCATAGAGCGCGCGCAGCAGCTTCTCGACGCCGGACACGACGGCCTCGTCGTCGCCGCTGACGCGGAAGACGTTGCCGCGGTTGGCGATCTCCACGCCGCGGCGCAGCTCGATCTGGCGCAGGTGGGCGTCGAAGGGGCCGGCGAGGTTGGCGAGGCGTTCGGGGTCGGCCGGGTCGAGCGCGAAATCGCGATGGTGCCTGTGGAGCGCTTGGGTCTGCATACGCCGCGCAGGTTAGCGCGGGGCGGGGGCGAGCGCCATGCGGGGACGCCGTTCGTCGGGTCGGGATCGACATTAATTAATCGATGAATTAATTATGGCACATGCCTGCCGATGCCCCTCCCGCCACGTCGTCGTCCCCGGCCCGCCGGGCCCGTCGGCGCGCGCCCGGCCGCCCCCCGGGAGACGGCGACGATCTGCGCGGCCGGCTGCTGGACGCCGCGGTCGGGCGTTTCGCCCGGCAGGGCATCGCCGGCAGTTCGCTGCGCGACATCGCCCGCGACGCCGGCACCACGCCGGCGTTGGTGCACTACTACTTCGGCAATCGCGATGCGCTGCTGGAGGCGGTGATCGAGGAACGCCTGATGCCGGTGATGCAGGCGCTGCGTGCGCCGCTGCTGACGGCCGGCGACGATCTCCGCGCCCTGGTGCACGGTTTCGTGCACGGCGTGCTGTCGATCGCCATGGCGCACCCGTGGCTGCCGCAGTTGTGGGTACGCGAAGTGCTGCACGAAGGTGGCGGCCTGCGCACGCTCATGTTCGATCGCATCGGCCCGTTGCTGCCGCAGTTGCTGGCCGCGCGCTTCGCGCAGGCGCAGGCGGCCGGGCAGCTGAATCCGCGCCTCGATCCGCGCCTGCTGGTGCCGTCGCTGGTGGGCCAGACGATGTTCCTCGCCGCCAGCGCGCCGATCTGGCGCGGCGTCTTCGGTGCGCAGGACATCGATGCAGACGCGCTCTGTACCCACGTCCTCGCCCTGCTCGAATCCGGTCTGGAGTTGCCCGCATGAACGTCCGCACGCGATCCCGTGCCTTTCCCGGCGTCGCCGGCCTGCTGCTCGCCGCTGCCGCCGCGCTCTCCGGCTGCACCGACGAGGGCACGCAGGTGCTCGGCACGCTCGAATACGACCGAATCACCCTGCCGGCGCCCGCGGCCGAGCGCATCGCCTCGGTGGCGGTGCACGAGGGCGAGCGGGTGAAGGCCGGCGCCGAGGTGATGACGCTGGAGACCACGCGCATCGCTGCGCAGACCGAGGCCGTGCGCGCACAGGCGCGGCAGCAGCGTGATGCGCTGGACGAACTGCAGGCGGGCACGCGCAGCGAGCAGGTCGCGCAGGCGCGGGCGCAACTGGCCGGCGCACAGGCGCAGGCGCGCGACGCGCAGGCCTATCTCGGTCGCGTCGAGCCGCTGGGCCGCCGGCAGCTGGTGGCGAAGGTCGAGGTCGACCGCGCCCGTGCCGCCGCGCAGAGCGCCGACGCGCAGGTGCGCGCGGCGCAGGCGCTGCTGGATGAACTTGAACACGGCGCGCGCCGCGAGCGCATCGCGCAGGCGCAGGCCGCGGTCGATGCTGCCGAGGCGCAGGCGTCGGCGCAGACGGTCACGCTGGACAAGCTGCGCATCGTCGCGCCGCGCGACGCCCGCATCGACAGCCTGCCGTACAAGCTCGGCGACCAGGCGCCGGTCGGCGCGCCGCTGGCGATCCTGCTGGTCGGCGATGCGCCATACGCGCGCGTCTACGTGCCGGAGCCGATGCGCGCGCACGTGAAGGTCGGCGATACCGCGAGCGTGCACGTCGACGGCGTCGACACGGCGTTGCCTGGGCACGTGCGCGCGATCCGCAGCGATCCCGCGTTCACGCCGTACTACGCGCTGAGCGGCAAGGACGCGGCGCGGCTGAGCTACCTCGCCGAGATCACGCTCGACGGCGGCGCCGACCTGCCTGCGGGCGTGCCGGTGCAGGTGGAATTCGCGGCGAAGGCGAAATGAGCGCATGAACGCGCATTCCGCCCATTCGGTCGACTTCGATGCCGACGGCGACCTCGCCATCCGCGCCACCGGGCTCAGCAAGCATTTCGGTGCGCTGCGCGCGGTGGATGCGGTCGACCTGCGCGTGCCGCGGGCGCACGTGTACGGCTTCCTCGGGCCGAACGGCTCGGGCAAATCGACCACGATCCGCATGCTCTGCGGCCTGCTCACGCCGACGGCCGGCGACATCGAGGTGCTGGGGCTGCGCATCCCCGAGCAGGCCGAGGCGCTGCGCCGGCGGATCGGCTACATGACCCAGAAGTTCGCGCTGTACGAGGACCTGAGTGTGCGCGAGAACCTGGAATTCCTCGCCGACGTGCAGGGCGTGCCGCGGGCCGAGCGGCGGGCGCGGGTCGACGAACTGATCGAGACCTACGACTTCGCCGATCGCCGCAACCAGCTCGCCGGGACCATGAGCGGCGGGCAGAAGCAGCGGTTGGCGCTGGCCGGCGCCACCGTGCATCGCCCGGAGTTGTTGTTCCTCGACGAACCGACCAGCGCGGTCGATCCGGAATCGCGCCGCGACTTCTGGGAAAAACTCTTCGACCTCGCCGACCGCGGCACCACGCTGCTGGTGTCGACGCACTACATGGACGAGGCCGAACGCTGCCATCGCATCGCGATCCTCGATCGCGGCCGGCTGGTCGCCGACGGCACGCCGGCTGCGCTCACCGCCGCTCTGGCCGGACGCACGCTGGGCGTGCGCGCGACCGAGCCGCGTCGCGCACAGGCCGCGCTGCACGGCGCGCCGGGCGTGCTCAGCGTGGCGCAGGTCGGCAACACCCTGCGCGTGCTCACGACCGGCGGCCTCGACGCCATGTCGCTCACCGCGCGGCTGCGCGCCGCGGGCCTCGACGCCGACGCGGCGGACATCGAGCCGAACCTCGAGGACGTGTTCGTCTCGGCCACGCATCCGGCCTTGCCTGCGGAGGCCGCATGAACCTGCGCCACATCCTCGCGATCGTGCTGAAGGAAGTCCGCCAGATGCGGCGCGACCGCATGACCCTGGCGATGATGGTCGGCATCCCGACGATCCAGCTGACGCTGTTCGGTTTCGCGATCAATCCCGACGTGCGCCACCTGCCGGCGGCGGTCGCCGACATGGCGAACACCACCGGCTCGCGCGCGCTGGTCGAGGACATGCTGGCCGCCGGCGTGGTGCGCCGCGCGGCGGATGCGCGCACGCCGCAGGAGATCCGGGCGCTGCTCGACACGGGACGGATCAAGATCGGCGTGGTGGTGCCGCCGGATTTCGAACGCCGGCGCCTCGATGGTCGCGAGTCCGTGCAGGTGATCGTCGACGGCAGTGACGTGACCGTGCAGTCGGCGGCGCGCCAGCTGGCGTCGGTGCCGCTGGACGGCAACACCGCACCGCGCACGGCGGCGATCGGCATGTTGCCGCTGTACAACCCCGAGCGCCGGTCGGCGGTGAACGTGGTGCCGGGGCTGATCGGCGTGATCCTGACCATGACGATGGTGATGTTCACCGCGATGGCGATCGTGCGCGAACGCGAGCGCGGCAACCTCGAACTGCTGATCACCACGCCGGTGTCCAGCGCCGAGCTGATGATCGGCAAGGTGCTGCCGTACGTGGGCGTGGGCCTGGTGCAGACCACGGTGGTGCTGCTGCTGGGCATCGGCGTGTTCGACGTGCCGGTGCGCGGCGCGCTGGTCGATGTCTACGGCGCGGCGATGCTGCTGATCGTCGCCAACCTCGCGCTGGGCCTGCTGGTGTCGACGCGGGCGCAGACGCAGTTCCAGGCGATGCAGATGGCGTTCTTCCTGTTCCTGCCGTCGATCCTGCTGTCGGGCTTCATGTTCCCGTTCGACGGCATGCCGGTGGCGGCGCAGTGGATCGCGGAAGCGCTGCCGCTGACGCACTTCGTGCGCCTGATCCGCGGCGTGATGCTGCGCGGTGCCACGCTGGCCTCGCTGTGGCCGGACGCGCTGGCGCTGGTCGTGTTCTCGGCGATCGCGATGACGGCGGCGATCTCGCGGTTCCGCAAGCGGCTCGATTGATCGTTGCCGGCCTGCCGGCGCAGTGCGTGTTGCGGCGGTTGCGTTGCGGTGAATGCGCGCAATCCTTTTCCGCGCTGGCGCACGGGTGACTTTCTTTGGCGCAAAGAAAGTCACCAAAGAAACACTCAGGGCCACTTCAAATCTGCCGTCGGAGACGTGACCGGGATTTTTCGACGAGGCGTCCTGCCTCGTCGAAAAACGGCGGACCTCCTGTCCGCCGCCCTCCGGGTCTACGATCGCGGGGTGGTGTGATGGGTCTGATTGCGCGCGGGGACGATGTGCCACGAACGATCCCTCGCCTGCGCTCGGGATGACAACTGAATACGGCGCGGCAAACGAAGGATCGCGCTCGCATGACGACCGCGATGGCGGGTCCGCGCCCGCCCTACAGCGACGCGAGGAACTCCCGCACCGCAGGCCCGAAGCGCGCGAAATCGACGAGGAAGGCGTCGTGGCCCTGCGGCGAGGGCAGGGCGAGGCAGCGGGCGTCGGCGCCGCCGGCGAGCAGGCCGTCGGCGATCTCCTGCTGCTGCTGGATCGGGAACAGGATGTCGGTGTAGACGCCGATCGCCAGCGCGCGATCGACGCGCAGTTTCGAAAGCCCCTGCTCGCAGGTGCCCTGGCAGGATTCGCCGACGTCGAACCAGTCCATCGACCGGCTGAGGTAGAGGTAGCAGTTCGGGTCGAAGCGGCGGATGAAGCGGCGCGCGTGGCCCTCGAGATAGCTTTCGACCTCGAATTCCAGCCCGAACGGATCGTCGTCGCGGCGCATCGAATCCAGGCGCACGCGGCCGAAGCGGCCGTCCCATTCCAGCGCGGAACGATAGGTGATCACGCCGAGCTTGCGCGCGAGGCGCATGCCGGATTCCGGGTAGACGTCGTCGTCGTACTCGCCGTCGTTCCACTGCGGATCGAGGCGGATCGATTCGCGTTGCAACGAGCGGATCGCGATCGAGAACGGCAGCGCGCGCGCGGCGCCGGAGATGTTCACGTGCGCGTGGGCGATGCCCGGGTGCCGCTGCAGCAGCGACAGCGCGACCATGCCGCCCATCGAGTTGCCGATTACGCAGGCCAGCCGCGCGATGCCCAGCGCGCGGACCACGTGCGCCGCGGCGTCGGCGCCGTCTTCCACCGACAGTTCGGGGAACGACAGGCGATATGGCGCGCCGGTGGCCGGGTCGATCGACGCCGGGCCGGTCGAGCCCTTGCAGCTGCCCAGCGAGTTCACGCAGACCACGAACCAGCGGTCGGTGTCGATCGGCTTGCCCGGGCCGACCATGGGTTCCCACCAGCCGGGTTCGGGATTGTCGCCGTGGCTGGCGGCGTGCGCGTCGGGCGACAGGCCGGTGAGGATCAGGATCGCGTTGCCTGCCTTGGCGTCCAGCGTGCCCCAGGTCTCGTAGGCCATGCGCGCGCCCTGCAGCGCGCCGCCGCGCTTCATCGGGAACGGCGACGGCAGGTCGACGAAGCGGGTACCGGGGGGAATGAATTCGGTCATCCGTGGAATCCAGGCGGCAGGGCGGGAAGGGCGCCCGGCAGCTTACGCGATGCCCCGCCGCTTTTCCCGCCCGTCGGCCGTCACCGGGCGCGGTCGTCGAGAAACAGGATGGCGCGGATCGGCCGGTGATCCGAGCCGATGTCGGGGCCGCGCGCGGTTTCGCCGTGGCGCCAGCCCGGACCGGCGAGGACATGATCGATCGGAATACCGACATGCGCCGACGGCCACGTGGGTGCAAGGCCCGTGGCGCGGCGCAGCCCGAGGCTGGCGGCGTCAGCCAGTGCGCGCGACCACGGCGTGGCGTTGAGGTCGCCGGCGACCACGGTCGGGTGGCCCCGTGCTTCGCGCGCGAGCGTGCGCAGCAGGTCGTCGCGCGCCTGCTGCCAGTGCGGCGCCAGCGGCGGCATCGGATGCGCGGCGATCACGCGCACCGGGCCCTGCGTGGTGTCGATGGTCGCGGCCAGCGACGGGATGCCGTCCTCACTGTCGTTGCGCGTGACGTCGCGCAGCGGCAGGTGCGAGAGCAGGCCGATGCCGAACGGCGAGTCCGCCGCGAAGAACGCGTGGTGCGGGTAGCCGTCGGCGAGGGCGTGTTGCAGGCCGTGGGCGTAGGCCGGCGTGAGTTCGACCAGCACCACGACATCGGCCGGCTGCGCGCGCAGCCACGCCGCGAGCGGTGCGGGATCGGGATTGCCGGCGTGCACGTTCGCGCTGGCGAGCACCAGCGTCGGTGGCGCGGCGGCATCGCGCGCGGCGGGCAGCGACGGACTCGCCGTCCACAGCGGCAGCAGCGCCAGCGGCAGGGCCGCCAGCCACGGACGTCGACGTCGCGCCGACGACAGGCACAGGCCGATCCAGACCGCGGCGCAGGCCCACTGCCAGTGCGCGGCAAGGTCGATCACCCAGCCGGCGAAGCCGACCGGCGTTGGCCAGAGCGCGCTTGCCCACGGCAATGCGAAGCCGACGAGGCACAGGACAGCGAACGGGATCGGCAGCCGCCGTCGCCACCAGGGGGCCGGGGCGCGCGCCGTCGTCATCGCGGCCTGTCGCCGGTCACTCGCCGCCGAGGACGAGGTCGATCGGTCCCTTCGCCGGCAGCGTCGTGCGCACGGGCTTCGATTCGATGTCGCCGGGCTGGCGCATCGGCGAGCCGCTTTCCGAAAGGCGGGCGATCACTTCGACTTCGCCCACGGTCGAGAGCTTCGCCATCGGCATCGGGCCATCGCCGTCGTCGAGCACGACCTTCAGCGGCAACTCCGACACGGTGTGCTTCTCGACCGCGATCGGCATCGGCGGGCCGTCGGGCTGGCGCGCGATCACGAACACGGTGGCGTCGCCGCGCAGGCGCACGCGCTCGGCGAACGCGGGATCGAGCGCGATGGTCACGGTCAGTGCATGCGCGCCGGCTTCGGCCGGCTTCGGCGCCGGCAGCGGCGGCAGGCCGGCGTCGCGACGCGCGGCGTCGACTTCCGCGCGCAGGGTCGCGCCGTTGCCGTCGCCGAGCGCGGCGAGCAGCGGTTCCCACAGGCGCGCGGCCTCGGCGGGCTTGCCTTGCTGGCGCAGCGCGATGCCGAGGAAGAAGCGCGCGCGCTGGTGGTTCGCGTCGAGTTTCAGCGCCTGTTCGAGGTAGCCGACCGCCTGCGCGTCGAAGCGGCGGGTGGCGTCGGCCTGCGCGCGCGCTTCCGCGGCGGCAGCGAGGTAATCGGGCTGGTCCGGCGCGCGCTTGAGCACTTCGGCCCAGGTGTCGCGCGCCTCGGCGAAGCGACCCGCCTGCGCGTACGCACCGGCGAGCATCACCCAGCCTTCCTGGTCGGGGAACCGGTCGCGGCTGCCTTCCAGCTGCGCGATCGCCTGCGCCAGCGTGGTCGGGCGCGCGACCATCGCCGCGTCGAGCGCGAGCGGCGTGCCTTCGACGCGGTACAGGCCGCCGGCGAGCAGCACGAGGCCGAGCGTCAGCAGCGCAGCGGAACGCGGGCGTTGCTGCCACAGCGGGCGCAGCACGAGGGCGAACACCGCGAGGGTGGCGGTGGTCGCGACGAGGGCGAACACGATGGCGGACGTGGAGGCGGACATCACCACTCCTGGGCGTCGTCGGCGGGCACCGGCGTCGCGGTTGCGGGCGCGCGGCGCAGCAGCCGCCAGATCACGACGCCGCCGACCAGCACGAACAGCAGCGGCCCGAACCACAGCAGCCAGGTGGTCGGCGACACCCGCGGGCGGTACAGCACGAATTCGCCGTAGCGGTCGACGAGGTAGTCGCGGATCGCCTCGTCGTCGCGGCCCTCGCGCATCAGCGTGAGCACTTCGCGGCGCAGGTCGACGGCGATCTGGGCGTTGGAATCGGCCAGCGACTGGTTCTGGCACATCACGCAGCGCAGCTCGACCACGAGGTCGTGGAAGCGCTCGGCCTCGGCGGCGTTGCGGAACTGCAGCGGCGCGGGATCGGCGACCTTCTGCGCGGCGGCGATGCCGGCCAGCGACAGCAGCAGCGCGCACAGCAGCAGGCGGAAGGCGGCCTTCACTTGCGCTCCGTGGCGGCGAGCGCCGGCAGCAGCTCGGTGCGGACGATGTCGTCGGTCAGCGGGCCGACGTGCTTCCAGCGCACGATGCCCTGGCCGTCGACGAGGAAGGTCTCCGGCGCGCCGTACACGCCGAAGTCGATCGCGGTCTGGCCGACCTCGTCGCTCAGCACCACCCAGTACGGGTTGTTGAACTTCTCCAGCCACGCCAGCGCGTCGGCGCGCTCGTCCTTCCAGTTGAAACCGATCACGCGCACGCGCTTGGTTTCGGCGAAGCGGGTGACGACCGGATGCTCGACCTGGCATTCCACGCACCAGCTGCCCCAGACGTTCAGCACGTAGGGCTGGCCGCGCAGGTCCTTCGCGGTGACGACGCGGGTCGGTTCGTGCAGCACCGGCAGCGCGAAGTCGGGCGCCGGCTTGTTCAGCAGCGCGGACGGCAGCGCGTCGCGATCGGGATCGCGGCTGAGCCACACGCCGGCGGCCAGCAATGCGGCGACCAGCAGGAAGGCGATGAAGGGAAGCCAGCGTTTCATCGGCACGGGTCCATCAGGCAGCGGTGGAGGGCGTGTCGGCCGCAGCCGCACGCTTGCGGAACCGGCGGTCGGTGGCGGTCACGAAGCCGCCCAGCGCCATCATCAGCGCGCCGATCCAGATCCAGCGCACGAACGGTTTGACGTGCACGCGCACCGCCCAGGCGCCGCCGCCGAGCGGCTCGCCGAGGGCGACGAACAGATCGCGCGTCACGCCGGGCAGGATCGCGGCCTCGGTCATCACCTGGCCGCCGAGGTACTGGCGCTTCTCCGGGTGGATCACTTCCACGAGACGATCGTCGCGCAGCACCTGCACGGTGCCGATGCTGGCGCGGTAGTTCGGGCCCGGCGCCTCACGCACGCCGTCGAAGCGGAACGTGTCGCGGCCGATGGTCAGCGTCTGCCCCGGGCGCAGCGCGACCTCGCGCTGTTGCAACTGCGCTTCGACCAGCAGCGCGCCGACCAGGAACACCGCGATGCCGGTGTGCGCCAGCAGCATGCCGACCATCTCCGGCGTGAAGCGCCCACCGGCCTCGCGCACGCGCAGCCATGCGAAACGCGCGGTGCCCAGCGCGATCCACAGCGCGCCGGCCACGCCGGCGGCGGTCTTCAGCGGACCCTGTGGCGCCTGGACATACGCGATCACGCCCGCCACCAGCGCCAGTGCCAGCCATGGCAGCAGCAGTTTCAGCGGTCGCGACAGCTGGTCGCGCTGCCAGCGCACCAGCGGGCCCAGCGGCAGCAGCGCCACCACCGGCGTCATCAGCACGATGAACAGCAGCGAGAAGTAGGGCGGGCCGACCGAGAGCTTGGCATCGCTGCCGATCGCGTCCAGCAGCAGCGGGAACAGCGTGCCGACGAACACCATCGCCGCGGACGCCGTCAGCAGCAGGTTGTTGATGAGCAGCAGCGTCTCGCGCGAGCCGGCGGCGAACGGCTTGCCGCCGTCGATCTCCGGGGCGCGCAGCGCGTACAGCAGCAGCGAGCCGCCGACCACGCAGGCCAGGAACACCAGGATGAACACGCCGCGGCCCGGGTCGGCGGCGAACGCGTGCACGCTGGTCAGCACGCCCGAGCGCACCAGGAACGTGCCCAGCAGCGACAGCGCGAACGCCGCGATCGCCAGCAGCAGCGTCCAGCTGCGGAAGCTGCCGCGTTTCTCGGTCGTCGCCTGCGAGTGCAGCAGCGCGGCGCCGGCCAGCCACGGCATGAAGCTGGCGTTCTCGACCGGGTCCCAGAACCACCAGCCGCCCCAGCCGAGTTCGTAATACGCCCACCAGCTGCCCAGCGCGATGCCGAGGGTGAGGAAGCCCCAGGCGACGTTGGTCCACGGACGCGTCCAGCGCAGCCAGCTGGCGATGGCCTCGGGGCCGGAGGATTCGCGATCCAGCAGCGCCGCGATCGCGAACGCGAACGGCACCGCGAAGCCGACGTAGCCCATGTAGAGCATCGGCGGATGGATGATCAGGCCCGGGTCCTGCAGCAACGGGTTGAGGTCGCGACCTTCCTCGGCCATCGGCAGCAGGCGCGCGAACGGGTTGCTGGTGAACAGCAGGAAGGCGAGGAAGCCGGTGCTGATCGCACCCATCGCGCCGAGCACGCGGGCGACCACTGCCTCGGGCAACTGCCGTGACAGCAGCGCCACCGCCGCGGTCCACACCGCGAGGATCAACGCCCACAGCAGCTGCGAACCCTCGTGCGCGCCCCAGACCGCGGAGAAGCGGTACATCACCGGCAGCAGCGAGTTGGAGTTCTCGGCGACGTAGCGCACCGAGAAATCCTGCACGAGGAAGGCGTGGACGAGGATCAGGAACGCGGTGCCGACCAGCATCAGCTGCACGAGCGCCGCGGGCCGCGCGATCGCCATCCACGCCACCACGCCGCGATGCGCGCCCAATGGCGGCAGCACGGCCTGAAGCAGGGCGACGAGCATCGCCAGGATCAGCGCGATCTGTCCGAACTCGGGAAGCAGGTGCATGCGCGGTCAGGGCTGTGCCGGTGCGGGCGCGGCGGGCACGTTGTGCTTCTTGTGCGCCATGCCCATCTTGTCGGCCACTTCCTTCGGCACGTAGGTTTCGTCGTGCTTCGCCAGCACCTGCTCGGCCACGAAGACCTGGCCGCGCATGCGACCGGTGGCGACCACGGCCTGCTTCTCGCGGAACAGGTCGGGCAGGATGCCGGTGTAGACGACCGGCAGTTCGGCGTCGCCGTCGGTCACCTTGAAGTGCGCTTCCATCGAGCCCTGCGCGCGCTGGAACGAGCCGGCGGCGACCATGCCGCCGAGGCGGAACACGGCGTCGCCCGCGACGACCTTCGCGCCGGCGTCGCCGTTGATCACTTCGCGCGGCGTGTAGAGGTAGGCCACGTTGCGCTGCAGCGCCAGGGTGACGAGCGTGACCGCGGCACCGGCCGCGGCCAGGACCGCCAGCACCAGCCAGAGCCGGCGTTTGCGCGAAGGATTCATCGTTGCAGTTCCGTGGGAAGGGGGGCGGCCTTGGCGGCGGCGCGACGGTGGCGCAGGCGCACGCGGCGCAGGGTGCGGCGGATGCGCGCCAGCGGCGCGAGCAGGTCCCACAGCAGCACGACGGCGAAGAGCACGTAGGCGGCGGCGACGTAGCCGAAGTAGGTCATGGCGCGGCCTCCGCGGCGTCGGCGCGTTCGCGCACCCAGTCCTTGCCGGCCTCGCGGTCGAGGTTGTCGGCGCGGGCGCGCAGCAGCAGCGAGCCGAGGAACCAGAACTTGGTGCCGATCACCATCGCGATCAGCGGCGGCAGCATGCTGGCGTCCATGCTGGACTTGCCGAACATGCGGATCGTCTGGCCCTGGTGCAGCGAGTTCCACCACTCCACCGAGTAGCGGATCACCGGCAGCAGGGCGACGCCGACGATCGCCAGCAGCCCGGCAGCGCGCGCGGCGTTGCGGCGGTCGTCGATGGCCTGGTACAGGCCGATCACGCCGAGGTAGAGGAACAGCAGGATCAGTTCGCTGGTCAGCCGCGGGTCCCATTCCCACCAGGTGCCCCACATCGGCTTGCCCCAGATCGAACCGGTGGCGAGCGTGATGACGGTGAACGCGGCGCCGATCGGCGCGCAGGCCATCGACAGGATCTCGCACAGTTTGATCCGCCAGACCAGGCCGATCGCGGCGTAGAACGCCATCAGCGCGAAGATGAACATGCTCATCCACGCCGCCGGCACGTGGATGTAGAGGATGCGGAAGCTGTCGCCCTGCTGGTAGTCGGACGGCACGAAGAACCACGCGCCCACGCCGGGCAGCGCCGACAACAGGTTGAGCGCCCAAGCCATGCCGATCGCCATGACCAGCGCGCCGGCGCCGAAGCTCCACGGCGCCCAGCGCGCGGCGAAACGGTCGAAGTAGGGCGGTGAGCCGAGTTGGTGGAACCAGCGGACGAGTGGATTCATGCCAGGGGGTTCATGCCAGGGAGTCGGTCCTGGGCGGTCGGGGGAAACGCGGACGGTGGCATCGCAAGATTAGGGGGAACTGAAGACGCCGACCGCCGCGGATTGTCCATGCCCGGGACGGGACCGGCCTTGACCCGCCTCAAGCCGAAGCGGGTGCCGATGGCATTCAGCTGGCCGAGATCCGGATCGCGGCAGCCGCGGTCAGCGGCGCGGCGATCGCGGCGACCGCCAGCCCCGCGCCCAGCAGCAGCAGCGCACCGACCGGATCCAGCCCCTGCGCGCTGGCCGCGACGCTGCCGGCGCCGAACACCAGCACCGGCACGTACAGCGGCAGGGCGAGCAGTCCGACAAGGATACCGGACCGGCGCATGCCGACGGTGAGTGCGGCGATCACGGCGCCGATCAGGCTCAGCAGCGGCGTGCCCAGCGCCAGCCCCGCCAGCAGCACCGGCAACTGCGCGTGCGGCAGGTGCAGCAGCTCGGCCAGGAACGGCGTCGCCAGCAGCA
This sequence comes from Lysobacter sp. DMC104, assembly GCF_056313665.1. Lineage (NCBI taxonomy): Bacteria > Pseudomonadati > Pseudomonadota > Gammaproteobacteria > Lysobacterales > Lysobacteraceae > Lysobacter > Lysobacter sp. DMC104. The sequence goes on along the minus strand of NZ_JBQUZW010000001.1, from coordinate 450,601 downwards.
GGGGCAGGGCGGTGGTGAACCAGTGCATCGCAGTGCGCACGGCGACCAGCCAGGCCAGCGGCACCGGCGCCAGCATCCACTGCTCCAGCGAGCCGTCCTCGGCGTCGCCGCGGAACAGCGTGTCCAGCGCCAGCAGGCCGGCCAGCAGCGCCGCGACCCACAGCACGCCGGCGGCGACCTGAGCCTGGAGCCGGGGCTCGTTGCCCAGCGCCAGCGCGAACAGCACCACCACCATGAGGGCGAACAGGGCCGGCTGGAAGGCATCGCCGCGGCGGCGCCACAGCAGGTGCAGGTCGCGGGCGAGCAGCGCGCGGGCGGCGCCGAGCATCGACGGCGGGTGGCCGTCGATGGTCATGCGGACGGGGCGTGCGGTGTCGTTCATGCCGCCCGCTCCAGCACGAGTTCGCGGGTCCGCACCGGCGGTGCGGCGTAGGCGCCGTGAGTGGTGACCAGCGCCGCGCCGCCCTCGCGCAGGTGCGCCTGCACCATCCGGTTCACCAGCTGGATGCCGTCGAGGTCGAGGTTGGCGTAGGGCTCGTCCAGCAGCCACACCGGTGCCGGCGACAGCCACATCCGCGCCAGCGACAGGCGCTTCTTCTGGCCGGCGGAGAGCTGCCGGGCCAGCGCGTCCTGGTAGCCGTCCAGGCCGACGATGCGCATTGCCGAGTCCGGCGTCTGGCTGCCGCGGTGGCCGTGCAGGCCGCACAGGAAGGTCAGGTTCTCCAGCGCGCCGAGGTCGGCCTTCAGCGCAGGCAGGTGGCCGAGGTAGGCGAGGGCGCGGGTGCGTTCGGGGGTGTCGGTGGCGCGGCCGTCGATCTCGATCCGGCCCGATTCCGGCCGCAACAGGCCGGCCAGCACGCGCAGCAGCGTGGTCTTGCCGGCGCCGTTGTCCCCGCGGATCAGCAGCGCTTCACCGGCGTCCACCGCCAGATCGACCGGGCCGAAGACCGGCGTGTCGTTGCGCGAGAAACGCAGCCCGTGGGCGGCGAGCAAGGGGGGCGTCGAGGCGGGATCGGTCATCGCGGGGGCAGGCTGGCCGGAAGAGGCTGAGGGCCAGCCCGGGTTCGCGATTCTACGGATTGCCCGCCGCGATTGCCCGTCCCGCCGGATCCACCCAGTCGATGTCGGGGTGCGCGTCGGTCGCCGGGCGAGCGCCGCGCAGGCGCAGGCGCACGGGTTGTCCGCGTTCCCACAGCAGGCTGCCGAACTGGCCGAAAGTGCGGGTCAGGGCGTCGAAGGCCGGCGGTTCGGGGTCCACCACCAGCCAGCCATAGGCCTTCCAGGTGCGATTGCCGGCCGCGGCGCAGGCCGGCCGGTAGCGCAGGCCCAGTCGGTCGAGGGCGTGCTGCAACGCTTGGTCGGCTTCGGCATCCGCCGGCCCGGCGGTGGTGGTGTAACCGGGGCGGGCGGCCGACAGCAGGCCGAAGCCGCGGGCGTCGGGGAAGGCGGCCTCGAGTTCTTCCGCCGGGCGACCGACGCGGAGCGCGCGCCAGCGGCCGTCCAGCTCCCACCGGTAATCGGCCTGGAGCAGACGATCGGGCAGCAGGGAGGGGCAGGACGCGGGACAGCCGGAGACGTTCGCGGACACGGCGATTCACGAGGTCGATCGGAGGAGGCGACAGGGTAGGTGGCACCCGTTCGAGTTCCCGCTCGGATTCCGCCGGCCGCGCGGGCCGTCGTTCAGGCCCCTGACCGGGCGTTCAGCTTCGCAGCCAGTCCAGGTGCGGATGCCCGGCCAGCGACGGCGGCGCCGGGGCGTCGATCCGCATCCGCACCGGCGCGTCGGTGCGCCAGTACAAGGTCCCCAACTGGCCGAAACGCCGAGACAGGGCGTCGAACGCGCCCACCGGCATGTCGATCACCAGCCAGCTCGGTTCGCGCCAGGTGCGGTTCGCGGAGGAGGAGAACGCCGGCCGGTAGACATGGCCGCTGGCGACGAGGTCGGCCCGGAGGCGTTCGTCCTCGGCGCGGTTCTCGGCGTCCGGGCGCACGACCGAGTGCGGGTTCCACGCCGACAGCAGCCCGGCGGTGCGCGCCGCCGGATAACGCGCCTGCACCGCCGGTGCGGGCGCACCGATGCGCAGGTCGAGCCATTCGCCGTCGCATTCCCAGCGGTATTCGGCGGCGAGATAGGCGTGGACGAGACCGGCAATGCGGCCTTCGCCGGGGGACACGTGGGACGCTTGCATGCTGCAAGGTGTAACCCGGGGGCGGCTGCCCGTAAACTCTGGCGCCCATCGGCGGGAAATGCTATGGCGCGTGGCGCCGACGCTTCCCGCGCACGCTTCCGGAACCGAGCATGCCCCAGACCAAGCTGCCCCGCGTGGGCACCACCATCTTCACCGTGATGTCGCAGCTCGCCGTCGAACACGGCGCGATCAACCTGGGCCAGGGCTTCCCGGATTTCCCGGTGCCGTCGCGGCTGGTCGACGAACTCGACAAGGCCATGCGCGCCGGCCACAACCAGTACTCGATGATGACCGGCATCCCCGCGCTGCGTCGCGCGATCGCCGACAAGACCGCGCGCCTGTATGGCGTGCGTCCCGACGAGAACAGCGAGATCACGGTCACCAGCGGCGCCACCGAGGCGATCTTCAATGCCATCCACGCCGTGGTGCGCGCGGGCGAGGAAGTCATCGTGCTCGACCCCTGCTACGACTGCTACGAACCGGCGATCGACCTTGCCGGCGCGCGCGCCGTGCACATCCCGCTGGATCCGCAGACCTTCGCGCCAGACTGGGACCGCGTGCGCGCGGCGATCACGCCGAAGACGCGCATGCTGATGATCAACAGCCCGCACAACCCGTCCGGCGCGATGCTGGGCGAGGCCGACATGCGCGCGGTCGCCGACCTGCTGCGCGACACCGGCATCTGGCTGTTGTCGGACGAGGTCTACGAGCACATCGTGTTCGACGGCGCGCGCCACGAATCCGCGCTGCGCTATCCGGAGCTGCGCGAACGTGCGTTCGTCATCTCCAGCTTCGGCAAGACCTACCACTGCACCGGCTGGAAGGTCGGCTACTGCATCGCGCCGCCGGCGCTGAGCGCCGAGTTCCGCAAGGTGCACCAGTACAATGTGTTCTGCACCTTCCACCCGGCGCAGCACGCGTTCGCCGCGATGATCGATGCCGAGCCCGAGCACTACGAACAGCTCGGCGCGTTCTACCAGGCCAAGCGCGACCGCTTCCGCGATCAGCTGCTGGGCACCAAGCTCAAGCCGCTGCCGGTGCCGGGCGGCTATTTCCAGCTGGTCGACTATTCGGCGGTGAGTGATCTCGACGACCTCGAATTCTGCCGCTGGCTGACGATCGAGAAGGGGGTCACCGCGATCCCGCTGTCGCCGTTCTACGAGACGCCGCCGGCCGGGCAGCGCCTGGCGCGACTGTGCTTCGCGAAGAACGAGGCCACGCTGGACGCGGCGATCGAACGCCTCGGGAGGCTCTGACATGGACGATCTGCGCATCAGCCTCGTCCAGGGCGACACCCGCTGGCACGATCCCGCGGCCAATCGCGATTACTACGCCGAATTGATCGGCGGCCTGCGCGGCCAGACCGATCTGGTTGTGCTGCCGGAAACCTTCACCAGCGGCTTCTCGAACGATGCCATCGCGCAGGCCGAAACCATGGACGGCCCGACCGTCGCGTGGTTGCGCGAACAGGCGCAGGCGCTCGATGCGGCGATCTGCGGCAGCGTGCAGCTGCGCGTCGGCGATGGCGCCAGCGGTCCACAAGTGTTCAACCGGCTGCTGTTCGCGACGCCCGACGGTGCGCTGCATCACTACGACAAGCGCCACCTGTTCCGCTACGGCCGCGAGCACGAGCGCTACGCCGCCGGTCGCGAACGCCTCACCGTCGACTGGCGCGGCTGGCGCATCTGTCCGCTGGTCTGCTACGACCTGCGTTTCCCGGTGTTCTCGCGCAACCGTTTCGACACCGAACGTGCCGGCGCGCTCGACTACGACCTGTTGCTGTACGTCGCCAACTGGCCGTCTGCGCGGGCGTACCCGTGGAAGACGCTGCTGCGTGCGCGGGCGATCGAGAACCTGTGCTACGTCGCCGGCCTCAACCGCGTCGGCACCGATGGCAACGGCCTGCACTACAGCGGCGACAGCGCGGTGATCGACTTCCTCGGCCATCCGGTCAGCGAATGCGGCGAGGAGCCGCTGGTCATCACCACGACGCTGCAGGCGGCCGAGCTCGCCGCGCATCGCGAGCGTTTCCCGGCGATGCTCGACGGGGACCGTTTCGACCTGCGCTGAACCCGCGCGGCTCTCATGGCCGCGCGATGCCGCTGCGGCATTGCGTGATCGCCTCCTCCGCACCGGACCACGTCGGTGCCGACTCGAAGCGCAGCGTGCGGTAGCTCCACAGCGACACCGTGTCGCCGCGCACGCGCCAGGCGTGCGGGTGGCGGCCGCCGTCGAATTCGTCGAATCCGAGGTCGTAGCGCTGCCGCAGCGAGGCCATCAGCGACCAGGTCTCGTGGCAGGCCGGTGTGCTGTCCGTCAGCTGCGTTTCCATCAGCGCCAGTCGGATGCCTTCGCCGGCGCCGACCAGCGCCCACAGCGAGAGACTGGCGGCCAGCGTCCAGCGCAGCGGTCGGGGCAGGCGTGCAGCCCGCGCTCGTGCCGTCGACCACAGCAGGCCGGTGAACGTCGCGCCGCTGCCGTAGACGATCAGTGCGAACAGCGGCGTTGCCACCGCCAGTTCCCACAGGCCGTACACGCCCATCGGCGGGAAGAACAGGTGCGCGATCGCGAGCACACCGACCACCGGCAGCGCCTGCAGCGACAGTGCGACGTGGGTCACCCCCAGCGCGAACAGCAGCGCGATCCCGTTGCGCACGCGCAGCGGCAGGCGCGAGACGACGGCGGGCATCCTCATGCGACCTCCCGGCGGCCGAAGTAGACGCGTTCCGCGGCCCAGCGCATCGGCGCGGCACCCAGCATCAGGTCGAACGGCCAGTCCATCTGCAGGTGGTCGAACGCCCAGCGCAGCGTACGCTTCATGCGGTAGCGCGGCGCCGCGCGCTCGGCCACGCGCTCGGGTGCGGGTCCGCCCTCGCGCAGATGGCGCGCGATCGCTTCGCCGGTGGCCCAGCCGTGCTGCCACGCGGAATGGATGCCGCCGGCGGTGACCGGCGAGACGATGCCCGCCGCGTCGCCGGTGAGGATCACGCCCGGCATCGCCAGCGGTGCGACCGGCCCGCCGCAGGGAATCAGCCCGGCGCGGATCGCGCTCGGCGCGAGGTCGTCCGGCAGCCCGAGGTCGCGGCCGACGCGGGCGCGCAGCGTCTCGATGTCCGGCGTGCCGGTGCGGCCGCTGCGATGCCGGAACGCGAGGCCGAGCTGCACGCCGGTGGGATTCTGCGCGGCCCAGCCGATGTAGCCCGGCGCCAGCGTGCGACTGACGAAGCAGTGCAGGGCGTCGGGTTCGGCCAGCGTGTGGCCGGCGAATTCGTACTCCACGCCGTAGAGGAAGTCGCGCACGTGGCCGAGCCCGAAGCGTTGCGCCACCCGTGATTTCGCCCCGTCGGCGCCGACCAGCCAGCGCGCGTGGCCGATGCCCGGCAGGTGCCAGCGCCCGCGTGCGGGATCGGTCGATGGCGAGGCATGCGTGAACGACTGCGCCAAGCGCACGTCGATGTGCTGCGTGCGCATCTCGTCGACCAGCCAGCGCATGAGGTTCGGGGTGTCGGTGGTGAGGAAGTAGTAGTCCGGCACCTGCAGCGCGACGTTGCGCAGGTTCGGCGCGTACAGGCGCACGCGCTCGATCCGCTGCACGAGATGCGACGGCGCGCGGTTCAGCCACGTGCGCTCGGCGGCTTCCTTCACGATGATCCCGGTGGTGTGCAGCTTCAGCCCGGGATCGCGCTTGCGCTCCAGCACGCACACGCGCAGGCCGTACTGCGCGGCGGCGAGCGCGCAGGCGGCGCCGGCGAAACTCGCGCCGACGACGACCAGGTCGACATCGCGTTCGGGGGTGGCGGCCATGCGGGCTCCTGCGGCGGGGACGGCGGGCAGTCTCGCGGTGCCGCGCGGGAACCGCGTGGGGCTTGTGTGAAGTCGCGCTTCACACGGGCGTGGGTCGCCGCCGGCCGTGACACGTCGCTGACATGCGGCCCTGCTGCAATCGCGGATCGTTTCGTGGACAGGGTGTCCCATGCGCAAATCGTTCGAGCGTTTCCTCCCCTCGCTGGCCGCGGCGGTCCTCGTCATCGCCGCCGCCGTTCCGCCGGCCTCGGCCGCGACCCCGCGCCCGACCTGGGTCGTGTCGGAGATCCGCACCTGGAACCACCCCTACGCGGCCACCGCCGCCGGCGAGCTGGACACCAAGCTCGCGAAGATGGCGCTCGATCCGTACACGTTCTATCGCGGCACCGCGCACCTGTTCCAGCGCGACATGGCGACCTGGCCGGCCTCGGCCTACGCGACGGCGCAGACCGGGCAGACGTGGATCGGCGGCGACGCGCACCTCGGCAATTTCGATGCCACCCGCGACAGCAGCGGCACCGCCGTGTTCCGCGTGTCCGACTTCGATGAAGGCTATCTCGGCCAGTACACGTGGGACCTGCGCCGGCTCGCGACCAGCCTGGTACTGGCGGGCCGCGCGAATGGCGTGGCCGATGCCGACCTCCGCACCGCGATCGGCGCGCTGGTCGGTGCGTACGCCGACAAGATGGCCGACTTCAAGGGCAGCAGCGCCGAGGCGTCGTTCCGGCTGACGAAAAGCACGACCACCGGCGTGATCGACGACCTGATCGCCGCGGCCGACGCGAAGACGCGGGCGTCGCTGCTCGCGAAATACACGCAGGTGTCCGGCAGCACGCGCACGTTCCTGACCACCGCCGACCTCGTCGCCGTCCCGGCGACCACGCGCAGCGCGCTCGTCGGCGCGATGACCGGTTACGTCAATTCGATCGCGACGTCGAAGCGCTACGCCGCCGCCTTCTACACCGTGAAGGACGTGCGCCAGAAGCTGGGCTCCGGCGTGGGCAGCCTCGGCCGGCTGCGCTACTACGTGCTGGTCGAGGGCGCGTCGACGTCGACCTCGGACGACGTGATCCTGGAATTCAAGCAGGAAGCCGCCAGCGCCGTGGCGCAGACCGTCCCCGGCAACCTGCCGTCCTCCGCGTACGGCGGGCACGAAGGCCAGCGCGTCGCGCGCACGGCCAAGGCGCAGGTGGCGAACGCCGACGTGCTGATCGGCTGGACCACCGTCGCCGGGCTGCCGTACTGGGTGCACGAGAAATCGCCGTACCAGCAGGACGTCGACGCGGCCGCGTTCGACAGCGCCGGGAAGCTCGACACCGCGGCGACGTACTTCGGGCAGGCGCTGGCCTCGGCACACGCACTCGCCGACCAGGATTACGACGCAGCGGTCGTGAGCTACAGCATCGACAAGCAGGTCAGCGACGCGATCACCAGCAAGAGCGGCCTGAAGACCGAGATCGCGAACTTCGCCTTCGCCTACGCCGACCAGGTGGCGCTGGACTGGGCGGCGTTCGTCGACGCCTACGACAGCGGGGTGCCGCTGTACTGAGCGGACCCGGGCGCGGCTAGAATGCGCCGCGTCGCGACGGCCGGGGAGCCGGGCGATTGTCCCGGGTGATCCGCCCGACCCCGCAGGAGTCCCGCACCATGACTGCATCCTTCCGCCTGACGGTGCTGCTCGCCATCGCCGCCCTGGCATCGGCCGGCACCGCTTCCGGCGCCGGCACCGCCGGCTATCGCCCGGTGACGCCGCGCGGCGAAGCCGCCTACGCGCTGGTGTTGCGCTGGTCTGGTCACGTGCAGAAGACCTACGGCACGCCGCCGCAGCGCTGGGCCGCGTCGATGCGCACCACCTTCGCCCGGGCCTCGCTGGAGGCGATGCAGGCCGCGGCGAAGGCGGAGACCTTCGACGCGGCGATGGCGACGCTGTCCGGCACCGCGCGCGTGCCGGCGGCAGGCGCCGCGAAACCCGTGCCGGCGATGGCGTCGGCGAAGGGCGTGCCCGCGAAGGCCGACGTGGCCGTGGTGCGCAACCTGCTGTACACCATGATCACGCCCTGCCGCATCCTCGACACCCGCAGCATCGCGAGGCCGCTGGCCGCGGGCGAAGTCCGTGCGTTCGGCTTCACCAACAACTTCACCGGCGACCAGGGCGGTTCGTTCTGCAACATCCCGGCCGGCGCCTCGGCGCTGACCCTCAACATCACCGTGGTCGATCCCGGCGCCGCCGGCTACCTCACCGTCTATCCCAACGACGGCTTCTCGCGTCCGCTGGCGTCGAGCCTGAACTACAAGGCCGGCGACATCGTCGGCAACGAGATCATTGCGCGGCAGGTGGTCGACGACGTCGCGCCGTACACCACGCCGTCGTTCCGCATCTACTCCTATGCCGCATCGCACGTGGTCGTCGACGTGTCCGGCTATTTCACGCCGCCGGCCGCCGAGCCGCTGCAGTGCGTGGAGGTGAACAGCGCGCAGGCGACCGTCGCCCCGAACGCCACCGCGCGGGCGATCGCGCCGGCCTGTCCCGCGGGCTACAGCGCCACCGGCGGCGGCTGCGTCTCCAGCGTCTACCCGTCCATCAACGGCCTCTACTTCTCCAACTTCGGCCCGACCGCCAGCAGTCCCTACGTCTGCGACGGCAACAACCGCGGCACCTCGACCGTCACCTTCATCGCGCGCGGTGCCTGCTGCCGCGTGCCGGGGGCCTGAGCATGCGCGCGCGTCCGTCGCGGCGTGCGATCGGGGGCGCGGCGCTGGCGCTGCTGGCGTCGGCCGCGACGTACGCGGGGTATCGCGGTTACGCCACGACCGCGGACGCGGTCGCCGTCGCCGTCGAGCCCGTCCCCCGGGCCGCGATCGCGGCGCAGCCGCATGCTGCCGATGCGCCGCGCGCACAGCGGGCGATGGTCGGCCTGGTGCTCGATCGGTGGGCGCCCGAAGCCGCGCGTCGCCATGGCGCATCGGCGGGGGCGTGGAAGCGCGGCATGCGCGCCAGCGTCGCGCGGCTGGCGATGCCGCAGTTGCAGGCGGCGCTGGCGGCGGATCGCTTCGAGACGATGCTGGCCATCGTCGACGGGCAGGTGATCGATGGTCCGGCGCGCGGCAAGGTCGCCGTCCCCGGAAAGGCGCTCGCCGCCTACGCGGCCTACAACGCACTGCCGCCGTGCCGGCTGGTCGACACCCGCAACGTCGGCACGCGGATCGCGCAGGGCGGGGTGCTCGACATCAAGGTGTCCGGTCCCGACATGCTCGCGCAAGGCGGCGCCGCGACCGACTGCGGCGTGCCCGCGGACGCGGGCGGGGTGGTGGTCAACGTCACCGTGGTGGCGCCGGACCTTGCCGGCTATCTCACCGCGTATCCCTACGGCGCCACGCGCCCGCTGGCGTCCAGCCTGAACTACGTTGCCGGCGCGATCGCCGGCAACGAAGTGATCGTGCCGCGCACCACCGGGCAGGCCGCCGACGTGTCGCTGTTCTCGTACGCCGCCACCGACGTGGTCGTGGACGTGGTGGGCTACTACGCCACGCCGCCGCGCTACACGCTGTCGTGCACGAACGTGGTCGAGGTGTTCTCGTTGCCCACCGGCAACTACACCGGGGTCAGCGCGGTCTGCCCGTTCAACCAGTCACTTTTCCGCTACAGCGCGCCGGTGAGCGGACGCTGTCGCTGGGTCGGACTGGCGGATGGCGCCACGCCGCCGGGCACCCTCAGCGGCGCGATCTACGGCGGTTACCGCTTCTCCTGCGAAGGCGGCAATTTCAGCGGCCAGACCCAGCAGATCGAGACCACGGCCGTCTGCTGCGACGTGGTCCGCCGCTGACCACGGAGGCGGTGTGGCGCGGCCGGCTCAGCCGGCCAGCCGCCCGCGCAGCGAGTTGCTCATCGCGTCGGTGATCACGACGTCGACGAAGCGGCCGAGCAGGGACGTGCCGGCCGGCGCCGGGAAGTTCACGAAGCGCATGTTCTCGGTGCGGCCGGTCAGTTCGTTCGGGTTCTTCTTCGACGGGCCTTCGACCAGCACCGTCTGCGTGGTGCCGACCATCGCCTGCGCGATGCGCCTGGCGTTGTCGTTGATCGCGGCCTGCAGGCGCGACAGGCGCGTGTGCTTCTCGTCGTCGCCCACGGTGTCCTCGAGGTCCGCGGCGGGCGTGCCAGGGCGGCGCGAGTAGATGAAGGAAAAGCTCTGGTCGAAGCCGACGTCCTCGATCAGCTTCATCGTCTTCTCGAAGTCGGCGTCGGTCTCGCCGGGGAAGCCGACGATGAAGTCCGAGCTGATCGAGATGTCCGGGCGCACCGCGCGCAGCTTGCGCACCTTCTGCTTGAACTCCAGCGCGGTGTAGCCGCGCTTCATCGCCGACAGCACGCGGTCGCTGCCGGACTGCACCGGCAGGTGCAGGAAGTTCGCCAGCTGCGGCACGTCGCGGTAGGCCTCGATCAGCGAGTCCGAGAACTCCAGCGGGTGCGAAGTGGTGAAGCGGATGCGGCCGATGCCCTCGATCCCGGCCACGGCGCGGATCAGCAGGCCGAGGTCGGCGACCTCGCCGTCGTCCCCATACGGGCCGCGGTAGGCGTTGACGTTCTGGCCCAGCAGCGTGACCTCGCGCACGCCCTGGGCGGCCAGCTGCGCGATCTCGACCAGCACGTCCTCGAACGGCCGGCTGATCTCCTCGCCGCGGGTGTAGGGCACCACGCAGAACGAGCAGTACTTCGAGCAGCCCTCCATGATCGAGACGAAGGCGGTCGGGCCCTCGGCGCGGGGTTCGGGCAGGCGATCGAACTTCTCGACCTCCGGGAAGCTGATGTCGACCTGCGGCCGGCCGGTCTCGCGCTTGGCCCGGAGCAGGTCGGGCAGGCGGTGCAGGGTCTGCGGGCCGAACACCAGGTCCACGAACGGCGCACGCTTGAGCAACGCCTCGCCTTCCTGGCTGGCGACGCAGCCGCCGACACCGATCACGACCGGCCGGTCCCGCTTCAGTCCGCGCCAGCGGCCGAGCTGGCTGAACACCTTCTCCTGCGCTTTTTCGCGGATCGAGCAGGTATTGAGCAGGATCACGTCGGCTTCCTCGGCGTTCTCCGTCAGCACCATGCCTTCCTCGGCGCCGAGCACCTCGGCCATCTTGGCCGAGTCGTACTCGTTCATCTGGCACCCGTGGGTCTGGATGTAGAGCTTCTTCGGCGCGGTGCCGGGCAGCGGGGCGGGCGCGGACGGGGCGGCGTCGAGGGCGCCGGGAGCGAGGATGTCGGTCATGGGCATGTCCGGGGGCGCGGCGGTGAGTCCGGGCCGGCAGCAGGGAGGGAAGGGCGTGGCGGGTATTCTGCCATGCGCCGGAGGGCGTCGGCCGTTGGTCGCGATGCGCGTCGCCGTTTGACAATCAAGGACTTGGCAAACCTTCCTCGTGCCGCCAGACTGTCGGCCATGCGAGGTGCCCGGATCACCATTGCGATTGGCCTGCTGCTCGCCGCCGTGCCCTGCGCGCACGCGGGGACGGTCTATCGCTGCGAGGGTGCCGACGGCACGCCGACCTACGGCAGCAAGCGCATCAAGGGCGCGCGCTGCACGGTGATCTCGCGCTACACCTCTTCTTCTCCGGCCGTGCGCACCGCGCCGCCACCGATTGCGGTGACGGTGACGCCGCCCGCTCCCGCGGCTTCCGCGCCTGCCGCCATGGCCCCGCTCGCCACAGCGCCCGTCGCCGTCGCGTTGCCGCCATCGCCGCCGCCGGCGCGTGCGGCGAGCACCACCCGCCGGGTGCATGGGCAGGTCTACTCCTACATCAAGGACGGCGTGCGCAACTACACCAGCAAGCCCCCGCGCGGCGTGGCCGGGGCGACGTCGGTGCGCACCATCCGCTACAGCTTCCTCGAGACCTGCTACGCCTGCGCGCCGCTGCCGGGCGTGAACTTCGGCACCCTGCGGCTCAACACCGCGGCCTATGCCGCCGAGATCCGCGACGCGGCCGCCGCCCACGGCGTCGAAGAGGCCGTCGTCCGGGCGATCATCCACGCCGAGTCGTCCTACAACCCCAACGCGATGTCCCGGGTGGGCGCGCAGGGGCTGATGCAGCTGATGCCGGCCACGGCGCGGCGGTTCGGGGTCAGCAACGCCTTCGATGCCGGCCAGAACATCCGCGGCGGCGTGCAGTACCTGGCCTGGCTGCTCAAGCGCTACAACGGGGACCTGTCGCTGGCCGCGGCCGGCTACAACGCGGGCGAGGGCGCGGTCGACAAGTACCGCGGCGTGCCGCCTTACAGCGAGACCCAGCGCTACGTCGAGCGCGTCCGGGTCCTCGCCGAACGCTACCGCGGCGTCCTCGGCGGCCGCGGCTGACCGTCCGTCGGGTCGAGGTTCCGCCCGTCCCGAGTGCCCCGGTGCGGCAAAGATTGTCGCCCGATTCAGCGTTCCGTTACACTTTGTCGTCTTTGCCGACCGACCTCCGGAGACGGAAGCGGGCCGGCAATCCAAGTAGCCCACGTTTTTTGCGGAGTGCCGGATGGCAACAAAAGTCGAAGGCGGGTCGGATCACCCTCGGGGTGACGGCGCGCAACCGGTCGATGCGGGGCGTCGCCGCTTCCTGACCGCTTCCACCGCCGTGGTGGGCGCCGTCGGCGTCGCAGGTGCCGCGGTCCCGTTCATCAAGTCCTGGAACCCCAGCGCGCGCGCCAAGCTCGCCGGTGCCCCCGTGACCGCCGACATCGGCGGCCTGCAGGAGGGGCAGCGGCTGGTCTACGAGTGGCGCGGCCAGCCGATCTGGATCGTCAAGCGGTCCAAGGCGGTCCTGGACGTCCTGCCCAGCCTCGACGGCCGCCTGCGCGATCCGAAGTCGGAGAACGCGGACCAGCAGCCGAAGTACGCGGTCAACGAGTTTCGCTCGATCAAGCCGGAGATCTCCGTGCTGGTCGGCATCTGCACCCACCTGGGCTGCTCGCCGGAGATGAAGGCCGAAATCCGGCCCGAACCCTTCGACGCGGCCTGGAAGGGCGGCTACTTCTGCCCCTGCCACAAGTCGCGTTTCGACATGGCCGGCCGCGTCTTCGACGGCGTGCCCGCACCGAGCAACCTGCCGGTGCCGCCGCACCACTACGCCGACGACAACACCATCGTGATCGGCGTCGATCCGAAGGAAGGGGCGTAATCCATGTCGAACATCATCATCCGTACCGCGAACAGCGCGATGGACTGGGTCACCGAGCGTGCGCCGGGCTTCATGCCCTTCTACCGCAAGCACATGACCGAGTACTACGCGCCGAAGAACTTCAACCTCTGGTACATCTTCGGCATCCTGGCGACGGTGGTCCTGGCCAACCAGATCATCACCGGCATCTTCCTGACGATGCAGTACAAGCCGAGCGCGGCGGAAGCCTTCGCCTCGGTCGAGTACTGCATGCGCGACGTCGACGGCTGCAACATCATCCGGTACATGCACAGCACCGGTGCGTCGCTGTTCTTCATCGTCGTCTACCTGCACATGTTCCGCGGCCTGATGTACGGCTCGTACAAGAAGCCGCGCGAGCTGGTATGGATCCTCGGCATGCTCATCTACCTCGTGCTGATGGCCGAGGCGTTCATGGGCTACGTGCTGCCGTGGGGCCAGATGTCGTTCTGGGGCGCGAAGGTGATCATCTCGCTGTTCGGCGCGATCCCCTTCATCGGCCAGGGCCTGACCGAGTGGATCATGGGCGACTACCTGCCCAGCGACGCCACCCTGAACCGCTTCTTCGCGCTGCACGTCATCGCGATGCCGCTGGTGCTGCTGCTGCTGGTCGTGCTGCACTTGGGCGCGCTGCATGAAGTCGGCTCGAACAACCCGGACGGCGTCGAGATCAAGAAGGGCCCGAAGGGCAACCGCTGGTCGCCGACCGCGCCGGCCGACGGCATCCCGTTCCATCCGTACTACACGGTGAAGGACACCTTCTTCGTCGGTTTCTTCCTGATGATCGCGGCCTTCATCGCGTTCTTCGCGCCGACCTTCGGCGGCTGGTTCCTGGAGCACGACAACTTCGTCGAGGCCAACCGCCTCGTGACGCCAACCCACATCAAGCCGGTGTGGTACTTCACCCCGTACTACGCGATGCTGCGCGTGGTGCCCTCGTTCTTCGGCATCAAGCTGTGGGGCGTGCTGGTGATGTTCGGCGCGATCGTGATGCTGTTCCTGGTGCCGTGGCTGGACCGCGCCAAGGTCAAGTCGATCCGTTACCGCGGCATGCTGTCCAAGGTGGCGCTGCTGGTCTTCGCGATCTGCTTCGTGTGGCTGGGCAAGATCGGCGCCGGCCCGGGTACCGACCCGGTCGAGACCCAGATCGGTCGCCTGCTCACCGTTCTCTACTTCCTGTTCTTCCTCACCATGCCGGTGTGGACGAAGCTCGACAAGACCAAGCCGGTCCCGGATCGGGTGACGATGCATGACTAAGCCATCCACGATGAAGACTTCCATGCTCAAGCGCGGCGCGATCATCCTGCTCGGCCTGCTGGCCGTGTCCCCGGTGTTCGCTTCGGAAGAGGCGGGCCTCGACCACGCCGGCACCGACCTCGAGGACAAGGGCTCGCTGCAGCGCGGCGCGCAGCTGTTCATGAACAACTGCGCCGGCTGCCACTCGCTGAAGTACCTGCGTTACTCGCGCATGGCCGAGGACCTCGGCCTGACCGAAGACCAGGTGATGAACAACCTGAACTTCACCGGCGCGAAGATCGGCGACCACATGATCTCGCCGATGCCGGAAGACAAGGCCGTGAAGTGGTTCGGCAAGGCCCCGCCGGATCTCAGCCTGACCGCGCGCGTCCGCGGCACCGACTGGATCTACACCTACCTCAAGTCGTTCTACGTCGACGAGGCGCGTCCGCTGGGCTGGAACAACAAGCTGTTCCCCAACGCGGCGATGCCGAACCCGCTGTGGCACATGCAGGGCAGCCAGCGCCCGGTGTTCGCCGCGAAGGTGCCGTCCGGCGAGACCGACGAGAAGGGCAAGCCGATCCTCGCGTGCCCGCCCGGCACCACCGAGGCCGACGACGCCTGCATCCGCGAACTGGTGGTGTCCCAGCCGGGCGAGCAGACCGCCGAGGAATTCGACGGCAGCATCCGTGACATCACGACCTTCCTCGAGTACGCGGGCGAGCCGGGCGCGCTCCAGCGCCAGCAGACCGGCGTCTGGGTGATGCTGTACCTCGCGTTCTTCACCCTCATGGCATGGCTGCTGAAGAAGGAATACTGGCGCGACGTCCATTGATGCCCGGGTGTCCCCTCTGCTCGACGACGTTCACGCGCGGGGCGGCCGGCTGGTCCGGCTGCCCCGCGTCTTATTGAAGGATGGCGAGTCTGCGTATGCGTAATGCCCTGACCCTGTTTTCCTCCGTCGACGACGTCCTGTGCCACCGCGTGCGCCTGGTGCTGGCCGCGAAGGGCGTCACCTACGATCTGGTCCCGGTCGATCCGCAGAATCCGCCCGAAGACCTCATCGACCTCAATCCGTACCACTCGGTGCCGACTCTGGTCGAACGCGACCTGGTGCTCTACGCCGCCTCGGTGGTCAGCGAATATCTCGACGAGCGTTATCCGCATCCGCCGCTGATGCCGATCGATCCGCTGTCGCGCGCGCGCCTGCGCCTGGCGATGCTGCGGATCGAGCACGACTGGGTGCCGCAGGTGCAGGCCGTGCAGTTCGGCAACCGCCAGCAGGCCGAGGCCGGCCGCAAGCGCCTGAAGGAGCTGCTCACCGCCGCGGTGCCGCTGTTCAAGGCGAGCAAGTTCTTCCTCAACAACGAGATGAGCCTGGCCGACTGCGCCATGGCGCCGATCGTCTGGCGCCTGCAGGCGCTGGACGTGCCGCTGCCCGGCGATGGCCGGGTCATCGAGGACTACGGCAACCGCATCTTCCGCAATCCGGGTTTCGTCCGCAGCCTCACGCCGCAGGAAAAATCCCTGCGCGACCTGCCGTCCTGACGCCGGCGCGCCGCGTGTTCGCGATCCATCCATTCCCGGTCGGCAAGTTGCCGCGCAGCAGGCCCTTGCCATGAGCGACGGTACGCCCACCCGCATGACCAGCCAGCGTCCGTATCTGCTGCGGGCGATCTATGCCTGGATCGTGGACAACGACATGACGCCGTACCTGGTGGTCGATGCCACCCGTCCGGGCGTCGGCGTCCCGCCGGGGGCGATCCAGGGCGGCAAGGTCGTGCTCAACATCGCCGGTCGCGCCGTCACCGGGCTTGACATGGGCAACGCGCTGATCACGTTCACCGCGCGCTTCCAGGGCGTCAGCCAGTCGGTACGCGTCCCGGTGGATGCGGTGCTGATGATCTACGCCCGCGAAACCGGACAGGGCATGGGTCTCGCGGAGGAACCGCATGCGCCGGACACCGGCGGCGACGAGGGCGACGCCGGTCCCGACGGGGGCGACGGCGCGCCGCCGCCGAAACGCGGCAGTCACCTGCGCATCGTGAAGTAGTCGCGACGCGGATTCAGGCTCGGGATCGCAGGGGGAGCGATGCGGGGAAACACCAGAGACGCGCTTGCAACGTCGGGGTCGTGCTATCCGCCGATCGTCGCCGGCTGCGCCGCGACCGGCCCGGCGAACGCCACCAGCCGATCGCCGTGTAGCACCAGCCGCGCGATGTGGCGGTCGGTGCCGTCCTGCGAATATTCGAAACGGAAGCTGCGTTCCAGCCCCAGCCAGCCGTTCTCGCCGCGACGCAGGCGGAAGCCGGTGGCATGCACGGTGTGGTCGATCAGCTGCACGCCGGCGGCCTGGCAGGCGTCGCCGCCGATGCGCAGCGCGCGTTCGGCTGCGGCCCGCGAGGCCGTCCAGAATGCGAACGCCATCGCACCCACGATCATCAGGATCAGTAAAGTTGGCATTTCGTTAATTTGCGGCCACCCGGCCGCGGATGCAATCCCGACCCCGGAGTCAGATCGCCCATGAAGCTCGTGTTCGCCGCCGGCGAATTTCCGCCCACCCTGCTCCAGCAGGGCGTCAAGCGCATCGGTTCGGCGAGCGATGCCGACATCGGGCTGCGCGGTCCCGACATCCTCCCGCAACACTGCGAGCTGCAGGTCGGCCCGCAAGGCGTGATGCTGAAGATCGCCCGAGGCGCCGCGGTCACGGTCAACGGTCGCCCGGTCGACGGCCCGATCGCGCTGCGCGCCGGCGATCGCATCGTCTTCGGTTCCGTGCAGGCCTCGCTGGTGGCGCTGGACACTCCGCGGACCGCGCCGGGTCCGACCGCACTGGCGGGTGCCGACGATGTCGGCACCACCACCGTCCGCGCCGCGCTGCCGAAATACGCGCTGCGCGCGCAGACCGGCCGTAACCTCGGCCGCGTCTATCCGCTGACTGGCGCCACCGTCGTCGGTCGCGCCCCGGACTGCCAGTTGCGCCTCGACGACACCAGCCTCTCGCGCAAGCACGCCAAGCTGATCCCGACCAACGAAGGCGTGGTGCTGGAAGACCTGGGTTCGACCAACGGCAGCTTCCACAACGGCAAGCGCACCCAGCACGCGGTCGCGCAGCCGGGAGACGAGATCGGCTTCGACACCGTGCGCTTCACCCTGTTCGAACTGGGCAAGGAAGGCGCCGCGACACCGGCGCCGGCGTCGGGTGGCGGCATTCCGCGCTGGGTCTGGGTGGCCGTCGCGGCCGCGCTGGTCGTCGTCGCCATCGTCGTGTTGCGCTGACCGTGACCCACCATCCCGACCCGCAACTCCACGCGGCGCATTCGAAGTCGTCGAACCACCGCGCCGACATCGAGGCCAGCCTCGTCTGCGGCTGCTTTTACTGCCGCACGATCTTCGAGCCGTCGGAGATCGCCGAATGGGTCGATCGATCGCCCGATCCGGCGACCGGCCAGCCGGCGGAAGCCGGCCAGACCGCGCTGTGCCCGCACTGCGGCACCGATTCGGTGCTCGGCTCGCAGTCGGGCTATCCGATCACGCCGGAATTCCTCGCGGCGATGCACCAGTACTGGTTCGGCTGATCGCGCGTGGATACACGCGCCGCCCGGCTCATTCGCCCGGCGGCGGTCCCAGCTTCAGCGACAGGTCGATCGCGCGCACGTGCTTGGTCAGCGCGCCGATCGAGATGCAGTCGACGCCGTCCTCGGCGATGCCGCGCAGCGTGGTCATGTCCACGCCGCCGGAGACTTCCAGCGGAATGCGCCCGTCGTACGGCGCCGAACGCGCGATCCGCACCGCCTCGCGGCGCATGTCCGCGTCGAAGTCGTCGATCAGGATGCGCGTGCAGCCGGCGTCCAGCGCCTCGCGCAGTTGCGCCAGCGTTTCCACTTCGACGATCAGCGGCAGCGCGGGCGACTGCGCACGCGCCGCGGCGACCGCGCCCGCGAGCGAGCCGTAGGCGCGGATGTGGTTTTCCTTGAGCATCACCGCGTCGTACAGGCCGATGCGGTGGTTGCGGCCGCCGCCCACGCGGACCGCGTATTTCTGCGCGATCCGCAGGCCGGGGATGGTCTTGCGGGTGTCGAGGATGACCGCGCCGGTGCCGCGCACGGCGTCGACGTACTGCGCGGTGACCGTCGCGGTGCCGCTCAGCGTCTGCAGGAAATTCAGCGAGGCGCGTTCGGCGCTGACCAGCGAACGGCTGCGGCCGGACAGCGTCGCCAGCACCGTGCCTTTCGCGACGCGGTCGCCCTCGGCCACGCGCCAGTCGATGCGCACGTCGGGATCGAGCGCGCGATGGCAGGCGTCGAACCACGGCCGGCCGCAGACCACGGCGTCTTCCTTGCACAGCAGATAGGCGATGTCCGGCCCGTCCGGCAACAGCGCGGCGGTGACGTCGCCGGTGCCGAGATCCTCGGCCAGCGCCGCGGCGACGTCGGCATCGACGACGGTAGCCGGTGGCGCGGGAATGGTGCTCACGCCGCGGTCGCCGCGATGCCTTCCTCGATCAGCAGCACTGGGATGCCGTCGTCGACGCGGTACACGGTCTTGCGATCGTGGGTGATCAGCGCCTCGCGCAGCGGCTCGGTCTGCGGCGCGCCGTCGACGCGCTGCACGCCGCCGGCGGCGATGGCCGCGTTCAGCGCGTCCAGGCCGGGTTTGTCGAGCAGGGCCAGCGGCTGGCGGGTGGCGGGGCAGACGAGCAGATCGACGAGCTTGCGGTCCATTTCGGTGAAGCCGGGGTGGGATGCCGCTAGAATACCGCTTTGCAGCAGGCGCGATGCCGCGGGGAAGGGCCATGGCAGACAGCAACGCCGACGCGACCGGCCGACCGCTGGTCGGTGTCGTGATGGGATCGCGCTCCGACTGGGAGACGATGCAGCACGCGGTGGCGAAGCTCGAGGCCCTCGGCGTGCCGCACGAGGTGCGCGTGGTTTCCGCGCACCGCACCCCCGATGTCCTCTTCGACTACGCCGCCACCGCCCGGGCCCGCGGCCTGCGCGCGATCATCGCCGGTGCCGGCGGCGCCGCGCACCTGCCGGGCATGCTCGCGTCGAAGACGCCGGTGCCGGTGCTGGGCGTGCCGGTGCAGAGCAAGGCGCTGAACGGCATGGACTCGCTGTTGTCGATCGTGCAGATGCCCGCGGGCATCCCGGTCGCCACCTTCGCGATCGGCAACGCCGGCGCCGCCAACGCCGGGCTGTTCGCCGCGGCGCTGCTGGCCGCCGAACTGCCCGGGGTGAGCGCGGCGCTGGACGCCTTCCGCGCGCAGCAGACACAGGACGTGATGGATCACGACGACCCCCGCTCGTGAGGTACGCATGACCACCGTCGGCATCCTCGGTGGCGGGCAATTGGCCCGCATGCTCGCGCTCTCGGGCGCTCCGCTCGGCCTGCGCTTCCGCGTTCTCGATACCGTCGCCGACGCCTGCGCCGGGCAGTTCGCGCCGCTGATCGTCGGCGATTACCGCGACGAGACCGCGCTGGCCGCGTTCGCGTCGCAGGTCGATGTCGCGACCTTCGATTTCGAGAACGTCCCCGCCGAATCCGCGCAATGGTTGAACGAGCGCGTGCCGGTGTTCCCGAACCCGCGCGCACTGGCCGTCGCGCAGGACCGCCTCGCCGAGAAGACGCTGTTCCGCGAACTGGGCATCCCGGTGCCGCCGTTCGCCGACGTGGCGGATCGCGCCGCGCTCGATGCCGCGGTCGCCGCGATCGGCACGCCGTGCATCCTCAAGACCCGCCGTCTCGGCTATGACGGCAAGGGCCAGTTCCGGATCAAGGCGCCGGGCGACGTCGACGCCGCCTGGGACGCGCTGGGCGCGCAGGCCGCGACCGTCGGCCTGATCCTCGAAGGCTTCGTGACGTTCGAGCGCGAACTGAGCGTGGTCGCCGTGCGCGGTCGCGACGGCAGCTTCCGCACCTGGCCGCTGACCGAAAACTGGCACGTCGACGGCGTGCTGTCCGCCAGCCTCGCGCCCGCGCGCGTGGACGTGGCGCTGCAGGCGCGTGCGGTCGCGCATGCGCAGGCGCTGGCCGAAGCGCTGGACTACGTCGGCGTGTTCGCGCTGGAACTGTTCTGTCGCGACGGCGTGCTGCTGGCGAACGAACTCGCGCCGCGCGTGCACAACTCCGGGCACTGGACGATCGAAGGCAGCGAGACCTCGCAGTTCCAGAACCATCTGCGCGCGGTGCTGGGCCTGCCGCTGGGCGACACGCGCATGGTCGGCCACGCCTGCATGCTCAACTGGATCGGTGCGATGCCCGACGCCTCCGCCGTGCTGCGCGAAGCCGGCGGCCACTGGCACGACTACGGCAAGGAACCGCGCGACGGCCGCAAGGTCGGCCACGCGACACTGCGCGCGGATGCGCCGGTCGAACTCGCGGACGCGCTCGCGCGCGTAGGCGCCGCGCTCGGCCGCGAGGCGCAGGTGGCGCCGGTGGTCGCGGCGCTGCGGGCCGATGCCGGCTGACGCGCCATCGACGATGCGCGCACGGAGCGGATTCCAACGGAAGGAGAGGGCGTGAACGCCGATCGCATCACCTCGCTGGCGCAACTGCGCCGTCTGCATCGCCCCGGCGAAGCGCCGCCGTGGCACGCGATGCGGCTGCAGCCCGAACTCAACGGCGGCAAGCTGCCGCCCGACGTGCTGTTGCGTCTGGCCGATGCGCCGGAGATCA
This sequence comes from Lysobacter sp. DMC104, assembly GCF_056313665.1. Lineage (NCBI taxonomy): Bacteria > Pseudomonadati > Pseudomonadota > Gammaproteobacteria > Lysobacterales > Lysobacteraceae > Lysobacter > Lysobacter sp. DMC104. Next base: position 429,539 of record NZ_JBQUZW010000001.1, on the reverse strand, counting down.
CCGCGCTGACCGTCAGCGGCGTCGAGCAGAAGACGCTGGAGCTGCTGTGCAGCGGGCTGGGTGCGCGACTCACCGCAGTCCATTTCTGGAAGTGCCCGCGCATCGTCGACTTGACGCCGCTGGAAGCGATGCCGCAGCTCACGCACGTCGCGTTCTACTGGAACCAGAAGACGACGCGGCTGTGGAACCTTGCGCGCACGCCGGCGCTGCGCGGTCTGCATTTCGACGACTTCACCAAGCTGCGCGACCTGTCGGATCTCGCCGGCGGCGAAGCGCTGGAAGAGCTCGCCTTCGGCAACGCGATCTGGAGCAAGTTCGAGATCGACACGCTGGCGCCGCTGTCCGGTCTGTCGCGGCTGCGCGCGCTGGCGTTCAACGCCAAGGCAATCGGCGACGGCCGCATCCAGCCGCTGGCGGCACTGACCGGGCTGGCATCGCTGGATTTCCCGTCCGGGCAGTTCGAGACCGCACAATTGGCGTGGCTTCGGGCGCATCTGCCGCCGAGCGTCGCGTCGGATGTGTTGCAGCCGTTCTTGCGACTGCGGCAGCCACTGTCGCGCAAGGGCCGGCAGCTCGACGTGCTGGTGTCGGGCAAGCGTAAGCCGTTCCTGTCGTCGCAGGCGGATGACGTGCGTCTGCGGCGCCATGTCGCCGAATTCGAGGCGCTGGTGCGCCGGTTCGAGCGCGAGCCGACGCTGATGCCCGAGGACGTCGCCGGCGCGTGATCGGCGCGGCGTCGGTCAGGGCATCGGCGGCTGCGGCGACGTGGCCGTTGCGGGCGCCTGCAGGTGCTTCATCTGCACCATCAGCCCGGCGATGTGGATCAGCGAGTAGGTGATCAGCGCCATCGCGATGCCGAAGGTCACGCCGCTGGGCGCGGCCTGCTCCGCGGCGATGCCGCCGTGCGTCCAGCGCCACGCCAGCCGCCCCACCAGCAGCGCACTGAGCGCGCCGCCGATCCACGGGTTCGGCGTGTAGGTGCGCTGCCTGCCGACGAGCGCGACGTGCGTGTGCTTCAGGCCGAAGTAGCCGAGCACCGCGCCGCAGGCGAGGCCGATGCCGATCGCCGGCAGCGTCTGCGGGATCGCGAAGCCGGCGATCGCCAGCATCAGCACCGCCAGCGACAGGAACACCAGCCGGATCCAGGCGCGCGTCGGTCGCCATGGCTGTACGCCGAAATTGCGCCGGATGCGGCGATACATCGCGAACGCGATCAGCAGCGGGAAGACGTAGGGCGCGATCGAGAGCGGTGCGGCGGGCGCGGGGACGGCCATGGCGATGTACGGAGGACGGGACGAGCCCGCAGTGTCGCGTGCGTCGTCGCCGGTGCCCAGTGAGCATTGTCATGCGCCGGTGATGCGCCGGCGCATGACGGACGAAGCAGATGCGTGCTCAGCGGCAGCGGCCGTAGCGGTCCGGCGAGGCCCCCGGGCCACCGCGCCGGCCCGGCGGGTTTTCCCAGTTGGTGCCGGGGCCGCCGACCGGGCCAGGCGGGTTGCGGTCGTTGTCGAACCAGCAGCGCTTCGCCTGGTTCCAGAAGCCGTAGCGCGGATGCCAGTAACCGAACCGGGGATTGAAGTAGTAGCCGCCGTCGCGGATCGCGAACGTGTAGCGCACGCCGTGGTGGCGGTAGTAGCGCGTGTCCGGCGAGGCGCCCGGGCCGCCGTGCCAGCCGGGCGGATTCTCCCAGTTGGTGCCGGGGCCGCCGGCGGGGCCGGGCGGGTTGTTGTCGCGATCATGCGGGCGATCGTGTGCGGACGCCGCGCCGGTGAGCAGGCCGCCGGACAGCGTGACGGCGAGGGCGAGCAGGGCGGTGGAGACGGTCGAAGCGAAGCGGGACATGGGTGGACTCCGTTGCGGATGGCCACCGGTGAATGCCTGCGGGAGTGCTTTCGTTGACCCGCCGGCTTGCCGCGTTCACGGCGCGTCGGGATAGCTGTCGTGTCGATGAAGCGCGTGCCCGCAGTGTGTCAACGCGGATGCGCAGACAAGGACGCCCCCAATGGAAACGGCCGGGTTTCCCCGGCCGTTTCGCATGCGCGACGGTTGTGGCGCTTACTTCATCTGCGACGCGACGAAGTCCCAGTTCACGAGGTTCCAGAACGCTTCGACGTACTTCGGACGCGCATTGCGGTAGTCGACGTAGTACGCGTGTTCCCACACGTCGCAGGTCAGCAGCGGGGTGTCGTCGCCGGTGAGCGGGGTCGCGGCGTTGGAGGTGCTGACCAGCGCCAGCGAGCCGTCCGGACGCTGCACCAGCCAGGCCCAGCCCGAGCCGAAGGTGCCGATCGCGGTCTTGGTGAACTCTTCCTTGAACTTCGCGAAGTCGCCGAAGGCCTTGGCGATCGCTTCGCCGACCTTGCCGGTCGGTTCGCCGCCGCCGTTCGGCTTCAGGCAGTTCCAGTAGAACGTGTGGTTCCACACCTGCGCGGCGTTGTTGAACATGCCGCCCTGCGACTTGCGGACGATCTCCTCCAGCGACAGGTCGGCGAACTCGGTGCCCGCGATCATGTTGTTGAGGTTGGTGACGTAGGTCTGGTGATGCTTGCCGTAGTGGAAATCGATGGTCTCGGCCGAGATGTGCGGTTCCAGCGCGGTGCGGTCGTAGGGCAGGGCGGGCAGTTCGATGGCCATGGAAAATCCTTGGGTGCGGGAAGGGGCCGGATCCGGAGCGGCGCCAGCGGATGGCGGCAACGGGACAGCCCCCGGGGAGTGGGGTCGGCATCCGGGCGAAGCAAGCCCGGGGCCGCGCGAGCGATTACAATGCCGGATTCTACCCCCACCTCCGCCGCATCGGTTTTTTGCACGATGCCGCAATCCTCCAGCAGGAGTCTCCCATGCCGGTGTTGGAACGCATCCAGTCCGAGATCGAATCCCATCCGATCGTCCTCTTCATGAAGGGCACGCCGCAGTTCCCGATGTGCGGTTTCTCCAGCCGCGCGTCGCAGGCGCTGAAGGCCGCCGGTGCCAACGGCTTCCACAGCATCAACGTGCTGGAAGACCCCGAAGTCCGCGCCAACCTGCCGCGCTATTCCAACTGGCCGACCTTCCCGCAGCTGTTCATCAACGGCGAGCTGATCGGCGGCTGCGACATCACGCTGGAACTGTACGAATCCGGCGAACTGGCGCGCATGATCGCCGAGGCGCAGAAGGCCTGATGACCGCGACGGAGCCCGTCGCGGCGGGGGCGCTGCGGGATCGCGTGGTGCTGGTCGCGGGTGCGCACGGCGCGCTCGGCCATGCGGCCGCGCTGGCGGCGGCGCGCGAGGGCGCGACCGTGGTGCTGCTCGGCCGCAAGGTGCCCAAGCTCAACCGCGTGTACGACGCCATCGTGCGCGACGGCGGCGAGGCGCTGCTGTATCCGCTCGATCTGGAAGGCGCGACGCCCGACGACTACGCCGAACTCGCGCAGCGCATCGCCGACGGCCCCGGACGGCTCGACGGGCTGCTGCATTGCGCCGCCGACTTCCGCGGCCTGACGCCGCTGGAGCATGTCGATCCCGCCGCGTTCGCGCGCACGGTGCACGTGAATCTCACCGCGCGCTGGTGGCTGACCCAGGCCTGCCTGCCGCTGCTGCGCGCCGCGCCTGATGCGGCCGTGGTGTTCGCCATCGACGCCGATGCCGCTCAGGGCGGTCCGTACTGGGGCGCCTACGGCCTCACCCAGTCGGCGCTGGCGACGCTGGTGTCGACGCTCCACGAGGAACTGCGCAACACGACGGTGCGCGTCTCCGGCCTCGCGCCCGGGCCGATGCGTACGCCGCTGCGTGCGAAAGCCTACGTCGAGGAAGAGGACGTGCTGGCACGCGATCCCGCCGCCATCGCCCCGGCCTGCGTCCACCTGCTGTCCGCCGCCGGCGCCGACCAGCGCGGCCGGACGTGGTCGCCGACGGCGTGAGCATCGCCTCCGCCGCGCTGCTGCTGTTCCTGATCCTCGACCCGCTCGGGAACATCCCGGTGTTCCTCGGTCTGCTGCGCCGCCTGCCGGCGCCGCGGCAGCGGGTGGTGCTTGGGCGCGAACTGCTGATTGCGCTCGGCGTGCTGATGCTGTTCCTGTGGTGCGGCAAGTACGCGCTGGATCTGATGCACCTGCGCCAGGAGTCGGTGTCGATCGCCGGCGGCATCGTGCTGTTCCTGATCGGCATCCGCATGATCTTCCCGCCGCCGGAAGGGCTGATGGGCGAGATCCCGGACGGCGAGCCCTTCATCGTGCCGATGGCCATCCCGCTGGTGGCCGGCCCCTCGGGCATGGCGGCGGTGATCCTGATGGGCAGCAACGAGCCGGCGCGCCTGGCCGACTGGAGCCTCGCGCTGCTGATCGCCTGGGCCGGCACGGCGACGATCCTGTTCTCCGCCACCTACCTCTACCGTTGGCTCGGCCAGCGGGTCCTGACCGCCGTCGAGCGCCTCATGGGCATGCTGCTGGTCGCGATCTCGGTGCAGATGCTGATGGACGGCATCGCCACCTACCTGAAGGTGCAGCCGGTGGTGCCGGTGCCCTGACCGGCCCGTGTGACAGCCATGCGCGGCTAGCCGTTTGCGCGCCCACCTTCAAGTGCTTTCTGAAGAATATTCATTCAATTCTTTCAATGACTTACAGGTCGGCGACACGGTCACGGCACTGTCATCTCCGCGTTCTATCGTGTTAACCTATGGTTAACCCGGACCTGTCCACGCGGCACGCCTGCGGGGCAGGGGCAAGGGGCCGGACAATCTCGAATCTGGTGGATCGCGACGCTGGCACGTTCGCGATCCTCTCGCACGTCAACGCATCGTTTCTCCACCGAGGCCTAGAGCAATGAACCACAACAACCGTCTCCGACTTTCGAAACTGTCGATCGGACTCATCGTCGCGCTGGCCGCGGCACCTGCGTTCGCCCAGAACACCACGGCGGCCGTCGGCGGCCAGGTGCTCGGTTCGGACGGCAAGCCGCTGGCCGGCGCCGAAGTCACGATCGTCCACACCGAGTCGGGCACGGTCAGCCGCGTCACCACCGACGCCAACGGCCGCTACACCGTCCGTGGCCTGCGCGTCGGCGGTCCGTACACCGTCACCGCGAACAAGGAAGGCGCCGGCACCCAGAGCGAGAACGACGTCTACCTCGCCCTCGACCAGACGTCCTCGGTCGACATCTCGATCGGTGCGCAGCAGCTCGAGGCCATCCAGGTGACCGGCAGCGCCGGCGCCAACGTGTTCAGCTCCGACAAGATGGGCGCCGGCACCGCGATCAGCCGCGCCGACCTCGACAAGTACGCGTCGGTCCAGCGCAACCTGCAGGACTACGCCCGCTTCGATCCCCGCCTGTCGCAGACCGACAAGGAGCGCGGCGAAATCTCCGCCGGCGGCCAGAACTCGCGCTACAACAGCGTGACCATCGACGGCGTCGCCACCAACGACACCTTCGGCCTCGAAGCCAACAACCTGCCGACCGCCAAGCAGCCGATCTCGATCGACGCGATCAACTCGGTGCAGGTCAACATCTCGAACTACGACGTCAGCCAGAAGGGTTACACCGGCGCCAACATCAACGCCGTGACCAAGTCGGGCACGAACGCGTTCAAGGGCTCGATCTACTACGTCTACCGCGACGACAGCCTCGCCGGCGACCGCTACAACCGCACCTCGGATTCCTACTTCGCCCCGCCGGCGTTCGAGGAAACCACCAAGGGCGGCACCCTCGGCGGCCCGCTGATCAAGGATCGCCTGTTCTTCTTCGCCGCCTACGAAGAACTCAAGAGCACCCGTTCCTCGCCGGAATTCGGCCCGCTGGGCAGCGTCCGCACCAACGTCGCGATCACCCCGAGCGCGATCGCCGGCGCGCAGTCGATCGCGCAGACCACCTACGGTGTCGACATCGGCCAGACCGATGCCTCGGCGGCCGAACTGGAAGTGAAGGACGCGCTGTTCAAGCTCGACGCCAACATCGGCGACCGCCACCGCGCCAGCCTGCGCTGGAGCAAGACCGAGCAGTCCGACCCGCAATACCCGAACTTCTTCAACAACCTGATCTCGCTCAGCTCGCACTGGTACAGCCAGGAGAAGACGATCGAGACCTACGTCGGCCAGGTGTTCTCCGACTGGACCGACAACTTCTCGACCGAGTTCAAGGTTTCGTATCGCGACTACAAGAGCACCCCGGTCAACAATTCCGACCTGCCGCAGATCCGCCTGAACTTCGCCGGCGCGCTGCCGCCGGGTTCGCCGGCGGTGTCGTCGACCAGCGCCGGCCTGATGTTCGGCACCGAGCGCAGCCGTCACTTCAACGACCTCTCGACCGAGACCTGGAACTACTACGCCGCCGCCAACTGGTTCGTGGGCAACCACAGCCTGAAGTTCGGCGCCGACTACGACGACAACACCGTCTACAACGCGTTCCTGCAGGACACGAAGGGCAACTACACCTTCGGCTGCATCAACACGTCGGCCACCTTCACCTACCAGTTCAACGGCGGCGCTGCGCTGTCGTGCAACACCGCGACCCGCGCCCAGAACGAAGCGGCCGTGCTCGAGAACTTCCGCCGCGGTCGTCCGACCAGCTATCAGGTGCAGGTCGGCGCGCCGGGCTTCAACATCAACGATGGCGTCGCCAACTGGGACTACCAGAACCTCGGCCTGTTCCTGCAGGACACCTGGACCGTCAACGAGCACCTGACCCTGACCGCCGGCGTCCGCGTCGACCGCAAGACCATGGGCGAGAAGCCGCTGTTCAACGCCGCCGCCGCCGCCGCGCCGGTGGCGGGCGCGCTGAACGGTTCGACCACCCCGCAGAACGGCACGGTGGTTCGCGCCACCGGTGGTTTCGGCCTGCGCAACGATGTCACCATCGACGGTGACAGCCTGATCCAGCCGCGCTTCGGCTTCAACTACACTTTCGACAGCGAGCGTGCGATGCAGCTGCGCGGTGGTTTCGGTCTGTTCGAGGGTGCTGCCGCGAACGTGTGGCTGTCCAATCCTTACTCGAACACCGGCATCGCGACCCGCATCATCGGTTGCGGCATCAGCGGTTTCTCCGCCTGCCCGGGCACCGACGGCCTGTTCACGCCGGACACCGGCGCCCAGCCGAGCAGCTTCAGTGGTGCCGTGCCCGCCGCCAACGTCGACTTCTTGGCCAGCAACCTGCACCAGCCGTCCGTGTGGAAGGCCAACCTGGCGTTCGAACACGAGCTGCCGTGGTGGAACATGGTCGCCAGCGTCGAGTACATCCGCACGCAGGTGAACGACGGCATCTACTACCGTCACCTCAACCTGGGTGCGCCGACCCGCCAGGGTACCGACGGGCGCAATCTCTACTACACCCCGCAGGGCTACAACCAGGCCTGCTGGAACGTCAGCGGCTCCAACAACAGCTCGGGCGCGACCTGCACCGGCTTCCGCAATCGCGCGCTCAGCAACGCCAGCTTCGCCAACGTGCTCGTCGCCGAGCGCACCGGCAAGGGCTGGGGCGACAACCTGACCTTCTCGCTGGGCGGCCGTTTCATGCACGACTGGTCCTGGAACCTGGGCTACTCGTTCACCCGCGCCAAGGAAGTCAGCCCGCTGACCTCGTCGGTGTCGAACTCGAACTGGAACTCGGTGTCGGTGTTCAACCCGAACGAGGAAGTCGCCGCCAATTCGGCCTATCTCGTCCGCGACCGCTTCGTCGGCCAGCTGAACTGGGAACACAAGTTCTTCGGCGACAACAAGACCTCGGTCGGCTTGTTCTATGAAGGCCGCAGCGGCAAGCCGTACAGCTGGATCTACAACAACGACCTCAACGGCGACGGCATCACCAACGACCTGATGTACATCCCGACGATGGCGGGCTCGGGCCAGGTGGTGTTCCGCGACATGAACGGCAGCGGCAGCGGTGCCGACGAAGAAGCGACCTTCTGGCGCATCGTCAACCAGAACGGCCTCAACCGTTATGCCGGCAAGGTCGCGCCGCGCAACAGCGCGTTCGCGCCGTGGACCAACTCGTTCGACCTGCGCATGAGCCAGGAATTCCCGGGCTTCTTCGACGGCAACAAGCTGCTGGTCTCGCTCGACATCCTCAACGTCGGCAACCTGCTGAACAAGAAGTGGGGCCACATCGACGAGGTCGCGTTCCAGTCGCAGGGTGGCCTGGCGCGCAGCTTCGTCAACTACCAGGGTCTGGATGCTTCCGGTCGTTACATCTACGGCGTGAACGGCAGCGTCGAGGACTTCGTGACCCGTCAGGCCAAGGGCGAATCGCAGTGGGCGGCACAGCTGACCGTGAAGTACAGCTTCTGATCCTTCGATCCGAAGCCTGATGCGACACCGAAACGGCCGGGGAAACCCGGCCGTTTCGCTTTCCGGAACCACGTCCCGGTGTGGCGGCGGCAGGTCTGTCCATGCGGGCGGCGCTGGGATACAGTCCCGCGGACACGAACGAAACGACGAACGACAAGCGAGCCATGACCGACCAACACGAAGCTTCCATCCTCCCCACCGTCGACGCGCACATCTACCCGCGCGGTGCGCTCGACGTGCTCTCGCGCGACGAGGTCGCGCGGCTGCGCGATGCGTCCAGCGGCGGCATGCACGAACTGCTGCGCCGTTGCGCGCTGGCGGTGCTGACCAGCGGCAGCGCGTCCGACGACCCGCGCGCCGCGCGAGAGCTGTATCCCGATTTCGACATCCAGGTGCTGCAGCAGGACCGCGGCGTGCGCATCGACCTCGTCAAGGCGCCGGCGATGGCCTTCGTCGACGGCGAGATCATCCGCGGCGTCGCCGAGCTGCTGTTCGCGGTGGTGCGCGACCTCGCCTACACCGCGATCGAACTGCGCGAGGGCCACGGCAACCGCGACCTCAACACCTCCGAAGGCATCACCGACGCGGTGTTCGGCCTGCTGCGCAACGCGCGCATCCTGCATCCGATCGATCCGAACCTCGTCGTCTGCTGGGGCGGCCATTCGATCAACCGCGACGAATACCTCTACACCAAGCAGGTCGGCTACGAGCTGGGCCTGCGCGGGCTCGACATCTGCACCGGCTGCGGCCCGGGCGCGATGAAGGGGCCGATGAAGGGCGCGACGATCGCCCACGCCAAGCAGCGCCATCGCCGCATGCGCTACATCGGCATCACCGAGCCGGGCATCATCGCCGCCGAGTCGCCGAACCCGATCGTCAACCACCTGGTGATCATGCCGGACATCGAGAAGCGTCTCGAAGCGTTCGTGCGCATGGCCCACGGCATCATCGTGTTCCCGGGCGGCGTCGGCACGGCGGAGGAAATCCTCTACCTGCTCGGCATCCTGCTGCGCGAGGAGAACGCGGGCCTGCCGTTCCCGCTGATCCTGACCGGCCCGTCGGCATCGGCGCCGTACTTCGAGCAGATCGACAAGTTCATCCGGCTCACGCTGGGCGAGGCCGCGACCTCGCGCTACCGCATCATCGTCGGCGATCCGGCGCTGGTGGCGAAGACGATGATCAACGGCGTGCGCAAGGTGCGCGAATACCGCATCGCCGAGAAGGATTCGTTCTTCTTCAACTGGTCGCTGGAGATCCCGCTGGCGTTCCAGCGCCCGTTCGTGCCCACGCACGAGGCGATGGCCGCGCTCGACCTGCACCACGGCCGAAAGCCGCACGAGCTCGCGGCCGACCTGCGCCGCGCGTTCTCGGGCATCGTCGCCGGCAACGTGAAGGAAGACGGCCTGCGCCGGATCGAACAGCACGGGCCGTTCCGCATCTCCGGCGACAAGGACATCATGCAGGCGCTCGACGCGCTGCTGCAGGCGTTCGTCGAGCAGCGCCGCATGAAGATCTCCGGCGCGTACCGGCCCTGCTACGAAGTCGTGGCCTGACGGCCGCGCGCCTGCGTCGGCGCGGGTTCAGGCCCGTGCCGGCGGCGGCAGGCGCACCGTCGCGATGAAGCGGCCGTCCGCGGTGGTGACCTCCACGCCGCCGCGGCCTTCGGTGTAGGCCTCGATCTGCGCCAGCGAGGCGGGCAGGCCGACGTTGTGCCCGCGCGACGCGCCGGCCGGTTCCGGCGGCAGCGGATTCGAGATCACGATGACGGCGCCGCCGTCGTCGCCGGCGTCCACCGCGATGTCGATGTCGCCGCCACCGGGCATGCGTTCGACGCCGTGCTTGATCGCGTTCTCGACCAGCGGCTGCAGCGACAGCGACGGCACCCGCAGGTCCGGCATGGGATCGGGCAGCCGCCAATGCACGCGCAGGCGCTCGCGGAAGCGCAGCGATTCGATCTCGAGATAGCGCCGGATCAGCGCGAATTCCTCTTCCAGCGGGATCTCGCGCGAGCCGCCGAGCGCGGCGCGGAACAGATCGGCCAGATCGAGCAGCAGGTCCTCGGCGTCGTCCGGCCGGCTGTGCACCAGCGCGGCGCCGGTGTTGAGCGTGTTGAACAGGAAGTGCGGCCGCACCCGTGCCCGCAGCGCGGCCAGTTCGGCCTGCTTCGCGCGCACCGCGAGCTGGCGCAGGCGCCAATGGTTCTGGAACGCGGCCAGCGCCAGCCAGCCGACGACCAGGGTGATGCCGGTCGCGCGCAGGAAGACGTCGTTGCGGGCCTGCGCCGGGATGCGCCAGACCTCGCCTAGCAGCAGGTCGCTGATCGCGAACACCGACCAGCAGCTCATCACCAGCAGCCCGAGCGCCAGCCAGGCGATGCGCATCGGCCGGGTGTCGCGCAGCCGTTCGCGCAGCAGGTACAGCGCGCCGAGGGTCAGCAGCGCCACCCACTGCACCAGCAGCGACAGCAGGCCGAAACGGATCCAGCGCCCCAGCGGCGGATCGCCGGCGAGGGTGAGGACGGCGGCCAGGCCTTCCGCGGCGACGACCACCCAGATCAGCACCTTCGCCTGCCACAGGCTGTCCAGCGGCGCGCCGACGGGCGCCGGATCGAGCGGAGCGGGGGCATGCGCGGGCCGTGTCATCGGCGCATGATGCCCGGGCCGGCGGCGCAGGGGCAGGGGGACCGCTCATGCAGCCGTGCGGGCCGCCCATCGGCCATCGTCTGGCCGCTCACCGGGACCGGGCCTAAGCTCGGTCCATCGATCCTGGAGGCGCAATGCGACCCATGTTCCTGCGACCCATGTCCCGACGCCGGCCGCTCCCCGCCGCCTGCCGCGGCCGACGCGCCCGGACGGCCGGTTTCACGCTCATCGAGCTGATGATCGCCGTGTTCGTGCTGGCCGTGGCCATCGCGGTCTCGGTCCCGCTGTTCACCAACGTGGTCAACGGCAGCCGGCTCACCGCCAACGCCAACGAACTGGTCGCCGCGATGCAGTCCGCCCGCGCCGAGGCCATCCGCCAGAACCGCCGCGCGTCCCTCTGCGGCAGCGACGACGGCCTGAACTGCAGCAACACCACCCCGTGGCGGGGCTGGGTCGTCTTCGCCGACGCCGACGCCGACGGCATCGTCGATGCCGGCGAGCGCGTCCGCTCCGGCACCATCGAGGCGCCCGTGCAGGTCATTCCCAGCGCCAACATCACCGGCGCCAACAACCGCATCCTGTTCCGTGCCGACGGTCTGGCCTACGGCAACGGCAACATCCTGCTCGAAGCGAACCTGCGGGTCTGCCTGCCCACCACCAACCCGCCCCAGAACGCGCGCGACGTGAATCTCGCCATGGGCGGCCGCGCGGCCGTCCGCGCCCCCATCAATGCCGCAGGCGCCTGCCCCGCGCCGGGGAACACCTGATGGCCACTGCATCCGTCTCCCGCCGTGTCCGTGCTTCCGCCCGGCGCCGTGCGCCCGCCCGGGGCGTGGGCCTGATCGAAGTCCTCGTCGCCGTGCTGGTGCTCGCCATCGGCCTGCTCGGCGTCGCGGCCATGCAGGCCATGGCGCTGCGCAACAGCCAGAGCTCCCTGGAACGCAGCCAGGGCGTGGTCCACGTCTACACCATCCTCGACGCGATGCGCGCCAATCCGGTCCAGGCGCGCGCCGGTGCGTACAACATCGGCATGACCTGCGTGGTGCCCGGTGGTGGTTCGCTCGTCGCCAACGACATCAATGCCTGGATGTCGGTCGTGCAGCAGAACCTCGGCCCCACCGCCTGCGGCCAGATCAACTGCGTCGGACCGATGTGCACCATCACCGTGCGCTGGGACGATTCGCGTGGCACCGCCGGGTCCGTCACCCAGACCTTCACCACCACTTCCCGGATATGAGCCACATGCGCCCCTTTCCGCGCCGTCCCTCCGCGCGCCCCGCGCCCCGCGCCGCCGTCCGTGGCCTCAGCCTCATCGAGCTGATGATCGCGATGATGCTGGGCCTGCTGGTGGTGGCCAGCGCGAGCGCCATCTTCCTGTCGAACCGGCAGACCTACCGCGCCACCGAAGGGCTGGGGCGTGTGCAGGAAAGCGGTCGCATGGCCTTCGAACTGATGGCCCGCGACCTGCGCGAGGCCGGCGGCGTCCCCTGCGGCAATGCCGATCGCACGGAACCGCTCAAGCTGGTCAACGTGCTCAACAACCCGACGACCAACTGGTGGAGCAACTGGAACAACGGCGTGCTCGGCTATGAGGGTGCCATCCCGGGCGGCAATCCCGCGAATCGCGTGGCTGGTACCGACGCGGTCGACCTCATGTCCGGCGATACCTCCAGTGCGGTGACCGTGGTGGCCCACGTCCCCGCTTCGGCCCGATTCGATCTCAACACCATCCACCACAACCTGGACGACGGCGATCTTGCGATCGTCTGCGACTGGCGCCAGGCGTCACTGTTCCAGGTCACCAACGCCCAGCCCGAGATCAATTCCAACGTCGTCCACAATCTTGGCGGCGGTGTCCCGGGCAATTGCAGCAAGGGTCTGGGTTACGCCAACCCGCCGGTCTGTACGCCGCTCGGCACGCAGTACGAATACGGCGCGAATTCCCAGATCGTCCGTCTCTCGGCCACCCGCTGGTTCGTCGGCACCAATCCGAACGGCGGCCGCTCGCTCTATCGTTCGATGCTCACCAACAATGGCGGTGCCTTGGTCGTGCGCGACCAGGAGATCGCCGACGGCGTGAACGACATGGAACTGCAGTACCTGGTGGACGGCGCCGCCAACTACGTCGACGCGTCCGCGGTGGCCGCCAACCAGTGGCGCGACGTCACCGCCGTCCGGGTCACCCTCGACATGCTGAGCGAAGACCGCGCCGGCGTCGGTGGTGCCCAGCTCGCCCGTCGCATCGCCCATACCGTCACGCTCCGGAACCGCATGCAATGAACCGTCCCGCACGCCGTCCCGCGCCTCCGCGCCATCGCCGCGGTGCCACCCTCGTCGTGGTGCTGATCCTGCTGCTCGTCATGACCCTGCTCGGGTTGGCCAGTCTGCGCGGCACGATGCTGGAGGAGCGCATGACCTCCAATCTGCTGGATCGCAGCCTGGGCTTCCAGGTCGCCGAGGCCGGCTTGCGCGAGGCGGAAGCCTCGCTCGATCCGAACCCGACATTCCCCGCCGCGAACTGCGTGGTCGCCACCGGGTTGTGTGCGACGCCCGTGGCTTCCGATCCCGAGCGCTGGCTGGACCCCGGTTTCAATCAATGGCATACGGGCACCGCGGCCGATGCCAACACCGATCCGCCGCAGTACATCATCGAAAGCATGGGCGAAGGCCCGAACTGGCGCGACTGCGACCGGCTTTCTCCCATCCATCCCCTCTGCCTGACGCCGCGCTACCGCGTCACGTCGCGCAGCCAGCAGGCCGGCCGCGCTTCGGTCACGCTCCAGACCGTCTACGCCGGCAAATAATCGCGAGGTTGCCGTGAACACTCCTGTCCGCACCGCTCCTTCCCGTCGTTCCCGCAAGGCCTGGCTCGCGCCGGTGCTCGCGTGCATCGCGACGCTCGCCGGATTGCCCGTCCATGCCACGGTGTCGTTCCCCGACATGCCGATGCAGACGAACCAGGGCGTGCCGCCGAACATCTGGTTCATCCTCGACGATTCGGGGTCGATGGCCTCGGCGTTCATGCCCGACAACGTACCCGGCACCACGCCGACCAACATCGCGATGCAGGCTTACACCCGCAACACGATCTACTACAACCCGGCGAACGTGTATCGCCCCTGGCAGGCGTCCGACGGCAGCTACTTCACCGATACGCCCTACAACGCGGTGTGGAACGACGCGACCGCGTTGAGCAGCACGTTCGACCTGTCCGCCAGCACCCAGACCTTCTACGTCCCCAACGTCGGCATCACCGATTACGCCGATGCAAAGCAGTACACCCGTTACCGCCTGCTGGTCGGCGGCACCGCGGACGCCTGCACCTGGAAGACCACGACGCCGGTCGGTTTCAACGTCTGCCTGCCGGTCACGACGTTCACCTGGCCGGGCGGCATCGTCCGCACGGTGAACCAGGAGCGCCAGAACTACGCGACCTGGTATTCCTTCCATCGCACCCGCACCAAGGTGGCGAAGGCCGGCGCCAGCTACGCCTTCAACGACCCCGCGATCTTCAACGAGGACAACGACTACCGCGTCGGTTTCACGACGATCTGGCAGCGCAACGAATTCCGCATCCCGGTCGGCAACAACGGCGGCCTGTTCCGCGGCAACAACCCGGGCGAGAACCGCCGGGTGTGGTTCGATCGACTGTTCGGCGCCATCGCCAGCAGCAACACCCCGCTGATCCCCGCGCTGACCCGCGCCGGCAACTACTTCCAGGAAACCGGCACCAACGGTCCCTGGGGTCCCCAGGCGAACGGCGCGCAGTACGAGTGCCGCCAGAACTTCTCGATCCTGACCACCGACGGTTACTGGAACAATCTCACCGGCGCCGGCACGCCCGGCAACAGCGACAACAGCTCGGGTGCGGTCATGACCCGTCCGGATGGTCCTTCCTACCAGTACACCGCGCAGGATCCGTATCGCGACAACTGGAGCAACACGCTCGCCGACATCGCGATGCAGTACTGGAAGACCGACCTGCGGCCGGAAGCGCAGATGACCAACATCGTGCCGTCCTCGGCCACCGACCCGGCCTTCTGGCAGCACATGGTCACCTTCGGCATCTCCATCGGCCTGCAGGGCACGCTGGACGTCCCGTCGACGCTGTCCCTGGTCCGCGCCAAGTCCCCGGTCGCCTGGCCCGATCCGATGGACACCGAGAATCTGGAGCGCATCGACGACCTGTTCCATGCCACCGTCAACGGTCATGGCACCTTCGTCGCGGCCAGCAATCCGGGTGAATTCGCCAGCGGCCTGGCCAACGCGTTGCGCTCCATCGCGTCGCGTCGCGGTTCAGGTTCGAACGCCACCGTCACCGGCACGTCGACCTCCGGCGGCAACAAGGTCTTCCAGGCGCGCTACTTCTCTTCGAGCTGGTACGGCGAACTGCAGGCCTACAACGTCACCGGCACCGGCGTGGACACCACGACGCCGGCGTGGACGGCCAGCATCCCCGCTTACGGCAGCCGTTACATCTACACCCACAACGGTTCCGCCGGTACCACGTTCCCGACCGCCGCGCAGACCACCGTCCTCACGCCGACCATCGCCAGCTACATCGCCGGCGACCGCAGCCTCGAACTGCCCGGGGCCGGGAAGATCTATCGCGAGCGTTCGTCGCTGCTGGGCACGATCGTCGACAGCTCGCCGGCCTACGTGAAGACCTCGAACACGGTCGAGACCGTCTTCGTGGGCGCCAACGACGGCATGCTCCACGCCTTCAACGCTGCCGATGGCGTCGAACGTTTCGCCTACGTGCCGCGCGGCATCGATCTGCTCAAGCTCAAGGACTACAGCGATCCGGACTACGGCCACCGCTTCTTCGTCGACGGCCCGATCGTGATCTCGACCAAGCGCGACCTGCCGTCGCAGACCGTGCTGGTGTCCACGCTCGGCCGCGGCGGCAAGGGCCTGTTCGCGCTCGATGTCACCGACCCCAGCCTGTTCAATTCGACCAAGGTGCTGTGGGACCGCGACGCCAGCTTCGACAACGACATGGGCCAGGTGCTCGGCAAGCCGGTGGTCGCCAAGCTCAACGATGGCAGCACCGCGCTGCTGGTGCCGAACGGCTACAACAGCAGCAACGAGCGCGCCGTGCTGTTCGTGCTCGACCTGCTCACCGGCGCGAAGATCGCCGAGATCGACACCGGCGTGGGCTCCGCGGTGGCACCGAACGGCCTGTCGGCGCCGCGCGGCTGGGACGCCGACGGCAACGGTACCGTCGACTACGTCTATGCCGGTGACTTCCGCGGCAACGTCTGGAAGTTCGACCTGCGCGCCAGCAATCCCAGCAGTTGGGATGTCTTCGGCGGACACGCGTTGTACCAGCCCGTGGCCCCGGGCACGCAGCCGATCACCGGCGGCGTGACCATCGCGGTCGATCCGTCCACCGACAAGCGCTGGGTGTTCTTCGGCACCGGTCGCCTGTTCACCAGCACCGACATCGTCGATACCACCCGCCAGACCTGGTACGGCGTGATCGATGACGACGCGGCCTCGGCGGCGGTGACCCGCACCAGCATGACCGCCCGCAACATCGCCCAGTACGACTCGGGCAACAAGACCCGCGCCTTCGAACCGCATGCGGCGCTGCCCGGCAGCAGCAAGGGCTGGTACATCGATCTCGACCTGCCGCCGTCGAATACCCTCGAAGGCGAGCGCATGGTGGGCGACCAGCAGGTCATCAAGAACGTGTTGATCGCCGCCAGCATCATTCCCAGCACCAGCAACCCGTGTTACCCCGGTCGCGGTTACATCAACGCGCTCGACGGTTTCACCGGCACCAGCCTCGATACAGGCTTGTTCGACGTCAACCGCAACGGTAGCTTCGGCGATACCGGCGACAAGCTCGGCGGCACCGCGGTCGGTTCGCTCGATCTCGGCGTGGGCATGGTCACCGATCCGGCGCTGCTGGACCGGTTGCTGGTGGCGGGTGGCTCGCTGGCCACGCTGGCCTCCACGCCGCTGAACCCCGATCTCTACGGCGGCCGCATCTCGTGGCGCGAAATCATCCAGAGGTGACTTCCATGACCCATCATCCCCGTGCCCTGCGCAGCACCGCCGGCTTCACCCTGGTCGAGCTGATGATCGTGGTGTTCATCATCACGCTGCTGGCGGCCATCGCCTATCCGACCTACATGGACCAGGTCGTCCGCGTGCGGCGCGATGCGGCCAAGACCTGCCTGTCGGAATCGGCGCAGTTCATGGAGCGCTTCTACACCACGAACCTGCGCTTCGACCAGACGCTTCTTGGCGCACCGGTCGCGCTGCCGCCGTGCAACAGCGGCACGGACGTGACGAACTTCTACACGATCTCGCTGACGGCCGTCGGCCAGCGGAACTACACGCTGCAGGCTGTACCGAAGCCGGCGCAGGCCAGCCGCGACGGCGCCTGCGGCACGCTCGGCATCGACAACACCGGCACCAAGACCAAGACCGGCACCGACACGGTCGATTATTGCTGGTGACCTTGCTGCCGGGCCTGCGGGCCTGACGGTGCGACGTGAAAAGGCCCGCTTCGGCGGGCCTTTTCATGGGCGGCACGATGGCGTCGTCGGTGGTGCCGCGCGCAAAAGAAAACCCGCGACTCGCGTCGCGGGTTTCCGGAAGATGGCGCCCGAAGTTGGACTCGAACCAACGACCCCCTGATTAACAGACGCGGCGACCGGCCGGTGCCACGATTTGCTTTCCGGGTGAAAACACGCGCTTACAAGCTGGGCATTGCTCGACATATTGGCACCGAGTCAGATGGTTTCGGGTGCCGGACGGTGTAACCGGGTGCTCCGAAACGGTGTCCGGCTCGTGTCCAGACAACCCGGAGCATTCCCCATGAAAGCCAAGATCACACAGGCGCTCGTAGAGCGGGCGCCGACGCCGGAGCGTGGCCGCTCGACGCTGCACGCCGACCCCGAGCTGCGGGGCTTCTACCTGATCGTGACCCCGACCAAGCGCAGCTTCTACGTGCAGTCGACGGTGAACGGCAGGCAGGTCCGCTCGAAGATCGGCGACCACCCCGCGATGACGGCCAGGGACGCGCGCGCGCTCGCCGCGCGGACGCTGGTCGCCATGCGCGCCGGCACGAACCCGACCGAGGAGCGACGGAAGGCGAGGGCGCGCGGCATCACGCTGCGGCAGGCGCTCGACCTCCACGTCGCCGCCCGACCGCTCGCGGCGAAGACGGTCGAGGGCTACCGCTACAACTGCGCGCAGTACCTCTCCGACTGGCTCGACAGGCCGCTGGTCGACATCGGAGGCGACCGCGTCGCCGTCCGCGAGCGGCACGCGCGGATCACCAAGAAGAGCGGGGCGACGACCGCCGACGCGGTGTTCCGCATCCTCAGGGCGGTCTACAACCGGGGGCTGCGCGAGCACCCGGACCTGCCCGCGAACCCGACCGCCAACGTGGACTTCCACGGGCAGCGTCGCCGGAAGGTGGACGCCGGGGCCGACAAGCTCCGGGCGTGGGGCGAGGCGGTGCTGCGGCTCTCGCCCGTGCGCCGGGACCTCCACCTCTTCATGCTCCTCACGGGCATGCGCCGCACCGCGACGTGCGAGGCCCGACTCGCGAGCGTCAGCGCCGCGGGCGACGCCCTGCACGTCCCGAACCCGAAGGGAGGGGCGGCCCGCGCGTTCGACCTGCCGCTCTCCGCGCCGCTGCGTGACCTCGTCGCCAGCCGGGCAGCGGAGGGCGCGGCCCAGCACCGCAGGAGCCCGTGGATGTTCCCGTCGACGTCGCGCAGCGGGAGGGTGTCCGAGGTCCAGCAGGAGGAGCTCGGCGACCTCGTCGGCCACGCGCTGCGCCATGCATACGCGACGCTCGCGCTGGAGGCCGGCGTGCCGATCGCCGAGCTCAAGTTCCTCCTGAACCACGCGGCCGACAGCGTCACGATGGGGTACCTCGCGCCCAGCCTCGACCACCTGCGCGCATGGCAGGAGCGAGCCTCCGCGTACATCCTCGACAAGCTCGGCCTGACGCACATGCCCGGGACGTGGCCGCCGACGCGCCCAGGCGACACGTGACGCGCGCGACGGCCTCGGCGCTGACCAGGTAGCGGCCGAGGCCGTCTGAGCCTCAGGGCTCACCAGGAATATTCCGGCCGGACGGGTGTCGATCAGGGGTTTACTGCGTAAATCCCGCGCGTCACGATGTGCTCACCGTCGCGCCAGCGACGCGCCACTTGACTAGGCCCGCCCCGCTGACGAGGGGACACATCGGGCACCTCCTTCTCGACGAACAGAGAGCGTCCTCCCGGGCATCCGCCTCGGGGGACGCATTCGTTTTGGAGAAGTGAAGAGATGACGACCGTCCGAGAGCTCAACGAGCTCCTGCAACTCGACGACGAGGCGTTCGTGGACACGCACGAGGCGTCCGCGGTGGTGGGCCTAGCCTACGAGTCGCTGGTCTGGTACCGCAAGCGCAAGCCCGCCCTCAGCCCGAAGTTCTACCGCGTCGGCCCGAAGCTCGTGCGGTACAAGATGGGCGACCTCCGCAGGTTCCGCAACGGCGACCCGAGCGGGCACCACGTCCCGCCGACCGTGACGGAGGGCTGAGACATGGGCGCCGCAGACAAGAACGCCCGCCCGGGGGATGAGGCCGGGCGGGCGCGAGACGACTTGCTTGAGACGAGGCCCGTCGCGGACCCCGGTGGAGATATTGCCGGGGCAGACGCGCCGCGTAAGCCATCGTCCTTGCGACCCTACCTCGACGCCGGCCTCGACCTGATCCCGCTCCACAGGTGGGACCGCGTGGATGTGGACGCGAGGGGCCACCGCAGGCAGCGCGGCAAGAGCCCGCAGCACGTCGACTGGACCACCCGCCGCTACGACCCCGGTCGCGTCGCCGCGGCCGCCGAGCGGGACGGCAACAACGTGGGCGTCCGCCTGCCGCCGACCGCCGTCGTGCTCGACGTGGACCCCCGCAACTTCGGCGAGGGGGACAGCCTGCTGTCACTGATGATCGACACCGGCCTCGACACGCGCGGGGTGCCGCACACCGTCACGGGCAGCGGCGGCGACCACTACTGGTTCTCGAAGCCCGCCGACGCTCGACTCGTCGACAGCCTGAAGGAGTACCCCGGCGTCGAGTTCAAGAGCGAGGGGCGACAGGTCGTCGCCGCCGGGTCGACGCACCCGGACGGCGGCCGCTACCGCTGGGCAGACGGGCCGGGGGCGGTGGACCTGCGCTCGCTCCCGCCGCTGCCCCCGAAGCTGCTCGCGGCGGCGCGACGGCCCGTCGCGTCGCACGGCGGTGAGACGGCCCCGGGCGAGCTCACGCCGTGCATGCTCAAGGAGACGCTCTCGCAGCTCGACCCGTGCGACTTCCGGGAGCACGACGACTGGCTGAGCCTGATGATGGCCTGCCACCACGCGACCGCGGGCGAGGGCCGCCAGGAGTTCGTCGACTGGTCCACCGGCGACCCGGCCTACGCCGACCACGGCTGGATCATCGGTCGCAGGTGGGACTCGCTGCATGCCGAGCGCGCTGGCAACGGCGCGAGGCCGGTCACCGCGCGCTACCTGCACAAGGTCGTGCAGGAGCGCGGCGGCCATGTCGCGCAGGCTAGGCCGGAGGACGACTTCGAACCGTGGGAGGAGGACTCCGTGCGCGACGGTGACGGAGATCAGGCGGGCCATGTGATTGAGCGGTTCAACGTGGATCACTTCACCGTGCTACACGGCGGACGCTACCTCGTCGGTCGTGAGGGTAGGCATCCGACGCTTGGTTACAGGCAGGTCGAGTGGTTCCCCGACGAGGCGATCCGCAAGTTCCACAACACCAGGTTCGTCGAGGTGCCGAAGGACGGGTCGACGAAGCTGGTGCCCGAGGGCGAGTTCTGGACTAGGCATCCGCGTCGCAGGCAGTACGACTGCGTTGTGTTCGACCCGAGTCCGCAGGGCGCGCGGCCGACGGCGTACAACCTGTGGAAGGGTTGGGCAGTAGAGCCTCATCCGGGCGACTGGTCGTTGATGCAGCGCCTCGTGCGCGACGTGCTGTGCGGCGGCGATGTGGAGGCGTTCGACTACGTCATCAGGTGGGCTGCCTTCATGGTGCAGAACCCGCATGTGCCCGCAGAGGTCGCCGTCGTATTTCGCGGCAAGAAGGGGCGTGGCAAGGGCCTGTTCGCGCGTGCACTCAAGGAGCTGGCCGGCCAGCACGGCAAGCAGATCGCCTCCGGTGAGCAGCTCACGGGCCGCTTCAACGATCACCTCATGGATTGCATCTGCCTTTTTGTCGACGAGGCGTTCTGGGCGGGGAACAAGCAGGCCGAGGGCGTCCTCAAGAACCTCATCACCGAGCCGGTGCTCACGTTCGAGCCGAAGGGGCTGCCGCTCGTCCAGGGGCCCAACCTGCTGCATGTCGTGATGGCATCGAACGAGGAATGGGTTGTGCCGGCCACCGAGGACGAGCGCCGCTTCGCGGTGTTCGAGGTGTCGGAACAGGGCTATGCCGCGCTGCCTCCGGGCTTCTTCGGGGACCTGGTCGACCAGCGCGCTGCGGGCGGACTGGCCGCGATGCTCCACGACCTGCTGCGCATCGACCTTGCTGGCTGGCATCCCCGCAAGAACGTCCCGCGCAATGAGGCACGCGGGGAACAGGTGCTGCGCAGCCTCTGTCGTCAGGAGCCCGCCTACGCCCTCTGGTACGACGCGCTCAGTCGTGGCTCGCTCCCCTGCAGTATCGACCCGACGCGCGATTGGTCGAACGCGCCGCAGATTCTGAAGGAGAGGGAGAAGGACGCACTCACCGACGCGATCAACGAGCGTGCGGCGACGATGCGCCACGCGAGGACCCGCGAGTACTCCAAGCGCAGGGTTGCTCTGTTCCTGAAGGATCAGGGCATCGACATAGACACGAAGCATGGAGGTCTCCGGTCATGGCACATCCCGCGGCTGTGCGAGGCGCGCGAACTGTTCGAGCGTCTCATCGGCACTCAGATCGAGTGGGAGGATTGACGCCACGGTCGCTGCGGTCACATGAGGGTCGCATGCTCGGTCGCGCGGAAGTCTTGCGCCGCAAGGCTTCCAGCCGATCGGTCGCTTTGGTCGCGATTCTCGCCGAGTCCGCGGCCGGGCCGACTCGTCGGCCCGGCCGCCCGAAAAGGCGCTGTGTGACACGGACTGTTTCTGATTCTTATTTTCTAAGTGACCAAAGTGACCAAGTGACCAAAGCTAGTAACCGCAAGGCTTTCGGACGGTCGCATGGTCGGTCGCACGGTCGCTTCGTCGAAACCAAGTCGCGCCGTGGGCGTCCGGTCGGCCGTGCTGTCCCGACACTCGCGCGCGAGCCGGCCGACCCGCCTATCGGTCGATCGGAGGGCGGAAGGCGCCGGGGCGCTGCGCCGCGCCCCCGTGGCCGTCGGTGCCCACGGCCCGGACACGGCCCGGAAACGAACGCTGGCTTACGCGCGCGTCCGCACGCGACGAAATGCGAGCACCTGGTCGACGCGACGGCGCGCTCGACCTGCCCTCGTGGGAGGGCGTGCCGGGACCCGACGGGTCCGTGCAGAGACCAGGGAATCCCCTAACTGCACGCGGAGCACGCCCCATGAACGTCCTCGACCCCGAGATTCCCTTCCACAGCGGCTCGCAGCTCGTCGAGGCCGCGTCCGCCATCGACGCGGTGCACGCCCGCACGCTCAAGACCATCGAGCGCCTCCAGCGCGACGTGGACGCGCGCAGGCAGGCGGTGGCCGCGCAATGGAAGGGCGCCGCCAGCGCCGGCATGCAGCCCGGCGACGTGCAGCGGATCGTCGCCAACCAGTCCCGCGCCGCCATCATCGAGATCAAGCGCAACGCCGAGCGGGAGCTCGACGCGCTGCTGAAGGAGGCGGGCGCCTCGCAGTCCGCCGCCGCTGCGGGCCGGCGCTTCTACGACAGCCCGGTCAAGACCCTGAACCGCCTCACCCTCGGCGACCCCAGGCGCAGCGAGTACATGCGCCAGGTGGAGTCCGTGGGCCCCGCCGAGCTGACCCACCTCGCGCAGTTCGCCGTCTCGACGTCCAACCATGCGCTCGCCGCTGCCATCGTGTCGCGCCTCGACGTCACGCCCGTCAAGGACCGCCCGTTCTCTGCCGTCGAGCTGGCGCAGGCGATGCGCCTGGAGGAGCACCGCAAGGGCTCCGAGGCCATCAAGATCATCGACGCGCGGCTCCAGTCGATCCTCGTGGCCATCCGCGCGTGGAAGGCGGGTCAGGACAACCCGCTGGACAGCGTCGCCCTGGCCCTCCGCAACCGCGAGCTGGACGAGTCGGTGCTCGACGAGCGGGGAGGCGGCCGTGGGGCCGCGTGACGCGTGGGGCCCGCGCGAGCGGATGCTCTGGGCCGGCCTCGCCGTGATCGTTGGGGTCGTCGCCGACGGCCCCGGTGGCTGCTCGGACGCCCGCGCGTTCAGGCGGATCGAGGCGGCTTGCCGCAGCTTCGGCGTGCCCTGGGACCTGTTCGAGGAGCTGGCCGCCCGCTTCGATTTCCACTACTACCCGCCGATGGACTGCTACCTGGGCAGGGATGCCCTCGCGGAGGCGAGGCGGGCGGAGCGGGCGGTCCTGCACTGACCCGGCCGTGTCTGGGCGAGGGGCGGCGACTCCGCCGCCCTTGCAATTCAACGACTTGAATGACTACCTGCTCTGACATGCTGTCGGCAGGCCATCTGGTTAAGCATGCTGTCGGGTAGCGGACAGACGAGCGTAAACCCTTGACGGCGTTCACAAAGCAATGGCCGCCAAGTGGCGGCCCCTTGCGTTTAAGCATAAGATAACGGTACCCGTGACGGGACTCGAACCCGCAATTTCCCTGCAAGGACTCGGTTTTAAAGACCGCTGCGTCTACCAGTTTCGCCACACGGGCTTGCAACAAAGGTGAGCGACTTGCTTTCCACGCGGGGCAGGACTTCCAAGGGTCCTGTCCCGCTTCATTTCTGGCCTACGAACACGGAAAGCCCGGTCACTCGCGGTGGGCAATGTCCGTAGGCGCACGTTCTCCTCATGACGGTTTCCCCTTGATCGAGTCGCGGCGGAGCCGCTTGATGTAGGTCTCGATCATCACGCTCAGCATGTCCCAATCGTCCGCCTCCAAATCTTTGGGGACGGAAATGATCGCCGCGTGCTTTCCAGGGATCGGGATCGTGAAGCGCTCGACGTCTGCAGGCGGCGGGGCGTCCTCGTGCGCGTCCGGCGAGCTGCGAGGGGGCTTGGTGTCGGTGGGCGGGGTGTCAGCGGGAGGCTGTACCAGATTGCCGTTCGGCTGCCCCTTCATGACCATGTTCCCATCGATCTTGACGACGCCTGAGACAGCCAAGAACTCCAGCAGGGTGTCCAGGCTCTTGCGGTGTGACTTCTGCGCCTTGGACTCCTCCGCCAGAAAGCCGGCTGCTTCGTCCTTGGTGAGGGGGCGGAAGGTGAGCTTCGGCAGCAAGACTTTTGCCGCCCAAGTCGGGGCGAAGATGCTGTGGAGCTTGAGCCCAGCCGTATCGGGGTTCCACTCGTACGCGTGGAGGTAATCAAAGACCGCGTCGGTGGGACGCTGCTTGCGCCCCTCGGAGATGAGGGCGCCGGAGTCGCTGAAGAAGGGATTGCAGATTGAGATGGAAGAGGGGGCCAGCCCGTTGACCGCTGCGACCTCTTCATTGCTAACAGCCTTCTTGTCCGGGCCGCTAGCGGCCGCGTATGCCCGGAGAACATCCAGTTGACGCTCAAAGCCGACCCGGTCGGTCGGGATCACCTTCGTGAGGTTCGCCTTGGTCGGGCGCGACTTGCCAATGCCGCCCGGCATCTCGATCTCGGCGGGGTTTTCGGAATCCAGTGCGTCGTCTCGGCTCATGGCGCTACCTCCAGTCTTGGCGAGGATCGTACTCTCATTCCTCGGCGGCCGCAAGTCGTTGACGCATACGAAGCGAATTTCTGCGCATTCCAATTGATTTTAAATTTAAAAATTCAAATTTATCAATTAGATACAGAATCATGTTAGAGCTTTAGATATGCGTTGATACGGAATTCCGTCGTGTCGCCGTGGTGGTATCGATGGGGGTCGGAACCGTTCCCACCCGACGGGGGATTCCGAGCGGGAGGGGGTGAGTGCGGATGTTAGCTGGTTCTTGCCGTAAACGCCGCCTTACGGTAGGTCCGACAGCCCGGCACGGAAGTCAGTCGAGTGCCGGGGTTGGGCATCGACACTCCTTGATTTTTTTTCTTTACGCAGCGCAAGAGATTCAATGCTCGATTGAGCGGTGTTGAACCTTTTGCTGGCCCCGAGGTCCTGGGCCGATGCTCCGAGGGGGGCGCCTAGATCGGTGAACCTCCTCCCTTTCGAGGGTTGAGAAACGCTAGCGCGCTGCTTGTCGCTTAGAGGGTTACGCCGCGCGCGTAACGCGACCGAATGCTCGTCGTAAGCCCGTGAACCTGGGGACGACGACATGGCAATCCGATTCGACGAGAGGCTCAAGGAGCGCTTCATCGAGGCACTCGAGGACACCTGCTCCGTGAAGCACGCCGCGCTGGCCGCGGGCGTGACGCGCGACACCGCCTACGCCCACCGGAAGTCCGACCTCGCGTTCGCGAGGAGGTGGGACGACGCGCTGAACCGTGCGCTCGACGACCTGCTCGGCGAGGCGCACAGGCGGGCCACGACGGAGAAGTCGGACAGGCTGCTCGAGGTGCTGCTGAAGTTCCGCTACGGCGACAAGATGGCGGACCGCCTCGCGGTGAAGGTGGAGGGCAACATCGGCCTCGACGCCGACGCGCTGCTCGCGATGCCCGACGAGGACAGGCTCGCCCTCGTCGCCCTGCTGGAGAAGTACGCGAGCGCCGAGGCCGCGACGCGGGAGGAGGTCGGCCATGTCTGACCCCGACAACCTCGGCATCGTCTCGACGCGGTTGCTCATCAAGCACGCGCGCGGGCACTCCGCCCGCCTCACGCCCGAGCGTCGCGCGTCCTTCCTGCATGAGCTCGAACGCACCTGCTCGGTCTCGCAGGCGGCGGAGGCGAGCGGCACGAGCGAGGCCTACCTCAGGCTCTTCAAGCGCCTCGACCACGGGTTCGCCGCCGAGTGGGAGGCCGCGCTCGACCGCGGCTTCGACCCGCGCCTGTCGAGGGAGGGCGTCGCATGACGGAAGTCGCTGACCTCCGAATCCGAGTCGAGAGCGACTCCGTCCCGCAGGCGGAGCGCCGCCTCAAGGGCATGGCGGACGCCGGCGGCAAGGCCGAGCGCGCCACGGACGGCCTCGTGGGCTCGATCGCGAAGTTCGCGAGCGCCGCGGCGGTCGGCGCCGCCGCGCTCGCCACCTTCAACAAGCTGCTGGACGTCCAGCGCAAGTTCGACGTCATCAACTCCGGCCTCATCACCGCGACCGGCTCGGCGGAGGACGCGTCGGTGGCGTTCGAGGCCATCCGCGACTTCGCGACCAAGACGCCCTACGACCTCGGCCAGGTCGCCGACAGCTTCGTCAAGCTGGTCAACCTGGGCCTCACGCCGTCCGAGCGCGCCCTGACGTCCTACGGCAACACCGCCTCGGCGATGGGCAAGGACCTCAACCAGATGATCGAGGCCGTGGCGGACGCCGCCACTGGCGAGTTCGAGCGGCTGAAGGAGTTCGGCATCCGGGCGTCGAAGCAGGGCGACCAGGTCAAGTTCACCTTCCGCGGCGTGTCCGAGACGGTCGCCTTCGAGTCGGGCGCGATCGAGGACTACCTCATCAAGCTCGGCGAGACCAACTTCGCCGACTCGATGGCGAACCGCATGAAGACCCTGGACGGCGCGCTGTCCAACCTCGGCGACGCCTGGGACCAGACGTTCCTCAACATCAGCAACAGCGGCGTCGGCGAGATGATCGCCGGCCTGGTCAACGCGGGCATCGACGCCCTCGGCGAGTTCAACGACTGGCTGGCGACCGGCGAGCTCGAGGGCGCGATCGACTCGCTCGGCGAGTCGTTCCGGCCGTGGGCCGAGGACGCCGTCGAGGCCGCCCAGGTCGTGTCCGCCGCCCTGGCCGACTTCACCGACTGGCTCAACGCCGAGTACCCGGAGGACATGCGGGTCCTCTCCGACGCGTGGCGCGACTTCCCCGAGAACATCCGCGCGATCGTCCAGATCGCCGCGTCCATCATCGCCGGCTTCGTCGTGCAGGTCGAGAACATGGCCGCGACGGTCGAGGGCTACTTCGAGGCGCTCGGTGACGGCTGGGGCGGCAAGACCGTGCTCGGCAACTTCCAGAACTTCCTGGACCTCAGCGAGCGCAACCGCGGCGTGCTCTCCGGGTCCGTCGACCTCATCCTGGCGGAGCGCCAGGCCACGATCGACTCCGCCAAGGCCGCCCGCGAGGCCGCGATCGAGAAGGCCGCGGCCGCCAAGAAGGAGCGCGACGCGCGACGCGCGGCCACGGCCGGGCAGGACCGGCTCGCCGGCTTCGGCGTCGACCGGCCCGCGGGCGGCTCCGGCGGCTCCGGCGGCAAGCCGAAGAAGGACGCGGAGGCGGAGCGCCGCCGCCGCGAGTTCGACTCGCTCGTCGAGGACCTGCGCACCGAGGAGGAGGCCCTGCAGGCGTCCTACGAGAAGCGCCGCGGCATCATCGAGCGCCAGGCCGGCGTCGAGGCAAGCGTCCGCGCCGACCTGATGGCCCGACTCGACGAGTGGCGCAGGGACGAGGAGCAGCAGATCGCGGACAAGCACGGCCGTGAGCTGAGGCAGGTCGAGCAGTCGCTGATGACCGAGGAGGAGTCGATCCGTGCCTCCTACGAGCGCCGCCGCCAGATCGTGCTCGACGGCGAGATGGACAACACCGCGAGGCAGCGACTTCTGGAGCGCCTCGCCGTCGAGCGCGACGAGGACCTCGCGCGCGAGCAGGCGGAGAGGCAGTCGCGGCGCGACCGCCTGATCGAGGAGTTCATGACCGAGGAGGAGATGGCCCGCCAGTCGCGCGACCGGAAGCTGGAGGACCAGCGCGCCGGCTACGCGCAGGGACTGATCGACAAGGAGGAGTTCGAGCGCAACAGGGCGGAGATCGAGCGCCGCTACCAGGAGACCCTGGAGCGACTGCAGCGCAATCGAACGGTCAACCAGATCAACGAATACGCCGGCCTGGTCGGCTCGCTCGGCCAGCTCTTCGGGCAGCTCGCGCAGGGGCAGGGCAAGAGCGCGGAGCGGATGTTCCGCATCAGCAAGGCCCTCAACATGGCGCAGGTCATCATGTCGACCGCGGCCGGCATCATGAAGGCGCAGGAGCAGGGCTACCCGATGAACATCGTGGAGTCCATCCGCATCGGCGCGCTCGGCGCCATGCAGCTGGCCGCGATCAGCAGCCAGCGGTTCGCCGGCGCGTACGACAAGGGCGGCCGCATCCCGGCCGGCAAGGTGGGCATCGTCGGCGAGCGCGGCATGGAGGTCGTCGAGGGGCCGGCGAACGTTGACGGGCCGCGAGGCCACCGCGCGCCTGCTGCGCCAGGCCGCCGAGGGCGGCGGCGGCAACCAGATCGCCGTCAGCATCTCGGTGAGCGTCGACAACCGAGGCAACTCGACCTCGAGCACCGAGGCCACCGGGGGAGGCGTGGACGCCGAGAACGCGCGTCGGTTCGGCGCGCTGATCGACGAGCGCACCCGGGCGATCATCATCAAGGAGCAGCGCCAGGGCGGGCTGCTCAGCAGCACGAGGTGACGCGATGGGCAAGAAGAAGGAGCGAGAGCGCGACGGCACGAGCGTCGCAGACGCGATCAGGGCGCTGCGGTTGATCGAGACGACGCTGGACAACCTGTGCGCGACCGCGCCGTGCGCCGTGGCCGAAATGGGAGGGCGCGACGCGATGCGGCGCGCCTGTCACATGACGTGCGTCGGCCCGATGCCGAGGCTCAGCGTCGAGCAGTGGTCCGCGATGGCCGTCGAGAACCAGGCGCGCTGGGCGATGAACGTCGGGAGCGACGCTCCAGCCAACGGGGCGCGCTGATGGCGTGGGTGCCGCCGGCCGTCGGCCGCGACATCGTCGAGCCGAGCGCGTGGCCGTTCGACGGCGGGACGAGGCGCGAGCCGGTCGTCGATCCGAACTGGGACAACCGTGTCGTCCGCCGGGTCGGCTGGCGCAGGTGCATGCGGTGCTCGCGCTGGTTCTTCTCGCGGGACGTCGTTGGCGTGAGGCTCCACCCGGACTGTGGCGTGGACGACGACTGAACGCGGGACGCACGCGCTAGGTATTCGCTAACGCACGCGGCACGCGCGTCATCGTTACAGGAACGTGTTCACGGTGTCCCGGAAACGACAAAGGCCGCGATCGCTCGCGGCCTAAGTGCATGAAAATCTTGGCGCCCGAAGTTGGACTCGAACCAACGACCCCCTGATTAACAGTCAAGTGCTCTAACCGGCTGAGCTATTCGGGCGGGGCTGCATATCGTAATGGCCTCGCCCGCGACGATCAAGCACCTTCGTGCGGATCGCGATCACAGGCCGGTGGCGCAGGCCGCCGCTGCGGCGGGAGTGGGACGGTCGGCCCGCAGGCGGCCGCCGTTGGAGAGGATCAGCGCCCGTGCATCGTCCGGGCCGCGGCGGTCGCAGAGCGTGAACGTGATGTTGGAACCGGCATTGCCGCCGTACGGTTGGAAGACAAGCCGGGGCCGCCCCGCGCTGCCGGTCAGCCGGACGTCCTCCGGCAGTGCGGGCGTCCGGTCGAACACGGGCTCGGTGCCGTCGCGCAGCCGGTTGCCATTGGCGTCGACGAAGGCGATCCAGCCCCGGCTCCAGTCGTTGCCACCATCGCAGGTGTCGCCGCTGGCCGGGCAGACCACGACCTCGCGGCCGAGGACGGTCGCGTTGCGCTGGGCATCGAAGAGGGTGGCGGTGATTGCCGTACGGGCCGATGTCGCATGCACGCGGGCGACGGCATGCCCCCAGGCGGGGACGGCCACGCCGAAGAGCAGGCCGAGGACGATGAGGGCGATCAGCAGTTCGAGCAGGGTGAAGCCAGCGTGGCAGCGGGGACGGGCGGGGCAGGGACGGGACATGGCGGGCTCCGGGGATGTGAACGTGCGTTCAGTCTCCCGGTCCCGGCGGCCGTGGTGGATCGGACCACAGCCCGTGCGGGCGTAGGAAAACGCCGCGGCCGTCGCCACGAATGGCTAGACTGTCCCGTTGGCTTTCCGCCGTTCGCCCCCGACTCCCGACGATGAACGACCGCACGCCCGTCGATGCCGATTTCCAGCTCGTGGCGCCCTACGCGCCCGCCGGCGACCAGCCGCAGGCCATCGCCCAGCTGATCGAAGGCTTCGAGAGCGGCCTGGCGCGGCAGACGCTGCTGGGCGTCACCGGCTCCGGCAAGACCTACACCATCGCCAACGTCATCCAGGCGGTGCGCAAGCCGACGCTGGTCATGGCGCACAACAAGACGCTCGCGGCGCAGCTCTATGGCGAGTTCAAGGCGTTCTTCCCGCACAACGCGGTCGAGTACTTCGTCAGCTACTACGACTACTACCAGCCGGAAGCCTACGTCCCCAGCAGCGACACGTACATCGAGAAGGACAGCTCGATCAACGAACACATCGAGCAGATGCGGCTGTCGGCGACGAAGGCGCTGCTGGAGCGACGCGACGCGATCATCGTCTGCACGGTGTCGGCGATCTACGGCCTGGGCGATCCGAACGAATACTTCCGCATGGTGCTGCACATGGTGCGCGGCGAGCGCATCGACCAGCGCGAACTGATCCGCCGCCTCACCGAGATGCAGTACACGCGCAACGACACCGAACTGCGCCGCGGTACCTATCGCGTCCGCGGTGAAGTCATCGACGTGCATCCTGCCGAATCCGACAGCGAGGCGCTGCGGATCGAACTGTTCGACGGCGAGATCGAGCAGCTGACGCTGTTCGACCCGCTGACCGGCGAGAGCGTGCACAAGCTCCAGCGCTACACGATCTATCCGAAGTCGCATTACGTCACCACGCGGCGCACGGTGCTGGAGGCGATCGAGGCGATCAAGGTCGAGCTGCGCGAACGTCTGGAACAGTTGTACGCGGCGAACAAGCTGGTGGAAGCGCAGCGGCTGGCGCAGCGCACCCAGTACGACATCGAGATGATGGCCGAAGTCGGGTTCTGCACCGGCATCGAGAACTACTCGCGGCATCTCACCGGGCGCATGCCGGGCGAGGCGCCGCCGTGCCTGTTCGACTATCTGCCGCCGGACGCGCTGCTGGTGGTCGACGAATCGCACGTCACCGTTCCTCAGATCGGCGCGATGTACAAGGGCGACCGCTCGCGCAAGGAAACGCTGGTGGAATTCGGCTTCCGCATGCCGTCGGCGCTCGACAACCGGCCGCTGCGGTTCGAGGAGTGGGAAGGCCGCGCGCCGCGCACGATCTTCGTCTCCGCGACGCCCGGCAAGTACGAGGTCGAGAAATCGGAAGGGCAGGTCGTCGAACTCGTGGTGCGCCCGACCGGCCTGATCGATCCCGAGGTCGAGATCCGCCCGGTCGCGACCCAGGTCGACGACCTGCTGGGCGAGATCCACGAGCGCGTGGCGATGGGCGATCGCGTGCTCGTCACCACGCTCACCAAGCGCATGGCCGAGAACCTGACCGAATACCTCGGCGACCACGGCGTGAAGGTGCGCTACCTGCATTCCGACATCGAGACGGTGGAGCGCGTCGAGATCATCCGCGACCTGCGCCTGGGCGTGTTCGACGTGCTGGTCGGCATCAACCTGCTGCGCGAAGGCCTGGACATGCCCGAGGTGTCGCTGGTGGCGATCCTCGATGCCGACAAGGAAGGCTTCCTGCGTTCGGCCGGCTCGCTGATCCAGACCATCGGCCGCGCCGCGCGCAACGTGCGCGGCAAGGCGATCCTCTACGCCGACAGCATCACCCGTTCGATGAAGGTCGCGCTCGACGAGACCGCGCGCCGTCGCGAGAAACAGGTCGAATACAACGCCGAGCACGGCATCGTGCCGACCTCGATCAAGCGCGAGATCATGGACGTGATGGAAGGCGCGCGCAGTGCGCCCGCGCCCGGCGAGAAGAAGGGCCGCGGCGCGCGCGTCGCCGAACCGGCCGAGGACTACGCCGCGCTGTCGCCCGCGCAGGTGCAGGCGCGCCTCGCGTCGCTGGAGCAGCGCATGTACCAGCATGCGCGCGACCTGGAGTTCGAGGACGCGGCGCGCGTGCGCGACGAGATCCGCCGCCTGAAGGAATCCAGCCTCGGATGAGGGCGGACGTCGGGCCCGCGCGTTTCCCGCGGCTCGGCTGGCTGGGCCTGTCGTGGCTGGGCGTGTACCTGCCGGTGTATGCCTCGGCCTACGGGTTCCGCAATTTCCTGTTCCTGTGCAACATCGGCGTGATCCTCACCGCGATCGGCCTGATCGCGCGCAGCCGGCTGCTGGTCTCCAGCCAGGCGGTGGCGGCGCCGGTGATCGCGCTGGCATGGATGCTGGACGCCGGCTGGAAGCTCGCCACCGGTGAATTCCTGTACGGCGCGACGGCGTACATGTGGGACCCGGCGTTCCCGCTGGTTGCGCGCCTGCTGTCGCTGTACCACGTCGGCTGGCCCGTGCTGCTGTGGGCGGTGCTGCGCCGCATCGGCTACGACCGGCGCGGCTGGCCGCTGCAGGCGGGCATCGCCGCGGCGGCGATGATCGCCGCGCGCCTGCTGGCCCCGGCGTCGGAGAACATCAACTTCGCCTGGACCGACCCGTTCCTCGGCCGCCAGTTCGGCCCGGCCTGGCTGCATCTGGCGATCTGCTGGGGCCTGCTGTCGACCGTGGCCTACGGCGCCACCCACGTCGCCTTGCGCCGGCGCTTCCCCGCGCCCGGGCCGGCGGCAGCCGCATGATGCGATAATGGTTCCTTCCCGCGGGGACTGGTGTTACCATGTGCGCCCTCTCGGGACCGTCGGACATCGTCCGGCGTGACCTCGACGGGCGGTTAGCTCAGCGGTAGAGCACTACCTTGACATGGTAGGGGTCACAGGTTCGAACCCTGTACCGCCCACCAACCTGAAACGGTTGAATGTCCGGACGGCTGGCACCTCGGTGCCGGCCGTTTTCGTTTGTGTCCCGTCCGTCCTTCATCCGCACCCGCGCCGGCGCGTCGATCCGTGCCGGCGCGGGCGCCCGTCACTCCGCCTTGCCGCCCAGTGCCTTGTAGAGGGTCACGCGGTTGCTGGTTTCGACGAGTCGCAGGCCGATGAGTCCCTGCTGCGCCGCGTAGAGCGCGCGCTGGGCGTCGAGCACGGCGAGCTGGCTGTCCACGCCGTTGCGATAGCGCGTGCCGGCGAGGGCGTAGGCGCGTGCCGTCGTGTCGACCAACGCCTGCTGCGCCGCGAGCCGCTCCTGCAGGCCGGCGCGCACCGCGAGGGCATCGGCGACTTCGCGGAAGGCGGTCTGGATCGTCTTCTCGTAGCTGGCCACGGCGATGTCGCGCTGTGCCTCCGACACCTTCAGCGACGCGCGCAGGCTGCCGGCGTTGAAGATCGGCAGGCTGATCCTCGGCGCGAACGACCACGCGCGCGTGCCGCCCCCGAACAGGTCGGACAACTGGTCGCTGCCGCGGCCGGCCGAGCCGGTGAGCGTGATCGTGGGGAAGAACGCCGCGCGTGCCGCGCCGATGTCGGCGTTGGCGGATTTCAGGGTGTGTTCGGCGGACAGCACGTCGGGCCGGTCGAGCAGCAGCGAGGACGCGAGGCCGACGGGGATCTCCGCCAGCGCCACCGGCGTGTCGGTGCCTTCGACGGGGAGCAGCGCCTCGGGGACGGGCGCGCCGGTCACGAGTTCGAGCGCGTTGCGATCCTGTTCGACCTGCGTCGTGTAGGTCGCCACGTCGATGCGCGCAGTCTCGACGCTGGTGCGCGCCTGTGCGAGGTCGAGCCCCGACACCACGCCCTGCGCGTGGCGCGCTTCGTTGCGCGTGAGGGATGCCTGCTGGCTTTCCAGCGTCTTCTTCGCCAGCGCCAGCCGTTCGATGTCGGCGGCCAGCGTCAGCCAATCGCCGGCGACTTCGGCGACGAGGCTGAGCCGCGTGCTGCGCTGCGCTTCTTCGGTGGCGAGATACGCCTCCAGCGCTTCGCGCTTGAGGCTGCGGACTCGTCCGAACAGATCGAGTTCGTAGCCGCTGAAGCCGACGGTCGCGGTGTACTGACGGCCGATCGCGAAATCGCCGCTGCCGGTGTCCGTGCCGTTCGCCGCCTGGCTGCCATCGATCGCGACCGACAGCAGCTGCGCGGCGCGCTGGATGCGGTACTGCGCCCGCGCCTTCTCGATGTTCGACACCGTCATCCGCAGGTCGCGGTTGTTCTCCAGCGCGATCGCGATCACCTGCTGCAGGCGCGCATCGCGGAAGAACGACTGCCATGCGATCTGCGAGACGGCCTGGGTGTCGGCCGTGCCGTCGGTCGCCTGCGCGGCGGCCTCACCCTGGCGCCATTGCGCAGGCACCGGGGCCTCGGGGCGTTCGTAACGTGGAGCGAGGCTGGCGCAGCCGGACAGCAGGGCGATCGCCGTGGCGGCCGCGAGGATGTGGAGCCGGATCATGCCTGCACCTCCGGTGGCTGGGCAGCTTCCGTCGGCGCGCTGTCCTGTCCGCGCTTGCCCGGGAACAGCGTGCGCACGATGACGTAGAACAGCGGCACGAAGAAGATGCCGAAGAGCGTCGAGAACAAGGTGCCGCCGAAT
Source organism: Lysobacter sp. DMC104 (assembly GCF_056313665.1). Taxonomy (NCBI): domain Bacteria; kingdom Pseudomonadati; phylum Pseudomonadota; class Gammaproteobacteria; order Lysobacterales; family Lysobacteraceae; genus Lysobacter; species Lysobacter sp. DMC104. The sequence goes on along the minus strand of NZ_JBQUZW010000001.1, from coordinate 395,015 downwards.
ACGCCGGTGCCCAGCGAGTGGCGTCCGCCCGAGCCCGCGCCGCTGCTGAGCACCATCGGCAGCACGCCTAGCAGGAAGGCCAGCGAGGTCATCAGGATCGGACGCAGGCGCATGCGGGTCGCGTGGAGGATCGCGTCGACCAGCGACAGTCCCTTCTCTTCCAGTTCCTTCGCGAACTCCACGATCAGGATGCCGTTCTTCGCCGCGAGGCCCATGGTGGCGAGCAGGCCGACCTGGAAATAGATGTCGTTCGACAGGCCGCGCAGCCACGTCGCGAGCAGCGCTCCGAGGATGCCCACCGGCACCGCCAGCATCACCGACACCGGCACCGACCAGCTTTCGTACAGCGCCGCCAGGCACAGGAACACGAATACCAGCGACACCGCGTAGAGGATCCATGTCTGCGTCCCCGCGGCCTGCTCCTGGTAGGACATGCCGGACCACGCGTAGCCGACGCCGTCGGGCAGTTGCTTCACAAGGCCGGCGATGGCGGCCATCGCTTCGCCGGAACTCACGCCGTTGGCCGCGTTGCCGGTGATTTCCATCGACTCCGAACCGTTGAACCGGTTGAGCACCTGCGGTGCATACGCCCACTCGCTGCTGGAGAAGGCGGAGTAGGGCACCATCTCGCCCGCGTCGTTGCGCACGTACCAGCGACCGACGTCCTGCGGCGACATGCGCGCGGACGCCTCGCCTTGCAGGTACACGCGCTTCACGCGGCTGTTGTTGAGGAAGTCGTTGACGTAACTGCCGCCCATGACCGTGGAGAGCGTGCTGTTGACGTCGGACATCGACAGTCCGAGCGCGCCGGCCTTCTCGTCGTCCAGATCGACGCGGAAGGTGGGCGCATCGTCGAGGCCGTTGAAGCGCACGGCGTTCAAGCGACTGTCCTGGTTCGCGAGGCGAAGCAGTTCGCCGCGCGATTCCACCAGTGCGTCATGGCCGCGCCCGGCGAGATCCTGCAGTTGCAGGGTGAAGCCGGAGTTCGTGCCCAGCGTGCTGATCGCCGGGGGCACGATGGCGAACACCTGTGCATCGCGCATCATCCCCATCATGGCCCCGGTGATGCGCCCGGCGATCTCCTGTGCCGAGGCATCGCGCTCGCTCCAGTCCTTCAGGCGCACGAATCCCATGCCCGAGTTCTGGCTGCTGCCGGCGAAGCTGAAACCGGCGACGGTGAACACGCCCGCCACTTCCGGCTGCTTGCGGATGAAGTCGGCGGCGATGTCCATCGACTGCAGCGTGCGCTGCTGGGTCGCGCCGGGCGGCGTGGTGAACATCACCATCATCATGCCCTGGTCCTCGTCGGGCAGGAACGAGGACGGCAACCGCCAGAACAGCAGGCCCATCATCGCGAGCGCGACGACGTAGGTCAGCGCGCCGAGGCGGCGATGGCCGACGACGCGCGCCACGCCATGACGATAACGCTCCGCGCCGCGATCGAAGCGATCGTTGAACCAGGCGAAGAACCGGCCTAGCGGGCCGCGCGGCGAGGCATGGCCGCCCTTCTCGATCGGTTCGAGCAGCGTGCCGCACAGTGCCGGGCTCAGCGTGAGTGCCACCAGCAGCGACAGGATCATCGCCGCGGCGATCGTGATCGAGAACTGGCGATAGATCTCGCCGGTCGCGCCGCCGAAGAACGCCATCGGCACGAACACCGCGGTCAGCACGAGGGCGATGCCGACCAGTGCGCCGGAAATCTGGCCCATCGACTTGCGTGTCGCCTCCTTCGGCGACAGGCCTTCCTCCGACATCAGGCGCTCGACGTTCTCGACCACGACGATCGCGTCGTCCACCAGCAGGCCGATCGCCAGCACCATCGCGAACATGGTGAGCGTGTTGATCGAATAGCCGAGCACCGACAGCACGCCGAACGTGCCCATCAGCACCACCGGCACGGCGACCACCGGGATCAGCGTCGCACGCCAGTTCTGCAGGAACAGGTACATCACCAGCACGACCAGGATGATCGCTTCGATCAAGGTCTTCACCACCTCCTCGATCGACAGGCGCACGAACGGCGTGGTGTCGAAGGCGACGGTGTAGGTGAGTCCCTTGGGGAAATACGGCTGGAGTTCGGCCAGTTTCGCCTTCACCGCGGCGGCGGCATCCAGCGCGTTCGCGCCGGTCGCGAGTTGCAGGCCCATGCCGGCGGCCGGTTTGCCGTCGTACTTCGCGGTGGAGTTGTAGGTGCGTGCGCCCAGTTCCACCTTCGCCACGTCGCGCAGGTGCACCGACGCACCGCTGGCATCGGAACGCAGCACGATCGCCTCGAACTGCGCCGGGGTCTTCAGCTTGCTGCGCGAAGTGATCGTCGCATTGAGCTGCTGGCCATCGGTCGCGGGCAGGCCGCCCAGCGCACCGGAGGACACGTCCGCGTTCTGCGCCGAGATCGCGGCCGCCACATCGGACGGCATCAGCTTGTAGTGCGCGAGCTTCTCCGGATCCAGCCAGACGCGCATCGCATACTCGGAACCGAAGACGTTGACGTTGCCGACGCCGTCGAGCCGGCTGATCGGATCCTGCAGGCTGGACACCATGTAGTCGGCGATGTCGGTGCCGCTCATGCTGCCGTCCTCGGACATGAAAGCGAGCACCATGAACATGCTGCCTGCGCCGGCCTTGCGCACGGTCACGCCATTGCTCTGCACCGCCTGCGGCAGCATGGACTCGGCCTGCGCCACCTTGTTCTGCACCTGCACCTGCGCGGTGTCCGGATCGGTGCCGGAATCGAAGGTCAGGGTCAGGGACGCACTGCCGGCCGAACTGCTGCTCGACGACATGTACAGCAGATGGTCGAGGCCGGTCATCTGCTGCTCGATGATCTGCGTCACCGAGTTCTGCACGGTTTCCGCCGAGGCCCCCGGATAGTTGGCGTTGACCGAGACGGTGGGCGGGGCGATGTCGGGATACTGCTCGAGCGGCAGCGTGACCACGGAGACGATGCCGGCGAGGGTGATCATGATGGCGATCACCCAGGCGAAGATCGGTCGGTCGATGAAGAAGCGGGCCATGGGCATTCCTCAGCGCGGCTTCGCGGACGCGCCCGGCGCGGCGCCGGTCGGCGGCGTGGAGATCGCGGGCCTGGCCGGGTCGACTTCGACCGCCTTCACCGTGGCACCTGCGCGGGCCTTCTGCGTGCCTTGCACGATCACGCGATCACCCGCCTTCAATCCGGACACCACCGTCCAGCGATCCTTCACCGCGTCGCCGACGCGGATGGTGCGCTGTTCCACCTTGCCGCCCGCACCGACCAGCAGCACGGTCGCGTCGCCCTTGCTGTCGCGCGTGACCGCCTGCTGCGGCACCAGCAGCGCCTGTTCGTCGACGGCCATCGCCAGCACCGCCTTCACGTACATGCCCGGCAACAGCAGGCCATCGGGATTGGGCACCACCGCGCGCAGCTTCACCGTGCCGGTGGATTCGTCGACGGCGGCGTCGACGACTTCGAGCGTGCCGGCATGCGGATAGACCGTGCCGTCCTCCAGCACGAGGTTCACCTGCGCCTTGCCGCCGACGGCCTTCAAGGCACCGCTCGCAAGCTGGCGGCGCAGTGCCAGCAACTGCGTGCTCGACTGCGCGACGTCGACGTACATCGGGTCGAGCTGGTGGATGGTGGCGAGGGCCGCGGCCTGGCCGGCCGTGACCAGCGCGCCGGGCGTGTAGGCCGACGTGCCGATGCGGCCGGAAATCGGCGCGCGGATGCGGGTGTAGTCGAGATTGATGCGTGCGCTCTGCAATGCGGCCTTCGCGCCGACCACGGCGGCTTCGGACTGCCGCAGGCTGGCGATCGCATCGTCGGCATCCTGCTTGCTGGCGGCGTCCTCGGCGACGAGATTGCGATACCGCTGTGCCTTCGGTCGCGCGGAAATCACCGCCGCCTCGGCCTGCGCGAGCGTCCCCTGTGCGTTGTCGTACGCGGCGCGGTACATCGCCGGATCGATCTCGTAGAGCACCTGTCCGGCCTTCACGTCGGCACCTTCCTCGAACAGGCGCCGACGCAGGATGCCGCCCACCTGCGGGCGCACTTCGGACGTCTGGTACGCACGCGTCCTGCCCGGCAGTTCGCTGTCGACCGACAGGCGTTCCTGCCTGAGCGTGACGACGCCGACTTCGGTTTGCGGCATCTGCATGGCCGGCGGCCTGGAGCAGGCGGCGAGCGTCGTCGCGGCGACGAACAGCAGGGCCGTCGACACGTGGAGGAAGGGGCGGGGCGAGGACGGAGCAGGCATGGGGATTCCCGGCGATTCGAGCGGGGCCATGCTGTTTCCGGATTGTGGAGGAAATATGTGGATTGCCGGGAAAAACCGGTTTCATGCTTGATTTCGCCGCGGGAGAGGTGCGCTAATGGCGCCGTCGCATTCGCCTGGTGGTTCGCAATCGGCCATGAAAATAGGCATCTCGGCCAAGTTGTTCGTGGCGGTCTTCGTGGCCTGCGCGATCGTGCTGTCCGTTCAGGCGCTCGTCATCCGCCGCAGCTTCGAGCGCGGTTTCTTCGACTATCTCGACGAGCAGAACAACCAGCGCATGGAAGAGGTCCTGCCCAGGGTGCGGGCCGCTTACCGAGCCCACGGCAACTGGGATTTCCTGCGCGCCGATCCCGGCGAATGGTTCCAGCTGGTATTGCCGCATCGCGAAGGCGAGGACGTCGCGCCACGGCTGTCCACCGCGGACCAGACCGGTGCGATCGCGCGGATGGGATTGCTGGACGCCGACCATCGCCGCGTCATCGGCAACGTCAACGTCGATCGCGGTTCGCGCCTGCGCGCCATCGTCGTCGAGGGCCGCACCGTCGGCTGGGTGGCGATGGTCCCCTTCGGCAAGGCCGTGGAGCCCGGCCGCGATCACTTCATGCAGCAACAGCGACATGCACTGCTGCTGATCGTCGTGGTGTCGCTCGTCGTCGTCGGCCTGCTCACGTTCTTCTTCACGCGCGGCATCCTCAGCCGCGTCCGCAGCCTCACCGCGGGTACCCGCGCGCTGTCGTCCGGCGATTTCTCCGCGCGCATCGAGGCCGGCCGCCAGGACGAACTCGGCCGGCTGGCGCAGGATTTCAATCGCATGGCACAGGCACTCGAACACAACGAGCGTTCGCGCCGCGGCTTCATGGCCGACATCTCGCATGAGCTCCGCACGCCGCTGGCGGTGGTGCGCGCGGAGATCGAAGCGATCCAGGACGGCATCCGTCCCGTCACGCCGCAATCGCTGGACGTCATCCACCAGGAGATCGGTCGCCTCGACAAGCTGATCGACGATCTCCACGACCTGTCGCTGACCGACGTCGGCGCGATGGCGTATCGGCATGAGTCGGTCGATCTCGGCATCGTGCTGCGCTCCGCGCTGGCCAGCATGGAAGGGCGCTTCCGGTCCGCGGGCCTGCGGCTGCGCACGCAACTGCCCGAGGGGCCGATGTCGCTCGTCGGCGACGAATCCCGGCTGCAGCAACTGTTCTGCAATCTCCTGGAAAATGCCCTGCGCTACACCGATGCCGGTGGCGAAGTGGTCGTGGACGCCGTGTCCGACGATGCGCTGGCGACACTCGTCTTCGAGGACAGCGCGCCGGGCGTGCCGGCGGACAAACTCGCGCACCTGTTCGATCGTTTCTATCGCGTCGAGGCGTCGCGCAACCGTGCCAGCGGCGGAAGCGGCCTCGGACTGGCGATCTGCCGCAACATCGTCGAAGCCCACGGCGGACGCATCGCGTCGTCGCCGTCGCCGCTCGGCGGATTGCGCATCGTCGTCGAACTGCCGGTGGGCGCGGCATGAGCGTGCGCCGGCAGGACCACGTGCTGATCGTCGAGGATGAGCCGCGGCTGGCATCCGTGCTCGGCGACTACCTGGCGGCGGCGGGCTACACGCATCGCTGGATCGCCGATGGTGCCGAGGCGATCGACGCCTTTCGTCGCGAGCAACCGGACCTGGTGCTGCTCGACCTGATGCTGCCCGGGCTCGACGGCATCGAGATCTGCCGTGCGCTGCGCCGCGACAGTCAGACACCGATCGTGATGGTGACCGCGCGCGTCGAGGAAGTGGACCGCCTGCTCGGCCTGGAGATCGGCGCGGACGACTACATCTGCAAGCCGTTCAGTCCACGCGAGGTGATCGCGCGGATCGGTGCGGTGTTGCGTCGCCATCGTCATGTGCCCACGGCGCCCGCCGGACCCATCACGATCGACGAGGAGGCATGCCGCGCGACCCTGCGCGGGCAGCCGATCGATCTCACGCCGGTGGAGTTCCGCCTGCTGCGTCAACTCCACGGTGCGCAGGGGCGGGTGTTCTCGCGCGACCAGTTGCTCAACGGCCTCTACAACGATCACCGCATCGTCACCGACCGCGCGGTCGACAGCCACGTGAAGAACCTGCGCCGCAAGATCGCCGATGCCGGCGGCAGCGAGGACTGGATCAAGTCGATTTACGGCGTCGGCTATCGCATGGATTGCTGAGCGAGGCGTGTCGCGGGCGGCCGATCAGGTCGCCGCTGCGGACAGCGGCGATCCCGTGTCGCCACCCGCCTGTGACGCCGCGCCGACCGGCCGGCGCAGCACGATCCACAGGCACACGCCCAGCGACATGATCTGACTGATCGCGGACACGATATAGCGATCGGCGCCGTCGTCGAGCGGCGTGCCGGTGAACGGCAGCACCGCGGCCAGCACCAGCCACAGCAGCGCGAACAGCGTCGCGCGGGCGCCGGTCATCGCCGCGGCGGCGGCGACGAAGCTCCACGCCCACAGCGGCGCGAACAGGCCGGTGTGGTCGGGCAGGAAGGGGCTGCGTGCGGCGGCGAGGCCGAGCAGTGCGATCCAGGCCGCGGTCAGTTCCACGCGCGACATCCGCGACGCGCGGCGTGCGGCGAACACGGTCAGCGCCACCACCGCGAGCGTCCAGACCCACGACAGCTGCTGCACCAGCGCACGGGTCATGCCCGGCAACCCCAGCGCATTGAGCTTGTAGATCACGCCCGGCACCGAGTCGTTGATCGCGGCGACGAAGCCCAGTTCCTTCATTTCGAGGAACGCCCAGGCCTCGCCGTTGCCGAGCCGCGGCAGGTGGTAGGTCAGCAGCGCGCGGAACGGTGCCTCGCCGATCCACAGGTACGTCACGATCGTGTAGACGAGCGAGAACGCCAGCGTCCAGCCCACCGCCTTCCAGCGGCGCGTGGCGATCAGGTAGATGCCGAGGATGCCCGGGAACAGCTTGAACACCGCGAAGCCCAGCAGCGCGCCGCCCAGCACCGGTCGCTCGCGCCAGAACAGCGCCATCGCGACCGCGGACATCGCCACCGCCAGCAGGTGGAAGTTGCCCAGTTGCAGCGTCAGCAGCACGGGCGTCGCCAGCCAGACCGCGGGGATCAGCAGCGCCGCGCGTCGCCCGGAACGTTCGCCGACCCAGCCGCACAGCCACGCCATGCAGGCCAGCAGCGCGATGCCTTCGACCGCGAACCACGCCGCGCGCAGCTGGTCGAAGTCGCCGCCCGCGGCCACGCCCAGCATCGGCAGCAACAGGAACTGCGGCAGGTAGAGGAACTCGTCGAAGCGGAAGATGCCGTGGCTCTGGCCGTCGTACAGCGCGGGATCGTAGAGGTTGGGTACGCCCTGCTGTGCCAGCTGCGCCGCCTGCCAGTAGCCGGAATAGCAGCTGTGGCCGATGTAGAACGGGTCGTAGCCGAACGCCGACACCATCGCCTGCGCGGGATCGATCATGAACGCCGCGACGCCGGCGGTGCGCGCCAGCGTCAGCAGCGCGAGCAGCAGCCACAGCGTCGACAGCACGGGGCGGCGCTTGCCGAGGCCGTCCCACGCATCGGGCAGGCGGCGCACGATCGCGCGCAGCGGCAGCGCGCCGGCGACGAGGCCGATGGCGACGGCCGCCGCGACGGGCAGGCGGAACGCCGAGACGCCGGCCGCGACCAGCATCGCGATCAGCAGCGCGCCGAGGCCGGCGATGGTCCAGCGTTCGAGGGAAGGGGCAGCGGTCATGGCGGACTCCTGTGGCATCGCGGCAGGCTCAGGCGGCCTGCAGGCCTTCGATCTGGCCGGAGAAGACGAAACGTTCGAGGTCGCGAAAGTCGTCGAACACGACGTCCGCCTCGGGGGTGCCGTGGCCGGCATGGTCCACCCGCAGCAGCGTGGTCATGCCGAACGCGCGCGCGCCTTCGATGTCGCAGCGCAGGCTGTCGCCGACCATCCAGATGTCCGCGGGTTCGACGCCCAGCTTGTCGATCGCGAGCCGGAACGACGCGGGATCGGGCTTGTCGGCGCCGGCTTCCTCGGACGTCACCACGTAGTCGAAGCAGTCGTCCAGGCCGAAGTACACGATCTTGCGGAACTGGATCTGCGAGGTCAGGTCCGTGATGATCGCGGTCGCGATGTCGTGGTTGCGCAGGTTCACCAGCAGGTCGCGCACGCCCGGGAACAGCTCGCAGTGCGAGAGGAACGTGCGCCAGTAGGTCTGTTCCAGGTCCAGCGTGATCAGCAGCTGCGTCTTGCGACCGAGCATCTCGATGCCGCGCTGGAAGTACAGCAGGCGGCTGTGCGAACTGGCGGTGTGGCCGAGCTGGCGTTTCACGTCGTCGCGCGCGCGAGCGAAGGCCTCGCGCACGTCGCCGGGATCGGCGCCCAGCAGGCGCACCGCCTTGGCCTCGGTGGCGGCGGTCGCCATCGCGTGCGGGCCGTCGTAGGCGTACAGCGTGTTGTCGGTGTCGAAGATGATGGCGCGCGGCGCGCGCAATGTTTTCGTCGGGTGCCTGGCCACCATCTCAGCGGGTCCTGTTCTTGAGCGATTCTTCGATCTGCAGCAGCACCATCAGCTGCATGATCCCGGACATGCCATCTTCCCAGTGCGGGTGGATGTCGAGCATTTCCTGGAGGTTCGGCGCGAGCGTGCCTGCGGCGAGGGCGATGTCCTCGGCCCAGACGTCGCCTTCGACGGTGATCTCGACCTCGTCGGAATCGTCGGCCAGCTCCATGTCCAGGTGCAGGCCGCAGATGCCGATCAGCATCCGCGCCAGCCGCTCGTGGTACGTGCCGCTGCGGATCGTCGCCGTGAGCTTCAGCGGCACGTCGTGCGGCGAAGCGGCGTTCTCCAGCTGCCGCACGTTCACCGGACGCAGCTTCAGCACCAGGTCGGCGCCCGCCCGCTGCGGCTGCACGTAGCGCTGGGCATCGGGCAGGCGGCGGTCGATCGAGCGCAGCACGTTCTCGATCGGATGGCCGCGTTCGCGCACGTCGCGATGCACCTTCCACGCGCGGCGCAGGTCTTCGTCGATGTCGAGGTAGACCGACACGTCGTAGCGACGGCTCAGCCGCTGCATGCGCAGCGCATGCAGGCCGGAGACGATGATCACGTCGTTGCGGCGCAGCTTCACCGGCGCGAGGAAGCGCCCGGCCTTGTGGTCGTAGTGGCGGTTGTCGACGGTCTTGCCGTCGATCAGCGCCAGCGCATCGTCGTGGAAACGCTGCAGGTCGTTGGCGCGCGGGTTGAGGTGGGTCAGGCCTTTCCACATCGGCGCGAAGCGGTCCCAGACGTGGTAGTCGTCGCCGGAGAGATGCACCACGGTGTGCGCGCCGAAGATGTCGGTCAGTGACTTGCTCAGTGTGTCCTTGCCCGCGCCCGAGTCGCCGGCGATGCCGATCGTCACCGGCTTCTGCGCGATGCGGAAGTAGTCGTTGCGGGCGACGCGCTCGCGCAGCATCTGCGCGATCAGCACCAGCCCGGTGCAGACGACCATCGTCATCCACAGCGACAGCGTGTGCGGCGTGAGCAGCGTCGCGACGCCGGCGATGGCGCCGCGCGGCTGCCAGTCGAACGCCGGCACGCCCGCGCCAGGCGAGACCAGCAGGTGCAGGGTGATCACCAGCGCAGAGAACGCGGCGGTGAGCAGCATCGCGCCGCGATCGGCCTGCAACTGGTGAGCGACGAGGAACGGCACCAGCCACAGGTACCAGCCCGGCGGCGCCGGCGTGGACAGCACCACGAGGAAGAACGACAGCCCGGTCACCGCGACCAGCAGTTCGAAGCTGATCCGGCGCAGCCGCCACACGCCGTAGGCGGCGAGCAGGTAGAGCATCGGCGTCAGGTAGAGGTGCAGCGTGTCGCCGATCGGCAGCGACAGGTCGAACACGCGCGCGGCCTCGTGCGTGCCCAGCACCATCGTGCGCACGCCGGGCGAGGCGAGGCACAGCACCTGTGGCAGGAAGCCCAGCAGCAGGCCGATCGCGAACGGCGCCTGCAGCGCGCGCAGGCGCTTGTTGCGCCACAGGTAGATCGCCACGAACGGCACCGCCAGCAGCATGCTGAACTTCGCCGCCAGCGACAGCCCCAGCGCGATGCCTGCGGCGCGCGCGCGATGCTCGCGCAGCAGCACCAGGCTCAGCAGCAGCAGCGCCACCGGCACGATGTCGGTCTGGCCGGTCCAGTAGGTCGCGAACAGCACCAGCGGCGACCACCAGTACAGCCACAGCAGGCGGCGCGGATGTTTCGGGAACAGCGCATGGAGCAGCGCCAGCGCGGCGAGATCGGCCATCAGCAGGCCGGCGCGGAAGCCGATGCCGGTGAAGACGTCCCGCCCGGTCGCCTGGTCCAGCAGCCAGCCCGGCACCGCGCCGGGCAGGTGTGCGATCAGCATGACCGGGCCGTAGGGATACGCCACCGGCGAACCGCCCGCGGCGAGGAAGTGCGACCACGGATCGAGCGACGGATGCGCGATCGCGTATTCCACGAACGGCACGAACCAGTCGAGCTGGATCTGCGGCACCAGCAGCACCACCAGCGCCAGACGCAGCACCAGGCCTGCCCGGAACAGCGGGTCGCGCAGCATCGGCCGCAGGGTCAGGACCACAGCGCAGGCTCTTTGGTGCACACCGCCTCGGGCGCGATGCCTTCGCGCGCGAGCAGTGCGCGCAACGCCGGGATCTCGGTCGCGGCGTCGCGGCCCTGCAGTTCCGGCGAGACCAGGCAAAGCGAGAAACCTGCGGCCTGCAGCGCCGCGGCCTGCGCACCGTCGAGCGGAAAGCGGGTGAAGCAGTCGACCCAGATCCAGCGCACCTTGCCGGCGAGCGTCATCGCGGTGTCGATCGATTCGAATTCCGACACCCGCACCGCGCAGCGCGCTTCGCCCCGGCGTGCGGTCTTCACCAGGAACGGGAACGACTGGTCGAGGAAGAACCAGTCCTCGATGCCGCGTTCGCGCATCAGCGCGATCAGGCGGTCCTCCAGCCCTTCCTCCTTGACGTTGAGGATCAGCAGCCGGTGGCGGTAGCCGTCCAGCCAGCGCTCGAAATCCTCGCCGTCGACGAAGGCGTCGTGGTGGATGATCAGGCGCGGCCCGTGGCTGCGGATGTCGACTTCGATGCCCAGCGACGGATCGGTCGCGCGCAGTTCGTCGAGGGTGTTGCGGCGATGGCGGACGAGGATCATGGCGAGCGCGAAAGCTCCCTGCGCAGACGGAGGCTGTAATCGACGGTGCGGCGGATGAAGCGCGCCTTCGCGCGCCAGTTGACGTTCCAGTGCGAGCTGCCGTGGGCGCGTTCGCCGAACACCACCGGGAAGCGCTGCACGGCGAGGCCGCGGTGCAGCGCCTGGTAATAGGCGTAGAGGTCCAGCGAGAAATCGTGCGGCGGGTCGCGCCAGCCGTCGAAGAACGCGCGCGGGAACAGCGTCGGCTGCGCGTTGATGTCGACCATGCGCCGGCGCATCAGCAGCGTCTCGAACACCGACATGCCGGTCGTGAAGACCACGTCGGCGAACGGGCGTCCGCTGCGGCGGCCCTTCACGAACAGCCGCTGCGGCGTCGGCGACTGCTCGAACAGCGCAAGGCCGCGCAGCGCGTCCGCGGGATCGGTCTGCATGTCGGCATGGGTCCAGCCGATGACCTCGCCGCGCGCGGCGCGCAGGCCGGAGAGGATGCCGAAGCCGTAGCCCTGATTCTTTTCGACGCGCACGCTGCGGATGCGCGGCGTGTCGCGCAGCAGCGTGCGCAGCACCTCGGGCGAATCGTCGGTCGAGCCGTTGTCGACGAGGATCGCTTCGACGTCGTCGCGGACGAAGGTCTCCCGCAGGCGCGCGACCAGCAGCGGCAGGTTCTTCGCTTCGTTGTAGCAGGGGATGACCAGCGACAGGCGCGGCGCGGATGCGGTGCCGGCGGCATCGAAGACGACGCTCATGGCGCGGCGCTCCCGGCGGGCAGGCGCGGGCGGAAGACGAGGAATTTCATGCCGAGGAAATTGAGTGCGGTGGAGGTGCCGGTGGCGGCGAGGAAGGCGAGGGCGATGGCGGCTTCCGATCGGCCCAGCAGCGCCAGCACCAGCGCGTTCACGCCGACGTTCGCCAGCAGCGAGGTCAGGTAGACGCCGATGAAGCGCACCGTCTCCGACCAATGCCACGCCGTCGCCACGCGGAAGGTGAAGAAGCGGTTGGCGAAATAGCCGAACACCGCGCCGGCGATGTAGCCCGCGGCCTTGGCGTTGCCGATCGGCCAGCCCAGTGCCATGCCCAGCCGGTAGCTCGCATAGTCGATGCAGACCGCGGTGATGCCCACGATCAGGAAGCGCGCCAGCTCGCCGGTGATGCGACGGGTCATCGCTCAGGCCTCGACCGCCGCGGTGGCGGGTGCGGTCGCAGGCGCGTCGTGGCGCACGCGGCTGTCGTCGGCGATGCGGTAGGGATGCGAGGGCCAGCGATCGAAGCCGCGCTGCCAGTACTCGAACGCGCGCAGGTCGTCCGGCGTGCCCCAGCACAGGTAGTGTTCGATCTCGAAGATGCGGCAGCGCAGGCCCATCGCGACCGCGTCGTTGAGGCAGGTGTCGACGTAGAACTCGCCGTTGATGCGGCCGTCGCGCGCGATCATCGCGTCCGCGGCGGCGATGAAGTCGCGCGCGCGGCGGAAGGTGAAGGTGCCGACGATGATCGGATCGCGCGACGGATCCGCCAGCGGCGTCTTCACCGACACGCCGCGCACGTTGCCGTCGACCTCGTCGACCCAGCCGTAGTGCGTCGGTCGCCGGCGCGCGCCCGGATAGCCGCGCGCGACCCAGACCAGCACGTCGGTGTCCGCATCATCGAGCGCCGCGCGCAACGCATCGGCGTCGAACACTGCGCCGTTGTCGCAGGCGCCGATGGTCAGCGGTGCGTCGAGGTCGACGGCCGCATCCGGATCGGCGAGGCCAAGCAGGCAGGTGCGCGCCTGACCGTCGGTGGTTTCGGTCAGTTCGACCATTGCGCAGCCGGGGAAGCGCTCGCGCAGCGTGGTCTCGATCGCATCGAGGCCGGGCAGGTCCCTGCGCAGCACGAAGACATGCTTTTCGGCGGCGGGCAGGTCGAGCGTGGCCTGCACCGCCATCGGCTCGCCGGAAACGGGGATCAGCGGCTTCGGCAGTGCATGGCCTTCCTGCGCGAAGCGCGAGCCGAGGCCGGCCATCGGCACCATCGTCGTGCCGCGCTGCGGCACCGCGCGGCGCGCGCGCCCCGGATCGCAGAGCGCGCGGAATGCCGCGGACCACGCGCGGTAGTCGGCGAGATCTTCGGGCGTGCCCCACTGCATGAAATGGTCGAGTTCGAACACCGCGACGCGGCGTCCGTCTTCCAGCAGCGGGCGATAGGCGAGGCTGACGTAGTACTCCTCGCCGAGCTTGAGGTCGGGTCGCGCGACGCAGCGCTCGAACGCATCGCGCATCAGCGCGCCGCTGGCGAAGTAGTACGTGCCGCTGGAGGCGTATTCGCGCATCGGCGTGTCGGTGTACGGCTGCTTTTCCTGGATCGCCAGCACCCGTTCGCCTTCCGTGCGGACGTAGGCGTAGTTGGTCGATCCCAGCATGTGCGGATGGAAGCCGGTGTAGCAGGGGATCGCGCCGTCCCAGCCGCCTTCGGCGACCATGCGGCGGAAGCGCGCGTAGTCCCACACGCAGGTGAAGTCGCAGTAGTTGACGATGGTCGGCTTCGCCGGGTCGACGTGATCGATCGCCTGCAGCACCGCGTTCACCGGGCCGAGCTTGTGCGGCGTGATGCCGACGATGCGGCCGGTCGGGCACCAACGGCGGATCTGTTCCGCCATCGCGAATTCCGGCGTGTCCAGATGATCCTGGTTGCAGACGAACAGGAAGTCGGTCTCGCCCGGAAACATGTCGACCACGTGCGCGATGATCGGCTTGCCGTCGACTTCGATCAGCGGTTTCGGAACGCGGTAACCGGCGCGGCGGAAGCGCTCACCGAAACCGGACATGGGGACGACGATCTGCATGCGGATCTTCCTGGCGACGTGCGGATTCAGTCCGCGGCGGAACGGGAATCTCGGGCCCGGCGGTACGCTTCCGCCTCCCAGCCCATCAATGCGGCGACGTCGGTGACGTCGAGGTAACGCAGGCCGTCGGCGGACGCGCAGCGCAGACCGACGTCGGCGAGGCAGCCGAGCATTGCGCGCGCGCCGTCGCTCAAGTCCGGTGCGTGCAACAGGCCGTGCCCGGGGACCAGGGCCCACGACGGCGGTTCGCGGCCGGCAGCGGCGACCTCGTTGCGCATCCGCGACAGCGGGCGCGCGGCATCGACGGTCTCCGCGCATTCCCCGAGGAAAACGACGTGATCGGGATACAGCGCGCCGCGGACGGCGATCGCGCAGGCAACGGGATCGGTGGCGATCGCGTGCAACTGCGGATCGTCGGCGACGATCCAGTCGAGGTCGTTCGCGGCACGCAGCGCAGCGTCGTCGCGTGCGGCCGGTGTGCGCACCGGCCGCACGAGCCGTCGTTCGACGGCATGCAACCGTGCTTCGGCGTCGTGGCAATCGCTGCCGCCGACGACGAGGCCGTGGTTGCCCAGCAACAGGATGTCCGGTGGCGTCGCGGCCGATTCCAGTGCCGTGCGGATGGCGACGGTGAGCGGCAGGCCGGGGCGGCGATACGGCACCCAGGCCCAGGCGAGGCCTTCGAGCGCATCCGCGAGCGCCGCCTGCGCATCCTCGCGCACGGCCCATGCGATCGCGTTCACCGAGTGCACGTGCGCGACGACCGCATGCGGCAGCAGTGCGTGCAGCGAGGTTTCGATGGAAGGGCGCAGCGCGCCGGGCGGTGCCAGCGCTGTCATGGCTTTTTCGGCATCGTCGCGGAGCATCGCCTGGCGGACGCCGCCAAGCGGAAGCCGCACGAAGATGTCGCGATCGTGCGCATGCGCGAGCCATGTGCCCGACGCCTTCACCCAGAAATCGTCATCCGCTTTCAGCGAGGTGTTTCCGCCGCCGCCCTGAACGAGCCGCGCGTCGTTGCCCAGCCGTGACGACATCGCGACCAGTGTTTCGGGCGCATCGGAAGCGGGCGGGCGGGGTGTCGGCGAGCCGTGCGTCATTGCGGAAACATCCATTCACAAAATTACGCGCGCCTGCCGTCTCGCCCGCCGCGACGGCATGAGCGGACACGCGCTTCAGGTGCATATCGTAAAAAGCGGAGGAAAGCGGACATGCTTTTCTTGCGGGAAGATTCTCGGGATACGCGACGGTTGCGATTGAAGATGCGACCCATTGCCACGCTGCGTCGGCACCGGAGACTTGACTTGCAGAATAAGCGGAGTGTGATAGCTTGGGAAGCTGTTTCAGCGAGCGCAAGGATGCCAGGGGGCGTTCATGCGCATCGTCCCGAGGCGCGGCGTTCTCTCCCGCGTACATCGCACGGAAGTCCAGCAGAATGAATGAGCTCGAACAACGCCTGGCCCGGCTCTCACCGGAACAACGAGAGCAGTTGCGGCAGGCTTCGATGCGTGAGCGCACGTCCCGCACTCGCATCCGTCCACGCCCGCGTCCGGAACGGATTCCGCTGACGTTCGGCCAGCGCCGGCTCTGGCTGCAGGATCGCCTCGATCCGGGCCAGGTCGCCTACAACTCCGCATGGGGCATGTGGCTCCACGGGGCTGCAAATCCAGTGGATTTGCGTCGCGCGCTGCAATCGCTGGTCGATCGCCACGAAGGCCTGCGCACGTCGTTTCCCGCGATCGGCGGCGAGCCGTTCCAGCGCATCCTGCCGCAGCTCGACCTGCCATGGCGCGAGGTGCGCGCCGAGGGTGGTGATGCCGATGCGCGTCGTGCCGATGCCACGCGTCTCGCACGCGAGGATGCGAGCCGGCCGTTCGACCTCGAGAACGGTCCGGTGCTGCGCGTGCTGCTGGTGGCGGTGGAACCGGATCTGCACCTGCTGCTGGTCACCTTCCATCACATCGCGATCGACGGCTGGTCGGTGAGCACGCTGATGCGCGAGTACTTCGATGCCTACAATCGTTTGCGGGAAGGTCGTGCGCTCGATGCGCCCGCGCCCGAACTGCAGATCGCGGACATCGCGCTGTGGCAGCAGGAACACTTCGCCGGCGAGCGCATGCGCTCGCAGCTCGACTTCTGGAAAATGCAGCTCGCCGGCGCTCCGTCGACGCTCGACCTGCCGACCGACCGGCCGCGTCCGGCGACGCGCAGCTATCGCGGCGGTGCCTGGTCGACCGACATCCCGCCGGGCGTGTACGCACGACTGCAAACGCTTGCGCGCGAATGCCGTGCCACCGTTTCCAGCGTCGTGCTGGCCGCGTACCAGATCGTGCTCTCGCGCTACAGCGGCCAGGAAGACCTGGTCATGGCGATGGGCATCGCCGGTCGCCCGCGTCTGGAACTGGAGGCGGTGATCGGTTTCTTCATCAACCTGCTGCCCCTGCGCGCTGACCTGTCCGGCACGCCGACCTTCGCCGAATACCTCGAACGCACCCACGCCGGCGTGCTCCGCGCGATGGAGCATGCGGATGCGCCGTTCGAGCGCATCCTCGAGGAACAGCGGCTGCCGCGTTCGGTCGGCTACACGCCGTACGCGCAGGCGACGTATTTCTTCCAGAGTTATCCGGCGCGCGGCGAATCGCTGTCGGGCCTGCGCGTCGAGGACGCGAAGCTGCAGGACGTCGCGCCGGACACCGCGCAGACCGACCTCCAGTTGTTCGTGAACCAGCATCGCGAAGGCGAGCTGATCTTCGAATACAGCGCGGACCTCTACGACGAGGCGACGATCCGGCGCATGGGAGGGCATCTGGTCACGCTGCTCGCGGCCGTGGCCGATGCACCGCAGACGCCGATCGCGCGGCTGCCGCTGCTGACGGTCGAGGAGCGCGAGGCGATCGATCGCTGGAACGCCACCGATCGTGAGCTGCCTGCCGATCCGACCATCGCCGCGCTGTTCGCCGCGCAGGCGGCGGCCACGCCCGATGCCGTCGCCGTCCGCTTCGGCACGCGTGCGATGACCTACGCCGAACTCGACCGCCGCGCGGATGCCGTGGCGCGCGCGGTGCGCGGTGCCGGTGCCGGCCCTGGCGTGCTGGTCGGCCTCTACGTCGAGCGCACGCTGGAAATGCTGATCGGCCTGGTGGGCATCGTGAAGGCGGGTGCCGCCTACGTGCCGCTGGACCCGGGCTTCCCGCGCGATCGCCTCGGCTACATGGTCGAGACCTCGCAGTCGACCATCATCGTCACCCAGGCGTCGCTGCGCGACCAGTTGCCCGCGCCGGTGCCGTCGGTGGTCGTCGTCGATGCCGACGCAGCGCTCGCCGACGGCGACGCGATGCGCGGCAACGGCGTCGGGCCGCACGATCCGGCCTACGTGATCTTCACCTCCGGTTCGACCGGCAAGCCGAAAGGCGTCGAGATCCAGCAGCGCGCGGCGGTGAACCTGATCCGTTCGATCGCGCGCGAACCCGGCATCGCCGCGGGTGACACGATCTGCGCGATCAGCACGCTGTCGTTCGACATTGCGCTGACCGAACTGGTGATCCCGTTGACGGTCGGTGCCTGCATCCTGCTGGTCGATCGCGATACCGTGCGCGACGGCCTGCGCCTGCGCCGCCTGATCGAAGCCGAGCCGCTGACGCTGATGCAGGCCACGCCGGCGACCTGGCGCATGCTGCTGGACGTGGGCTGGCCGGGCAAACCGACCATGCGCATCATCTCCACCGGCGAGGCGCTGCCGCGCGAGCTGGCCGATCGCCTGCTGCCGATGGGTCGCGAGCTGTGGAACCTCTACGGTCCCACCGAAACCACGGTCTACTCGGCACTGTGCCGGGTCGAGCCGGGCACCGGGCCGATCATCGTCGGCAAGCCGGTCGACAACACGACCCTCCACATCGTCGACCGCCACATGCAGCCGTTGCCGGTCGGCGTGCCGGGCGAGCTGCTGATCGGTGGCGCCGGCCTGGCCGCGGGCTATCGCGGGCGTCCCGACCTGACCGCCGAGAAGTTCATCTCCGATCCGTTCTCCGCGGCACCGGACGCGCGCCTGTACCGCACCGGCGACCTCGCGTTCTGGCGCGCCGACGGCACGGTGCAGGTGGTCGGTCGCATCGATCACCAGATCAAGCTGCGCGGGTTCCGTATCGAACTGGGCGAGATCGAATCGGTGCTGGCCGAACTGCCGGCGCTGGACCAGGTGGTCGTGCACTGCCGCGAGGATCGCCCCGGTGATCCCCGCCTGGTCGCGTACTACACCTGCACCGGCGAACGGCCCGATCCGGCGGACCTGCGCGCGGAACTCAAGCGCGCGCTGCCGGAGTACATGATCCCGTCGGCGTTCGTCGCGCTGGATGCGTTCCCGCTGACGCCGAACGGCAAGGTCGACCGCCGTGCACTGCCGGCGCCGGAAGCCGCGTCGGGCAACGACGACGATTTCATCGCGCCGCGCACCGAGGACGAGCAGGCGCTCGCCGCGCTGTGGACCGAACTGCTGCACCTGCCGCGCGTGGACGTGCGCGCCGACTTCTTCGACCTCGGCGGCCATTCGCTGCTGGCGACGCAGATGCTGGCGCGCATCGAGTACGACTACGGCATCGAACTGCCGCTGCGTGCGCTGTTCGAAGCGCCGACGCTGGAGCAGTTGGCGGCGCGCGTGGCGAGCGAGTGCGAGGCCGCCGACCGCGCGGCCCTGGCCGGTCTCCTGGACGATATCGACAATCTGAGCGAAGCCGAATTGCTGGATCGCCTTTCGGGCGCGGGTGTGACCGGAGTGGCGTAAATGAGCGAACTCGAGCGACGTCTGGCGAATCTTTCGCCGGAGAAGCGTGCGCAACTGATGCAGCAGCTGGCGAAGCGTGCGGCGGAAACCGCCGTGCCCAAGTCCGAGATCGGGCGACGCCCGCGCCCGGCGCGCCTGCCGCTGTCGTCGGCGCAGGAGCGACTGTGGATCCTGGATCAGTTCGATCCGGGCAACAGCGTCTACAACGTCACGTCGCTGATGCGCTTCTACGGCCCGCTCGACCTCGACGTGCTGCAGCGCTGCCTCGACACCATCGCCGAGCGGCACGAAAGCCTGCGCACGGTGTTCCCGCGCGATGCCGAAGGGCCGTTCCAGCGCATCCTGCCGCCATCGCCGGTGCCGATGGCGCGGCTGGACGTGTCCGATCGCGGTGACGAAGCCGCGTGCACCGACGCGGCGATCGCGCTCGCACGGGCCGATGCCCGCGCTTCGTTCGATCTCGTCGCCGGCCCGGTGCTGCGCGCGACGCTGGCGAAGATCGGCGAGCACGATCACCTGATGGCACTCAGCGCGCACCACATCGCGGTCGATGGCTGGTCGCTGGGCGTCGTCTTCGGTGAACTCACGCGGCTGTATCGCGCGTTCCTCGCCGGCGAGGCTTCGCCGTTGCCGGAGCTGCCGATCCAGTACGTCGACTACACGCTGTGGCAGCGCGACGAGCTGGGCAGCAGCGAGATGGCGCGCCAGCTCGACTACTGGAAATCGCGGTTCGAGCAGCGTCCGACCGTGCTGGAACTGCCGGGCGACCGCCCGCGTCCGCCGGCGCAGAGCTATCGCGGCGCGATGCTCAACCGCGCACTGCCGCCCGATCTCTACGACGCGGTGAAGCGCTTCAGTCGCCAGGAGGGCGTGACGCCGTTCATGACCTTCCTCGCCGCGTACCAGACGCTGCTGGCGCGGTATTCGGGGCAGGACGACATCGTGGTCGGCGTGGGCAACGCCAACCGCACCCGGCGCGAACTCGAATCGCTGGTCGGCTTCTTCATCAACACGCTGCCGCTGCGCACGGACCTGTCGGGCGATCCGACCTTCCGTGAGCTGCTGGCGCAGGTGAAGACGGCGACGCTGGACAGCTATGCCAATCAGGATCTGCCGATCGAGCGGCTGATCGAGACGTTGAACATCGAGCGCGACCTCAGCCATGCGCCGCTGTTCCAGACGATGCTGTTCTACCAGAACTTCCCGGCCACCGAGATCGACCTGCCCGGCCTGAAGCTGGTGCCGGTGGACATGGCCGACGGGCATTCGGGCACGGCGCGCGCCGACCTGTCGATCTTCGCCGCCGAGGACGACGAGGCCGGCCTGATCATGCTGATCGAGTACGCGACCGACCTGTTCGATCGCGCCTATGTCGAGGCCTTCGCCGACCATCTCGAACAGCTGCTGCGCTCGGTGCTCGCCGCGCCGGACACGCGCGTGCGCGCGCTCGACATCCTGCCGCCGGCCGAACGGCGGCGGTTGCTCGTCGAGTGGAACGCCACCGCGGCGCCGCTTCCGGAAGCGAAGACGCTGCATGCGCTGTTCGAGGCGCAGGCCGCGCGCACGCCGCAGGCCGTTGCGGTGGAGCAGGGCGATATCACGCTGACCTACGCCGAACTCGACACGCAGGCCAGCCGCATCGCCGCGCGCCTGCGCGCGCACGGCTGCGGGCCGGGCCGCATGGTCGGCCTGTACCTGGAGCGCACGCCGAAGATGCTGGCCGCGCTGCTGGGCGTGCTGAAGTCGGGCGCGGCCTACGTGCCGCTGGACCCGGGTTTCCCGACCGAACGCATCGGCTACATGCTGGAAGACGCCGCTGCACCGGTGGTGCTGACCGAGCGCGCGATCGCCGCGCAATTGCCGGCCGGTGCGCACGTCGCGCTCGTGCTCGAAGACGTGCTCGAGGCCACCGACGAGGTGGCTGCCGCCGATGGCGATGCGGGCGCGGACGACGCGGCCTACGTGATCTTCACCTCCGGTTCGACCGGTCGTCCGAAGGGCGTGCGCATCCCGCATCGCGCGGCGGTGAACTTCCTGGCCTCGATGGCGCGCGAACCCGGACTCGGCGCGGACGATCGCCTGTGCGCGATCACGACGCTGTCGTTCGACATCGCGCTGCTCGAACTGATGCTGCCGCTGACCGTGGGCGCGCGCGTGGTGCTGGCCGATCGTGCCACCGCCGCCGACGGCCCCGCGCTGGCCGCGCTGCTCGACGCCGCGCAGGTCACGACGCTGCAGGCCACCCCCGCGACCTGGCGCATGCTGCTCGAATCGGGCTGGCGCGGCCGACCGGGCCTGCGCATGCTCTGCGGCGGCGAAGCGCTGCCGCGCGAACTCGCGGATCGTCTGCTGGCCTGCGGTGCCGAGCTGTGGAACGTCTACGGCCCGACCGAAACCACGGTCTGGTCGACGCTGGAGCGCGTGACTGAGGGCGATGGCCCGGTCGCGATCGGTCATCCCATCGCCAACACCGAGGTCTACGTCGTCGACAAGACGCTGCAGCCGGTGCCGGCGGGCCTGCCGGGCGAACTGCTGATCGGTGGCCTCGGCGTCGCGCTCGACTACCTCGATCGACCCGAACTCACCGCCGAGAAATTCATCGACGATCCGTTCGGGCCGCGCGCGGGCGGTCGGCTTTACCGCACCGGCGATCTTGCGCGCTGGCGTCGCGACGGCCACCTCGAAGCGCTGGGCCGCATCGACCACCAGGTGAAGCTGCGCGGGTTCCGCATCGAACTGGGCGAGATCGAAGCGGTGCTGTTGCAGGGCGAGGAGATCGCGCAGGCCGTGGTGATCTGCCGCGAGGATCGCCCGGGCGACAAGCGCCTGGTCGCGTACGTGGTGCCCGCCGCGGGCGCGATCGACGTGTCCGCGGTGCGCAACCGCCTGCGCGAACGCCTGCCGGACTACATGCTGCCGTCGGCGTTCGTCAGCCTGGAACGCCTGCCGCTCACGCCGAACGGCAAGATCGACCGCCGCGCGCTGCCCGCGCCGGAAGCCGACGCCTTCGGTGCCGGCGAGTACGCCGCGCCGCGCAACCCCGAGGAGGAAACGCTGGTCGTGCTGTGGGCCGAGATCCTCGGCCGGCCGCAGATCGGCATCCACGACGACTTCTTCGACCTCGGCGGCCATTCGCTGCTCGCCACGCAGCTGGTGACGCGCATGCAGGCCGCGCTGGGCCCGGACATCAGGCTGCGGATGGTGTTCGAGGCGCCGACCGTGGCCCGCTTCGCCGAGCTGCTGCTGCGCCAGCGCCTCGACAGCCTCGGTGCGGACGACCTGGCCGGCATGCTCGGCGAGCTGGAAGGCCTGTCCGACGACGACATCCAGGCGTTGCTCGCCGGATGACGGCCCGACGAAGGAGCGAGGACCGCGCATGAGCGCCCCGAACGATTCGACCCCCGCCGGTGCCGCATCGCTGGATGCGCGGCTGGCCAGGCTGTCGCCGCAGCAGCGCGAATTGCTGCTGCGCAAGCTCGCGAGCCGTGCGGCAGGCGATGCGCCGGCCGCGGTCGAGCTGCCGCACGCGCAGCCCGGTCAACGCCTCCCGCTGACCCCGGCGCAGCGCCAGATGTGGGTGTTCGAGCGCCTGCAACCGGGCACGCCGACCTACCACATCCACCACAACCATCGCGTCGAGGGGCCGATCGACGAGGCCGCGCTCGCGCGCGCTTGCGCGGCGGTGATCGCGCGCCACGACGCGCTGCGCATGGCGTTTTCGGAAACCGGTGGCGAACCGGCGCAGACCGTCTGCGAGGACGCCGTCGCGCCGCTGCGCACGATCGACCTGTCGATGCTGCCTGCGGAGGCCCGCGAGGCCGAATTCGCCCGGTGCATGGCCGAGGAGGGCGCGCGGCCGTTCGATCTCGCCCGGCCGCCGCTGATCCGCTTCACGCTGCTGCGCCTGGCGCAGCAATCGCATGCGCTGCTGATCGTCGCGCACCACATCGTCACCGACGCGTGGTCGCTGGGCGTGGTCCAGCTGGATCTCGTCGCGCACTACGACGCCTTCGTCGCCGGCCGCGTGCCGGACGACCTGCCGCCCGCGCCGCGGTTCGCCGACCTGGTGCTGTGGCAGGCCTCGCCGGCGCAGGCGCAGCGGATCGACGCGCAACTGGCCGCGTGCGCCGAGGCACTGGCGGGCGTGACCGGCGTGCTCGACCTGCCCACCGACCGGCCGCGCACGAACCGGCTCTCGGCGGCCGGCGCGCGACACGCCTGGACGCTGCCCGCCGATGTCCATGCCGGTGTGCTGGCGCTGACCCGCACCGAGCGCGCGACGCCGTTCGCGGTGCTGCTGTGTGCGTTCCAGGCCCTGCTGGCGCGCTGGTCGGGCGATGGCGACATCGTCGTCGGTTCGCCGGTCACCAATCGCAACCTGCCGGGCTGCGACGCCGCGATCGGGTTGTTCGTGAACACCGTGGCGCTGCGCGCGCAGTTCGGCGACGACCCGTCGTTCCGCGAAGCGCTGGCGCAGACGAAGGCGAACGTGCTGCGTGCGCTGGAGAACGCCGAGGTCCCGCTGGAAAAGGTGATCGACCGGGTCGCGCCGGAGCGCGCGCCCGGCCGCACGCCGCTGTTCCAGACGATGTTCGTGCTGCAGAAGAGCGGCGGCGAGCCGATGTGCCTCGGCGACGCGCGTTCGACCAACCTCGAGCCCGACACCGACACCGCGCGCTTCGAGATCACGCTGTCGGTCACCGACGAACCCGCCGGCTACTTCGCGCTGCTCGACTACGCCACTGCGCTGTTCGACGCAGCGACGATGAAGCGCTTCGCCGACCAGTACGACCTGCTGCTGCGCGCCGCGATCGCCGATCCCGACCTGCCGCTGTCGCGGTTGCCGATCCTCGGTGCCGACGAGCGCGCGCAGTTGCTTGCGCTGGGTGACGGCGGCCCGGCGATCGCGGGCGAGGCCGACACCCTGCACGGGCTGTTCGCCCGGCAAGCCGCCCGCACGCCCGATGCGGCCGCGCTGGTGGTGCCCGGCCGCACCTGGACCTACGCCGAGGTCGCGCGCCGCGCGGCCGGGCTCGCGCAGGCGCTGCGTGCGCTGGGCGTGGCGCGCGGCGATCGCGTCGCGTTGCTGGCGGATCGTTCGGCCGAGGCGGTGATCGCGCTGCTGGGCATCCTCGCTGCCGACGCGGCTTACCTGCCGCTGGATCCCGGGCATCCCGACGAGCGCCTGCGCCTGCTGCTGGACGATGCCGGCGCGCGTGC
This sequence comes from Lysobacter sp. DMC104, assembly GCF_056313665.1. Taxonomy (NCBI): domain Bacteria; kingdom Pseudomonadati; phylum Pseudomonadota; class Gammaproteobacteria; order Lysobacterales; family Lysobacteraceae; genus Lysobacter; species Lysobacter sp. DMC104. The sequence goes on along the minus strand of NZ_JBQUZW010000001.1, from coordinate 370,785 downwards.
GCTGGTGGCGCCGCCGACGCTGCTCGAACGCGCCGCGGCGGTGGCCGGCGACCTGCCACGCCTGGCCGTCGATGCCGATGCCGACGCGCTGCCCGCGGGCGAGGCCGGTGCGGACGACCTCGCATACCTGGTCTACACCTCCGGTTCCACCGGCACGCCGAAGGGCGTGGAAGTGCCGCATCGCGGCGCGGTGAACCTGGTGCAGGGCTTCCTCGCGCGACATCGCTTCGAGGGACAGCGCCTGCTGGTCATTCCGCCGCTGATCTTCGATGCCTCGGTGGGCGACGTGTTCCCGGCGCTGGCCTGCGGTTCGGCGCTGGTGCTGCATCCGGCGCCGACCGAGCTCGGCCCGTTCGAGCTGGAGCGACTCTGCGCCGAGCTCGGCGTGACCGCGATCGACGCGCCCGCCGCGCTGTGGCGGCGCTGGAGCGAGGGCTGGGCGCTGCGCAACGCCGCCGCGCCGCTGCTGCCGTCGCTCGACCTGATGATGATCGGCGGCGAAAGCGTGCCGGTGGAACAGGTGCGCAAGTTCGCCGCGATCACCGGCGGCCGCGTGACCCTGTGCAACCACTACGGGCCGACCGAGGCGTCGGTCTGCGCCACGCTGCTGTCCACGACGGATGCGCACGAGATCGCCACGCTGGACCTGCCGATCGGCCGGCCGTTGCCGGGCGTGCACGTCTACGTGCTCGATCGCCACCTGCAGCCGGTGCCGCGCGGCGTGGTCGGCGAATTGTTCATCGGCGGCCTCGGCGTGGCCCGCGGCTACCGCGGCGCGGACGCGCTGACCGCCGAGCGCTTCCTCGATGATCCCTTCGTCGCGGCGACGCCTGCCGGCGCGACGCCTCCGCGCATGTACCGCACCGGCGACCTCGTGCGCTGGAACGCCGACGGCACGCTGCACTTCGTCGGCCGCCGCGACCACCAGATCAAGCTGCGCGGCTTCCGCATCGAACTGGGCGAGATCGAGGCCGCGCTCGCCGCGCAGCCGGGCGTGCAGGCCGCGATCGTGCTGCTGCGCGAGGATCGCCCGGGCGATCGTCGTCTCGTCGCCTATGCCGTCGCCGACGCCGGCATCGATGCCGCGACGCTGCGCGCCGGCCTCGCGCGCCGCTTGCCGGAGGCGATGCTGCCCTCGGCCTTCGTGTTCCTCGACGCCATGCCGCTGACGCCGAACGGCAAGATCGATCGCCGCGCGTTGCCCGCGCCGGAAGCGCAGGCCGCGGATGCACGCAGCCTGCGTGCGCCGCGCACGCCGACCGAAGAAGCCGTGCTCGCCGTGTGGCGCGACGTCCTCGGTCGCGAGCAACTGGGCATCGACGACGATTTCTTCGCGTCCGGCGGCGACTCGCTGTCGACGCTGCCGCTGGTGTCGCGCCTGCATGCCGCGCTGGGCGTGGACGTTCCGGTGGCGACCGTGTTCGCATCGCCGACCATCGCCGGGCTGGCCGAGGCCATCGACCGCCTGCGCGCCGGCATCGACGAGCGTTTCGACATCGAAGCGCAGGTCGTGCTGCCGGAGGAGATCGACGCCGCCCGCGCCGCGCCGCCGCGGGCGCCGCGCAATGCACCGGCCTCGGTGCTGCTGACCGGCGCGACCGGCTTCCTCGGCGCCTACCTGCTGCGCGACCTGATCGATCTGAGCACCGCCGAGATCGTCTGCCTCGTGCGCGCGGCCGAGGCGGCCGATGGCCTGCGTCGCATCCGCGGCAACCTCGAACGCTACGGCCTGTGGCGCGACGGCGACGACGCGCGCATCGTGCCGCTGTCGGGTGATTTGGCGTCGCCGCGGCTGGGCCTGTCCGACGCGGCGTTCGCCGCGCTTGCGGAGCGCGTGGACGCGATCGTCCACAACGGCGGGCAGGTCAACTTCCTCGCGCCGTACGCCAGCATGGAAGCGGCCAACGTCGGCGGCACCCGCGACGTGCTGCGGCTGGCGACGACCGGGCCTCTCAAGCCGGTGCAGCTGGTGTCCACGCTCGGCGTCTACCTCACCGACAAGCACATGGGCGGCCGCGTGACCGAGCGCGACGCGCCGCCGGACGGCCCCGGGCAGCAGGGCGGCTACAACCAGAGCAAGTGGGTGGCGGAACAACTCGGCCTGCGGGCGCGTGCGCGCGGCGTGGCGGTGGCGATCCACCGGCCGGCGCGCGTGACCGGCGATGCGGTGCACGGCGCCAGCAACCCGGACGACTACTTCAACACCTGGATCCGCGGCTGCGTGCAACTGGGCCTGGCGCCGCAGTCCGACGACCAGAGCTTCGACCTGATCCCGGTCGACCACGTCGCCCGCGCGATCGTGCGGGTCGCGCTGGGCGGTGGCGATGCCGACGGCAATTACCACTACTACAACCCGGACCGCATGCCGATGCGCACGCTGCTGGAGGCGATGCGCCGGCAGGTCGGTCCGATCGAGGAAGTGCCGTACGCCGACTGGCGGCGCGCGCTGCATGCGGCCGTCGCGGCAGGCACCCCCAATGCGCTGGCGCCGTTCGCCGGCCTGTTCCCCGAGGCGCTGCCCGAAGGCGAGGCGACGCGCGAACCCGAGTTCGAGTGCGTCGCCGCCGAGGCGGTGCTGGCGCCGTTCGGCGAGCGCCGTCCGGTCACGGACGCCGCGCTGATCGAACGCTACCTGGCGTTCCTGCAGGTCTGCGGCGCGCTGCCCGCGCGCGGGGCGGATGCATGAGCGCGTCCGCGGCGCCCGCCACCGCCGGCCGGTTCGCCGGCCTGCGCGACTTCCTGCTGATCTGGTTCGGTCAGCTGGTGTCGGGCGTGGGGTCGCGGCTCACCAGCTTCGCGCTGGGGGTGTGGGTCTACAAGACGACGGGCTCCACCCTGCATTTCGCGATGGTGTTCGTGGCGATGGCGATCCCGGCGCTGCTGCTGTCGCCCGTCGCCGGGGCGCTGGTCGACCGCTGGGACCGGCGCCGGGTGATGATGGCCTGCGAACTGGCGTCGGCGCTGCTGATCGGTGTGCTGGCCGTGCTGGCGGCCACGGATGCGCTGTCGCTGCCCGTGATCTACCTCGGCGTTGGCCTGTCGGCGATCACCAACACGTTCCTCCAGCCGGCGTATGCCGCGAGCGTGCCGCTGCTGGCCGACCGCGACCAGCTGGTGCGGCTGAACGGGCTGATCCAGACCGGGCAGGGCGTCTCCCTGGTCGGCGGCCCGGCACTGGCCGGCGTGCTGATGAAGTTCACCGGCCTCGGCGGCGTGCTCGCCGTGGACGCGATCAGCTTCGTCGTCGGTGCCGTGTGCATCGCGCTGGCGCGGGTGCCGCGTCCGGCGCGCGACGAAGGCGAGGCGCCCGACCTGCTGCGCGAGGCCCGCGATGGCTGGCGCTACATCGCCGAGCGCAAGGGCCTGCTGGGCCTGCTCGTGGTCGGCACGGTGGACAGCTTCCTGTTCGCGATCGCCAGCGTCGCGATCACGCCGCTGGTGCTCAGTGTGGCGCACCAGGACGAGAGCCTGCTCGGCTTGCAGATGTCGCTGGCCTGCAGCGGCCTGCTCCTCGGCGGCGTGCTGATCACCGCCTGGGGCGGACCGAAGCGCAAGGTCAACGGTTTGCTCGGCTTTTCGTTCCTGGGAGGTTTGGCGCTGTTCGCGCATGGCTTCGCGGCGTCGTTCACGCTGCTGGTGGTGGCCGGGTTCGTGATGTTCCTGACCATCCCGCCGGCGCAGTCCGCCAGTTTCGCCTTGTGGCAGACGAAGGTGCCGTCGCAGTTGCTGGGACGCTGCATGTCCATCGTGCGCATGACGAGCGAAGCCGCGCTGCCGCTGGGCTACCTGCTGGCGGGACCGCTGGCGCAGTACGTGTTCGAACCCGCGATGCGGCCGGGCGGTGCGCTGGCCGGCAGCGTGGGGGGCGTGATCGGCGTCGGCGACGGCCGCGGGCTGGGGCTGCTGTTCATCGTGCTGGGCCTGGCGATGTCGGCGCTGGCCGCTGCCGGCTACGCCTTGCGTCCCGTGAGGCGGGTGGAAGAGGAATTGCCGGACGCGGAGTCGTCGGCGGCGGCCTGAACGGCCGATGGAGCGGTGGCGGGCGCGCCGGGAGGGCGCGACCCATCGCAGCACGACGCGGGAGGGCCGCGTCGATGCGGAGGAAGGGATGAGGACGGAACGGTGGACAAGTGGTTGCGGGACGCGTGCAGGCGCGGGATCGCTGCGATGGGCCATGGCCCGGGTCGCGCGGGCGCCGGCATTCCAGGACAGACACAGGAACACACCCAATGAACGCTAGTGATCAGACCATGGCATTGCGGGCCGCCAGCCCGGAACCCGTGTGCCCGCACGCCGCCAAGTCCGTTCCCGCTGCCGACGCCGGGGCGGGGTTCGTCCTGCGCCGCGCCTCCGAAGTGGAAGCGGCCTGCGCGCCCGATTCGCCACTGGCCGCCTCGGTGGCCTGGGTGCGGAGCTTCCTCGCGCGCCCCCATCCCGACGTCGGTCGCGCCGGCCCGGTCTGTCCGTTCACGCCGATGGCGCTGGAACTGGACACGATCTGGCTGATCGAGATCCCCGATGCCGAACCCGATCCGCAGCGGATCCACGACGTCATCGAGCAGTGTCGCCAGCTGTTCCTCGAGACCGAGCCGCGCGAAGGCCCGATGGCCATCAACAAGGTCTTCATGGCCGTGTTCACCGGCCTGGACGAGACCGCCGCGCCGTTGATCGACGCCATGCAGGCGCGGCTGAAGCCGGCGTTCGTGGACGTCGGGCTGATGCTGGGCGAATTCCACGCCCGCAACGACACCCCCGGCCTGCGCAATCCGGACTTCCGTCCGCTGCGCAGTCCGACCCCGATGCTGGTGATGCGGCAGATGGTGGAATCGGACCTGCCGTTCCTCAAGCGCGAACTGGACACGCCGCAGGTGCGCAACGCCTACCTGCGTTCCTACCTGCGCCGCCTTGGCGCGACCATCCGCCGCAACTACTTCGACCAGGCGGTGGACGCGCTGGTCCAGGCCGAACTCGAACTGCGCACGGAGGCCGGACGATGAGCGCGGTGCAGACTCCTGCGGCGGCTTCGCACGTCGCGATCGTCGGCGGCGGGCTGGCCGGTTCGCTCCTGGCGCTGGCGCTGGCCGAGCGCGGACACCGCGTCGATGTCTACGAGCGCCGCGACGACCCGCGCGTCGAGGGGGCGGAGGGCGGCCGTTCGATCAACCTCGGCCTGTCCAAGCGCGGCATCCAGGCGTTGACCGAGGTCGGCCTGATCGACGTGGTCATGCCGCTGACGGTGGTGATGCGCGGCCGCGTGATCCATGCGCCGGACGGCAGCACCCGCTTCCAGCCCTACGGCAAGAACCGCGGCGAAGTGCTGTATTCGATCGACCGCAGCGAACTGATCCGGCTGCTGCTGGATCGCGCCGAAGCGCATCCGCACGTGAAGCTCCACTTCGAGCATCGCCTGGTCAGCATCGACAAGGGCGAGCGCGAGCTGCACATCGAGCATGACGGCATCACCGACATCGTGCGCCCGGAATGGGTGATCTGCGCCGACGGTGCGTTCTCGCGCTGCCGCCCGGAGATGCAGCGCGGGATGCGCGCCGACTACCACCAGGAATACCTGGAGTGGGGCTACAAGGAACTCAGCCTGGCCGCCGGCCCGGACGGCCAGTCGGTCATCGACCAGACGGCCCTGCATGTCTGGCCGCGCTCGCACGGCCTGTTCGTCTCCCATCCCAACCGCGACGGCTCGCACACGCTGACCCTGTTCCTGCCGCACGAGGGGCCGGACAGCTTCGAGACCACGCAGACCCCGGACGAGATCCAGGCACTGTTCCGCAAGTACTTCCCGGACCTGCTGCCGATGCTGCCCGGGCTGGTCGAACAGTGGCAGGGCCGGCCGGTCGGCGCGCTGTTGACCACAAAAACCGCGCCTTGGCGTTATGAGGACTGGATGGTGCTGGTCGGTGATGCCGTCCATGCGGTGTACCCGTTCTACGGGCAGGGCATGAACTCGGCGTTCGAGGACTGCTCGGCCCTGCTGTCGGCACTGAAGACCCGTCCGGGCGATCGGGCCGCCGCCTTCTCCGCCTACGAACAGGCCCGCCGCCCCCACACCGACGTGCTGATGGAGCTGTCGAAGGCCAACTTCATCGAACTGCGCCAGAAGGTGGGTTCGCCCTGGTTCGTCGCCCGCAAACGCCTGGACGTGCTGTTGAACAGGTTGATGCCCCGGACCTGGTTGCCGATCTACACGATGGTGTCCCACACTACGATGCCGTATGGTGAAGCCTTGGCGCGTGCGCGGGCCCAGAACCGGATTCTGGGAGGCATCGCGGCAGGCGTGACGGTCGCCTTCGGCACCGGACTCTGGTGGATCTTGCGACACTGAAAGGACTCTCGACATGCGGCCCATGGAAGGACCATCGCTGTTTCGCCCCTTGCTCCCGTTCCCCGTGCGGCTGGCGGAAATGCCGCCTGCCGCGGCCGACCCGGAGGCGTTGTCTCCGGAGGAGCAGGCCCTCATCGGCCGTGCGGTCGACAAGCGCCGGCGCGAATTCGCCGCCGGCCGCCTGCTGGCCCGTACCGTCCTGAGCGAGATCCGGGTGCCCGCCGGGCCGCTGCTGCCCGATGCCGACCGCGTGCCGTGCTGGCCGAAGGGCATCATCGGTTCGATCACCCACTGCAACAGCCTGTGCGCGGTCGCGGTGGCACCCGCCGATGCGTACGACGGGTTGGGCCTGGACGTGGAACCCGCCCTGCCGCTGGAGCCGCGGCTGCTGCCGATGATCACCAACGCCGCCGAGCGCGAGCGTCTGGACGAACTGCCGTCGGACCTGCGTCCGCTCGGCGGCCGTCTGGTCTTCGCGATCAAGGAAGCGGTGTACAAGTCGATCTACCCGACTGCCCGGGTGTTCCTGGACTTCCACCAGGTCGAGATCCTGTTCGAGGGCAACGACGGATTCGTCGCCTACGTGCTGGTCCCCGGTGCCGCGCCCATCGGCCACCAGAGCATCCGTGGCCGCTTCCGGGTGGCCCACGGCCACATCGCGGCCGCCGTGCTGCTGCCGCCGGCCTACCAGCCGCGGCGCGTCGAGGCCGGCGTGCTCGCGCTTGCGGAAGTGCGTTGACCGGTGGCGTGCCGGGCGCCGGGCGTCCGGTCCGCGTTGACTTTGAACGGAGGCCGACCTATGGTTTCGGCCTTCGTCCGTTCCGAGACAAGGTGACGCCGGGAAACCGCCGTCGAGCGTGCGACATGAGGACTTCCCGCCGCCCCTGATCCGACCACCCGAGGCCCGCGTCACCGAGACAGCGCCTCCGGGGCGCTTTTTTTGCGCGTGTCGCCCGCCTCGTCCTCGTCCTCGTCCGTCCCGCTTTCGTCCCGCCCCGGTCCAGCGCCCGCGGGACCCGCCGCTTCCAGATGCCCGCCCCCATGATCGCCATCACGCTCCCCGACGGCAGCCGCCGCGAATTCGAACATCCCGTTTCCGTCGCCGAGGTCGCCGCTTCCATCGGCGCCGGCCTGGCCAAGGCCGCCTTGGCCGGCAAGGTCGACGGCCAGCTGGTCGACACCAGCTTCCGCATCGATCGCGATGCCGAACTGGCCATCGTCACCGACAAGTCGCCCGAGGCGCTGGAGATCCTGCGCCACTCCACCGCGCACCTGCTGGCCCAGGCCGTGCAGCGCCTGTTCCCCAGCGCGCAGGTCACCATCGGCCCGGTGATCGACAACGGCTTCTACTACGACTTCGCCTACGAGCGCCCGTTCACGCCGGAAGACCTGCCGGCGATCGAGGCGGAGATGCAGAAGATCGTGAAGGAAGCGCATCCGGTCAGCCGCAGCGTGAAGTCGCGCGACGACGCGGTCGCTTACTTCAAGGGCCTCGGCGAGACCTACAAGGCCGAGATCATCGAGAGCATCCCGGCGAACGAGGACCTTTCGCTCTACACGCAGGGCGAGTTCACCGACCTCTGCCGCGGCCCGCACGTGCCCGGCACCGACAAGCTGCGCGCGTTCAAGCTGATGAAGGTCGCCGGCGCATACTGGCGCGGCGATTCGAACAACCAGATGCTCAGCCGCATCTACGGCACGGCGTGGCTCAACGACAAGGACCTCAAAGCCTACCTCACGCAGTTGGAGGAAGCCGAGAAGCGCGACCACCGCCGCATCGCCAAGGCGCAGGACCTGTTCCACCTGCAGGAAGAGGGCCCCGGCCTGATCTTCTGGCACCCGAAGGGCTGGGCGATCTGGCAGGTTGTCGAGCAGTTCATGCGCAAGGTCTACCGCGACAGCGGCTACCAGGAAGTGCGCTGCCCGCAGATCCTCGACGTGTCGCTGTGGCAGAAGTCAGGCCACTGGGACAACTACCAGGACAACATGTTCTTCACCGAGTCGGAGAAGCGCACCTACGCGCTGAAGCCGATGAACTGCCCGGGCCACGTGCAGGTGTTCAACCAGGGGCTGCACAGCTACCGCGACCTGCCGATCCGCTACGGCGAGTTCGGCGCCTGCCATCGCAACGAGCCGTCGGGCGCGTTGCACGGCATCCTGCGCGTGCGCGGCTTCACTCAGGACGACGGCCACATCTTCTGCACCGAGGACCAGATCGAGGCCGAGGTCCGCGCCTTCCACGAGCAGGCGCTGCAGGTCTATGGCCACTTCGGCTTCACCGACATCCAGATCAAGATCGCGCTGCGCCCGGACTCGCGCCTCGGCGACGACGCCACCTGGGACAAGGCCGAGGATGCCCTGCGCGCCGCACTGCGCGCTGCCGGGGTGGAATGGCAGGAACTGCCGGGCGAGGGCGCCTTCTACGGCCCGAAGATCGAGTACCACCTGCAGGACGCCATCGGCCGCACCTGGCAGCTGGGCACGATGCAGGTCGATTTCATGATGCCGGGCCGCCTCGGGGCGACCTACATCGACGAGCACAGCCAGCGCCGCCACCCGGTCATGCTGCACCGCGCCATCGTCGGCTCGATGGAGCGCTTCATCGGCATCCTGATCGAACACCACGCCGGCCAGCTGCCGGCCTGGCTTGCCCCGATCCAGGCGGTCGTGATGAACATCACGGATGCCCAGGCGGACTACGTCGATGGCGTGCGGAAATCCCTTATGAATCAAGGTTTCCGTGTGGCGGCCGATTTGCGGAACGAAAAAATCGGATTTAAGATTCGCGAGCACACGCTGCAGCGGGTGCCGTACCTGCTCGTGGTCGGGGATCGCGAGAAGGAAAACGGCCTTGTGGCGGTCCGGTCGCGTTCGGGGGAAGATCTTGGCAGCATGACCGTCGCCGAGTTCGTCGCACGACTCGCGCAGGATCCCGCCTCGGCGTGACCCGGGTTCCGGTCGGCGTGCCTGCCGGCCGGTCCTTTCCCATTCGGAGATAGCCCCATCAGCACCCCCCAGGAAAAGCAGAACCGCAAGAATCACGAGATCCGCGTGCCGCGCGTGCGCGTCATCGGCAGCGACGGCGAGATGATCGGCGTCCTGTCGCGCGACGAAGCGCTCGCCAAGGCCGAAGAGGAGGGCCTCGACCTCGTCGAGATCCAGCCGAACGCGGATCCGCCGGTCTGCCGGATCATGGACTTCGGCAAGTTCAAGTTCGAACTGCAGAAGAAGGCGTCCGCCGCCAAGAAGAAGCAGAAGATCGTCGAGATCAAGGAAGTCAAGTTCCGCCCGGTCACCGACGAAGGCGACTACCAGATCAAGCTGCGCAAGATGCGCGAGTTCCTGGAAGAGGGCGACAAGATCAAGGTCAACATCCGCTTCCGCGGCCGCGAGATGAGCCACATGGAGCTCGGTCGCGAGATGGCGCAGCGCATCGAGGCCGACCTCGGCGAAGACATCGTGATCGAATCGCGCCCGCGCCTGGAAGGCCGGCAGATGGTCATGATGATCGCGCCGAAGAAGAAATGACCGCCGCTTCCGCGGCGTGACGCAAGGGCGCCTCCGGGCGCCCTTGTCGCATTCTGGGGGCACGTTCGCGGCATTTGCCGGCATGTCCGGCTTGCTCCGCGGCAGGCCGGACCGGTAGCATCGTGCCAACGGTCGGGCGGGGAGGCTTCCCGCGCCCGATGTCCCGTCGGTCGTGCGCAGGAGCGCCATGTCCCGGTTCCGCCTGTCCACCGTCCTCGTCGTCTGCGTTCTGGCCGTGACCACGGCCGGTTCCGCCTGTGCCAGGGAGAAGTCCCCCATGCCGACCGCTGCCGCCTCCGTGGTGGATATCCACGCGATCTTCCCCGATCCCCGCGCCACCGAGCTGGCCGACGCCATCGCCGATGGCGACGAGGCCCGCATCCGCGCCCTGGCGCCCGGAGCCGACCTGGCCTACCGGGGCGACAAGCAGGTGACGTTCCTGCAGTGGGCGTTGCTCAACAAGCGTCTCGACAGCCTCAAGGCGCTGCTCGACGCCGGCGCCGACCCGCTGCAGCCGGGCATGGACGGCGACACCGTCGTCCACACCGCGGCGATGGCCAACGATCCGGCCTACCTGGCCGAGCTGCTGGCCCGCGGCATCAATCCGAACGTCGCCAACGGCACCACCGGCGCCAGCCCGCTGCGCTCGGCGCTGATGGGCGAGCGCGCCGAGCAGTTCCACGCGCTGCTGGCCGCCGGTGCCGACCCGGACATGCCCGACCGCATGGGCAACACGCCGCTGCACGTCGCCGGCCAGATCAACGAGCCCGCGCGCGCGCTGGAGCTGCTCGAAGCCGGTGCCGACCCGATGGCGCGCAACGCGCAGGGCGTCACTTTCCAGCGCTACCTGTTCATGACCCGCGCCGCCCTGCTGAATGCCGAGACCCGTCGCCATCGCGAAGCGGTCGAGGCGTGGCTGAAGGCGCACGGCATCGCCCTCGAAGACGCGCGCTGATCGCGCTTTCCTGATCCATCACCACCCCTGTCGGCCGCATCCACGGCCGGATCCGGTCCGCGGAGGAGGCAAGGATGAATGCACAGTTCGACCCCCAGCGTCTCGATAGCCAGTCCCAGGGCGGTCCCCGCCAGTCGGTCGACCCGCTGACCCACGAGGTCCACGTCCGGCCGTCGTTCGCCGACGAGGTCCGCGGCCCGGCGCCGCGCGACATCGACCTGACCCTGGCGCGCATGGCGCAGGACGTCTACGGTTCGGACAACCGCCAGCGCGGTGAAGTGCAGGGCTGGCGCCCGCTGACCGACGACCAGTTCCGGCAGGTCGGCATCGATCCGGCGCTGCGCCACAACGCCTCCAGCGGTTTCGACGCCGACATCTACACCGACGGGCAGGGCCGCTACGCGCTGGCCTTCCGCGGCACCGACCAGGGCAAGGACTGGGCGACCAACCTCGGCCAGGGCCTCGGCTTCGAGACCGCGCAGTACAATCAGGCCATCGCGCTGTCGCGCCAGGCCAAGGTCGCGTTCGGCGAGGAACTGGTCATCACCGGCCATTCGCTGGGCGGCGGTCTCGCCGCGGTCGGTGCGATCACCGCCGATACGCCGGCCGTCACCTTCAACGCCGCCGGCGTGAAGGACAAGACGCTGGAGCGCGTGGGCATCGATCCCGACGCCGCGCGCGCGCAGGCCGAAGCCGGCGGTATCCGCCGCTACGCCGTCGATCACGAGATCCTCACCGGCCTGCAGGAACGCAACCTCGCGACCCGCTACCTGATGCCCGACGCCATCGGTAACAAGGTGGAACTGCCGGACCCCGAACCGCTCAGCGGCTTCTCGAAGATCAATCCCTTCAAGACGGTGCCGCACAGCATCCACAACCACGGCATGGACGTGGTGATCCGCTCGCAGGAGCAGGCTTTCGGCCACGGCGCCGGCGCCACCGGGCTGATGTCCAGCCCGGACCATCCGCAGCACGCCCAGTACCAGCGCATCTACGACCAGGTGCAGCCGCAGTTCGAGGCCCGCGGCCTGGGCCTGCGCGAAGCGCAGAACGTCGCCGGCGCGCTGACGCTGGAAGCCCAGCGCAGCGGCATCTCGCCCGACCAGGTCGTCAGCAACGGCAATCGCATCTTCGCCGTGCAGGGCAGCCAGCCCGAGACCCAGCGCTACGTGCAGGTCGATCTGCAGGCCGCGCAGCAGGTGCCGATGGCCGAAAGCAGCCGCCAGTCGCAGGCGCTGGTCGCCGCACAGCCGCAGCAGGTGCCCGGTGCGCCGCAGCAGGCGGCACCCGAGCAGGGCCAGGACCAGGCCGCTCCCGCACGCGGCGCGCGCTGACCGACCGGCCCCCGTCCCGCCATGGCCAGCCGCGACGCGAATCCCGCCTCCCTGCCGGCCTCGTCGGGCGGCAGTTTCGCCGACGACGTCGAAGGTACGGCGCCGCAGCCGATCGACCTGACCCTCGCGCGCTTGATGCGCGATGTCTACGACTACGACGGCAACGGCCATCCCGACGGCGTCGGCCGCTGGAAACCGCTCGGCGCCGACGAACTGCGCGCCTCCGGCATCGATCCGGCGATGCTGCGCAACACCAGCAGTGGCTTCTACGCCGTGATCTACGGCGATGACCAGGGCCACCGCGTCCTCGCCTACAGCGGCACCGACGAGGCCAAGGACTGGACCACCAACTTCGGGCAGGGCCTCGGCTTCGAGACCGCCCAGTACAACCAGGCCATCGCGCTGGCCCGCCAGGCGAAGGTGGCCTACGGCGAGAACGTGGTCATCACCGGCCACTCGCTGGGGGGCGGTCTGGCCGCCGCGGCCTCCATCGCCGCGGACATCCCGGCCGTCACCTACAACGCCGCCGGCGTGCACGACCGCACGCTCGAGCGCATCGGCCTCGACGCCGACGCGGTCAAGGCCGAGGCGGAAAAGGGCCTGATCCGGCGCTACGCGGTCGACCACGAGATCCTGACCGGGTTGCAGGAGCGCACGCCGATCCTCAACCACCTGATGCCGGACGCGGTCGGCCACAAGATCGAATTGCCCGATCCCGACCCGCAGAGCTTCTGGCAGAAGCTCAACCCGGTGAAGTCGGTGAAGCACGGCATCGACATGCACATGATCGATGCGGTGATCGCCGCGCAGGAAAAGGTCTACGGCAAGGACTACGACCGCACGACCACCGAGCGCGCGGCCACGCTCGCCGAGCCGCAGCATCCCGGCCACGCGCTGTACCGGCAGGCGCTGGAACACCTGCCGGCGACCGAGGTGTCCGGCGCCAACGAGCGGCTGGCCGGGGCCCTGGCGGCCGAGGCGCGCAAGGCCGGACTGTCGCAGGTCGACCACGTCGCGTTCGGCGACGGTGGTCGGCGCGCGTTCGCGGTCGAGGGCGATCCGGCCTCGCCTGCGCACCGGCAGGTGAACGTCGATGTCCTCCAGGCCGTGCGCACGCCGCTGTCCGAAAGCAGCGCGCAGGCGCTGGCCCCGCCACAGGCGGCCGATGCGGGCCGGGCTCCGGTCGACATCGCGCCCGCCCGCGAGGCGGACGCCGCGCCGCGCGCCCGCTGAGGCCGTCCGCGCGCCTCGCCCGCGGGAGGCCGGAACCGTTTGATTTGCATGGCAATCCCCGGGCGGGCATAATGGCCGGCCCGGTTCGCCGGGATGTTGCACGCACCATCCGAAGCAAGACCCCGAAATACCCCAGGACCCGCTCCTGATCCGGAATTCCTTTCCCGATCAAGGGCTTTCCACCGGCAGGGCAGGACGGAAAGCGTGGCCTCGGCCACCGCCCACGCCAGTACTCGATACGACCCCAGGACTTTCCAATGCCCAAGATCAAGACCAATCGGGCGGCGGCCAAGCGCTTCCGGAAGACCGCTTCCGGCAAGTACAAGTGCGGCCACGCCAACAAGAGCCACATCCTCACCAAGAAAGCGACCAAGCGGAAGCGCAACCTGCGGCAGACGAACCACGTTCGTGCCGAGGACGCCGGCCGTCTCGATCGCATGCTGCCGTATCTCTGAGGAGGGCTGAACCATGGCACGAGTCAAACGTGGTGTGATGGCGCGTCGTCGCCACAAGAAAATCCTGAAGCAGGCCAAGGGCTACTACAACGCCCGCCGCAAGGTCTTCCGCGTCGCCAAGCAGGCGGTCACGAAGGCGCTGCAGTACGCCTACATCGGCCGCAAGCAGAAGAAGCGCAATTTCCGTACGTTGTGGATCGCCCGCATCAACGCGGCCGCCCGCAGCAACGGCATCACCTACAGCCGCTTCATCAACGGCCTGCTCAAGGCCGGTATCACCCTCGACCGCAAGGTGCTGGCCGACATCGCCGTGCACGACGCGAAGGGCTTTACCGCGCTGGCTGAAAAGGCGAAGAGCGCGCTCGCGGCATAACGGATTCCTCCACCGAGCCCGCGCTTCCCGCTGCGGGTTCGGTGCGACGGACATCGAACCATGCATGGGGAAGGGCGCAAGTCCTTCCCCATGTTCGTTTTGGGGCGCAGGCAGCAGCAACGAGTCGGACATGAGCGATATCGAACAGCTTTCGACACAGGCCCTGGCGGACATCGCCGCCGCCGACAGCCCGGACGCGCTGGAAGCCTTGCGCGTCGCGCTGCTGGGCAAGCAGGGCAGCATCACCGCGCAGCTCAAATCCCTGGGCGCGCTGCCCGCGGACCAGCGCAAGGCGGCGGGCGAGGCCATCAACCGCGCCCGAGACGCCCTCGGCGACGCGCTGTCGGCGCGCAAGATCGCGCTCGACGACGCAGCGCTCGACGCGCGTCTCGCCGGCGAAACCATCGACGTCACCCTGCCGGGCCGCGACGCCGATCGCGGCGGCCTGCATCCGGTGTCGCGCACGCTGGAGCGCATCGCCGAGATCTTCGGCCGCCTCGGCTATGAAATGGCCGACGGTCCCGAGATCGAGGACGACTGGCACAACTTCGAGGCGCTGAATTTTCCGCCGCACCACCCGGCGCGGGCGATGCATGACACGTTCTATTTCCCGCCCGACGGTCGCGGCGTCGCGCGCCTGCTGCGCACGCACACCTCCGGCTGCCAGGTGCGCTACATGCTCGGCAACCAACCGCCGCTGCGCATGATCGCCGCCGGCAAGGTCTACCGCAGCGACAGCGACCAGACGCACACGCCGATGTTCCACCAGGTCGAAGGCCTGCTGGTCGACGAGCGCGCCAGCTTCGCCGACCTCAAGGGCACGCTCGCCGAATTCGTGCGCGCGTTCTTCGAGCGCGACTTCGAGATGCGCTTCCGCCCGAGCTACTTCCCCTTCACCGAGCCCTCGGCCGAAGTCGACATCGCCTGGCAGCAGCCGGACGGTTCGACGCGCTGGCTGGAAGTGCTCGGCTGCGGCATGGTCCATCCGAACGTGTTGCGCAACGTCGGCATCGACCCGGAGCGCTACACCGGCTTCGCGTTCGGCCTCGGCGTCGAGCGTTTCACCATGCTGCGTTACGGCGTGAACGACCTGCGCGACTTCTTCGAGAACGACGTGCGCTTCCTGCGCCAGTTCGCGTGACGCAGGCGTAGGGCGGGCCTTTGGCCCGCCATTGCGGTGGTTCCGTTCGCGTTGCACGCACGGCGAAACGGTTCCGATCAATGTCGATGCATCCGAAAGATCATGACGGTGGGCCAAGGCCCACCCTACGGCGAAACAAGGGTTTCAACGCATGAAATTCTCCGAAAACTGGCTGCGGCAACACGTCAAGACCGACGCCTCGCGCGAGACGCTCGCGGCGACGCTGACCGCGATCGGCCTGGAAGTCGAGGAGCTGACGGTGCTCTGCGCCGCGCTCGACGGCGTGGTCGTCGCGCGCATCGTCGAATGCGCGAAGCATCCGGAGGCCGATCGCCTGCAGGTCTGCCAGGTCGATGCGGGGCAGGGTGGGTTGTTGCAGATCGTCTGCGGCGCGCCGAACGCGCGCCCGGGCCTGGTCGCGCCGCTCGCCACCATCGGCACCACCGTCGGTACGCTCACCATCAAGGCCGCGAAGCTGCGCGGCGTCGCGTCCAACGGCATGCTCTGCTCGGCGAAGGAACTCGGCATCGACGCCGATGCCTCCGGCTTGCTGGAACTGCCCGACGACGCACCGATCGGTGCGCCGCTGGGCGAGTACCTTGGTCTGCCCGACGCCGCGATCGAACTCAAGCTCACGCCGAACCGCGCCGACTGCTTCGGCGTGCGCGGCATCGCGTTCGACGTCGCCGCTGCGCTCGGCAGCGTGGTCGAACCGCTCGCCGCCAAGTCGGTGCCGGCTGCGAGCGATGCGACGATGGCGGTCGAGCTCGACGCCGGCGCGAAGGTGCCGCGTTTCGCCGGCCGCGTGATCGACGGCGTCGACGCCACCGCGAAGACGCCGCTGTGGATGGCCGAGCGCCTGCGCCGCAGCGGTGTGCGCCCGATCAGCTTCCTCGTCGACGTGACCCAGTACGTGATGCTGGAGCTCGGCCAGCCGATGCACGCGTTCGACAAGGACACGCTGCAGGCGCCGGTCGTGGTGCGCCCCGCGCGCGCCGGTGAGGAAACGAAGCTGCTCGACGGCCGCACCGTCGCGCTGGACGAGGACTTCCTCGTCGTCTCCGACAGCACCGGCGGCCGCGCCGCGCGCGCGGTCGCGCTGGGCGGGATCATGGGCGGGCACGACACGCGCGTGACCGACGCCACCCGCAGCGTCTTCCTCGAAGCCGCGCACTGGATTCCGTCGGCGATCATCGGCCGCAGCCGCAAGCTCGGCATGCATACCGACGCCGGCCACCGCTTCGAGCGCGGCGTCGATCCCGAACTGCCGCGGATCGCGGTGGAATACGCGACGAAGCTCATCCTCGACGTCGCCGGCGGCGTGCCCGGTCCGGTCATCGACGCGGTGCGCGAGGCCGATATGCCGAAGCCGCAGGTCGTCGGCCTGCGTCGCGCGCGCCTCGCCCGAGTGCTCGGCACGACCGTGGCCGACGCCGAGGTCGAACGCATCCTGCGCGCGCTGGGCCTGGGCGTGGCCGCGACGGCCGACGGCTGGACCGTGGACGTGCCGACCCGCCGCTTCGACCTTGCGATCGAGGAAGACCTCGTCGAGGAAGTCGCCCGCATCCACGGCTACGACGCCATCCCGACCTCGCTACCCGGCGGTGCCACGCGCATCGCGGCCGGCAGCGAGACCGTGCTCGACGAAGCGACCGTGCGCCGCCAGCTCGTCGCCCGCGACTATCTCGAAGCGATCAACTATGCCTTCGTCGACGCCGACCTGCTGGCGACCTGGCAGGCCGCCGACGGCGCCGTCGCGCTGGCCAACCCGCTCAGCGCCGAACTCGGCGTGATGCGCACCCGCCTGCTGCCCGGGCTGACCGCCGCGCTGGCCCGCAACGCCGCCCGCCAGCAGTCGCGGATCCGGCTGTTCGAGATCGGCAAGACCTTCGCCCTCGGCGCCGACGGCGAGGCGCCGCGCGAGACCCGCCGGGTCGCGCTCGTGGCAGTCGGTCCGGCTGCGGCCGAGCAGTGGGGCGTCGCCGCCCGTCCGGTCGACTTCCACGATCTCAAGGGCGACCTGGACAGCCTGGCCGCCGCTTCGGGTGGCGTGCTGGCCTACCGGCCGTCGACCGCGCCGTGGGGCCACCCGGGCCGCTCGGCCGACGTCCTGCGCGACGGCGCGGTCATCGGCTGGATCGGCGAGCTGCACCCGCGGCTGCTGAAGGCGCTGGACCTCGACCACCGCGTCGTCGCGGCCGAGCTGGACCTCGTCCCGCTGCTGCAGCGCACGATCCCGCGCGCCGCCGGGGTCAGCCGCTATCCGTCCGTCCGCCGGGATCTCGCGTTCGTCGTTCCGGAAACGGTGTCCTGGGACGCCCTGCGGGCCACCGCCGAGCGCGCCGCGGGGCCGTCCCTGCGCGCGCTCCGGCTGTTCGACCGGTACGTCGGGAAGGGGGTCGAAACGGGATGCAAGAGCCTCGCTATGGGCTTGATTCTCCAAGAGGAATCACGCACTCTCACTGACAGCGAGGTCGACGCGGCGGTGACCGCCGTGGTGACTGCACTGCGGGGGGAACACGGGGCGGAAATCCGCGCATGAGGTCATGCGCCGGCCGGCTCCAGACGGCCGTCGCGTGAACTGATCAGGGCTCGTTCCGGGGGAAACGAATGGCATTGACCAAGGCGGAAATGGCGGAGCGTCTGTTCGACGAAGTCGGACTGAACAAGCGCGAAGCCAAGGAATTCGTGGACGCCTTCTTCGACGTCCTCCGCGAAGCCCTGGAACAGGGGCGTCAGGTCAAGCTGTCCGGGTTCGGCAATTTCGACCTGCGCCGCAAGAACCAGCGCCCCGGCCGCAACCCCAAGACGGGCGAGGAGATCCCGATCTCCGCGCGCACCGTGGTGACCTTTCGCCCGGGCCAGAAGCTGAAGGAACGCGTCGAGGCCTACAGCGGAGGCGTCGATGCTTGATCCCGGCAGCAACCGCGAACTCCCGCCGATTCCGGCGAAGCGGTACTTCACCATCGGCGAAGTCAGCGAGCTGTGCGACGTCAAGCCGCACGTGCTCCGCTACTGGGAGACTGAGTTCCCCAGCCTCAAGCCGGTGAAGCGCCGCGGCAACCGCCGCTACTACCAGCGCCACGACGTGCTGATGGTCCGCCAGATCCGCAGCCTGCTGTACGAACAGGGCTACACCATCGGCGGCGCCCGCCTCCGGTTGGACGGTGAGGGCGCGAAGCAGGAATCGGCCATGTCCTCCCAGGTCATCCGCCAGGTGCGGATGGAACTGGAAGAAGTGCTGCAACTGCTCAAGCGCTGAAGCGCCGCGGCGCATTCGTCCCGCAGGCTGGTCGAGCCCGGCCCCGGCGGGTACAATGCGCGACCTACCCGGGGTATAGCGCAGCCTGGTAGCGCACCAGTCTGGGGGACTGGTGGTCGTCGGTTCGAATCCGGCTACCCCGACCAAATTCAAGCCGAGCCACGCTTGGCAATGTCATCCGAAACCCCGGAGCGATCCGGGGTTTTTTGTTGCCCGTTCGTCTGCGGGCGCGTCCGCGTCGACTCGCAATGCCGTGCCGGCGATGCACGATCGACGTCGACCGTGGCGACAGGGGATGGCGTCGGTGTGCTGCTCGCCCGAGGTCTGGCAGGTCTGCGATGACTCCGCGCGCCGCTTCGTCGCGGTGATCGGCATCCGCGAATTCGCGGCGCTGCATGCCGAGCGCGCCCACGGTGCGAAGGTCAGGACCACCAAGGCGATGGACGACGCCTCGCTGCGCGACCTCGCGCCTGAGACGCGCGCGGTCGCCGATGCAAGTCCTCCCCGACGCTAACATGCTCCCGTCGTCGATCCCCGGACATCCCTCGTCCACTCCATGTCCAACCACCTCTCCTGCGACCTCAGCCTCCCCGCGGCGCAACTGCCCGCGCTGCAAGCGGCGCTGGCGGACTGCGTGGTGCCGGACGAGGGCGTGGCGTCGGTGGACGAAGCGCTGGCGGCGATGTTCCAGCGGTTGCTTGCGGCGCCGGGGACGGAGGAATGCCTGACGTTCGAGTTCGCGCCGGATCCGGGGTTGCTCGCGTTCCGGCATGCGCATCCCGACCTGCGGCCGAAGACGCCGGGGCATGTCGCGGTCGGTTGCTTCTGGACGAGTGCGCGGCGCGAAGGCGATGACCTGCTGGTGTCGTTCACGAGTGCGACGGGCGACATCGCCGAGCTGATGCGGTCGTCGCCGTCGGTGATCGCCGTGTTCGTCGGCCTCGCCTGCAAGGCGCACGGGATCGCGCATCTCGTCGACGAGTGGCAGGCCGCGACGCCGCTGTCGACGGGGTTACCCGGCTGAGCCTGCGTTGCGCGCAGGCTGGCGTCGCGAAGCCCTTCACGCTCTTCCTGATCGCCCGATCCCGCATCTGCGGGGTGGCTCCGGATGGTCGTGCCCGGCTTTGATGGCGCAGCCGCCATCGACCTTTCCGGCGGCCTTTTTCGAGGAGACATCATGAAGCGGCGAGGTGGCATGCGGTATGGGGCGGCGTGGGCGATGGGCCTGTGCCTGGCGTGGTCGGGTGCGGCGATGGCGGGCGGATTCACCGAGGGCGGCGCTGCGCTGTGGAGCGCGCGCGCGGAGCGTTTCGTGCAGGCGTTCCGCGACGACCGGCCGGGCGTGAACACGCAGGAAGCACTGGGGCAGGCCTGCGACGGCCTCTACGGCGAGATGTTCCAGTACGGCATGTACAAGACGCAGGTGCCGAACTATGCCTCGGATGCGTTCCGGCGGCTGTGCAACGGCATCGATGCGCTCAACGGCAAGGCGCACGGGCGCCGGAAGATCTGCAACGAGCTCGAGGGCGCGCGCAAGCAGTTCGCGAAGATCAAGGCCGGCGAAGCGCCGGAGAACGTGGTGGCGTTGAGCGAGCGCTTCCTGGTGCCGATGATCGACAGCCTGCTCGCCAAGGGCAAGCAGGACGACTGGTCGGGCTGCTGACCGCGAAGGTCGCGATGTGGCGATGCGCGGGGCGTCGGGCTCCGCGCATCGTCGTGCGCGTGGTGCGGGTACGCGTCAGATGCGCGCGACGAGGCCGAGTCGCGCCGCTTCCACCGCGGCTTCGGCGCGGCTGTTGACGTTGAGTTTGCGGTAGATGCTTTTCAGATGGTCGGACACGGTGTGGCGGCTGATTTCCAGCCGTTCCGCGAGTTCCGGCAGCCGGCAGCCCTTGCTGACCAGCACCAGCACTTCGCGTTCGCGCGCGGTGAGCTGTTCTGCGCCGGCGTGCAGCGGTTCGGGCGGTGCGTTGAACACGCGCAGCAGGCGTTGCGCGATGGCCGGCGACAGCGGCGGTTCGCCGCGGAGGATGCCGTCGAGTGCGGCGCCGAGGCGTTCCTCGGGCTGGTCCTTCAGCAGGTAGCCGTGCGCGCCGGCGCGCAGCGCGGGGAACACGTGCGCGTCGTCGCCGAACAGGGTCGTGACCACGATGACGCAGCGCGGATGCTCCATCGCGAGCCGGCGGATCAGGTCGACACCGCTGCCGTCGGGCAGGCCGAGGTCGACCAGCGCCACGTCGGGCGACGGGCCCGTTTCCAGTTGCCGCCGCGCCTGCGCGAGCGTGCCGGCGCAGGCCACCTGCACGCCGGGAAACCGTTGTTCCAGCAGGCGGATCAGCCAGCTGGCGACATCGGGCAGGTCTTCCAGGATCAGCGCGTGTGCCGGGATCGCGTTCATCGGTCCATGCTCCCCGGGGCGGACGGCGGCGGATATCCCGTCGATGCGGGAGCGACATCGGGCAGCGGAAAGCGCAGGCGTACCTTCGTGCCGCCCAGCGTGCCCGCCTGCCAGCGGATGTCGCCGTGCAGTTCCTCGGCGCGCGCCTGCATGCTGCGGGTGCCGCGTCCGCTGCCGATGCGCGCGGGATCGAACTGCCCGTCATCGGTCACTTCGAACACGAGGTCGTTGCCGACGCGGTCGATCACCACCCGCAGCCGATGCGCCGCGGCGTGGCGCAAGGCATTCGTGATCGCTTCGCGGCCGATGCGGAACAGGTGCATGGCCTGCGCAGGATCGAGCGGCGGATCGGGCAGGTCGTCGGCCTGGCGCCAGTCCAGCGCGATGTCGCGCGTGTCGAGCCGCTGTTCGGCTTCCTCGCGCAGCTGCGCCAGCGCTTCAAGCAGGGTGCCTTCGACGCCGCGTTCGCGGGCGAGGATGGCGCGCAGGTCCTGCAGGACTTCGCGCACCAATTGCTGGTGTTCCGGTTCGCGCACGCGATGCAGCAACGTGAGCAGGCGGCTGCCGATGTCGTCGTGCAGGTCGTCGTAGATGCGGCGGCGCTCGGCTTCCAGCGCCTGCGCGAGGTCGACCTGGCGTTGCAGTGCGGCCAGTCGCTCGCGCGTTTCGTCCGTCGGCGCGGGCGGGGCAGGGCGTCGTCGCCACCAGCGCGTCATGCGGTGTCTCCGGCCGCGCGCAGCCGTTCGCGGTTCTTGCGCGTGCGGGCGTGGTCGGCGCCGAGGTTTGTTTCGAGGATGGCCTGTGCCGCGCGCAGTTCGCGCAGTGCGTCGGCCTTGCGGCCGGCATGGGTGAGGATCTCGCCGTAGTTGCTGCGGAAGATGCCGACGTAGGGATGGTCCGCGCCCAGCGCACCGGTCGCATCGTCGAGCACCGCGCGCATCGTCGCGATCGCTTCGTCGTGGCGGCCCCGCTTCGACAGCAGCATCGCGAGGTTGCTGCGCGGCGCGAGCCGTTCGGGATGCACGTCGCCGCCCTGCGCTTCCTGCACGGCGACGATGGCGCGCAGCTGCGCTTCGGCCTCGTCGAGCTTGCCGAGGTCTTCGAGCACGTAGGCACGCTGGTTCATCGCCATCAGCGTGTTCGGCGCGTCGTCGCCGAATCGTTCGATGGTCGCCTGCACCAGCGTGTCCAGCAGTGGACGGGCTTCCGCCAGCGCGCCGCGCTGGATCAGCAGCGCGGTGAGGTTGTTGAGCGTGACCAGCGTGCTGGGATGCCGCGGCCCCAGCGTCTCGCGCCGCGCGGCGTAGGTCTCGCGGTAGATGGCCTCGGCCTGCTCGGTCTTGCCGAGACGGTCGAGGATGCCGCCCAACTGGTTGTACGCGTACAGCGTGAGCGGATGGTGCGCGCCGAGCGTTGCCCGCCTGCGCTGGTAGACCTCGCGCGCCAGCGGTTCGGCCGCCGCGAATTCGCCGCGGTATTTCAGCAGGCCGGCGCGGTTGTGGCGTGCGGTCAGCGCATCGGGATCGTCCGCGCCGAGAGCGCGCGCCGCGCGCGCATCGGTCTTCGTGGCCAGCGCGTGGGCTTCGTCGATGCGGCCCTGCGTTTCCAGCATCGTGGTCAGCGCGATGCCGGCGCGCACTGCGAGCCGGTCGTCGCCACGCGTTTCCGCCGACTGCAGGATGGCGCGCAGCCGCTTCTCGCCTTCGCCCGGATGCGTCTTCGGATCGATCGCGGCCGCGGCGTTGATGCGGATCGCCTGTGTGTCGAAGGCCGATTCGCCACGCAGGCGCGTGGACAGCGCATCGGCGGTGTCCAGCAGTTCCGCCGCCTGCGAGGCTTCGCCGAGGTGCAGCAGCGATGTGCCGAGCGTCGACGCCAGCGCCATGCGCGCGCCTTCCGGCAGCCGCGATGCGCGGCTGAGGTAGCCCTGGCGCGTGATCGCCAGCCACTCGCGCATGCGCAGGTCGTTGCCGGCGCCCTGTTCGGGGTCGGCCGAATGCAGCATGTCGGTGAGGAAGTCGTTGACCGCGTCGCGTTCGGCCAGGCGCAGTTCGGCGATGCGTCGCGCTTCGGCTTCGGCCAGCGCCATGCGCGTGGACACCACGGTCGCGACGACCAGCGTCGCGATCATCATCGCCGCCGAGATCGACAGCGCGCGGTGGCGGCGCACGAACAGCCGCGAGGTGCGCCACAGCCCGGGCGGTGCGGCTTCCACCGGACGGCCTTCCGACCAGCGCCGCAGTTCGTCGGCGAGTTCCGCGGCCGAGCCGTAGCGATCGCCGGGATCGTGGGCGATGGCCTTCATCACCACGGTGTCGAGCTCGCCGCGCGTCTCCTGCGCGATGCGATCCAGCGGCACCGGCGCGCGCGCGGCGACGAGCTTCATCGCCGCCACCACCGATGTGGTCTCGGCGAGGCCGGGGTAGGGCAGCGCGCCGCCCAGCAGTTCGTACGCGATCACGCCCAGCGCGTAGACGTCCCAGCGCGGATCGGCTGGCGCGCTGCCGTCGAGCTGTTCGGGGCTCATGTACGGCAGCGTGCCGAGCACCGCGCCGGCGGTGGTCACGCGGGTGAGGTCGCCGCGTTCCAGTGCGGTGGCGATGCCGAAATCGATGATGCGCGGTTGTCCCTGCGCATCGACGAGGATGTTCGACGGTTTGAGATCGCGATGGATCACGCCGCGGGTGTGGGCGAAATGCACCGCGCGGCACAGCGATTCCAGCAGGCGGACGCGTTCCCGCAGCGGCGGTGCGGCGGCGGCCCAGACATCGAGGCGGCGGCCGTCGACGTACTCCATCGCCAGCCACGGCACCGGCCCGGACGGGCCGTCGACCGCGCCCGATTCGTACAGACGCGCGATGCCGGGGTGTTCGAGCATGGCCAGCAGCTCGACTTCATGGCGGAAGCGCGCCGCCAGTTCGGGACTGGCGAGGCTGCCGTTGAGGATCTTCAGGGCGACATCGCGCCGGGGCGTCGCCTGGCGGGCGAGCCACACCGTGCCGTGGCTGCCTTCGCCCAGCAGCGAAACGCGACGGAACGGGCCGAACACGGCGCCTTCTTCGGTGATTTCCCCTTTGTCCATCGACATCCGCCCCCGGAGACCGGTCGATTGTAGGAGAAAACGGGGGCGTGTCCCCGCATCGGCGCGCGGTGGTCATCCGCGCCTTCGCCGCCCTGTCGCGCGACGCGGGACCGGCCTGCGGAGGGCGTGTCCTTCCGGCACGATGCCGTGCCCGTGCGGACGCACAAGCCATCGGCTTCCTGAATGCGGGCGGCGAGGCCCGGCGAAGGCCGCCTCGTTTTGTCGGAGACTGCGCTCCCCTCCCCCGAAGGTGACAAGCATGTCGCTTCGCGTCACGTGGTCCGCGCGGGTCTTCGCGCCGTTGTTGGCTTTCTCCCTCGTCCTGATCTCCGGTGCGACCTGCGCCCAGGATGCCCCTCCGCAGGACGACACCCCCCAGGACGGCATGCCGTCGACCGAGACCGCGGTGCCGATGGGCACGCAGGACCTTGATGCGATCGTCGTCACCGGCCGCCAGCCCGGTCCCGGCCTGTGGAAGGTACGCAAGGGCGATCACGTGCTGTGGATCCTCGGCGTCGAAAGCCCGCTGCCGAAGCACATGGACTGGGATTCGGCGAACGTCGAGCGCAAGATCGCCGCATCGCAGGAAGTGCTGGCCGCCCCGTCCGCCACGCTCGACGCCGATGTCGGTTTCTTCCGCGGCCTGACCCTCCTGCCGTCGCTGCTGCGCATGCGCAAGAGCCCCGACGGCAAGCTGCTGCGCGATCTCGTGCCGCCGGCGCAGTACGCGCGCTGGGAAGTGCTGAAGGCGCGCTACATCGGCTCCGATCGCGACGTCGAGGAATGGCGCCCGCTGTTCGCCGCGCTGTACCTCTACCAGAAGGCGATCGGCCGGATCGGCCTGAGCGAGGACTCGGTGGTGAACGACATCGTGCGCAAGGCCGCCAAGCGCAGCCGCGTGCCCGTCACCGATCCGAAGGTCACGGTGAAGATCGCCGACCCGAAGGGCGCGTTGAAGACGTTCGCGGGCGAATCGCTGGACGACACCGCCTGCTTCGCGAAGACGATGGAGCGCATCGACGTCGATCTGGGCGGCATGGTCGAACGCGCCAACGCCTGGGCGCAGGGCGACACCGAAACGCTGCGCACGAAGCAGGGCCCCAGCCAGTGGCGCGCGTGCGGCGAGGCGATGACGAGCAACGCGGCCGCGCGCCGGCTCGGCTTCGCCGACATCGAGGCGCGCGTGCAGGCGGCGTGGATGGCGGCGGCGGAGAAGGCGCTGGATCGCAACGCCTCGACCTTCGCGACGCTGCCCACCAGCCAGCTCTTCAGCAGCGACGGCTACCTGGCGAAGCTGGCCGCCAGGGGGTACGCGATCGAGGAGCCCTGACGGGCCTCCCGGCGCGCCAGCGAACCGACCTCCGGATCAGCCCGCCGCGCGTGCGGCGGGCGCTTCCGCGGTCGACGCCAGCGCGGGCCAGCGCGCGAGCACCGCACTGCGGATGCCGTCGACGTCCAGCCCGGCTTCGGCCAGCAGTTGTTCGCGGCTGGCGTGATGCTGGAACGCGTCCGGCAGGCCGAGGTGCAGGATCGGCATCACGACGCCCTCGGCCGACAGCAGTTCGGCCACGCCCGAGCCGGCGCCGCCGGCGACGACGTTGTCTTCCAGCGTGACGAAACCGTCGTGGGTCTTCACCAGTTCCAGCAGCAGCGCGCGATCGAGCGGCCGCACGAAGCGCATGTTGACGACGGTGAGGCCGAATTCCGCGCCCACCTGTTCCGCCGCAGGCACCAGCGCACCGAACGCCAGCAGCGCGATGCGCGCGCCCTTGCGGCGGACCTCGGCCTTGCCGATCGGCAGCGTGTCCAGCGTCGGCTGGATCGCGACGCCGGGGCCGGTGCCGCGCGGGTAGCGCACTGCGGCCGGGCCCGGATGACGATGGCCGGTGGTCAGCATCTGCCGGCATTCGTTCTCGTCGGCCGGCGCCATCACCACCATGTTCGGCACGCAGCGCAGGTAGCTGAGGTCGAGGTTGCCGGCATGGGTCGCGCCGTCGGGCCCGACCACGCCGCCGCGGTCGATCGCGAACAGCACGTCGAGGTCCTGGATCGCGACGTCGTGCACCAGCTGGTCGTAGCCGCGCTGGAGGAACGTCGAATAGATCGCGACGACCGGCTTGGCGCCTTCGCAGGCCATGCCCGCGGCCAGCGTCACCGCATGCTGCTCGGCGATCGCGACGTCGAAGTAGCGGTCGGGATATTCCTTGCTGAAACGCACCAGGCCCGAGCCCTCGCGCATCGCCGGCGTGATGCCGAGCAGCTTCGGATCCGCCGCGGCCATGTCGCACAGCCAGTCGCCGAACACGTCGGTGTAGGTCGGTTTCTTCGCGCCGGGCTTGGCGATCACGCCCTTCTCGGGATCGAACGGCGATACGGCGTGATAGCCGATCTGGTCGCCTTCGGCCAGTTCGTAGCCCTTGCCCTTGGTCGTGATGATGTGCAACAGCTGCGGGCCCTTGAGCGTGCGCAGCGTCTTCAGCGTGGCGACGAGGTCGGCGACGTTGTGGCCGTCGATCGGGCCGGTGTAGTGGAAGCCCATTTCCTCGAACAGCGTGGACGGCACGAACATGCCCTTCCAGTGCTCTTCCCAGCGGCGCACGAAGCGCGCCGGCGCGCTGGTGCGCTTGTCGCCGAGCAGCTTCTTGCCGCCTTCGCGCAGCGCGTTGAGCGTGCGGCTGCCGGTCATGCGGCCGAGCATCTTGGTCAGGCCGCCGACGTTCTCGCTGATCGACATCTGGTTGTCGTTGAGGATCACCAGCAGGCTGGGTTCTTCGTCCATGCCGCCGGCGTGGTTCAGCGCTTCGTAGGCCATGCCGGCGGTCATCGCGCCATCGCCGATCACGGCGACGAACTTGCGGCTCTCGTCGCCCGCGCGCTGCGCGGCGATCGCCATGCCCAGCGCGGCGGAGATCGACGTGGACGAATGCCCCACGCCGAAGGTGTCGTACTCGCTTTCCTCGCGCTTGGGGAACGGTGCGACGCCGTCCTTCTGCTTCACCGTGTGGATGGTGTCGCGGCGGCCGGTGAGGATCTTGTGCGGGTAGGTCTGGTGGCCGACGTCCCAGACCAGGCGGTCGTTCGGGGTGTCGTAGAGGTAGTGCAGGGCGACGGTCAGCTCGATCACGCCGAGGCCGGCGCCGAAGTGGCCGCCGCTGCGGCCGACGGACTCGATGAGGTAGGCGCGGAGTTCGTCGCTGATGGCCGGCAGTTCGTCTTCTGGGAACCGGCGCAGGTCGGCGGGCGTGGCGATGCGCGAAAGGCGCGGATAGCGCGCGGAGTCGATCACGATGGGGCAGGTCCGGAGGTCAACGGCCTATTGTCCCCCCGGCTGCCATGCAGCGGCAACAAACGCGTCCGGCAGGCAAAACGCCGGGATCGTCGTTCAGCGCCCGCGCAGGCGGTCGAACAGGCCGCCAGCCGCGCGGCCGTCGGCCGGTGGCGGTGCCCCTTCGCCGACCTGGCTGGCGAAGCCGGTCGCCAGGTTGGCGTTGACGAAGTCGATCACGTCCGCCTCGGGCACGCCGCTGGCGGCGGTGATCTCGGCCAGCGTCTGCGGGCCCTTCATCATCGCGGTGGCGATGCGGAAGTGGCGAGGGTATTCGCGTTCGGTCTGCGGCCATTTCGCCAGCACGAACTTGCCTTCCGGGTCGTAGCCGGCCAGCAGCCGGCCCTCGCCGGCGAGCAGGCCGCCGTACCACTGCAGGCGCTGCAGCGGCTGCGCGGCACCGAGCTTGGCGATGGCCTCGTTCCAGCCGCGGTCGTCCAGCTGCTCGAAATCGCGCAGACCGACGGTCGCCACGAAGTACTCGGCGAGCGGCTTGAGCGTGGTCGGGCCGAAGTACTCGCGGCGGACGAAGTCGATGAACAGCGCCGGCCCGCGGCCACTCTGGTAGCGGGCGCGGCCGGTGAGCGCGCCGGGGCGCAGCCACTGCGAGAACAGGGTGTTGCGGCCGGAAACGAACGCGGGCTCTTCCTCGGCGGCGGCGGGCGCGGCGGGCGCAGGCGCCGCGGCCGGCGGTGCCATCGGCGGTGCGGCGGGCGCCGGTGCGGGCGCGGCGACAGGGGGCGGTGCAGGTTGCAGAGGCGGCGCCATGGTCGGCGGCGGCACGGGTGCCGGGGCCGGCGGTTGCGCGGGCGGCTGGACCGGCGCCGCGACCGGCGGCGGTGCAGGCATCGGCGCGGGCGGCGGTGCGACCGGCGGGGCCGGCACGGGTACGGGTGAGACCTGCGCCGGCTGCGGGGGCGCGACCGGCGGGGCCGGCGGCGCGGGTTCTTCCTCGATCACGCCACCGATCTCGCTCAGCAGCACGGTCAGGGCGTCGGCGTCGAACGGGCGCGGCAGGCGGTAGTCGGCCTGGGTGCGCGGGGCGGCGGTCAGGCCGATGACGTGCTTGCCTGCGGCGTGCAGCCGCAGCCAGCTCATCGGGCCGTACATGCTGTCCATGTCGACGATGACGTAGTCGGCGTCGTTCTCCGAGAGCAGCGACCAACCCCGCACGCGACGGGAGGCGTGCCCGAAGGCGGCCCTCACCTCGGATTCGGTCGCCTGATCCATGCCGGTCAGGCCCAGCGTCAACGCCATGATGTCAGCCCGTTCTGCGCGATCGCAGAGTGTCGCGAAGCCGTTTTTCCCCGTCAACGCGCGCGCTGCGACCGTTTTCAACGCTGCGCGTCACTTTTCGGGCCTGGGTACCCGGGGAATGCGACGCACGGCACGGAACGGCGTGCGGTTCCCTCAGCTGACGATCGACACGCCGCGTGGATTCTTCGGCAGATGCGTCTTCAGGAACGCCATCTGGTCGGCCAGGATGTTCCTGTTCGAAAGGATCAGATGCTCGATCCAGCTCGGCCGGTACGGGATCGCCAGCAGCGGCATCGAGGCCTGCTGCGGGGTGCGGCCACCCTTGCGCGAATTGCACTGGAAGCAGGCGGCGACGACGTTCTCCCACACGTCGCGGCCGCCGCGCGAGATCGGCATCACGTGGTCGCGGGTCAGCAGCTGCCGGCTGAAATGCTTGCCGCAGTACAGGCACAGGTGCTGGTCGCGCGCGAACAGCGCGGTGTTGGTCAGCGCCGGGGTGGGATCGAGCGCGTGCGCCCGGGCGTGGCCGCGCGAGGCGACGATCGGATGCAGTTCCATCACGCTGCGTTCGCCGGTCAGCCGGCTGAGGCCGCCGTGGATGCGCAGGCACGGGTCGCCGAGCGTCCACGCCACCGCGTCGCGGGCATAGAGGCAGGCGGCGTCCTGCCAGCTGATCCAGTCGAGCACGCGGCCGTGCGCGTCCAGCGAGAGCAGGCGCACGCTGTCCAGCCGCACGAGCGCGGCTTCGGGACCGCAGGCATGCGCCGCAGAGGCGGGAAATGCAGGGACGGGGAGGGCGTCGCCCTCCGGGACGGCGAGAACGCCGCGGTCGGGCGGGCCGGGGCGGGGATCCCCGGGGATCGGGCACAACGCGGGTGTGTCGGCCTCCATATGGAAGCCGAGCTTATACCCATTTCATGACGCCGTGGGGACGCACGGCGCCCCTGCGGCGCAACCGCCGATCGACCGCCGATCAGTCGCCGAAACCGGCGTCCGTGAGCGACATCAGCGGCGCAGTGCCGCTGGCGATGGCCGCCGCGTGCGTGCGGGTGCGCGGCAGCAGGCGCGCGAAGTAGAACCGCGCCGTCTCGCGCTTGGCGTCCTTGAACGCCTGCGGCTGCGACGAGGCATCGGCCGCGGCCACGCTGCGCGCCCACCAGTAGGCGAGGGCAGCGTAGCCCGAGTAGAACAGGTAGTCCCACGCCGCGGCGCCGATCTCGTCGGCGTCGGCCATGGCGCGCTTGCCGATCTGCATCGTCAGCGCCTGCCACTCCTGCGCCACCTCGCGCAGCGGGCCGACGAATTCGCCCAGCGCGTCGTTGCCCGACTGCGCCGCGCAGAACTCCTCGATCATGCCGAGGAACACCTGCAGCCCGGCGCCCTGCAGCTGCATCACCTTGCGGCCCATCAGGTCCAGCGCCTGGATGCCGGTGGTGCCTTCGTACAGCGTGGTGATGCGGGCGTCGCGCGCCAGCTGCTCCATGCCGTGCTCGTGGATGTAGCCGTGGCCGCCGAAGCACTGCTGCGCGTGGTACGTGCACTCGATCGCCCATTCGGTGAGGCAGGCCTTCACGATCGGGGTGAGGAAGCCCAGCAGCGCGTCGGCGCGCTTGCGGGTCTGCTCGTCGGGATCGTGCGCGACCACGTCGACCAGCGACGCGCCGTGGTAGCCGAGCAGACGGCCGCCTTCGATCAGTGCCTTCTGGGTCAGCAGCATGCGGCGCACGTCCGGATGCACGAGGATGGGATCGGCCGGCTTGTCGGGATTCTTCGCGCCGGTGAGCGAGCGCATCTGCAGGCGTTCGCGGGCGTAGCGCAGCGCGTTCTGGTACGCGCGGTCGGACAGGCCAAGGCCCTGCAGGCCGACCGCGAGGCGCGCGGTGTTCATCATGGTGAACATCGCCATCAGGCCCTTGTGCGGCTCGCCGATCAGCCAGCCTTCCGCACCGTCGAAGTTCATCACGCAGGTCGCGGAGGCGTGGATGCCCATCTTGTGTTCCAGCGCGCCGCAGCGGACGGCGTTCTGTTCGCCGAGCTTGCCTTCGCGGTCGACCTTCACCTTGGTCACGATGAACAGCGAGATGCCCTTGCTGCCGGCCGGCGCATCCGGCAGGCGCGCCAGCACCAGGTGCACGATGTTGTCGGTGAAGTCGTGGTCGCCGGCGGTGATGAAGATCTTGGTGCCGGTGATCGCGTAGCTGCCGTCGCCGTTGGGCACGGCGCGGGTCTTGAGCAGGCCCAGGTCGCTGCCGCAGTGCGGCTCGGTCAGGCACATCGTGCCGGTCCAGCGGCCTTCGACGATCGGCTTGAGGAAGACCTCCTTCTGCCAGTCCTCGCCGTGGTGCATCAGCGCCTCGGTGGCGCCGTGCGAGAGCAGCGGGAAGTTGCCCCACGCCAGGTTCGCGGCGTCGATCATCTCCTTCACCGGCACGCCGACCGCATGCGGCATGCCCTGGCCGCCGAACTCGGTCGGCGAGGTCAGGCCGCACCAGCCGTTCTCGGCGAACTGCGCGTAGGCCTCGCGGAAGCCCGGCGGCGTGGTCACCTTGCCGGTGGCCTTGTCCAGCGAGCAGCCCTGTTCGTCGCCGATGTGGTTCAGCGGCGCGATCACCGTTTCGGTGAAGCGCGCGCCTTCCTCGAGGATGGCGTCCACCAGTTCGCGATTGGCATCGGCGAAACCGAGGCGGGTGAAGGCGGCTTCACTGTCGAGCACGTCGAACAGCGCGAAACGGATATCGGCGAGCGGGGCTTTGTAGGCGTTCATCGTCTGCGAATGAATTCGTTGGAGGAATCGGTGATGGGAAGGATGAAACGGAGCGGGTGCATCGGCGGCGAAATCGCCGCAGGCGCCCCGGAAACGTCAGCGCAGCGTGCCGGGCAGGCCGGGGACGGGGCTCAGCGCGCTGGCGCGGCGCACCTTGTACTCGTGTGCCTTCTTGTCCTGCGCGCCGGCGGTGAGCGTGCCTTCGAGCACGTAGTCGAGGTTGCGGTGGTCGGCCAGCGCGCCGGCGACGACGATCCGCGCGCCGGCGGCGGGGTCGAGGGTGACGGTCGTGATGTCGGCGGTTTCCGGACCGACGGTCAGCGCCGGCGTTGCGCTCAGCTTGCCGGCTTCTTCGGTGCCGGCGCGCAGGGTCAGGTCGACCTTGTCGAAGCGCATCGCGACGTTGCTGAAGTTCTGGAGCCGCAGTTCCACCGTCCAGCGCCCGTCGGGGCCGACCGCGAGCTGCTGGATGCTGGCCGCCGGTTCCGAGACCCGGCGCACCGGGCCGCCGGCGCAGCCGGCCATCGCCAGGGTCATCGCGGCGAGCATCGCCGCCGTCGCTCGAACCTTCCAACGCTGCATCGCCTGCTCCGGGACCGGGAATCCGGCCATGGTAGCGCGGCCCGCGCCCGGACCGTACGCCCCGGTAGGTTGGCCGGCGACGGCCGGGTCAGCCGCGGTTGCGGCCGTGCCCCGCAGCTTCCCGGCGGTCAGCGCAGCGGCCCGCTCGTGATCAGCGGCGCCAGGTCGTAGCCCATGGCCTCGGCCTTCGCCTTGAGCGCCTCGAACCGCGCCCGGTCCATGTCCGGCGTGCGCGACAGGATCCACAGGTACTCGCGCCCCGGCTCGCCGACCATCGCCCACTGGTAGTCGGGATCGAGCGCGATCACCCAGTAGTCGGCCCAGGTCAGCGGCAGCCAGGACAGCCAGTCGGGCGCGAAGCGCACTTCCAACTGGCCGGCACGGGCGGGATCGCGCCGGGCGACACCCTCGGCCTCCAGCAGATCGCCGTCCTCGGTGCGGCAGCGGTTGACCACGCCGACCAGGCCGTCGTCGCGCAGGGTGTACTGGGCGGTCACGGCGCGCAGGCACTTGCGCTGGAAGAACATCGGCAGCCGCGCGATCTCGTGCCACTCGCCGGCGTAGCGGGTGATGTCGAGGGTTTCGACCGAGACGACGTCGTCCGGCGATGCGGCACCGGCGGGCGACGCCGCGAGGAGAAGTGCAGCCGACAACAGTCCCGTCGACAGCAGCAGGGCGGACAGGCGCGCGAAGGACCGACGGAAACCTGCCATGGCGCACTCCGGGGCGCCGCGCGTCGCGGCCGGCCGATGTTAGCGCATGGCGGACGCCGTGGCCGGCAGGCGCCGGCGGGCGGCTTCCAGCCGCGCGAGGTGTCGCCGCAGGTCGCGCAGCTTGGGGTCGTCGCGATCGCCGTGGATCGCCGTGCCGAGGGTGATCGCCTCGGCCAGCCGGGCCCGCGCGTCGTCGTCGTGGCCCTGCCGCTCGTCGATGTCGGCACGCATGTACAGCGCGCCGAAGCGGGCGAGGGCGACGGTCGACGCGCGACCCGTGCCTTTCGCGGTGATGCGCAGCAGGTCGTCCAGCGACGCGACGGCGGCGGCCTCGTCGCCGTCATCCACGGCCATGCGCGCCAGCTGCAGGTGGTTGAACACCAGATACGTGTGGTCGGGGCCGAGGCAGCGCCGGATCTCGGCGTTCGCGCGCAACAACGCCTGGCGCGCGCCGGCACGATCGCCGGCGTCGTACAGCGCACGGGCGTAGATCGACAGCACGTGGGGGATCGGGATGCCGCGGGCGGCGGTTTCCTGCGCGACGTTGGCGTACAGGCCCAGCGCTTCCTTCAGCATCCGGCCCTCGTCGCGCGGGTCGAGGCTGAATTCCGAGAGGATGTCGGCCAGCGTCACCTGCGCCGAGATCCGCTGATCCAGCGTGGCGCCGGGTGCATCCTCCAGCAGCCGCAGGCTCTCGCGGGCGCCGGCGAGGATCGCCGCGCGGTCGCCCTCGCCCAGCATGGCGCGGGCGTAGGCCACGTATTTCAGTGACTCGGTGAAGTAGGGATCGTGCCGGCCGAGGCTGCCCGAGAGAATGTCGCCTGCGCGACGCGCGTCGGCGATCACCGCGCGCAGGTCGTCGTCTTCCAGACTGAGCGACTGCATCACCGCTTCGATCCGCACCAGCAGCGCGCGCGCGGTTTCCGGATGGCGCGGGCCGTAGCGCGCCTCGATCGCGTCGACCACGCGATCGGCGAGCGCCTTGGCGTCCGCCTGCCGGTTCATGCGCAGCAGCGTGCGCACCATTGCCAGCCGCGCGGCGTCGACGGTGTGCGGGAAGCGCGTGGTGCCCAGCGCGATTGCTTCGTCGAGATCGCGTCGGGCGTCCTCGGTGGCATAGAGCGCGGTGCGCCACTGCGCGCGCCGGGTCAGCAGTTCCGGCAGCAGGCGTGCCGCTTCGCCGCGCAGCGTCCGCGCGGCGTCGATCTGCGCGCCGATCCGCGCCAGCGCCTCGGCCTGACGATCGCGCTGCCACAGCGATTCCGCGTCCTCGGCCGACAACGCGATCAGCGCCGGCAGGCCTTCGGGCGTGTTCGCCAGCGCGCCGGGCATCGCCAGCGCCATGCGCACCACCGATGCGGCGTCGGCATGGCGGCCTTCGAGATTGAGCACGGTCGCGCGCATCAGTTCGGCGCGCGCTTCCACCATGGGCGCATGGCCGCTGCGCGTGCGCGCTTCCTCGGCGAGCGCGATGGCGTGCGCGTAGTCGCCGATGCCGGTGTAGCTGCGCGACAGCGTGAGCAGCGCGTAGGCGCGCACCGTGCCGTTGTCCGATCCGCGCGACGTGCGCAGGTTGGCCTCGGTGCGCTGCAACTGCATGCGCGGCGTCAGGCCCGGATCGCCGAGGCCCGACATGGCGCTGGTCGCCACCGAATCCTCCAGCGCGAGATCGAACGCGGCGAGTGCATCGCGTTCGCGATGGCGATCCTGCCACTGTGCGCCTGCCGTCAGTCCGAGCGCGGCGAGCCCCAGTGCCGCCGCGCCAGCGACGATGCGGTGGCGGCGCAGGTGGCAGCCCAGCCGGTAAAGCAGGCCACCGTCCATCGCCGCGACGGGTGCTTCCTGCAGCCACGCGCGCAGGTCGGCGGCGAGCTCGGCGACGTCGGCATAGCGCTGCTGCGGCTGCGGCGCGAGGCAGCGCATGAGGATTGCTTCGAGTTCCGGTCGCAGTTGCCGGCGCAGTGCATCGGCGCTGCGCAACCGGCGTGCGCGCAGCGCGGTTTGCGACAGCGTGTCCGGTGCCGGCAGCGGATCGAACACGGGCTGGTCGGGTGCCAGCATCCCGCACAGCATCGGCACCGGTTGCGCCGAAGGCGGTGCGTCCAGCACCAGCCTGCACAGCACCGCGCCCAGCGAGAAGACATCGTCCGCGCTGCTCGCCGATGCATGCGCCAGGCGTTCCGGCGAGGCATAGGCTTCGGTCAGGCCGACCGCGGGCGTGTCGGTGGCGGTGTCCCCGACCAGCGATGCCACGCCGAAATCCAGCAGCTTGGCGAAGCCGTCGGCGTCGACCAGCAGATTCGCCGGTTTCAGGTCGCCGTGCACGATCCCGTAGCGATGTGCGTGGCGCACCGCGTCGCAGACTTGCAGGAACAACTGCACGCGTCCGCGCAGTGTCAGTCGCTGCCGGTCGCACCAGCGATCGATTTGTTCGCCGTCGATCAGTTCCATCGCCAGCCACGGGCGGCCGCGATCGTCGATGCCGCCGTCGATCAGGCGGCTGATGCCTGGATGATTCAGGCGCGCCAGGATCTCGCGCTCGCGCAGGAACGGGCCGGTCAGCGTCGCGGCAGCAGTGCCGGCATGCATGCGCTTGATCGCGACCTGCTGCCGATACGCGCCGTCGTCGCGATGCGCGAGGAACACGCTGCCCATGCCGCCCGCGCCGATCAGGCCTTCGATGCGCCATGGCCCGAGGCGATCGGACGTCGGCATGTCGCGTGTTTCGATGACGGTGGGCAGCGGCTGCGCATCGCGCAGCGCGACGTGCGCCGGGGCATCGAGATGCAGCGCTTCGGGGCCGTCGTCCAGCGCCAGCAGCGCGTCGACGGCGTTCGCGCGTGACGGCGCGCGCAAGCGCAGCCAGGCCCGATGCAGCGGCCGCAGCGGTGCCGGGATCGCGAGATGGCGACGCAGCAGGTGCAGTGCATCGAGATCGTCAGCGCGCATCGTCGCGGCTTCCGCGCAGGCGCTGGGCCAGGAACAGTCGCGCTGCCTGCCAGTCGCGGCGCACGGTGCGGACGTGGACCTCCAGCACGGCCGCGATCTCCGCTTCCGACAGGCCGCCGAAATAGCGCCATTCGACCACCTGCGCCAGACGCGGCGCGTGCTCGCGCAGCGCCGAGATCGAGGCGTCGAGCGCCAGCATGTCGATCGGTTCGGTCGGGTGCGGCGCGATCAGCGTCTGCTCGTCCAGCGTGGTGGTCGGCACGTTGCCGCCGCGCTTCTCGGCGCGACGGCGGCGGATCTCGTCGAGGATCGCCTTGCGCATCGCGCTGACCACCAGCGCGACCAGTTGCCGGCGGTCTTCCGCCAGTACGTCGCGTTTGCGTGCCAGCCGCAGCCAGGTCTCGTTGATCAGTGCGGTCGGCGTGAAGGTGTGGCCGGACGACCGCCGCAGCTGCGAACGCGCAAGCCGGTAGAGGTCGTCGTAGAGCGATGCGTAGATGCGGTTCCATGCGCCGGCATCGCCTTCGCGCGCCTGCGCCAGCAGCGCGGTCACCGTCGTGGCGGCATCCGCCGTCGAGAACGGGCGGGCAGGGGATGGCGGCGCGTTCCCGTCACCGACCGGGCGGAGCGGGAGGCGGGCGGGCGTGGACGCCGGCGTGGTCAGGACTCGGGGCATCGGTGGACCTCACGAATTGTGTGACGGAGACCACAAAAATCGAAGCAGGAGGGCGCAATCGGCGTCCGGCGTGTCCTCTCCCGACCGCCGTCGGCGACCAAGCATGACAGCGCTGTCGTGGAGAGGGTAGTGGCAAGCCTTCCCCATCGCGATTCCCGCGATCAATGGAGGCGGGGAACGCGACGAACGGTGCGCCGCGGTGCGACCGGCGTGCATCCCGCGTCGACGGCCCGCGTCCCATCCCTCACCGCAAGGAAATCGCCGATGCAGTCCCCATTCCCCGCCGGCACGGCCGGCACCCGCAGGACGAAGCCCTGGCGTACGCGCCTCGCCGGTGCGGCGCTGCTGGCATTGACGGCATCGATCGGCCTCGGCGGTGCGCAGGCGGCGCTGCCGACCCATCTGACCAATCCGGTCTGGATCCCGGGCATGGACGCCGGCGGCGTCGGCGATCCCGAAATCATCAAGTTCCGTGGCAAGTACTACCTGTATTCCAGCAACGACAACTACACCGGCGGCGCTTACAGCGAGCGCGTGCTGGTGTGGGAATCGACCGACCTGGTGAACTGGACCTCCCGTGGCGTCGCGGCCGACTACGCGCAGGGCTGGCTCGGCTGGGCGCCCGACGTCCTGTACTACAACGGCCAGTTCTACATGATCACCAGCGGCGACACGCTCGCCGGTGGCCGTCCGGCCGATCCGTGGTACCCGGCGTATCCGGCGTACTACCGCGATCACATCGTCCTGCGCAGCGACAGTCCGACCGGCCCGTTCACGAAGATCAACGACAACCTGCCGGGCAGCATCGACGGACACCTGTTCCTCGACGACGACGGCAAGGCCTATTTCTTCTGGGCCGCGGGTGGCGGCATCCGTTACCGCGGCGTCAACATCGCGCCGACCGGCATCACGCTGGACAGCGCACAGCCGGAGCGCCAGCTCACGTCGTGCGTGGTTAACATCGTGAGCAACTGGACCGAGGCGCCGATGGTGTGGAAGCGCAACGGCACCTACTACCTGTCGTACTCCGGCAACGACGTCGGCCGCGACGACTACCAGGTCCATGTCTGCAAGGGCACGTCGCTGCCGACGCTCACGCGGCAGGCCAGCTACGTGCTCTCGCTGGACACCACCGGCAACTGGGTCGGCGCCGCGCACAGCACCCTGCTGACCGGTCCCGACCTGGTCACCGCGTACAACGCCTATCACGAAAGCGACAAGACCCGTCGTCCCGGCCTGTACCGCAACCTCGGTCTCAGCGAAGCCTGGATCGGCGCCGACGGCGAATTGCATGCCGACACGCCCGAGAGCGGTTTCGATCGACCGGCACAGCCGCTGTTCCGCGACGACTTCAATCGCACCGCGATCGGTCCTGGCTGGAGCCAGATCGGCACGTCGTCGTGGGGACTGTGGAACAGCGAACTGCTCTGGAACGACAGCCTCGGTGTCAGCGGCTGGCAGTTGCAGACCTCGACCGGCGGGCCGTCGCCGGCCGACTACGTCTACGAAGGCAGTGCGAAACTCTGGCAGAACGGCACGCGCTCGCCGTATCCGAAGTACGGCATCGTTTCCAGCATCGCCAAGGACGCCGCGGGCAACGTCACCAGCGCGTTCTTCCTCGGCATCGATGCGCCGCACAACCTGCTGATCTCGTGGGTGGTGGTCAACGGCGTCGACAAGGGCTGGGTGAACACGACGCTGCCTGCGGGCTGGAACCATAACGCCTGGCATGCGCTGCGCATCGAGAAGCGCGGCAGCACGTTCAAGCTGTACTGCGACGACATGCTCAAGCAGACCCGCACTGTCGACATGCCCGGCGGCGCGCTCGGCGTGGCCACCGACAACGTGCACGTCGATTTCTCGTCGCTGGCGATGAATCCGAACCTCTCCGGCTGGTACCGGATCATGCCGCGCATTGCGCCGACCAAGGCCGTGGAAGTCGGCGGCTGGAGCATGGTCAATGGTGGCAACGTGATCCAGTGGACCTGGTTCGGCAGCAACGCCAACCAGATGTGGTGGGCGCGTCCGCGCGGCGGCACCGGCGGGGTTTCCTTCACCAACAAGAACAGTGGCAAGGCGATGGAAGTGGCCGCGATCTCCACGGCAGATGGTGCGGGCATCCAGCAATGGGACGACGTGCGAGGCAACAACCAGACCTGGGTGCCTGGCACCTGGGATGGCACGTGGTGGCGATTGAATCCGAACCATGCGCCATGGCAGTGCCTCGACATTGCCGCTGCGAGCACCGCCGACGGTGCGCGCGTCCAGCAATGGCCCTGCAATGGAAGCGGCGCGCAGCAGTTCGCGCTGATCCCGTATTGATCGACGTCGACACCTCTCCGGGGCGACGGACGGTCGTGCCCGGAGAGGTGAATGACGATCCATGCAGTGCATCGAACACCACGCGCTGTCGGTCGAAGTTTGCAGCGATCGCAGCGATTGGCGCCTGGTCGACACGTCGTGGCGCCGCTAGGACATGCCGGAATCAATGCCGGATCCATCATCGAACGGGAGATTGAAATGCAGCTTCGTACAGCAATGGCCTTGTTGCTCATGGCGCCGGGCGCGGCGAGCGCGGCAGGGCCGGGCGTCGACTGGGTGCGCAGCAGTGCGCAGCTCGAACACCACTGCGAAGGGAAGGAGCAGGTTCGGCTCGAAGGTGCGGGAAACCATGTTTCCCTGACCGGATCTTGCGGGACCCTGATCGTCGAAGGTGCAGGCAACGTCGTGATGGCGCAGCACATCGACGCAGTGGAGGTCGAAGGTGCCGGCAACACGATCCGATGGCGAGGGCGCCCGGATTCCGCGCCCAGGATCATCAAGAACGAGGGTGCGCGAAATCGCGTCGCCAGGGACGGGGGATAGGAAGCGCTGATACGGAGCGACGGTTCAAGCGGGCAGGAGGCCCAGCTCATCACAACTCCCCAACCACATCCGGTTCCGTCGAGGAAAGGCATGAAGAAGATCATCCTGCTGTTGCTGGCCGTCGTCGTTCCATCCGCCGTGCTCGCGGGCAAGCCCGTGATCGTGGCGACCGGTGATTCCTACACGCGTCGCACGTCGTGCACGTACGACAATTCATACGACATGTGTGACCTGACCGGGCAGGTACGCCATGAGCTGAGCTATTCGACGTACCTCAACATCGCAACGAAATACCGGATGCTGATGAGCGAAAACACCGCGCGCGGCGGCGATACCTGCACGACGCAGGTGGCATATGCCAGCGGAATCTGGAAGGGCGAGGCGCGCGGGATCCTTGCGCAGGCCGGCACGAGGATCAATGCGACGCAGTCGGATGCGGCATCGATCCTGCTCGGCATCAACGACGTGAACGTCTATGGCGTCTCCGACTACGACCTGACCGATTGCCTGAAGCGGCTCTACAAGGCGGTCGCCGTGGACGGCGGCAGGAAGGTGGTGGCCATGACCTATCCGCCCGTCGCGACGACCACGAACGTGTGGTCGCCGATGAGCGGCTCTGTCGCCAGCGCGAACGTCAGTCGGGTCAACGCGGACATCCGCGCCGCGGTGACTGCGCACAACGCCAGCTATCCGAACAACAAGGTGTTGTTGGCGGAGACCAGCGCTTCGTGGTCTGCCTCGGAAGTGGCGTCCGTCACCGAGGATGGTGCCCATCCGAACCAGCTCGGCGCGATGCGCATCGCCAGGAAGTGGTACCTCGAAGTCTGCGGCGTGAACTACCTCGCCTGCAATTGAATGCCGGATGTGCGGTGGACATCGCGTGGAATGCGCGATGTCCATCGCCAGCCGGTGCGCCATGTCTGCTCCGGCGATGCCAGGAAGGCGTCCCGTGACGATGGCGCGCCCGTCCGTGTTCCCGCGATCGGGTCGCGGGCGACGTGCGCCATTGCATCGAAACGACGGGGCGGTGCCCATGGACGGCACTGTTCGGGTCGATCCATCTAACAGCAAGGGAGAACGAAATGAAATCGAAGAACCAGTTCGCTGCGTTGGCGCTGTCTGCGTGTGCGTTCGCGGGCATCGCCGGCAACGCGGTGGCCGCGGAGGGCTACGTGTGGATCGGTGCCAACACCAACACCACCGGCTACGCCTTCAACGTCTACGAGTACCGCAACAACACCACGCTGCAGAAGAGCCTCAAATGCGCGAGCAGCGCCTGGGAGACCGCGCCGATCGTGGTGTCCTTCGGCGGTGCGGAGGGCACCGGCGGCGATTCGCTGGATCCCGATCTCGGCCGACGGCTCAGCAACGCCTGTGTCCGCCTGGTCGCGATCAACGGCGCCAACCCCTACCTGACCGGTGCGCCCGCCAACAACCTGTCCAACCGCAACATGGCGCTGGATCGCGTGAACGTCGCCGGCCAGAACATGGGCTTCGCGGTCGACACCGTGATCAACTGGGCCTACTACGCCAACACCTCGCACGTCACGGTGAAGGGCGGCAGCGCCAGCGGCATCTATGGCGCCAAGGTGCTGGAACAGCGCCTGTCCGCGCTCGGCACGGCATCGAGCAAGTGGTACAAGGTCCGTCGCTTCGTGTTCGGCGGCCCGCCGACGGGCGATCTGGTCGATGCCTGCCGCCACACCGCCGACGGCAACACCACTTTGCAGTGGGCGATGAACCTGCACACCGGCTACGCGACCTGCAAGGATTACCTCAACAGCCGGCTTGTGCTTTCGGGCACGTGGTACGTGCCGTCGCCGATGCCGCTGTACACGTCGCTGACGACGACGCAGTTGAACAGTCTGTCGTCGCTTGGCGTGAAGGTGAACACCTTCGTCGGCGACCAGGACGAGATCTTCGGGTACGGCATCGGCCTCAACTGCGCCACCGCCTGGGACGGCTACTGCTGGAACGGCCCGCAGGGCGTGGACAGCTACCTGACCGTGTCCAACCTGCGCAACAGCGTGGGCGGCGTCACCCGCACGACCGTCGGCAACGCGCAGTTCGCCAAGTTCGCCTCGGCCAGCGCCAACGTCACCTTCACCACCATCCCCGGCGGCAAGCATGCACCGGCGCCGCTCACGACCTCCGGCGTATGCGACGTGATCGCCGAAGGCCGCGCCAACGCCACCCCCGCCGCGTGCTACGACCCGCAGGCGATCCGCGGTGTCATCGATTCGGTCACGAACAACACGATCTATGGCTGGGCCTGCGCCGCCGCCAGTCCATATCCGATCGCGGTGCACGTGTACGTGGGCGGCTCGGCGGGCATCGGGACGATCGTGGGCGGTTACACCGCCAATGCCGGCAGCGAGCCCGCCGTGGCCAACGCCTGCAGTTCGTTCGGCACGGCCTACCGCTTCGCCATCCCGCTGTCGCTGTCGGTGCGCCAGGCCTATGCCGGGAGGAAGATCTACATCCACGGGATCCATCCGACGGGGATCGGCTACAACAACGACCTGATCGCGAATTCGGGCGTGTTTGGCGTGCCTGCGCCCTGAGGCCCGTGCGCCCGGGCGCAGCGGGCGTCCGGGTGCGCAGGCGGCGCCCGCAGGATGGGTGTATTCCGCTCGCCCAAACGACAACGCCAGCCCGAGGGCTGGCGTTGTCGTCTTGATGCGTGGTGGCCGGGGAGGGAATCGAACCCCCGACACGGGGATTTTCAATCCCCTGCTCTACCAACTGAGCTACCCGGCCACGGGTGAGCGCGGCATGATACGGGGACGCGGCCGCGAGGGCAAGCCGGCCGAGCGCTGAATGTCGGGGCGGGGAGGGTGCGGGTTCGCCGGGGGCGGGCGCATCATCCGGCCGAGGCAGGCGGTTCGTCCCTGCCCATGTCCCCCGCGGAGGTTCCCATGCGTCGCCTGACCCGTCTCGTTCTTCCGTTGTTGCCGGCCATCGCCCTGCTGTCCGCCTGCGCCACCGGCGCGGCCCAGCGCGACGCCGAGCGCCTGGCGCTCTACCGCAGCCATGCCGGCGACCCCGTCGACAGCATCCGTTACACCAACAGCAACGATGGCTGGACGCCGCTGGGCGACGGTGCGTTCGCGCTGTGGACCGCACCGTCGAAGGCCTGGCTGATCCAGCTCTACCCGCCGTGCACCGAACTGGACTATGCCGACCGGATCGCCTTCCGCGACCCGATGGGCCGCATCAGCGCGAAGTTCGACCGGGTGATGGTCGCCAACCACGGGCTGATGCCGATCTCCTGCGCGATCCAGGAAATCCGCCCGCTCGACGTGAAGGCCATCCGTACCGCCGAGCGCGACATGCGCGCGAAGCGTCAGGTCGAGGCCGCGCCGCCGTCGCCGCCTGCCGCGGCATCGGCTTCCGGCGGGGCCGGCGGCGAATAACCCGCCGGCTTCTCGGCGCCGCCGCCGAACAGGAACTTCTCCATCTCGCCCAGCAGGAACGTGCGGTGCGCCGGGTTCATCGGCGAGAGGCGGTTCTCGTTGATCAGCATGGTCTGGTGCGCCAGCCATTTCGACCAGGCGCCCTTGCCGATGCGGGCCAGCACGCGCTGGCCCGGTTCGCCGGGCCACGGCGCGAAGTCGAGACCTTCGGTTTCGCGTTGTTCGTATTCGCAGAAGACGATGCGGGCCATCGTGGAGTCCGTCAGGAAAGGGAAGTGATGAGGGTGCGGATCGGCGCAGGAATGCCGAGCGCATCGAATTCGGCCGGCGCGACCCAGCGCAGCGCGTCGGGATCGGGTGAGGCCGCGCGCAGCGTGACGCCGCGCCAGGCGGCGGGATGCAGCCGCAGCCGGTAATGGGTGAAGCCGTGCTGGATCTCCGCCAGCACTTCGCCATCGTCGTAGTCGCCGGCGACGTGCGTCTCGAACCAGTCGCGCGCCGTGGCGTGGTCCGGCGCTTCCGGCAGCGACCAGAGCGCCGCCCAGACGCCCGTCGAAGGGCGCCGCTGCAGCAGCACGCGGCCAGTGCGGTCGCGCAGGAGCAGCACGACGGCCTCGCGCTCCGGCAGCGGCTTGCCGGGCTTGGGCGTCGGCAGTTCGGCGGTGCGGCCCTCGCGCCGCGCGACGCAGCGATCCTGCAGTGGGCACAGCACGCAGGTGGGATCGTGGCGCGTGCATAGCGTCGCCCCGAAATCCATCTGCGCCTGGGTGTAGTCGGCCATGCGTGCGTCGGGCAGCAGCGTTTCCGCGATCGCCCACAGTTTTTTTTCGACGGCGGGCAGTCCGGGCCAGCCGTCGACGCCGTGCACGCGGCAGAGCACGCGCTTGACGTTGCCGTCGAGGATCGGCACGCGGTCGCCCCAGGCCTGCGACAGGATCGCGCCCGCGGTGCTGCGACCGATGCCGGGCAGCGCGGTCAGCGCGTCGAGGTCGCGCGGCAGGTCGCCGCCGTGCAGTTCGACGCAGCGTTTCGCGGCCGCATGCAGGTTGCGGGCGCGGGCGTAGTAGCCGAGGCCCGACCACAGCGCCAGCACGTCGTCCTGCG
This sequence comes from Lysobacter sp. DMC104, assembly GCF_056313665.1. Taxonomy (NCBI): domain Bacteria; kingdom Pseudomonadati; phylum Pseudomonadota; class Gammaproteobacteria; order Lysobacterales; family Lysobacteraceae; genus Lysobacter; species Lysobacter sp. DMC104. The sequence continues at coordinate 327,036 of NZ_JBQUZW010000001.1, read as the reverse complement.
GCGCGGCGGCCAGCGCGGGCAGATCGGGCAGGGTAGTGACGAAGCGCTCGAAGTACGGGATCACCACCCGCACCTGCGTCTGCTGCAGCATGATTTCCGAGAGCCACACGCGATACGGCGTGCGCGGATGCTGCCACGGCAGATCGTGGCGACCGGAGACGTCGAACCACGCGAGCAGGGCGTCGGCATAAGACGCGGACACGGTGCGGCTCACGGCACGGCCTCGTCGTCAAGTTCGACCTCGACGCCGTCCAGCGTCGCGCCGGAGATCACCAGCTTCGGCGAAGTCAGGCGCCCGTCCAGCGGCGGCAGCGGTGCGCCGCCGGGACGCTGCGTCCAGTCGAGCACGTCGTAGAGGCGGAAGCGCGTGTCGAATGCGGTGGCATCGCGGCGCAGCGACAGCGCGGCGACGTCGGACAGATCGGGCTTGCCGGTGTAGCGCAGCGCGAACGGCAGTGGCGAGGTCGACGTCGACACCGGTGGCGGCAGTGCAGGCCAGGCTTCTGGCCAGCGCGGCAGCGCGCCGTCGAGATCGATTACCAGTCGCCGGCCCAGCGCCAGTGCGCCGCGCGCGTCGAACGACGGCAGCGGCCCGTCGCCGCGCAGGGTGACGCCGGCCGGCGCCAGCACCCACGTCGCATCGTCGAATCGCAGCGGCCCGGCCAGGCCCAGCGTGAAGGGCAGGTGGGTGTCGCCGGACTCGTAGCGCGCGGCGATGCCCAGTGTCGCCGGCATCATCGCGATGCTGTCGTCGCCGAGATGCAGCGGGCCGGACAGCTGCACCGTCGCCGGCAGGCGCCAGTCGCCGCGTTCGATCGTGACCGTGCCGGTCGCGGCGACGCCGGCGTCGTTGGCAGGTTTGGTGATGGCCACCACGAGATCGAACGGGATCGCGGTCGGCGCATCGAGCCAGCGGCCGCGCAGGTGCGCGTTCGCGGGACGATCGGGATGCAGCGACTGTAGCTCGACCGTGATGCCGTCGATCTTCCAGTCGTCGTTGTCGATGCGGCCATCGACGATGCGCAGGCCGTCGGTCAGCGTCGGAATGCGCGTTTCCGCGCCGGGCGGCCGTTTCGCCAGCCACGCCTGCAAGACCGGCACGTCGAGCACCGGCGCGTCGAGTTCGACCCGCAGCACGACGAGGTCGTTGCCGCGGCTGCGCAGCGTCGACCAAGGCAGCGACAGCAGCGCACGGTCGGCGCGCAGCAGCACCTTGTCGCTGCCGGGCATGCGCACGACGAGATCGCGCACCACCAGTTGCGGGGTGCCGCGCAGGCGCGCGTCGGCGCTGCCGGCGGTGATGTCGAGATCGAGGCTGCCGCCGATGCGATCGAGCAGCACCGGCACCGAGCGTTCCGGTTGCAGTAGCCAGCCGGACGAGGCGGCCAGCAACGCCAGGGCGACGAGGAGGACGAGCAGCCGGCGCCGGCGTTTGCCGCGCGGCGCACCGGCGCCCGGGTCGGTCACGCGCCCAGCGCCTCCGGCAGCAGCGCGTCGACGAAGGCTTCGGGATCGAACACGCGCAGGTCCTCGGGGCGTTCACCAATCCCGGCGAAGCGGATCGGGATGCCGAACTCGCGGGCCAGCGCGAACACCACGCCGCCCTTCGCCGTGCCGTCGAGCTTGGTCACGACCAGCCCGGTCACGCCGGCCGCGGCGTGGAACTGGCGCAGCTGCGACAGCGCGTTCTGGCCGGTGGTGCCGTCGATCACCATCAGCACTTCGTGCGGCGCGGTGCCGTCGAGCTTGCCGAGCACGCGCTTGATCTTGCCCAGTTCGGCCATCAGCCCCTGCTGCGTGTGCAGGCGGCCGGCGGTGTCGGCGATCAGCACGTCGGTGCCGCGCGCCTTTGCGGCCTGCAATGCGTCGAACGCGACCGACGCGGCGTCGGCGTTCTGGCCCTGCGCGACCACGGCGACGCCGTTGCGTTCGCCCCAGGCCTGCAGTTGCGCGACCGCGGCGGCGCGGAAGGTGTCGCCGGCGGCCAGCATCAGCGAGCGGCCCTCGGCCTTGAAGCGGTGTGCGAGCTTGCCGATGGTGGTGGTCTTGCCGACGCCGTTGACGCCGACGGTGAGGATCACGAACGGTTTGTCCGGCGCGATCGCCAGCGGCTTCGCCACGGGCGCCAGCATCGCGATCAGTTCGGCGCGCAGCGCGGCGAGCAAGGCGCGGGCGTCGGCGAACTCGCGCGACTTCATCCGCTTGCGCAGGCTGTCGATCAACTGGGTGGTCGCGGTCACGCCGACGTCGGCGGTGAGCAGCGCGGTCTCGATCTCGTCGAGCAGGTCGTCGTCCAGGCGCGGGTTGCGCGAGAACAGGCCGCCGAAGCTGCGCGCGAAGGCGCTGTTGCGCAGGCGCTCGCGCCAGCCCGGCTTGCCGGCCGCGGCGGCGGGCGCTGCGTCGGCGGCGACGCCAGGCACTTCGCCCGTGGCGGGCGCGGGTTCGATGGGCAGGGGGGCGACCGGCGATTCGGTGAAGGTTGCGGTCGCGGCGTCGGGCTCGGCCGACGGCGCGGGTTCGACGGGAAGGGTTGCGGCTTCGGTGCTGCCGGCGTCCTGCGGCGTCTCGGCCGGGGAGGCGGCCTGCGTGGCCGGCGGCGCGGCCGCGTCCGGTTTCTTGCGGCGGAAGAAGGGGATCATCGAAGGGGCGGCAATGGGCGACGCGAATCGCGGACAATGGCCGCATGTTAACACCCGCCCTCCCGGCCTCCCGATGAACCGTCGCCGCCCCGTGCCCGCCCCGCCGGGACGTTCCGGGACCGTGCGCATCATCGGCGGCGACTGGCGCGGCACGAAGCTGCCGGTGGCCGATCTCGACGGCCTGCGACCCACCGCCGACCGCGTCCGCGAGACGCTGTTCAACTGGCTGCAGCCGATGCTGCCGGGCGCGCGGGTGCTAGACCTGTTCGCCGGCACCGGCGCGCTGGGGCTCGAAGCCGTCTCGCGCGGCGCGCGCGAGGCAGTGCTGGTCGAGCGCGATCCCGCGCTGGCCGCGGCCCTGCGCGCGATCGCGGCGAAGCTGCCCGGCGGCGAGCGCGTCCATGTCGCGCACGAGGACGCGCTGGCGTGGCTGCGGCGCGCGCCCGGGCCCTTCGACCTCGCGTTCGTCGACCCGCCGTTTGCCGCGGGCCTGTGGACGCCGGTGCTGGCCGCGCTCGAACCGCATCTCGCCGCCGACGCCTGGCTGTACGTCGAGTCGCCTGCCGACGCTTCGCCCGATCCCGGCGCGGGCTGGCGGCTGCATCGCGAGGGCCGCACCCGTGACGTCCGCTACGCGCTGCTGCGGCGTGGCCCGGCGACGCCCTGAGCGGCGCTCCGGTCGGGCGAGGGCGGCTGTTACACTGCGCCGACATCCCGCCGCGGTGATCTTCCGACGTCCATGAGCCAGGCCTCCAGCCCGTCCCCCGCCCGGATCGCGGTCTATCCGGGCACCTTCGACCCGATCACCAACGGCCACCTCGATCTCGTCGAACGCGCCGCGCCGCTGTTCGAACGCCTCGTGGTCGGTGTGGCCGAAAGCCCGGCCAAGCGCCCGGCGCTGCCGCTGGCGCTGCGCGTGGAACTGGCGCGCGAATCGCTGGCCCGCTATCCCAACGTCGAGGTCCGCGGCTTCGATTCGCTGCTGGCGCATTTCGTGCGCGACGTCGGCGCCCGGGTGCTGCTGCGCGGCCTGCGCGCGGTCTCGGACTTCGAGTACGAGTTCCAGCTGGCGAGCATGAACCGGCACCTGATTCCCGAAGTGGAAACGCTGTTCCTGACGCCGGCCGAACAATACGGTTTCATTTCCTCCTCGCTGGTGCGCGAAGTGTCCCGTCTCGGCGGCGACGTCTCCGGCTTCGTGCCGCCGGCGGTCAACGCCGCGCTGCTGGCCGAATGGCGGCGCGCCCGCGACTGAAGCCCTGCAACCGAAGCTTTGCGACCGAAGCGTCATGACTGAGTCCCGCGACGGCGCCGCCTGCGTTCCCGCGCCGCCGTCCCCGTTCCACCAACGTCCACGAGACGCGCATCGTCTCTTCCGCATGAGGGGAGTTCCACCCATGAAGCACATCGTCCGCCTGCTGTTCATCGCGCTCTTCGCCTTCTCGCTCGCGGCCTGCGACAAGGCGGCCGAGGCGCCCAAGGAAGCCGAGAAGGCGCCGCTGTCCGCGCCGAACAACGAAGATCCTGCCGCCTGGCGCGAATACGTCAGCGATGTGGTCAAGCACAACATGGAAGGCGTCACCAGTGCGCCGTTCGTCTACCTGCTGCCGGCCGAGAGCAGCCAGGACTTCCAGGGCAGCTACGACCGCCTGCTCGACAAGGCCAAGGCCGACGTCGACCGCGGCATCCTGCCGGGCAACCTGCTGGCGTATTCGTCGGCGTCGCTGTCCTCGGCCAAGGCCGCGGACCTCGTGGTCGCCGCGTTCAAGGACGCCAAGCCGGGCAAGCTCGAAGGCGTGAAGCTGCTGTTCGTCGGCAAGGCCGAGGACAGCGAGCGCGTGAAGGCCGCGGTTGCGGCTTCTGGCGTCACCTACGTCTTCGTCGAGACCAAGTGATGTCCCGCGGCGGGCCCGTGCCCGCCGTGCCGGCGTCCACCCCGTGCTTACCGTCGCCGCGGCCCGCGCCGCGGCGACGTCTCCCGACCCCATGTCGCTGAAGATCAACGAAGCCTGCGTCAACTGCGACGTCTGCGAGCCGGTGTGCCCGAACCGCGCGATCACGCAGGGCGAAACCATCTACGTCATCGATCCGGCGCGCTGCACCGAATGCGTCGGCCACCACGACGAGCCGCAGTGCGTGGTCGTGTGCCCGGTCGAATGCATCGATCCGGACCCGGCCCACCCCGAATCGCACGAGGCGCTGCTGGCCAAGCTCGCCGGACTCCAGGAGCAAGACGCATGACTTCCCTCCGTTTCATCGCCGTCCTGTCCTCGTCGCTGCTGTGCGTCGCGCTGGCGTTCGCGCCGGCGTCCTTCGCGGCCGAGGCCGATGGCGCCGCGCCGCCCGCGCATCCGCCCGGCGCCGCCATCGCCAGCGCGCACCAGCTCGCCACCGACGCCGGCATGGAGACGCTGCGCCAGGGCGGCAACGCCTTCGATGCCGCGGTCACCGTGTCCTCGGTGCTGTCGGTGGTCGAGCCGATCTCCTCGGGCCTCGGCGGCGGCGGCTTCTTCCTGCTGCACGACGCCAAGACCGGCCGCGACATTTTCGTCGACGCCCGCGAGACCGCGCCCGCCGCGGCGACCACCGCGCAGTATCTCGACGCGCAGGGCAAGCCCGACCGCGACCGCGCCACCAACGGGCCATGGTCGGCGGGCATCCCCGGCCTGCCGGCGGGCCTGGTGCACCTCGCGACGCAGTACGGCCGTCTGCCGCTGAAGACCAGCCTCGCGCCGGCGATCCGCATCGCCCGCGACGGTTTCCCGGTGTATGGCCGCTTCGCCAAGGGCTACGCCGCGCGCCGCGAAGTGATGGAGCGCTACAAGGGCACGCGCGCCGTGTTCCTCGCCGCCGGCCATGCGCCGCAGGAAGGCGAACTGTTCCGCCAGCCCGACCTGGCGCGCACGCTGGAAACGCTGGCTGCGCAGGGGTTTGACGGCTTCTACCGCGGCCCGATCGCGAAGAAGCTGGTCGCGGGCGTGAATGCCGAAGGCGGCAAGTGGACCGCCGCCGAACTCGCCGGCTATCGCGTCAAGGAACGCGCGCCGCTGAGCTTCGAGTACGACGGCTGGAAGATCGTCACCGCGCCGCCGCCGTCGTCCGGCGGCGTGGCGCTCGCCGAAATGCTGCAGATCCTCGAACCGTGGGACCTGCAGAAGCTGCCGCAGGCGCAGCGCGTGCATCTCGTGGTCGAGGCCATGCGTCGCGCGTTCCGCGACCGCACGTTCTACCTCGGCGATCCGGATTTCGTGAAGATCCCGATGCGCACGCTGATGGACCCGGACTACGCCGCCGGCCTGCGCGCGACGATCCATCCCGACAAGTCCACGCCGAGCGAATTGCTGTCCGGGCAGCCGACGCCGCTGGAAGACGACGAGACCACGCACTTCTCGATCCTCGACGCCGAGGGCAACCGTGTCGCCGCCACGCAGACGGTGAACCTGCTGTTCGGCTCGGGCCTGATCGCGCCCGGCACCGGCGTGCTGCTCAACGACGAGATGGACGACTTCGCGCTGGTGCCCGGCGTGCCGAACGCGTTCGGCGTGATGGGCTACGACGCCAATGCGCCGAAGCCGGGCAAGCGCATGCTCAGTTCGATGACGCCGACCTTCATGGAATCGAAGGACCGTGTCGCCGTGCTCGGCACGCCGGGCGGCAGCCGCATCATCACGATGGTGCTGCTGGGCGTGCTCGGCTATGCCGACGGCCTCGACGCCCAGCAGGTCGCCGCTCTCCCGCGCTACCATCACCAGTGGCTGCCCGACGTGATCGACACCGAGCGCGACGCGCTGCCGGACGACGTCATCGCCGCGCTGCGCGCGATGGGCCACATCGTCACCACGCCCAAGGACGCCGCCGGCGGCCAGCGCTCCAGCGACACCTGGGGCAACCTGCAGACGGTCGAGTGGAACCTGCGCGACAACACCCTCCACGGCGGCAGCGACCCGCGCAATCCGGTGGGCGAGGCGAAGGTCGAGGCCGCGGCTTCAGCACCGTGATCCCGGGGCGTCGCACATGAGTCTGTTCGCATGAGCCTGTTCCTGCATCTGCCCCACGCCTGCGAACGCGTGCGCCTGCGCCGCCTGCGCGTGTCCGATTTCCGGGCCTTCCACAACTACCGCGGCGATCCCGAGGTCGCGCGCTACCAAGGCTGGTCGGCGACGTCGGAAACCGAGACCGAAGCGCTGCTGCGCGACTACGCGCGCAACGCCGGGCTCGAAGCCGGCGAGTGGACGCAGATCGGCATCGCCGGCAACGCGGATGATCGCCTGGTCGGCGATCTCGGCATCGGCTTGTCGCCGGACGCGCGCATCGCCGAGTTCGGCGTGTCGCTGCATCCGGATTTCCAGCACCGGGGGCTGGCGCAGGAGGCCGTCGCCGGGCTCATCGCGCTGCTGTTCGCGCACACCTCGGTGCAGCGCGTGATCGCGTCGACCGATGTGCGCAACGCGCCGTGCCTGCGGATGCTGGACCGCCTCGGTCTGCAGCACGTCGGCACCGCCGAGACCACGTGCAAGGGTGAGGCCTGCACCGAACTGCTCTACGCCATCGAACGACCCGTCCGCACGTCCTGAGGACATCACGCCATGAAGGCATCGCCATGAAACTCTGGTCCCTGCTCGGCAATTCGCAGAAGCTCGACGGCGGCGCGATGTTCGGCAACGCGCCGCGCGCGGTGTGGGAACGCTGGATCGCGCCGGACGACCACAACCGCATCCCGCTGGCCTGCCGCGCGCTGCTCGCCAGTCCGCTGAATGGCAAGACGGTGCTGTTCGAGACCGGCATCGGCGCGTTCTTCGAGCCGAAGCTGCGCGAGCGCTACGGCGTGGTCGAGGATCGCCACGTGCTGCTCGACGCGCTGGCCGAGGCCGGCTTCGATCACGCGGACATCGACGTCGTCGTGCTGTCGCACCTGCATTTCGATCACGCCGGTGGCCTGCTTGCGCCGTGGCGCGAAGGCGCCGCGCCGGAACTGCTGTTCCCCAACGCGACCTTCGTCGTCAGCCGTGGCTGCCGGGAACGCGCGCTGCATCCGCATCCGCGCGACCGCGCCAGCTTCATTCCCGAGTTGCCGGCGCTGCTCGAAGCGAGCGGGCGGCTGGAACTCGTCGACGGCCCGCACTGCGCGGCGCTGGGCGACACGGTGCGCTTCCACTTCAGCGACGGCCACACGCCGGGGCTGATGCTGGCGGAGATCGTCGGGCCCGAGCGCGTCGACGACGCGGCCCACGGCGGCGTGGTGTTCTGCGCCGACCTCATCCCCGGCCGCCCGTGGGTGCACGTGCCGATCACGATGGGCTACGACCGCAATCCCGAGCAGCTGATCGACGAGAAGCGCGCCTTCCTCGACGACAAGCTCGCGCGCAACGTGCATCTGTTCTTCACCCACGACCCGGACTGCGCGCTGGCGCAGGTCGTGCGCGACGACAAGGGCCGCTACGGCACCGCGCACGAGGTCGCCGCGCTCAAGGCGCGGCCGCTGGTCGCCTGATCCTGCCGCAAGGAATCCGCCATGCCGCGCATCACGTTGCTGTTTGCCGCCCTGCACGCCGTGCTGGTGGTCATCCTCGCGACCCGCGTCGCGCTGTTCCGCTTCAGCGCGAAGATCGCGCTGGGCGACGGCGGCGACAAGGTGATGACCCGGCGCATGCGCGCGCACGGCAATCTCATCGAATACGCGCCACTTGCGCTGCTGCTGCTGGGTCTGCTCGAACTGACGGGTCTCGACCCGCGGTGGCTCTGGGGCTTCGGCGGCACGCTGCTGCTCGGCCGCCTGCTGCACGCGTACGGGCTGTCGCGCCGTTCGGGCACGTCGCCCGGGCGCTTCATCGGCACGTTGCTGACGTGGGGCGTGCTGCTGGGCGAAGCGGGCGTCGGCGTGTGGATGTTCGCGGTGGATGCCTGATCCGCGCGACCGCGAACCCACCTCGTCTCTTGTGGCGCCGCGGTTCGGTAGAGCGGCCTGACCAGCCATTCGGCTGTTGAACACCAGGCCGCTGCTGTTGGAAACTTGATGAAAAGCAGCGGCCTGAAGGCCGCTCTACCGGGTTCCGTGCAACACACTCCGCGCCGCGCAGGTCGGTGCATTACGCCGGCGTGTTGAACAGCCGGTCGCCCGCGTCGCCGAGGCCGGGCAGGATGTAGCCGTGGTCGTTGAGGCGCTCGTCGATCGCGGCGGTCCAGATCGCGACGTCGGGGTGTTTCGTTTCCAGCGCGCGCAGGCCTTCCGGCGCGGAGACGAGGAAGATCGCCTTCACCCGCGCCACGCCCGCGGCCTTCAGTGCGTCGATCGCCGCCAGCGCGCTGCCGCCGGTGGCCAGCATCGGGTCGATCAGCAGCGCGGTGCGGCCGGCGATGCCTTCGACGAAGCGCTGGTAGTACGCATGCGGCTGCAAGGTCTCTTCGTCGCGGCGCAGGCCGATCACGCTCACCGGCGCGTTCGGCAGCAGCGCCTGCACGCCGGGCAGGAAGCCCAGGCCCGCGCGCAGGATCGGCACCAGCGTGATCGCGCTCTGGTCGCAGCGGCCGACGGTCAGCGGCCCGGCCCAGGTGTCGATGGCGCGGTCGCCCAGCGCGAGGTCGGCGGTGGCCTCGTAGGCCAGCAGTGTGGCGATTTCCGCCGCGACCTGACGGAACAGCGCCGGCCCGGTGGCCGCGTCGCGCAGCAGCCCGAGCTTGTGGCGGACCAGCGGATGGGTGACTTCGACGACGGACATGACGGACCTGCGGCGCGTGGGAACGGGGGCCTCTAGGCTAACCGAGCCCGGCCGCGAAGCGGGCGACGGCGTCGACCGCCGCCTGCGTGCGCGTCTGCAACAGCAGGTGCGGACCGTCGATCGCGATCTCGCGCGCGTCGGCCAGGCCCGCGCACAGCGCGCGGTGCGCGCCCGGACGCAGCAGGCGATCGTGCGTGGCGCGCAGGCACAGCGCCGGCACGCGGATGCGCGCGAGGCGGTCGCGCATGTCCACGCGCATGGCTGCCTCGGCGCGGGCGCGCAGCACCGCGGGCGCGACGGCGTCGAGCGCGTCGCGCAATTCGCGTCGCAGCGCGGGCGTCGCCCAGCGACCGAGCAGCGCGAACGACAGCGCCGCCGTCGGCAGCGTGCGCACCGGCGCGATCCGCGCGAACGCGGCCAGCGGTGACGGCACGGGCACCGGCGCCTTCGCGAACGTGGTCGACAACACCAGCCCGCGCAGGTTGGGCGGCGGATCGGCGGCGAGCGCCAGCGCGACCGGCCCGGAAAAGGATTCGCCCATCAGCACGAACGGCGCTTCGCGCGGCAGCGCCTCGCGCGCGAACGCTTCGAGCGCGGCGTAGCCCAGCACGCGATCGGCGGGGTAGCCGATCGCGGCCACGTCGGCGAACCCGGCGCCGCGCGCGGCCGCCACGAACGGCGCGAGCAAGCGCGCGGTGCCGTCGAGCCCCGGCAGCAGGCGCAGCGCGGGCAGGCTCATGCCTCGCCCGCACCGCCGGCGTCGAGCTTGTAGCCCATGCCGTACACGGCGACGATCGGGTCGGCGCCGTCGCCGCAGGCGGCGAGCTTGCGCCGCAGGTTCTTGATGTGGCTGTCGACGGTGCGGTCGCTGACCACGCGGTGGTCGAGGTAGGCGGCATCGATCAGCTGCGCGCGCGACAGCACCCGGCCGGGACGTGCGTGCAGGGCACGCAGCAGCCGGTATTCCACCGGCGTCAGCGGCAGCAGCGTGCCGCGCAGGCGCGCCTCGAAGCGGTCGTCGTCCAGCTGCAGCAGCGGTGCGACGCTCGCCGGCGCGACGGGGGACGGCGGCAGCGGCTGCACGCGGCGCAGCACCGCCTTCACCCGCGTCACCACCTCGCGCGGGCTGAAGGGCTTGCAGATGTAGTCGTCGGCGCCGAGTTCGAGCCCGAGGATGCGGTCCATCTCCTCGACCCGCGCGGTGACCATCAGGATCGGCATGCGTGCGGCGCGCGGGTCGGGCAGGGCGCGGATCGCGCGGCATACCGACACCCCGTCGCGGCCGGGCAGCATCAGGTCGAGCAGGATCGCGTCGGGCAGGCTGGCGCCGGGCACGCCGTCGCGCACCCGCGCCAGCGCGCGTTCGCCGTCGTCGACGATCTCCGCGGTGCAGCCGTCGGCGTGCAGGTAGTCGCGCAGCAGCTCCGCGAGCTTGGGCTCGTCCTCGACGATGAGCACGTGCGGCGAAGACGGGGCGGCGTCCGGGGCGTTCATGCGGCGAGTGTCACCGCTCCGGCAGCGTGATGTCGATGCGCAGACCGCCCAGCGGCGCATGCGTGGCGACGATGCGGCCGCCGTGCGCCTCGACGATGTTGCGGCAGATCGCCAGCCCCAGGCCCGCGCCGCCGAACTTGCGGCTGCGCGAGGGCTCGACCCGGTACAGCCGCTCGAACAGGTGCGGCAGCGCGGCGTCGGGCACACCGGGCGCGCTGTCCTCGATCGTCAGCCGGCAGCCGTCGCGCTCGCGCACCAACGCGATCGACACGGTGCCCGGACGGTCGGTGTAGCGGCGCGCGTTCGCCAGCAGGTTGTCGAGCAGTTGCCGCAGCCGCGCGCGGTCGCCACGGGCCAGCGGGCAGGATGCGGTCGCCGACACCTGCAGCAGCAGGCCGTCCTCGCGCAGGCCGCCCTCGTGGGCGCGGGCCGCTTCGTGCACGACCTCGGCGAGGTCCATCGGCTCGAAGCGGTAGCTCAGCGCGCCGGCTTCCGACAGCGACAGCTGGTACAGGTCTTCGACCAGACTGCGCAGGCGACCGCATTCGGCCTGCAGCGAGGCCAGCCGCTCGGCGTCGACCGCGCGCACGCCGTCCTGCAGCGCCTGGATCTCGCCGCTGAGCACGCTGATCGGCGTGCGCAGTTCGTGGGCGATGTCCGCGCTCCACTGCCGGCGCGCGTCGCGATGGCGTTCCAGCGCGCTCGCCAGCGCGTTGAAGTCGCGGGCGAGCGCGCCGAGTTCGTCGGTGCGGGTGGCGTCGATGCGCGCGGCGTAGTCGCCGGCCGCCAGCGCGCGGGTGCCCGCGGTCAGCGCGCGCACCGGCCGCAGCAGCCAGCGCGAGAGCGCCCAGGCCACCAGCAGCGCGGCCAGCAGCACCGACAGCGCCAGCCACGCGATGTGCGCGCGCTGCTGGCGCACGAATTCGAGGTCGACGTCCTCGCTCAGCCGCGGCAGCGGCGCGATCAGCAGGCGGCCGACGACGACGCCCTCGTCGAGGATCGGAAGGCTTGCGGCATCGCGCGGCAGGCCGGGATTGCCGGCGACCACCTCGCCCTGCGCGTCCAGCAACAGCAGCCGCGGCCGCAGGTCGATGCCGATGCCCGGCGCGTAGCGCGGCGGCGGCGGGAAGGGGCGGCGGTCGCGCGGCGGCCCGGGTGGCGCGCCCGGCGGGCGCGGCGGCGGGAAGCCCGCGGGATCAGCACCCGTGCCCGGCGGTTGGGCTGACGGATCGGCGGGCGGTTCGGCCTGGTTGGCGGGCGGACCGGCGGGCGGTTCGCCGAACGGCGTGTCGAGACTGAGCAGCCGCAGCAGCCGGGGCGTGTCGCCGCGCAGGAAGCGCCAGTCGCCGTGGCGGGCGTAGGCGTCCGCCAGGTGTGCGCTGGCGGTCTGGAGGCGCTCGCGTTCCAGCCGGTTGACGTAACCGAGGAACCCTTCCTGCACGCTGCGTCCCTGCAGCGTCGCGAACACCGCGAGCGCGACGACGCTCACGGACGCGAAGGCCAGGAACAGGCGGTGCCAGAGGCGCAGCGACATGGACGACACGGAAGCGACCGGAGGCCGCACCTTAGCCCGTCGCCGGGCGCGGCGTAACGTGCGGTGCGGTCGTCGTCGGCGATCTCCGCGATTTCTCCACGATTCCTGCACAAGGCCTCCACGGCCGCTGCAGGATGCACACCTAGCCTGTGCTGGCCGGAATCGCCGGCGTGCCAGGCCAGGTGCCCCCATGTCGCGTCGCATGTCCCGTCGTTCTCTTGCCTTCGCGCTGCTGGCGCCGGCGCTGCTGCTGGGCCTCGCCGCCGTCGCGCAGTCGCGTGGCGACGGTCCGCCCGATCGCATGGCCGATCACATGGACAATCGCCCGCCGCCGCGCGGCGAGGCCGGCGGTCGTCCGCCCGGCCCGCCGATCGACGAGCTCCGCCGCACGCTGTCGCTGGACGATCGCCAAGCGCAGGCGGTGACGAAGATCCTCGAAGCGCATCGTGCGCAGGTCGAGCAACTGCATGCCCGCACCCGCGCCGAACACGACGCGCTCGCCAGCGCGACCGACGCGCAGTTGCGCAAGGTGCTCGACGCCCGCCAGTTCGAGGCGTTCCAGACGTGGAAGCAGACCCACCGGCCGCCGCCGCCGTTCGGAGGTCCCGGTGAGCAGGGCGGGCCGCGCGGTCAGGGCGAGCGTCGTCCGCCGATGGGCCCGCCGCCGACCGGTCCGCAAGGGGAGGGCTGAGCCATGCGCGCCCCGTCCCTGCGTCGACGCTTCGCCTCCGGCGCCTCGCGGCGCGCCTGCCTCGTCGCCACCGGCCTGCTCGCCGCCGCCGTCGCGGTGACGCTGCCGACGTGGTCGGCGCCGCTGCGCACGCAGCGCGAAAGCCGCGGCGTCGTGGTGATGAAGCTGCCCGCGGTGCGCCATGCCGCGGTACGCGCCGGCCAGCCGCTGCCGGTGCCGACCACCGCGTTCGGCGAACCGCTGCCGGGTCTGACCGCGGCGCAGCGCAACGATTTCTCGGTCGGCCTCGGCCGCTTCCTCAACGCGGAATCGCCGCAGAGCGGGCTCGGCCCGATCTTCAACAACAACTCGTGCATTTCCTGCCACGGCCAGCCGGCGCCGGGCGGCGGTTCGCCGGTGCGCGTCACCCGTTTCGGCCAGCTCACCGGGACGACCTTCGATCCGCTCGAAGCGCTCGGCGGTTCGCTGCAGCAGGTGCGCGCGATCGACCCGCAGGCGCTGGAGGTCGTGCCCGCGCAGGCCAACGTCGTCGCCCAGCGGCTGTCGACGCCGCTGTTCGGGCTGGGGTTGATCGAGGCGATCCCCGACGAGACGATCCTCGCCAATGCCGAACGCCAGAAGGCGCTCGGCCTCAACGGTGTGCCGTCGCTGGTGAACGATGTCGCGACCGGCCGCGTGCGCGTCGGCCGTTTCGGCTGGAAGGCGCAGCAGGCCACGGTGCTGGCGTTTTCGGCGGATGCCTTCGTCAACGAGATGGGCATCACCAACCGCTTGTTCCCGACCGAGAACGCACCCAACGGCAACGCCGCGCTGCTGGCGCGGTTCGACCGCATCGCCGATCCCGAGGACCGGCCCGATCCGGTCAGCGGCAAGGCCGACATCGACGTCGTCGCCGAGTTCATGCGCTACCTTGCCGCGCCGCCGTCGGTGCAGTTCACGCCGACCGCATTGCAGGGCCGGCAGACGTTCGAGCAGATCGGCTGCGGCGGCTGCCACATGGCGCAGATGACCACCGGCCCCAGCGACATCGCCGCGCTGAACTTCAAGGCGCTGTACCTCTACTCCGACCTGCTGCTGCACGACATGGGCAGCCTCGGCGACGGCATCGTGCAGGGCACCGCCGGCCCGCACGACATGCGCACGGCGCCGCTGTGGGGCCTGCGCGCCCGGGCGCCGTACCTGCACGACGGCCGCGCCGGTTCGGTCGATCGCGCGATCCAGTTGCACGACGGCGAAGCGTTGCCCGCGCGCAACGCCTACCAGGCGCTGACCGCGACGCAGCGGCAGCCATTGCTGGAGTTCCTCGGGTCGATCTGAGTCAGGTGCATCGGTCTCGCGGAAACGACGACGCCCCGGAACCGGGGCGTCGTCGGTGTGTGCTCGCGATGTCGGCGGCCATCGCGGCCGCGGCGTACGTCAGGCCGCGGCGGCCTGCTGCACGCGCGGGCCTTCCAGCAGCGCGCGCTTGACCATGCCGATCAGCAGGTCCAGTTCATCGGACTGCATCGCGAAGTGCGGGGTGAAGCGCAGCGAGTTCTCGCCGCCGTGGATCACGCCGATGCCGTGCTCGCGCAGCCATTCCTCGGTCGAGCCCGTGCCGTAGCCCTTGAACGCCGGCGACAGTTCGCACGAGAACAGCAGGCCGGTGCCCTGCACCTTGGTGATCAGGCCCGGCAGCTCGGCCTTCAGCGCTTCGAGCTTGGCGACGGCCTCGCGGCCGCGCTCGCGGATGTTGGCGCGCAGTTCCGGCGTGAACAGGCCCAGCACCGCGGTGGCGACGTCCAGCGCGCGCGGGTTGGTGGTCATGGTGTTGCCGTAGGTGCCCTTGCGGTACAGCTCGGCGGCGCGCGCGTTCGCGGCCAGCACCGACAGCGGGTACTGCGCGGCGTTGAGCGCCTTGGAATAGGTTTCGAGATCCGGCGTCTCGATGCCTTCGAAGCCGGGGTAGTCGACGATCGACAGCACGCCGTTGGCGCGCAGGCCGGCCTGGATGGAGTCGATCAGCAGCAGCGCGCCGTGCGCCTGGGTCAGCTCGCGGGCCACGTCGTAGAACGCGCGCGGCACCGAGCGGCCGGGATCGCCTTCGCCCATCACCGGTTCCAGGAACATCGCCTCGATGAACCAGCCGTTGGCGTCGGCCTCGGCGAACACCTTGCGCAGCGCGTCGGCGTCGTAGGGCTCGACCGTGATCACGCTGTCCTCGCCGCGGAAGCTGGCGAGATGCTGCATGTAGGACTTGCGGCTGGAATCGGAATAGAGCGCCGGGCGCTCGGTGCGGCCGTGGAAGCTGCCCTTCACGACGACGCGCTTGATGGTGCGGCCGGCGTGCTTCGCGCCCGGATCGGTCATCAGCTTGGCGTTGACGTCGATGATGCGGCAGGCCAGTGACACCGACTCCGAGCCCGAGTTCAGGCACAGGAAGCGCTCGTACGGGCAGTGGCCGAGGGTGTGGCCGATCTCGCGGCGGATCGCGCGGTCGAAGCGCAGCTGCGCGAGGTTGGGGGTCATGATGTTGGCCATCGCCTGCGGGCGGGCCATGGCCTCGATGACGGGCTTCGGCGCATGGCCGAAGCCGAGCATGCCGTAGCCGCCGGAGTCGTGCAGCACCGCGCCCTTGAGGGTGACGATCCACGGGCCGCGCGCGGCGAGGGCGACGTACGGGTTCACGGTGTCGTTGGAGTAGAAGTTCACGAACCCGGCCTGCACGGCGAGGATCTGCGCGTTCTCGTCCAGGTCCAGCAGGTCGGCGAATTCGTCGGCGATGCGCGCGGATTCGGCGCCGGCGGCCGCGATGGCCTCGGCCAGGTCGGGGTGGCCGGCCGCGAACGCCAGCACGGTCGCATCGTCCAGACCGTGGGTGCGACGGGCACCGGCACGGGCGCGGAGCGGGGCGAGGGTGTCGAGAAGGGACATGGCAGGTCTCCGGCCGAAAGGGTCGAACCATCCATTATCGGGATATTCCGGTCGATTGGCAGTTGTGATCTGTACGTTTTTCGCCGATATTTCGTCGAATCGACGAAAAAGGGGCGCGCGCATGAAGCTCACCGAGACCGACCAGCAGCTGTTGTCGCTGCTGCGCGAGAACGCCCGGGCCTCCACCGCCCAGATCGCCCGACGCCTCGGGCTGTCGCGGACGACGGTGCAGAGCCGCATCGAGCGGCTGGAGCGCGAGGGCGTGATCAGCGGCTACACCGTCCGCGTCAGCGACGAATACGAGCGCGGCCAAGTGCGGGCGCACATCATGATCGCGGTGCAGCCCAAGCAGATGACGGTGGTGGTCGCGGCGCTGCGGGCGATGCCCGAACTGCGCTCGCTGCATTCGGTGAGCGGCGCCTACGACCTGATCGCGATCGGCGCGGTGCCCGACGTCGGCGCCTGGGACGTGCTGACCGACCGCATCGGCGCGATCGAGGGCGTGGAGCGCACCACCTCGTCGATCGTGCTGTCGACCAAGTTCGAGCGCTGAGGTCGCCATGGCCGACGCCGCGAACGCGGAGACGCTGCCCGTCGTCGACATCGCGCCGATGCGCGCCGCGCCGGGCGACGCCGACCCGGCGGCGCGGGCGCGGGTGGCCGCGCAGATCGCCGACGCCTGCCGTGCGCACGGTTTCTTCTACATCGCCGGGCACGGCATCGACGACGGATTGCAGGCGGCCCTGCGCGAAACGGCGCAGGCGTTCTTCGCGCTGCCGGAGGACGAGAAGCGACGGATCGACATGCCGCGCGGCGGCCGGGCGTGGCGCGGGTTCTTCCCGGTCGGCGGCGAACTGACCAGCGGCTGGCCGGATCGCAAGGAAGGCCTGTACCTCGGCACCGAGTTGCCGCCGGACGACCCGCGCGTCGCCGCCGGCTGGCCGCTGCACGGCGCCAATCTCTGGCCCGAACGTCCGGCCGCGCTGCGCGAGGCGGTGACGGCATACATGACGGCCGCCGTCGACGCCGGGCAGGCGGTGCTCGCCGGCATCGCGCTGAGCCTGGGGCTGGAGGCGGACTGGTTCCTGCGCCATTACACCGCCGATCCGACGGTGCTGTTCCGGCTGTTCCACTACCCGCCGCAGCCGGCCGACGCCGACGACTGGGGCGTCGGCGAGCACACCGATTACGGCCTGCTGACGCTGCTGCTGCAGGACGACGTGCCGGGGCTGCAGGTGCGCACGCCGCGCGGCTGGATCGACGCACCGCCGCTGCCGGGCACGCTGGTGTGCAACCTCGGCGACATGCTCGACCGGCTCACCGGCGGCACGTATCGCTCGACGCCGCACCGGGTGCGCAACGCCAGCGGCCGCGAGCGGTATTCCTTCCCGCTGTTCCTCGACCCGGCCTTCTCCGCGCGGGTGACGCCGCTGCCCGGCCACGCGCGCATCGATCTGGCGCAGGTCGCCGCCGACCGCGCCGACCGCTGGGACGGCGCCAGCGTGCTCGCGCCGTTCGACGGCACCTACGGCGATTACCTGCTGGGCAAGGTCGGCCGGGTCTTTCCCGACCTGCACGCGCGGGTGGTCTGAGCGGCGCGGCTTACAATGCGCGCCCCTGGACGCCGACGCCCATGAAGAAGTCCGACTTCCATTTCGACCTGCCGCCCGAGCTGATCGCGCAGGCGCCGCTGGCCGAGCGCTCTGCCAGCCGCCTGCTGGTGGTGCCGCCGGCGCCCGCGGCCTTCGACGACCGCGGCGTGCGCGACCTGCCCGATCTGCTGCAGCCCGGCGACCTGCTGGTCTTCAACGACACCCGGGTGATCCCGGCGCGGCTGTTCGGCCAGAAGGCCAGCGGTGGCCGGGTCGAGATCCTGATCGAACGCCTGCTGCCGGACAACGAGGCGCGGGCGCAGGTCGGCGCCAGCAAATCGCCCAAGCCCGGCGGGCGCATCGCGCTCGACGCCGGCGGCGAGGCCGAAGTGCTGGGCCGCGACGGCGAGTTCTACCACCTGCGCTTCCATCTCGGCGAAGGCCTGGAATCGTGGCTGCTGCACGCCGGCCGGCTGCCGCTGCCGCCGTACATCAAGCGCGAACCGGGCGTCGACGACCGCGAGCGCTACCAGACCGTGTTCGCGAAGGAAGTCGGTGCGGTCGCCGCGCCCACCGCCGGCCTGCATTTCGATGTGGCGCTGCTGGGCGCGCTGCGCGCGCGCGGCGTCGAGTTCGGCCACGTCACCTTGCATGTCGGTGCCGGCACGTTCCAGCCGATGCGCGCCGACGACGTGCGCGACCACCGCATGCACGGCGAATGGCTGAACGTCGGCGCCGAACTGGTCGCGCAAATCCGTCGCACGCGCGAGCGCGGCGGCCGCGTCGTCGCGGTCGGGACCACGGTGGTGCGCGCGCTGGAAAGCGCGATGCGCACGCACGACGACGGCAGCCGCGAGTTGCACCCGTTCGCCGGCGAGACGCGCATCTTCATCTTCCCCGGCTACCGCATCCGCAGCGTCGACGCGATGGTCACCAACTTCCATCTGCCGGAAAGCACGCTGCTGATGCTGGTGTCGGCGTTCGCCGGCCGCGAGCGCATCCTCGCGGCGTACCGGCACGCGGTCGAGCAGCGCTACCGTTTCTTCAGCTACGGCGACGCGATGCTGCTGTGGCCACAGCCCGACACCGCTGCGGAGGCCCCGCATGCGCCTTGATTTCACCGCGCTCGACGCTGCCGAGGCGTATCGCTGGATGACCGCGACGGTGACGCCGCGGCCGATCGCCTGGGTGTCGACGCGCTCCGCCGATGGCGTCGACAACCTCGCGCCCTTCAGCTTCTTCCAGGTGGTCTGCGATGCGCCGCCGACCCTGCTGCTGAGCCTCGGCCCGCGTGCCGACGGCAGCGAGAAGGACACGCTGCGCAACCTGCGCGAGCGCGGCGAACTGGTGATCCAGCTGGTGTCCGCGGCGCAGGCGGCGACGATGAACGCGACCTCGGCGTCGTTCCCGCACGGCGTCAGCGAATTCGAGCGCTGCGGCGTGGCGTCGCGGCCGTCGGAGCGCGTGGCGCCGCCGCGGGTCGTCGGCGCGCCGGTGGCGTTCGAATGCCGGCTGGCGTCGATCCAGCCGTATCCCGCCGAAACGCCCAGCCATCACCTCGTGTTCGCCGAGATCCTGCTGGCGCACGTCGACGACGCGGTGCTGGCCGACGCGCGCCACGTCGATCCGCTGAAACTCGACCTGGTCGGCCGCCTCGGCGGCACCGGTTATGCGACCACGCGCGACCTGATCCACCTGCGGCGCCCGGGCTGAGCCGGGCGCGCGCCGGCCGGTGCGTCACTCCTCGCCGACGATCTCGACCAACGCCTTCGTCCGCGCCTCGCTCAGCCACGCCAGCCACACTTCCTTGGGCGTCGCCGGGTAGCGCACCGCCGCGAATGCCACCCAGGCATCGCGGTAGCGCAGCCAACTGCGCTGGGTGGTGCGGATGCCGTCGGGCGTGACCGTGCCGTAGGCGAAGTCGTCGCTCTTCTTCGCCGCCTCCAGCGCCGCCAGGATCTTGCGATAGACCGAATTGAGGGCCTTGTCGTCGCGGGCGAAGTCGCCCGGGACCTTGGCCGGACGCTCGCGGCGTTCGAAGCGTTCGACGTCCGCCAGCAGCGCCACGTCCAGCGTTTCGTAGGCATCGGTCGCCATCGCGCCGCGCGCGGTGCCGCTCATGTCGGTCTCTTCGCGGGCGACATTGTCGAAGTAGTCCTTGGCCACCTTGCGCAGGGCCGCGAGCGCCGCGCGCTGCGGTGGTGTCCACGACGCCTGCAACGCCGTCCAGCGCCGTTCGCGGGCGGACTGCGCGGAGTCGGCATCGCGGCGGGCGCAGACGCCCATCATCATGCCGCTGGTGATGTCGTCGCAGAGGTCGATGGGGTCGCGGGTCTTGCCGCTGGCGATGTCGTCGATGTGGCCCAGGCGGCCTTCCACCTCGGCCGGGGCGCCGCCGTACTCGCAGGCGAAGCGTTTGGCGAGCGGGAAGTTCCGCTTCACGCCGTGGCCGTTGGCATACACCATCATCAGCACGCCGCTGCCGCCGAAGTTGTTCGCCTGTTCCTCGATGGCTTTGCCGGTGCCGCGTTCGCGGTAGGCGCACTGCCGGGCGGCGACGGGATCGGCCTTCAGGCCCTTGCCGTCCTCGCCGTAGTACAGCGCCTGGGTGTCGCAATCGGTGGGCGCGTTGCCGATGTCCTGCTTCGGCACGGCCACGTCGGCCCATGTCCGGCACTTGGCCTCGTAGGGCCAGGGCTCGTCGGCGCGGGCGAGGCCGGGCAGGGCGGCGGCGAGCAGCAGGGTGGCGACGAGGGCAGGGCGCATGGGCAATCCGGAGCGGGCCGACGGGGTCTGTCATCATAGTCGGATGTCCAGACTGTCCTTCGAACTCCTCGGCACCGACGGCGTCGCCCGTCGCGGTCGCCTGACCTTCCCGCGCGGCACCGTCGAAACCCCGGCCTTCATGCCGGTCGGTACCTACGGCTCGGTCAAGGGCGTGCTGCCCGACCAGATCCGCGGCCTCGGCGCCCAGATCATCCTCGGCAACACCTTCCACCTCTACCTGCGGCCCGGGCTTGACGTGATCGCCGACCACGGCGGCCTGCACGGCTTCGCCCGCTGGAACGGCCCGATCCTCACCGACTCCGGCGGTTTCCAGGTCTTCTCGCTGGCGCACAAGCGCAAGATCACCGAGGCCGGCGTCACCTTCGCCGCGCCGACCGACGGCAGCAAGGTCTTCCTCGGCCCCGAGGAGAGCATGCGGATCCAGAAGGTGCTGGATTCGGACATCGTGATGATCTTCGACGAATGCACCCCGTACCCGGCGACGGAGGACGTGGCCCGCAAGTCGATGGAGCTGTCGCTGCGCTGGGCCGAGCGCTCGAAGCGGGCCCACGAGGGCAACGACGCAGCGCTGTTCGGCATCGTCCAGGGCGGCGTGCACCACGGCCTGCGCACCCGCTCGGCCGATGGCCTGAAGCAGATCGGCTTCGACGGCTATGCGGTCGGTGGCCTCGCCGTGGGCGAGCCCGAGGCCGAGCGCAACCATATGCTCGAACACACCTGCCCGCAGCTGCCGGCCGACCGGCCGCGCTACCTGATGGGCGTGGGCCGGCCGGAGGACCTTGTGGAATCGGTCGCCCGCGGCATCGACATGTTCGACTGCGTGATGCCCACCCGCAACGCGCGCAACGGCCACTACTTCACCAGTTTCGGCACGGTCCGCATCCGCAACGCGAAGTACGAGCGAGACCTGCGGCCGATCGAGGAAGGCTGCGGCTGCCCGGCCTGCGTCGGCGGCTTCACCCGGTCGTACCTGCGCCACCTCGACCGCTGCAACGAGATGCTGGCGCCGATGCTGGGCACCCTGCACAACCTCTGGTACTACCAGAAGCTGATGGCCGACATCCGTGCGGCGATCGAGGCCGGCCGGTTCGCCGACTTCCGGGCCGCGTTCCATGCCGCCCGGGCCGGCGGCGGGGCCGCCGCCACCTGAACTTTCGGCCGGCGGGGCGGTCACGGAAGGGCCCCGGGACGGTCCCGGGCGGGGGCGGGAAACGGTTGAAAGCCGGCGGCCCGGCCCGCATGGCATAATCCCCAGCTGTTTTGCGCCACGGACCCGAAATGAATCCGTTCGACCTCCTGATTTCCCCGGCCTACGCTCAGGCCGCCGCCGCTCCGGGCGCCGCGCCCGGCCTCGGCACCATGCTCCTGCCGATCCTGGTGATCGGCGCGATGCTGTTCTTCATGACCCGCCAGCAGTCCAAGCGCACCAAGGAGCACAAGGCCATGCTCGACAAGCTGGCGAAGGGCGACGAGGTCATCACCACTGGCGGCATCGCCGGGGTGGTCCGCGACATCGGCGACAATTTCGTGAGCGTGGAAGTGGCCGACAACGTGCGCGTCCGCGTGCAGAAGGGCGCGATCGGCCACGTGCTGCCGAAAGGCACGCTCAAGTCGCAGTAATGAGTTCCGTCTGATCTCCCGATCCCAACCAGAATGCGGCCGGTCGGACGACCGGACGCGGTGGCCGTCATGCTCGAATATTCCCGCTGGAAATACGTCGCCATCCTGCTCGTGGTGCTGATCAGCGCGCTGTACGCGCTGCCCAACATCTACCCGCAGGATCCTTCCGTGCAGGTCACCGCCAACCACGGCGCGCAGATCGACGACGCGCTGAAGCAGCGCATCGCCGGCGTGCTGGCGAAAGCCGGGATCAAGCCGAAGACGATCGAGAAGCAGGGCGACAACCTGCTGGTGCGCACCGCGAACCCGGACACGCAGAGCAAGGCGTCCGACGCGCTCCGCGCCGAACTGGGCAACAACTACGTCGTGGCCATGAACCTGGCCTCGAACACGCCGCACTGGCTGTCGGCGATCGGTGCGCGGCCGATGCCGCTGGGCCTCGACCTCCAGGGCGGCGTCCACTTCCTGATGGAAGTCGACAAGAAGTCGGCCATCGACAAGCGCTTCGAGGTCTACCTGACCGACATCCGCGGCGCGCTGCGCGACAAGGGCGTGGACTATTCCGGCGTCGATCGCACCGCGCCGCAGACCATCACGATCACCCTGAACAAGGGCGCCGACGTCGCGGCCGCGCAGGGCGTGGTGCAGAAGACGCTGTCCGCCGCGGTGGTCGACGCCGGCGCGCTGATCGCCGGCAACGCCTTCACCTACGAGACCTCGGGCGACGTGATCAAGGTCGGCGTCTCCGACGACATGGTCCGGCAGATGACGCTCAACGCGATCGAGCAGAACCTCGGCACGTTGCGCAACCGCATCAACTCGCTGGGCGTGGCCGAGCCGGTGATCCAGCGCCAGGGCGCCGATCGCGTCGTGGTGCAGCTGCCGGGCGTGCAGGACACCGCCGAGGCCAAGCGCATCCTCGGCGCCACTGCCACCCTCGAATACCGTGCGGTCTACGACGGCAACCCGTACGACGCCCGCGACACCGGCAACGTGCCGCCGGGCGCGCGGCTGTACGACACCCGCCGCATCGGCGCCGACGGCAAGCCGATCCCGGTGCTGCTGAGCAAGCGCATCATCGTGTCCGGCGACGACATGGTCGACGCCCGCACCTCGGCCGACCGCAACGGCCTGCCCGCGGTGTCGGTCACGCTGAACACCGCCGGTGGCCAGCGCATGCTGCAGTTCACCACCGAGAACGTGGGCAAGCCCATGGCGGTGGTGTACATCGAGCGCGTGCCCAAGGTGCGCATGGTCGACGGCAAGCCCGAGAAGTACTTCGACGTGCGCGAGGACGTGATCTCGCAGGCGACCATCCAGGGCGTGTTCGGCAAGCAGTTCGAGACCACCGGCCTGCAGCAGAAGGAAGCCGAGGACCTGTCGAAGCTGCTGAAGGCCGGCGCGCTTGCCGCGCCGATGGACTTCGTCGAGGAACGCACCGTCGGCCCGAGCCTGGGCAAGCAGAACATCGAGCGCGGCCTCACCGCGGTGGTGTCGTCGTTCCTGTTCGCGCTGGCGTTCTTCCTCGTCTACTACCGGATGTTCGGCCTGATCACCAGCCTCGCGCTGCTGCTCAACCTGCTGATGGTGTTCGCGCTGATGTCGGTGTTCGGCGCGACGATGAGCCTGCCCGGCCTCGCCGGCATCGCGCTCACCGTCGGCATGTCGGTGGACGCCAACGTGCTGATCAACGAACGCATCCGCGAGGAGTTGCGACTCGGATTGCCACCATTGAAGGCGATCTCCGAGGGCTACGACCGCGCGTCGGGCACCATCCTCGACGCCAACATCACCGCCTTCCTGGCCGGCCTGGCGATGTTCGCCTTCGGCACCGGCCCGCTGAAGGGCTTCGGTGTCACCACCATGCTCGGCATCGCGACCTCGGCCTACACCGCGGTGTCGGTGTCGCGCGGCATCGCCACGCTGATCTACGGCCGCCGCCGCAAGCTGCAGTCCATCGCGATCTGAGGGAACCGACTCCATGAAACCCTTCAACGTGTTCCCCTACGACAGCAACATCGACTTCATGCGTCTGCGCATGATGTCGCTGGCCGTGGCCGCCCTGATCATGTTCGTCGCCATCGGCGCGATGTTCGCCAAGGGCTTCAACTTCGCGCTGGACTTCACCGGCGGCGTCGGCGTCGAGCTGGCCTACGAGAAGCCGGTCGATGTCGACGGCGTGCGTGACCAGCTGGAAAAGGCCGGCATCCGCGGCGCCCAGGTGCAGACCTTCGGCACCGGCAAGGAACTGCTGATCCGCCTGCGCGACGAAACCCCCAAGGCCGCCGCCGGCAACGCCGATGCCGCGACCGAGAGCGTGGCCGAGAAGGTCCGCGCCGCGGCTTCGCTGCCCGGCAACGTCGCCAAGAAGCTCAACAGCGCCGAGATCAGCCCCCAGGTCGGCCGCGAACTGGCCGAGAACGGCCTCTACGCCCTGCTGTTCGTGGTCCTCGGCTTCCTGGTCTACATCACGCTGCGCTTCGAGTGGAAGTTCGCGGTCGCGGCGATCCTCACCACGCTCCACGACGTGGTGGTGGTGACCGGCTGGTTCGCGATCACCGGCCACGAGTTCGACCTGACCGTCCTCGCCGGCATCCTGTCGGTGATGGGCTACTCGATCAACGACACCATCGTGGTGTTCGACCGTGTCCGCGAGAATTTCCGCGGCATGCGCGCCGAGCCCAACGAAGTGCTGAACCGCTCGGTCAACCAGACCCTGTCGCGTACGGTCATCACTTCGTTCGTCGCGTTCCTGACGGTGCTGGCGCTGTACCTCTACGGCGGCGGTTCGCTGCGCGGCATGGCCGAATCGCAGATGCTCGGCATCGTCATCGGCACGCTGTCGTCGATCTTCGTCGCCTGCCCGCTGCTGACGATGGGCTTGCTGAAGGTCACCAAGCAGGACCTGATGCCGAAGGCCCGCGACGAGGCCGCGCTGGCACGTCGCCCCTGACCGGCCGGGCGGCACGCAGTTGCCCACGAAAAAGGCCGCGCATTGCGCGGCCTTTTTCGTGTCCGGTAGAGCGGCCTTCAGGCCGCTGCCTTTTCGAGAGGGGCAGTTGTTGATTCCTGCGCCATGTTGCGTCGAGAGAACAACAGCGGCCTGAAGGCCGCTCTACCCAAGGCGGGGCGTTGCCTCAGTCGAACGTCTTCGCGTAGCCGGTGTTGACGATCGTCTGCTGCAGCGGCTCGATCAGGCGCACGTTCGCGGCGGCCACCTGGCGCGTGCCGAGGTCCACGTGCATCGGGCCCAGCGCGGCGCCGCGGAAGTCGCAGACGCGACCGCCGGCCTCACGCACGAGCAGGACGCCCGCCGCCATGTCCCACACCTTCAGGCCGGCCTCGAAATAGCCGTCGTAGCGGCCCGCGGCCACGTAGGCGAGGTCCAGCGCCGCCGAGCCCGCGCGGCGGATGTCCTCGGCGTGGACCAGCAGCGACTTGATGCAGTCCAGCTGCGCGTCGACGCGCTTGCGCTCGCGCGGGGCGAAGCCGGTGGCGAGCATCGCGCCGCTCAGTTCCTTGCGTTCGCTGACGCGGATGCGGCGGCCGTTGAGCTGGGCGCCGCTGCCGCGGCTGGCAGTGAACAGTTCGTTGCGCAGGGGGTCGAAGATCACCCCGTGCAGCGGTTCCGCGCCCTCGCACAGCGCGATCGAGACGCACCAGTGCGGGAACCCGTGCAGGTAGTTGCTGGTGCCGTCGAGCGGATCGATGACCCAGGTGTAGCGGCTGGGGCCGCGATTGCCCTTCTGGTGCCCGCCTTCCTCGCCGAGGACCGCATAGTCCGGGTGCGCGCGGCGCAGTTCCTTCACGATCTCGACTTCCGCCATGCGGTCGACTTCGCTGGCGAAGTCCATCCGGTCCTTCTCGATCACGTCGATGGCATCGAGGCGGGACAGGTTGCGGAGGAGGACGTTGCCGCCGGCGCGCGCCGCCTTGACCATGACATTGACTGCGGGCTGATGCATGCGGACGACTCCGGACGCGTCCTCGCGGACGCGGAAATGGACAGGCGGGGGGCGGGGACAAAGAGCGTGGCGGTGCGTGACCGCGTGGAAAGTTTAACATTGGCGGCATGTCGTCCGCCTCCGCCGTTCCGCCTCCGGCCGCATCGTCCGTCGATGCCCCGCCGGGGCTCCCGTCCGATTTCCCGCCCGGATTTCCCGCCGATCGCCTGCGCATCGTGCTCGTCGGCACCCAGCACCCGGGCAACATCGGCTCGGCCGCACGCGCGATCCGCACCATGGGCCTCGCCCGGCTGGTGCTGGTGGCGCCGGAGCGTTTCCCGCATCCCGAGGCCGTGGCCCTGGCGGCCGGCGCCGTCGGCGTGCTGGAGTCTGCGCTCGTCACCGACACGCTGGCCGAGGCCGTTGCCGACTGCCGGCTGGTACTCGGCTGCACCGCCCGCAGCCGGCGGATCGCGCTGGAGGAACTGCATCCCCGGCAGGCCGCCGCCCGCGCGCTGGGCGTGGCCGCGGCCGGCGGCGAGGTCGCGCTGGTCTTCGGCCGGGAGCGGACCGGGCTGGAGAACGAGGAGCTGCAACTGTGCCACTCGGCCGTGCACATCCCGTCCGATCCGGACTACGGTTCGCTGAACCTGGCGGCCGCGGTGCAGGTCTTGGCATACGAATTGCGTAATGCTTGGCTCGAGCAGGCGATGCCGGGCCGCTGGACGGCCCCGGCGCAGCCGTCGGCGTCCGCGGACGCCCCCCCGCCCCCGCCGGGCCGGGAGCCGCCCGCGACCCATGCCGAGCTGGAAGGCTTCTTCTCGCAATTGGCGGACACACTGGATGCGATCGATTTCCACAAGGGCCGCACGCCTGCGGCTGCGATGCGCAAGTTCCGTCGCCTGTTCCTGCGGGCGGCGCTGGATGCGCGCGATGTCCGCCTGCTGCGCGGCCTGCTGGCCGACGCGAAGCGGATGGCCGACATCGCCGAAGGCCGCATTCCGCCGCCACGGCGGGGCGACTGACATGCGACGACGGTCGCCCCGTGCCGACCGCCCGGCGACCCGGAACGCCTGACCATGCCCGCCGTCCTCGTCCGCTTCGCGCTGCTGCTGGGCCTCCTGCTGGGGCTGGCAGGTGCCGTGCCATGCGCGGCAGCCGCTGACGGCCAGCGTCACATTCTGGTCCTCGGTCGCATCAGCGACGACCCCAAGCTCCACTACGAACAGCTCAAGCCGCTGCTGGACTACGTGGTCCCGCGGATGGCCGACGTGGGCATCCGCGAGGGCCGGGTGCTGATGGCCCGGGACGCGCAGCAGATGGCCAGCTACCTCCGTCGCGGGCAGGTGGACTGGGTCACCGAGACCGCCGGCACCGCCATGCTGCTGGAACAGCGCGGCGGAGCGCAGCCCCTGCTGGTGACCGAACGCGACGGCGTCAGCCGCTACCGCACGGTGTTCTTCGTCCGCCGCGACAGCGGCCTGAACAAACTGGAGGACCTGCGCGGCCGCAGTGTGGCGTTCCAGAACAACGCCTCGACCAGTGCCTATTTCATCCCCGCGATCGAACTGCTCCGCCGGAAGATGGCGTTGAGCCTGCTGCTGTCGCCGATGGACAAGCCCTCCGGGGACAGCGTCGGCTACGTCTTCGCCCGGTCCGAGCTGAACATCAGTGCCTGGGTGCACAAGCGCCTGGTCGACGCCGGCACGATGAGCGAACTGGACTGGCAGAATCCCGCGCGGGTGCCGCCGTCGTTCCGCCCCGACCTGATGGTCATCCACACCTCCGAGCCGGTGCCGCGCGCGCTGGAAATGGTCCGCGGCGACCTCGACCCGAAGGTACAGGCGCGGCTGCGCGAAGTGCTGATCCAGGCCGCGCGGGATCCCGCTGCGGCGCAGGCGATGCAGTATTTCTTCCACACGACCCGGTTCCTGCCGCTGGGCGATGACGACCACGCGGTGCTCGGCCGTTTGCGCCAGGGCGTGTCCGAAGTCCGGGCGGTCGTCGAATGAAGGCCTTCGACGGCCTGCAGGCCAAGTTCATGGTGGTCACCGGCCTGGCGCTGGCGGTGATGCTCGCGGTCATCGCGCTGATCTGGCAGCGGCAGGCCGCGACCCGCGACGAAGTGCTGCGGCTGAGCAGCGACGCCACCCGCGTGCTGGTCTACGACCGGTTGCGCGAACGCGGCGAATCGCAGGTCGCGCAGACCGCGGATCTGCTGGTCAATCCGGTCTACTACTTCGACCTCGACGCCATCGGCGCGACCACGCGCAGCATCCTGCGCCAGCCCGACGTGGCCTACGTGCTGGTGTACGACGCGAAGGGCGACATCCTCCACGACGGTTCCGGCGACATCCCGACGTTCGGCCAGCGCATGGCCGACCCGCTGGCGGCGCGGATCGTCGCCGCCGACGGCCTGCGCGTGATCGGCACCCGCGAGGTGATGGACGTCTCGGCGCCGATCCGCATCGGCGACCAGCGCCTCGGCGGCCTGCGCGTGGGTTATTCGCTGGGCAAGCTGCGCACCGAGCAGGCGCATGTCGACGCGCAGATCACCGAGCGCCTGCGCGCGCTCGGCCAGCGCCACCTTGCGTGGATCGGCCTGCTGCTGTTGCTGCTGGTGTCGCTGGCGGTGTTCGTGACGATCGTGCTGCAGCGCGCGCTGATCCGACCGATCCGGCAGCTGTCGCACGCCGCGCGCGAGATCGAATCCGGCAACTTCTCGACCTCGCTGCCGGCCAGCAACCGGCGCGACGAGGTCGGCACGCTGGTGCGCGCGTTCTCGCGCATGGCCGAGAGCATCGATCGCCACGACCGCGACATGCGGCGCATGGCGTACACCGACTCGCTGACCGGACTGGCGAACCGGCTGGCGTTCCGCGAGACGCTCGACCATCGCCTGATGCAGTTGCGTGGCGTCGGCCGCCAGCTCGCGCTGCTGTTCGCGGACATCGACGACTTCAAGCGGGTGAACGACACGCTGGGCCACGACGTCGGCGACGAAGTGCTGATCCAGTTCGCGAACCGCATCCGCGAGGCGGTCGAACGCATCGGCGGCGCCAACGGCGAGCTGGCGCGCTTCGGCGGCGACGAGTTCGTGATCCTGCTGCAGGGCAACGGCCCGCACGACGACGTGCGCGCCAGCGCCGCGCACCTGGCCGAGACGCTGGTGACGGAGCTGAGCCGGCCGATCGTGGTGCAGGACCGCCAGGTGTTCCTCGGCACGTCGATCGGCGTGACCCTGTTCCCGGACGATGCCTCCGGCGCGACGATGCTGATGAAGAACGGCGACATCGCGATGTACCAGGCGAAGGTCGCCGGCAAGAACGGCTACCGCTTCTACAGCCGCGCGATGGACCAGGCCGTCACCCGCCGGGTGCGGATCGAGCAGGACCTGCGCGGCGCGTGGGAACGCGGCGAACTGACGCTGGCCTACCAGCCGATCTACCGCGTCGCCGACAAGACCCTGCTCGGTGCCGAGGCGCTGCTGCGCTGGCAGCACCCGGTGCACGGCCAGGTGTCGCCGTCGGTGTTCATCGACGTCGCCGAGCAGAGCGGCCTGATCGAGACCATCGGGCCCGCGGTGTTCCGTGCCGCCTGCCGTGATGCCGCCCGCTGGCGTCGCGACGACGGCAACGACCTGTTCGTGTCGGTGAATGTCTCCGCGCGCCAGTTGCGCAGCGGCGATTTCCGCGAGCAGGTCATGAGCGCGCTGGAAGACACCGGCCTGCCGCCGCACCTGCTGCACATCGAACTGACCGAGACCGCGGTGCTCGGCGACGAGGATCAGGCGCGCCAGATCCTCACCGCGCTCCGCGAGGTCGGCGTGAAGGTGTGGCTGGACGATTTCGGCACCGGCTTCTCCGGGCTGAGCCACTTGCGCCGCGTGCCGGTCGACGGCGTGAAGATCGATCGCAGCTTCATCGCCGACGTGCTGCGCGATCCGGACGACCTGGCGCTGACCACCGCGATCATCGCGATGGCGCATTCGCTGGGGATGATCGTGGTCGCCGAGGGCGTGGAGAAGGAAGGGCAGTGCGACCTGCTGCGCAGCCGCGGCTGCGACTTCGCCCAGGGCTACTGGCTGGGCCACCCGATGAACATGCGCGATTTCGCGACGCTGGTGGCCTGACGCAGCCGGGTCGAAGCCGCCCTCAGTGCAGGCTGGCGATCCACGCCCACAGCATCGCGACGAGGTTCCCCGACACCGCGCCGAACACCCAGATCGCGACCGTGCCCGCCGCCCAGACGATGAGCATCAGCACGCCGTCGCGTTCCAGCAGGGACAGCGCGTAGAGCAGCAGCAGCCCGGCGAACAGGTAGTTGGTGAACGGGATCGGCAGTGCCAGCAGGATCCCCAGCAGCACCAGTTGCATGCCCGACAGCACCGTCGCCACCGGGTGGTCGACCAGCGCGAACAACCGCGGCCGGATGAGTTTTTCCAGCGAGCGCAGCAGCCGGTCGGTGCGGCGGTCGAAGCGGATCAGCGTGCTGCGTTGCGGCCCGCGGCGGGCGATGAAGCCCGGCAGCCACGGCTTGCGCTGCAACAGCAACAGGTGCAGCCCGACCAGGACCACCAGCGGGCCGCTGAGGCCGCCGGCGAGGCCCGGGATCGGGATCAGCGCAGGCAGCGTGGCGAGCAACAGGAGCACGCCGAAGGTGCTGCGTCCCAGGCCGCGGACCAGAGCGTGCAATTCGAGGCGTTCGTCCGGGTCGCCGGCGCACAGCGCATCGATGACCGCCCGCATGCCCTGCGGGCCGTCGTCCTGCATCGCGGTGTCGCCCCCTGCGCCCGCCGGTTCCGGCGCGGGTGCGTCAGCCATCCTCGTCCGCGTCCCTGCGGTCCACCCGCGACAGCAGCAGCTTGTCGATGCGCGGGCCGTCCAGGTCCACCACCTCGATCCGCCAGCCGGCCCATTCGAAGGCCTCGGCGGTGTTCGGGATGCGGCCGAAGTGCGCGATCACCATGCCGGCGGCGGTGTGGTAGTCGTGTTCTTCCGTGTGCGGCAGCGCGTGGCCGATCAGCTCGCGCAGTTCGTCCACCGGCAGCGAGCCGTCGACCAGCAGCGAACCGTCGTCGCGGGTCAGCACCAGCGCTTCGGCGTCCGGCGTTTCGCCCGACTGCAGGCGGCCGATCACCGCGCCCATCAGGTCGTTCACGGTCACCATGCCGGTGACCTCGCCGTATTCGTCGACCACCAGCGCCAGCGACTGCTGCTCCTCGCGGAAGATCTCCAGCAGCTTCAGGGCGTGGGTCGACTCGGACACGAACAGCGCCGGGCGCAGCGTGCCGAACAGGTCGCGCGTGCGTGACTCGAACGCGTCCATCAGCGACTTCACTTCCAGCACGCCGAGCACGTCGGCGTCGCTGCCGCGGTACACCGGATAGCGCGAATACGGTGTCTCGCGCATCTCGGCGAAGTTCTCCTCGAACGAGGCGTTCGCGTCCAGCCAGACGATGCGGGTGCGCGGGGTCATCATGCTTTCGACCGTGCGGTCGCCCAGGCGCATGACCCGCTGCATCATGTTGCGTTCGTCGTCGTCGATCAGGCCCTGCTCGTGGCTTTCGCTCACCAGCAGCTGGATCTCTTCCTCGGTGATCGCGTTGTCGTCGGCGTCGCCCAGCCGCAGCAGGCGCATGATCCAGCGGGTGCAGGTCGACAGCGCCAGCACGAAGGGCTTGGCCAGCGACGCGAAGAACTGCATCGGGTAGGCCACGACCACCGCGATCTTCTCCGGGCGCAGGGTGCCGATGCGCTTGGGCACCAGTTCGCCGAGCAGGCCGACCACGAACAGCGTGACCAGGAAGCCGAAGACCAGGCCGATGAGGTGGGCGTAGGGCGCCAGCTCCGGCACGCGCGACAGCGGCACGGCGATGCTCTCGCCGATCGATTCGCCGCCCAGCAGGCCGATGACCATGCCCAGTGCGGTGATCCACAGCTGGACGGCGGACAGGAATTTCTCGGGCTCGTTCGCCAGTTCCAGCGCCTTGCGGGCACCGGCGCTGTGGGTCGCCATCTGCTTGAGGCGGCTCTTGCGGGAGGTGAGGACCGCCATCTCCGACAGGGCGAAGAAGGCGTTGAACAGCACCAATGCCACCACGATCAGGAACTTAGTCATGGCGGGTGCCTCCGGCCGGGATGCGGTGGCCGTCGGGCGACTGGGCCCCGGGGGCATGGCGCGTGGGGCGGCAGGCCGGGGCGGCGAGGGGAGGCATCGGGGAAGGCGGGGGTGTCGGGGGAGCGGCCGATGATAGCAGGCGGGTCCGGCGCCCCCGCGGCAGGCCGGGGGCGCTCCGGCGGGCGCCCGGGCGGGACGGGCGGGATGACAGTCCCGTGTCGGCGGGGTGACGGTCCGGCGGCGGATGTCACATCGAAGTCACAATTCGGACTTACGCTATTCACATCACCGTCATCGAGGCGAGCGCCCATGTTCTCCCTGCAAACCATCTTCGGCTCCGGCCAGCAGTTCTACGGCCTGCTCGACGAAGCCGCCGCGGCCGCCCACGAGAGCGCCCAGGCCTTGCACGCGATGATGAAGGCCACCGACCGCCAGCCTGCGCTGGACGCCTTCAAGCTGGCCCGCACCCGCGAGCGCGCCGCCTCCGACAAGATCGGCAAGGCGCTGGTCGACAGCTTCATCACGCCGATCGAGCGCGAGGACATTGAGGCCCTGGGCTCGGCGCTGTACAAGATCCCCAAGCAGATCGAGAAGTTCGCCGACCGCTACTCGCTGGCGATCCAGCACCTGGAAGGCATCGATTTCGCGCCGCGCGCGGCGATGCTGGAGCAGGCCGCGAGCGTGGTCGTCGAGATGGTCCGCGAGCTGCGTCACCTCAACATCGACCGCATGACCGCGCTCAACGAGAAGCTGCGCGCGATCGAGAACGAGGCCGACCGGCTGATGCTGGAGCTGTACCGCGACATCTACTCGGGCAAGCTCGACAGCCTGCAGATGTTCCTGCTGAAGGAGTTCTTCGAGATCCTCGAGAAGGCGATCGACCGCTGCCGCGAAGCCGGCGTCGTCGCCTACCAGATCGTGCTGAAGAACAGCTGACGGGAGCGTCGACATGCTCACCCTCGTGCTGCTGGTCGTCCTGGCCGCGCTCGTCTTCGAGTTCATCAACGGCTTCCACGACACCGCCAACTCCATCGCCACCGTGGTCGCGACCAAGGTGCTGAGTCCGGGCAAGGCGGTGATCCTGGCCGCGGCGATGAACCTCGTCGGTGCCTTTTCCGGCGTCGCGGTCGCCAAGACCATCTCCTCCGGCCTGGTCAACACCGACGTGGTCAACGTCACCTCGCAGGTGCTGATCTGCGCGCTGGCCGGCGCCATCGTCTGGAACCTGATCACCTGGTGGCGCGGTCTGCCGTCGTCGTCGTCGCATGCGCTGATCGGCGGCCTCAGCGGCGCCGCGCTCGCCGCGGCCCACAACGACTGGGCCGCGCTGATCTGGTCCAAGGCCAGCGACGAAGGCTGGACCCACAACAAGGGCCTGCTGTGGAAGGTCGTGGTGCCGATGATCAGCTCGCCGATCGTCGGCTTCACCCTCGGCGCGCTGATCATCTTCCTGCTCTACGCGATCATCGCCGGCATGACGAAGGCCGGCGGACCGCTGGCCCGTGTCGTGCGCCCGCGCTGGGTCAATGCGTTCTTCGGCAAGGCGCAGTTCCTGTCGGCGGCCTACATGGGCTACGCGCACGGTCGGCAGGACGCGCAGAAGACCATGGGCATCATCGCGCTGGCCCTCTTCGCGGCGCAGGCCGCGGGCAGTCTGGACGACCTGCCGACGTGGCTCGCCTTCCTGCATCCGGACGGCGGCAAGGAGGACATCGACACCTGGGTGATCGCGACCTGTGCGCTGGTGATGGCGGCCGGTACCGCCGCCGGCGGCTGGAAGATCATCAAGACCATGGGCCACAAGATGGTGAAGCTGCAGCCCATCGACGGCTTCGCCGCGGAAACCGCCTCGGCGACGATCCTCGTGACCGCCTCGGCGTTCGGCATGCCGGTCTCGACCACCCACAGCATCTCGACCTCGATCATGGGCGTGGGCTTCGCCAAGAACCCGCGTGCGCTGAAGTTCGGCGTGATCGAGCGCATCGTGTGGGCGTGGATCCTGACGATCCCGGCCGCGGCAGGCGTGTCCTACGGTCTGTTCTCGCTGGTGCGGGTGATGGGCTGGGAGTGACCGGCGGATGCCTTCCGCCCGCAACAAGACGAAGGCCCGCGCGAGCGGGCCTTCGTCGTTTTCCGGAGGTGTCCCTGGTCGCGGGCGGACGCCGCGATGCCGTCGGTCAGAGCAGGTCGCCGCCTGCAGACAGCGCGCGCTCCAGCTGGTCGCCCATGCCGCCGATCTCCAGGATCAGCCGGTCGACTTCGGCGCCGGAGAGCGCGTCGTAAGGGCGGTTCTCGCACAGCTGCAGGTAGGGCACGCGGTCGAGTTCGCCGATCGCGAGGTAGCCGACACGGCTTTCCCAGTTGAAGGCGAGGGCGCGGCGGCAGTCGATGCCGGTGGTCGGGGCGATGACGGTGCTCACCCGGAGGTAGGTGCGGCCGTCCTCGCTTTCCAGTTCGGACAGGAAGATCGCCTGGTGGCGGCGACCGTGGTCGAGGGACAGTTCGACGCAGAGCAGATAGGGCTCCTGCATCGTGATCCGGAAGTCGCCGGCGGTGAGGTGACTGCGGACCTGTTCGAAATTCTGCATGGGACGGCCTGGGGGAAAGCGTGGCGATATGCTACCTGCCCATGACCGGACTGTCTGCCGCCGACCGCATCCTCGCCGCGATCCGCGCGATCCCGCGCGGCGAAACCGCCGCCTACGGCGTGGTCGCGCAACGCGCCGGCCTGCCCGGGCGCGCACGACTGGTCGCGCGGCTGCTGTCGCAGAACGACGATCCGCGGCTGCCCTGGCATCGCGTGCTGCGCGCCGACGGCCGCAGCGCGTTCCCGCCGGGATCTGAACAGCAGCGCGAACAGCTCGACCGCCTGCGCCGCGAGGGCGTGGCGATCGACGCGCATGGCCGCGTGCGCAGCGGGAAGCGTGGCGCGAAGACCGTCGACGAAGCCGTCTGGGGGCCGTAGCGCGACGTACTCAGCGCAGGCCGTGGCCGACGTTGCGGCGGAACCACGCCGCGATGCTGAAGCGCTCGCGATGCGCCGGCAGCACTTCGTGTTCGCGTTCGCTGAGGAAGCACAGGCTGACGCCGACGGGCGCGATGTCGACGTGGCTGCCGTCGTCCGCATGCAGGCGCAGCGCGCCGCCGTCGGCGTCGCCCCAATCATCGTTGAGGTAGCTCACCAGCGTCACCACGCGCGCGTCGCTGTCGCGGAAGCGGTCGCGATGCCGCGCGTAGCCGCCGCCGGGCGGGTAGGCGGCGTAATGGGCCTCGCATTCGTCGAGGCCGAGGAACAGGCGGCGGTTGAGCTCCAGGCGCAGCGCGTCCATCCGCGCGAGGAAGTCGCGCGCCGGATCGCCGCAGCGGGGGTCGTCCAGCCACAGCGTGGCGTCGGCACGGATGTCGCGGCGCAGGTCGCGTCCCGCACCGCGCCCCACGGACGCCGGTGCGAGCGCGCCGTCCGCCTGCAGGCGGCGCAGGTCCTCGCGCAGCGCGGTGCGCAGCCCTGGCGCGGGCCATCCGACGATGCGGCAGGCACCGTGCGCGGACAGCGCATCCGCGAGCGCGGCGCCGTCGAAGGTGCCGGCCTGCGGGTCGGCGGCGAGGTCGACGCAGGGAGCGGTCGTCGTGGTCATCCCGGTATGATACGGGCCGCGTCGCCGACGCATTCCCTTTCCCCCGAGGGCCACGGATGTTGTCCAGGATTCCCCCGGTCGTCCGGGCGCTGCTGATCGCGAATGTCGTCGCGTTCGTGCTGCAGTTGATCATGCCGGAGGCATGGATCGTTCCGCTGGAGTTGTGGCCATTGAAGTCGCAGCTGACGGTGCTTTGGCCCGGCGCGACCTTCCTGCCGTGGCAACTGGTCACGTCGGCGTTCCTCCATGCCGATCCGCTGCACCTGGTCTTCAACATGATGGGCCTGGTGATGTTCGGCGTGCCGCTGGAGTACCACTGGGGCTGGCGCCGTTTCCTCGTCTACTACACGGTCAGCGTGCTGGGCGCGAGCCTGTGCCAGTTGGCGCTGGCTTCGTGGTCGGTCGCGCAGGGAAACGACGCCTACTCCACCATCGGCGCCTCGGGCGGCGTGTACGGCTTGATCCTCGGGTACGGCCTGCTGTTCCCGACGCACCGTGTGATGCTGCTGTTCCCGCCGATCCCGATGAGCGCGCGGACGCTGGCGATCGTGTTCGGCGTGATGGCGCTGCTGTTCGGCCTGACCGGGCAGGAGTCGGGCGTCGCCCATTTCGCCCATCTCGGCGGCATGCTGGCCGGGTGGTTGATGATCCTGCTGTGGCGCCGCCGCCCTCCGCCCGGGGCCGCGCCGCCGGCACCGCCGAAGCGGAAACGGCCGTCCCACCTGCGTGTGGTCAAGTGAGCGGCGGCACGGCCCTGATCGCCTTGGCGGACGGGGTGCTGTGGTATGTTGCCGCGGGCGGGATGCGGACCGAGGACAGTTGCGGGTGACGAGCCGATCATGAAGTGGGACCCCTTCACCATCATCGAACAGGTGCTGATCCTGTTGGTGATCACCAGCCAGATCTGGATCTCGATCAAGGTCATCCTCGACTCCGTAGGCGCCGAGCAGTACGTGCGCATCATGTCGTTCGCGACCGGCTTCCTGGCCTTCCTGATCACCCGCGCACTCGGCGTCACCTTCGCCGACCTGATGCTGATCACGCATTCGCAGAACAACCCGTTCGGCATCATGCTGATCGGCGCGGCGTTCCCGTTCCTGGTCGGCATCCTCATCTCCGAGGGCACGATCATCGCGCTGAAGCTGGGCATGCCGGTGCCGATCCGCATGGTGCTGCTGATCGCCGCCTTCACCTTGTCGCAGGCGGCGTACACCAACTACGTGGCGCTGGCCTCGAAGGTCACGACGCTGGACAAGGCCTTCATCCCGAACCTGTCCTATTCGATTGCGGTGGGTCTGTGGCTGACCTTCCGCTATCGCGACAAGCACACGCCGACCGGGCCGAAGTAGGGCCGGCGGCAGTCACGAAAAAGGCGGCCGATGGCCGCCTTTTTCGTGTCGCGGATCGTCGCGGCTTGCCGGCTTTGCGGCTTACCAGCGACCCCACCACGGCCACCACGGGCTGGGACGTTCGACGACGTTGATCTTCTCGCGCACCGGCCAGAGATAGACCACGTCCGCGGCGACGCGCGGGAAGCGGTAGTCGTACTCGCCGATCTTGCGGTTCTCGTAGCCGTCGATGCGGCCGGTGAAGGTCACTTCGCGCTTGTCGGTGAACAGCGCCGGGTCGTAGAAGCCGGCGCGGCAGGCGATGAAGCGGCCGCGGGTGTCGTCGGCGGCCCAGTACGGGCGGCCCGAGCTGTCCAGCTCGGTCGACAGCACTTCGAAGCAGGTGCGGTCGGCCAGCGGTTCGGTACGGACGATGCGGCCGCCCCAGCGCACCGTCTGGCCGGTGCTGTCCTGCTGCACGGCTTCGTGCGGGGTGACGGTGGCGAAGGTGCCGCGCAGGGGCTGGGCGGTGGTGGCGCAGCCGGCGAGGGCGGCGGCCAGCGCGGCGACGGCGAGGATGCGTGCGTGCATGGAAGGCTCCGGAAGGGGATCAGGGGCGGTGTCGCCGCAGGTCGCGGATCAGGCCGCGTGGATCGCCGGCACCACCATGGTCGCGAGCGTACCGCCAATCCGCGAAACGTGCGCTGAGTTCGCGCAGGGCGCCGGCCTGCGGGCGCGCGGCGACCACGCGGGCGGCCCAGGCGCCGGCCGGCTCGTGGCGCTCGCGCGCGAGGCCGAGACGGCGATAGCGCGCTTCCATGATTCGCCAGGCGCGCAGGACCGGGTCGCGTTCGCGCTCCTGCCGCGTGGTCAGCCAGAACATCCCGCCCAGCGCCAGTGCGACCGCCAGCACGAACAACTGGATCAGCTTCGCCGAATCCAGGTCCGGCACGCCCAGCGGTTGCAGCAGCCGGCGCTGGCGCGAGGCGTCGTAGCCCAGCACGAAGTCGTTCCAGCCGCGGCGCATCCAGTCGCCGACGTCGAACACCGGCGCCAGCCCGGCGAAGTCGCCGAGCATGCCCGGGCGACGGTCGTCGAGGGTGTCGAAGATCCGTTCCGGCGCCACCGCGGCGGTCGGGTCGACGCGCGTCCAGCCGCGGTCTTCCAGCCAGATCTCGGCCCAGGCGTGCGCGTCCGAACGCCGCACCAGCCAGTAGTCGCCGACCGGGTTGCGGTAGCCACCGGCATAGCCGGTGACGACGCGTGCGGGGATGCCCGCGGCGCGCATCAGCACCACGAACGCGCCGCTGAAGTGCTCGCAGTAGCCGGCCTTGCGATCGAACAGGAACTCGTCGACGGTGTCGCGCCCCATCGGCGGCACGTCGAGCGTGTAGGCGAATTCGGCGTGGATCCACGCCAGCGCGCGATCGGCGATGGCGGTGTCGCTGGCGACGCCGGGGGCACCGGCGTCGCGGCGCCAGCGCTGCGCGAGCGCCACGGCGCGCGGGTTGTAGTCGGGCGGCAGGCGCAGCGCGAGCGCGCGCAGCGGTGGCGGCAGACCATCGCCGACGCCGAAGCGGGCCACCGCGCGCATCCGCCAGCGAGTGACGTCGTTGAGCGGCTGCAGGCTGCGCAGGCCGCCGTCGCGGCGCTGCACCGCACCGTCGGGCACCGACAGCGGCACGTCCAGCGCGACCAGGTCGTGGCGTTCGGTCGGTTCGACCTCGAGTTCGTAATCGAAGCGCGGCGCGTCGGCGGGCGGGGCGGGCACGGCGCCGACGGCGCTGGCGCTGGCGCGGGTCGAGGTCGACCATGTGCGACCGTCGAAATTCCACAGCACGGGGCC
Source organism: Lysobacter sp. DMC104 (assembly GCF_056313665.1). NCBI lineage: Bacteria > Pseudomonadati > Pseudomonadota > Gammaproteobacteria > Lysobacterales > Lysobacteraceae > Lysobacter > Lysobacter sp. DMC104. The sequence goes on along the minus strand of NZ_JBQUZW010000001.1, from coordinate 288,177 downwards.
GCGCCAGTACAGCTGGTTCCGCGGCGGCGCCGGGCCGGTGAAGGTGGCGCGCAGGGCGGGGCTTTCGTCGGCCATGAGATCGGCCCAGTCGCCGGGCGACATGTGGTCGGACAGACCGGGCCGGCTGACCGCGCGATCGGGCACGCCCCACATCGGCGAGGACAGCCGCGGGAACAGCCAGAACACGCCCATCGCCAGCGGCAGGCCGATGCCGACCATGCGCGCCACCGCGACGAACCGCGTCCACGGCCGGCCCGGCGGCGCGGTTTCGCCGACTTCCACTTCCGACAGCTTCAGCAGCGACGCCAGCACCGTGAGCGCGGCGACCAGCCCCAGCGCCAGCGACGTCGGCCCCTGGTCCAGCAGGAAGGTCGCAAACGGCGCGAACAGGGCGAAGCCGAGCAGGCTGCGGGCGTCGCGCTGGCCGCGCAGTTCGGCCGGCTTGAGCGCGAGCATCGCCGCCAGCAGCGCGCAGCCGGTGTCGCGGCCGAAGCGGAAGCCGTACAGCACCGTGACCGTGCCAATGAGGGCGACGATCAGCACCAGCTTCAGCCACGCGGGCGCGCGGCCCTCGCGCGCCAGCAGCGGGATCGCGATCGCCACCACGCCGATGCCCGCGCCGAGCGCGCCGGGCTGTTGCAGCAGCAGCGGCAGCAGGCAGGTCGCGGCCGCGGCAAGCACCCACAGACGCGCGACGGCGTCGAGCGGTTTGACGTCGAGTGGCGTCGCTGGTGACGAGGCGGATTCAGCCATGGCCCGGCCCGTCCGGCAGCAGCGCCAGCGCCTTCAGGCAGGCGTGGCGATGGGCGACGCCCTGCGCCGGCCCCAGCGGCGGCTGGCCGGGCAGGCGCAGGCGATAACGGCGACCGTCGCGTTCGGCCTCGTCCACCCAGCGCGCGAGCCGCTGGATCCGCGCCTCCCACGGCAGCGACGCCAGCGCGTTCCAGTCGAGGTCGAGGTCCGCGCCCAGCGGCTGTTCGTACTCGCGCACCAGCAGTTCGTCGCGGCGTGCGGACGGCTTCCACGCGATGGCCCGGCGCGAATCGCCGCGGCGGTAGGCGCGCAGGTGGTGCACGTCGTCGCCGGCCGGATGCAGCCGCGCGATTGCGCGGTCGCCGCCGCCGTCGGGCAGCGGCGGGCCGTGGGCTTCGGGCGTCGGGTAAACGAGGATCGGGCGATCCGGCCAGACGTAGCTCCAGGCGAACACCAGCCCCAGCGGGCGCGTGGTCGACAGTCGCAGCCGGCCCGGGTCGAACCAGCCGCGGCGCTTCGTCGGCACGCTCAGCACGGCCTCGCCGGCGCCGTCGCGCAGGGAGAACCACGTGCCCTGCGCGCCGTTCGCGCCGGACATCGTCTCGATCCGCAGGCCGCGGCGTTCGCGCCCGGGATCGGCGCGGAAGTGGATGCGCAGCTCCAGCGGCTGGCCGGCGCTCACCGGCTCGGCACCCGCGGCCACCACGCGCAATCCCGACAGTTGCAGGTGTGCGGCGAACAGTCCGGTCTGCGCCGCGCTGCCCAGCAGCAGCGCGAGCAGCAGCGCCGGGTTGTTGTTGTAGTTCAGCGCGCCCAGCAGCATCGCCGCGATCAGCGCGGCGAAGAACAGGCCGAAGCCGCTGGGCAGCACGTAGATGCGGTGACGGTCGAACGCCACCGGCAGCGGCTCCGGGCCGCGCGGCCGGATCCAGCGCGCGGCGCGGCCTTCCATCCAGGTGCGCAGCATCGTGCCGGCGTCGCGCATCGCGGCGTCGCGCTCAGTCCACCGGCACCGCGCGCAGGATCGCCTGCGCCAGCGTCTTGCCATCGCCGCCATCGGCGTCCGCGGTGAGGCGATGCGCGGCGACCGCGACGAACAGCGTCTGCACGTCCTCGGGCAGCACGTGCGCGCGTCCCAGCAGCAGCGCATGCGCCCGCGCGGCGCGCAGCAGCGCGAGGCCCGCGCGCGGCGACAGGCCCACGCGCACACCCGGGTGATGGCGGCTGCGCGCGAGCAGCCGCTGCACGTAATCGATCAATGCCTCGCTGGCATGGATGCCCGCCACCTCGCGGCGCAGCGCGCGCACGTCGTCGGCGCTCAGCACCGGCGCGCTGCGCGCGATCAGGTCGCGGCGGTCGTCGCCGGCGAGCAGCGCGCGCTCGGCGTCCTCGGGCGGATAGCCCAGGTGCAGCCGCAGCAGGAAGCGGTCGAGCTGCGAGTCGGGCAGGGGATAGGTGCCGGACAGGTCGACCGGGTTCTGCGTGGCGATCACGAAGAACGGGTCCGGCAGCGGATGGGTGGTGCCGTCGACGGTGACCTGGTGCTCGGCCATCGCCTCCAGCAGCGCGCTCTGCGTGCGTGGCGGCGCACGGTTGATCTCGTCCGCCAGCAGCACCTGCGCGAACACCGGGCCGGGATGGAAGCGGAAGCCGCGGGTCTGCGCATCGAACACCGACACGCCGACGATGTCCGACGGCAGCAGGTCGGAGGTGAACTGCACGCGCTGGAAGGCCAGCCCCAGCGTCGCGGCCAGCGCATGCGCCAGCGTGGTCTTGCCGAGGCCGGGCAGGTCCTCGATCAGCACGTGGCCGTCGGACAGCAGGCCGACGAACGCCAGCCGCACCTCGTCCGGCTTGCCCAGCACCAAGGCGTTGACCTGCGCCTGGGCGCGTTCGAGGGCGTTGCGGACGGGGTCGTTTAGCATGTGCGGGCTCGCGGCGTGGCGTCATGGCATCGCCCCCGCGGCGATGGCGCGGGCGACGGGTTCGGACAGCAGGGTTCGGACAGCGTGTGCAGCGGAAGGTTCGAACGACAGGCGTCGTGCAGTGGGTCCGAGGCGGGTCCGACCGCGCGAACGGCAGTGTAATGGACGAAGGGTCGATGCAGCAGACGGTGTTCGCAAAGCGGAGTTTCATCGCCACCTGGGCCGCGGCCACGCTGCTGAAGGTCGCGCTCGCCCTGCACTTGCCGCTGTTCGTGGACGAAGCGTTCTACTGGCAGGAAAGCCGGCATCCGGCCTGGGCGTATTCCGACCTGCCGGGCTTCACCGCCGCGCTGGTGCGGCTGGGCGAAGCCGTGGCCGGGCACGGGCTGCTCGGCGTGCGCTGGCCGTTCCTGCTGATCGCGGCGTGGCTGCCGTGGCGGATCGTCGCGATCGCGCGGCGCGAGGTCGGCGGCGATGTCGCTTTTGCCTGGCAGGCCGGCACGCTGGCGCTGCTGTTGCCGCTGCTGGGCACGCTGGGCCTGCTCGCGTTGCCCGACGTGCCGCTGGCGCTGGCGACGGTGCTGTGCCTCGACGCCGGCGCGCGGCTGCTGCGCGAGGTGCGGTGGTCGTCGGTGATGCTGCTGGCGACGGGGCTCGTGATCGGCGGGCTCACGCACTACCGCTTCGTCGCGGTGATCGGCGTCGGGTTCGTCGCGCTGCTGCTGGCGCCAGAAGGCCGCCGCGCGCTGCGCGATTTCCGCGTGTGGCTGGCGCTGGCGATCGGTGCGCTGGCGTGGTGGCCGCTGCTGCAGTGGAACCTCGACAACGCGGACGCCGGTTTGCGCTTCCAGTTGGTCGACCGGCATCCGTGGGCGTTCCATCCCGACGGCATCGCGTTCGTCGCCGTGCAGGCGCTGTTCGTCACGCCGCTGCTGCTGTGGGCGCTGCTGCGTGCGGGCCTCGCGAACCGCGGCACCGCATCCGCGCCGGGCGTGCGGTATCTCGCGCGGTCGGGCCTGCTGGTGTTCGCCGGCTTCTTCGCGCTGGGCTTCTTCGCCGACAGCGAGCGTGTGAGTTTCCATTGGCCATTGCCGGCGTATCTCGCGCTGCTGCCGCTGGCGCCGGCGACGCTCGCGCACTGGCCCGCGTTCGCGCGACGCGCGACCTGGGCGGTGGCCGCGTTCGGTCTCGTCGTCAGCCTCGGCTATTACCTGGTCGCCGCGACGCCCGCGCTGCGCGCGCGGCTCGCCGACAGGCAGGTCTATCCCGCGAATTTCGCCGGTTGGAATGAGCTTGCGGACGCGGTCGCCGCGAAACGTGCGGCCATGCCCGCCGGCACGACCCTGCTGGCCGACGATTTCAAGATCGGCGCCGAACTGGGCTTCCTGCTCGATGATCCGCGCATCCCGGTGCTCGACCATCCGCTCAACGTGCACCACGGCCGCGCGCCGCAGCTCGTGCTGTGGGGCCTGCATCGCGATGGTCGCGCGCTGCGCGAGACCGCGCCGCAGTTGCTGGTCGTCGGTGCCACCCATGTCGAGTTCCGCCAGCAGCTCGCGCACTGGCATTCGCTCTGCGAGCGCGTGGGCCCGCTGCCGCCGCCGACCGTGCTGGATGTCGACGGCGGCCGCAAGCGTTACCTGCTGTTCGCGCTGTCGGGGCCGCGCTCGCCCGGGCCGTGCGTGGCGCCGGCGATGGCGTGGATCGATGCGCCGGAAGCAGGTGCGACCGTGCCGCGGAAGTTCGCGATGACCGGCTGGGCGTTCAAGGACGGGGCGGGGCTGGGTTCGGTGGAGGTGTTCGTCGACGGCCGCTGGTTTGCTCGCGCCGGCTACGGCCTGTCGCGGCCGGAGGTGGTCGGCTTCTGGGCGAAATGGCGCGACGGCGGCTCCACCGATCCTCAGCAGCCGAACGTCGGTTTCCGCGCCGACCTGGATCTCGCCGGCGTACCGCCCGGCCGCCATCGCATCACGCTGCGCCTGCATGGCCGCGACGGCAGCGTCGAGGACTGGGTCGAGCACCCCGTCGTGCTCGAGTAGCGTGACACGCCGCACCGCGGCCTTTCCGAAGCATCCGCGTCTGGATCGAGAGCCTGCGTCTCCCGTGGGAGCGACGGAAGTCGCGACGGACGAAAGAAAGTCTTTCCGCAGCCCGTCGCGACTTCCGTCGCTCCCACGCATGGCGTGTCGGCGATTCGCGGGGATGGGTGTCGGTTTGTTTCCGGAGCCGGGGCGACGGCGCGCCGCTCTACGTTTGCAGCGACGTGCGTCCCGGCGTCAGGGCACCGCGAACCCCGCCTCGCGCAGCAGCCGGGCGGTGGCGATCAGCGGCAGGCCGACCAGCGCGGTCGGGTCGCGATTGTCGATCGCCTCGAACAGCGCGATGCCGAGGCCCTCGCACTTGAAGCTGCCGGCGCAGTCCAGCGGGCGCTCGCGTTCGACGTAGCGGGCGATCTCGTCGTCGCCCAATGCGCGGAAGCGCACCGTGGTGACGTCGAGCGCCTCCAGCCGACGGCCGTCGGGCCCGGCCAGGCACAGCGCGGTGAGGAAGCGGACCTCGCGGCCCGACATCGCCTGCAACTGGGCGATGGCGCGTTCGATGGTGCCCGGTTTGCCGAGCGGGCGGCCGTCGAGTTCGGCGACCTGGTCGGAGCCGATCGTCCAGGCATTGCCGGCCTGCGTGACCACCGCCTCGGCCTTGGCGCGGGCCAGGCGGACGGCGAGGGCATCGGGCCGCTCGCCGGCGAGCGGCGTCTCGTCGACTTCGGGCCGGGCCGTATCGAACGGCAGGCCGAGCCGCTCCAGCAGGGCGCGGCGGTAGACCGAGGTCGAGGCGAGGATCAGCCCGGGCATGGGATCAGGCATCGGGGGCGGAGCCGCGGGCGCGCTGCACCAGCGTCAGCTGCTGGTCGATGCGGTCGCGGGCTTGGTCGATCGACACCCGCATCGCGTCCAGCTGTTTCACCGGCGCGGTCGCGCCGTGTTCCCGCAGCCACAGCCGCTGGCGCAGCATTTCCTGCAGGGCGGTGAGGACCGTGTCGTCCTCGCCGCCGGTCAGGGTCTCGATCTCGGTGCGGGCGACCCGCAGCCGAGCCTCGAGGGCGTCCGCGGCGTCCAGCAGCCGGGTGTAGGCGCGTTCGCGGGATCCGTGGCGACGGGACAGGCGCCAGGCGATGATCAGGATGACGGCCGGAACGGCCAGCAACAGCAGGGTCGCGACGGGAAGGGAGAAAGCGGTCACACGACGGGCCCGAACGCGGGCGGACAGTCTGCCGCGGGCGCCGGCGGTCGGCAAATCGCCGGCGAAGCAAGGGCTTGGGTTTGACACCGGCGGGGTCGGTCCCTACCATTCCGCGCTTATGTCCGCTGAAGTGCCCGAAGTTCTGGATGCTTGGCGCATGGCGGCGGCACGACGCGCTTTCGCGGGTCGTGTGCCGTTGTCCGCGATGCACCGCCTGAGCGATCTGCTGGCCGATGCCGAAGGGGAAGCGCGCTTCTCCCTCGAGTTCGGCCAGGACGTGCTCAAGGTGCCGTTCGCGGAACTGCAGGTCGATGCCGAACTGCCGCTGGTCTGCCAGCGCAGCCTCAAGCGTTTCCTGCATCCGGTGTCGTTGACCCAACGCTACGCGCTGCTGCGCGAGGCCGAAGGCGACGGCGAGGACGTCGAAGCCGCGCTGCCTCCGGGCTACGAGGCCTTGATGGTGGCGGACGACGGCCTGCTGCGGCCGGCGGAACTGGTCGAGGACGAACTCATCCTCGCCGTGCCGCTGGTCCCGGTGATGCCGGGCGTCGAACCGGTCGAACACGACTGGCCGGTGCCGGAAGACGAAGGACAGCGCGCCAGCCCGTTCGCGGCGCTGGCGGCACTGAAGAAGACCTGAGGACGACGACGGCCGCGATGGCCGTGCCGCCCTCGCCCGGGGCGAAAGCGTTCGTCCCGGCCACGACAAGCGATTCACGATTCGAGCTGGAGCGATTCCCATGGCTGTTCAGAAATCCCGCGTCACCCCGTCCCGCCGCGGCCAGCGTCGTTCGCACGACGCCCTCACCGCGAAGCAGCTGGCCACCGACCCGACCACCGGCGAAGTGCACCTGCGTCACCACCTCACCGAAAGCGGCTTCTACCGCGGCCGCCAGGTGATCGCGCCGAAGACCAAGGTCGTCGACGAAGAGTGATGCCCGCGGCGCCCCCGGGCGCCCTCGGCATCGCGCCGGCGTTTCCGGCGCATCCGCGGAAGCGGCCTCCGGGCCGCATCCGTGCTTTCGGGTCCGACGGTTTTCTCGCCGTCGACCGCCACGCGGGGCAACCGATTCGACGGTGCCCGCGCCGCCGTGCCTGTCGGGCGCGTGCGGTCTCCGCCGGCAGGAGCCACGGCGTTCCATCCACAGGGGGAATCTGCTGGCATGACCGACCGAATCTACGCGCGCATCGCGGGCACCGGCAGTTATCTGCCCGAAAAGGTCCTCACCAACGAGGATCTCTCGAAGATCGTCGACACCAGCGACGAATGGATCGCGTCCCGCACCGGCATTCGCCAGCGGCATGTCGCCGCCGAAGGCGAAACCACCTGCGACCTCGCGTACCACGCCGCGATGCGTGCGCTCGAAGCGGCCGGTGTCGCGCCGTCCGAGCTTGACCTGATCATCCTCGGTACCACGACGCCGGACATCATCTTTCCGTCCACGGCCTGCCTCCTGCAGCACCGCCTCGGTGCCGAAGGCTGTCCGGCGTTCGACGTCAACGCCGCCTGCTCGGGCTTCATCTACGCGCTGTCGATCGCCGAGAAGTTCGTGCGCAGCGGCACCGTGAAGACCGCACTGGTCGTCGGCGCCGAAACGCTGACCCGCATGCTCGACTGGAACGACCGCACCACGTGCGTGCTCTTCGGTGATGGCGCGGGAGCGGTGGTGCTGCGTGCAGACACCGAGACCGGCATCCTCAGCACCCATCTGCATGCCGATGGCGGCAAGAAGGAACTGCTGTGGAATCCGGTCGGTGTATCGGTCGGTTTCAAGCCGGAGGAGCACAACGCCGGCGTGCGCGTGATGATGGCCGGCAGCGACGTATTCAAGCATGCGGTCAAGGCGCTGGATTCGGTGGTCGACGAAACCCTCGCGGCCAACGGCCTCGGTCGCGGCGACCTCGACTGGCTGATCCCGCACCAGGCGAACCTGCGCATCATCGATGCCACCGCCAAGCGCCTCGAAATGCCGATGGAGCGGGTGATCGTCACGGTCGATCGCCATGGCAACACCTCTGCCGGTTCGGTGCCGCTGGCGCTGGACGAGGCGGTGCGCTCCGGTCGCGTGCAGCGCGGCCAGTTGCTGCTGCTCGAAGCCTTCGGCGGCGGCTTCACCTGGGGTTCGGCGCTGCTGCGTTACTAGGCCGCATTCCGGGACAACTGTCCTTTCCGGAAGCCGTCGCGATTCTGTGATCGCGACGGCTTTTTTCATGCCGGTACACCATTTCGACATACGCCCTCGTACAGACAGACCGCGGGTTTCGCCCGTATCATCGCCCCTCGGATTTCAGCAGGGGGCTGTGCCGCTCGTCGGCACGGGTCCCGGACCCCACGGAACGCATGAGCCAAGACGCCAATTCCCAACGCCCGCTGCAGGGCACGATCGCCCTCGTCACCGGTGCCAGCCGCGGCATCGGCGCGGCCATTGCCGACACCCTCGCCGCGCAGGGCGCGACGGTGGTCGGCACCGCCACCACGGATTCGGGCGCGCAGGCCATCGCCGATCGCCTGGCGCCGCTGGGTGGCCATGGTCGTCGTCTCGATGTCGCCAGCAGCGCCGAGGTCGAAGCGCTGATCGACGCCATCGCGAAGGAGTTCGGCGCGATCGGCATCCTCGTCAACAATGCCGGCATCACCCGCGACAACCTGCTGATGCGCATGAAGGACGAGGAATGGCAGGCCATCCTCGACACCAACCTCAGCAGCGTGTTCCGCACCAGCAAGGCGGTGATGCGCGGGATGATGAAGGCGCGCAAGGGCCGCATCATCAACATCGCCTCGGTGATCGGCGTCACCGGAAATCCGGGGCAGACCAACTACGCCGCGGCCAAGGCCGGCATCATCGCCTTCAGCAAGTCGCTGGCGAAGGAAGTCGGTTCGCGCGGGATCACCGTCAACGTCGTCGCGCCCGGGTTCATCGATACCGACATGACCCGCGCGATGCCCGAATCCGCAAAGGAAGGCCTCGTCGGCCAGATCGCGCTCGGCCGCCTCGGCGACGCGCAGGACATCGCCGACGCGGTCGCGTTTCTCGCCGGTCCCGGCGCCGGCTACATCACCGGCGAAACGCTGCACGTCAACGGCGGGATGTACATGCCGTGACGGGCAACGGAGGTACGGGTTTTTCCTGTATTTTTCGTTAAGTCATTGAATCGGAAAGACCTGTTGTCGGCTACTGCGCCATCGGGTTTCCCTTACACTATCCACCGCAATATCCCTCACCGGAGTACATCACTCATGAGCAGCATCGAAGAACGCGTCAAGAAGATCGTGGTCGAGCAACTCGGCGTCAAGGAAGATGAAGTCACCAACAACGCGTCGTTCGTCGATGATCTCGGCGCCGACTCGCTTGACACCGTCGAGCTGGTGATGGCCCTCGAAGAAGAGTTCGAGTGCGAGATCCCGGACGAAGACGCCGAAAAGATCACTTCGGTGCAGCAGGCCATCGATTACGTGAAGGCCCACGTCAAGGCCTGATCGAACCGGGCATGATGCCCGCCCGGGCTTCGTGCCCGGGTCCACGCCGGGGCCGCATCGCGGCCCTCTGCGTTTTGGAGACCTTCCCACGCCGCACGACACGATGTCCCCTTGTCGTCGCGGCCCGTCGTACCGGAGTCATGCAATGTCGAAGCGTCGTGTCGTCGTCACCGGCCTGGGCATCCTCACGCCCCTGGGCAACGATCTGGCCAGCAGTTGGGATGGCATCATCAATGGCCGCAGTGGCGTGGGTCCGATCACGCAGATCGATGCGTCGAATTTCGCGACGCGCATCGCGGCCGAAGTGAAGGGATTCGATCCGACGGCCTGGGTGCCTGCCAAGGACGTCAAGAAGATGGACTCGTTCGTCCTCTACGGCGTTGCCGCCACGCAGATGGCGCTGCGCGATGCCGGCCTCGAGGTCAACGAATCGAACGCCGAGCGCATCGGTGCGATCATCGGTTCGGGCATCGGCGGCATCCACGGCATCGAGGAGCAGGCCATCCGCATGCACGAAGGCGGCGTGCGCAAGGTTTCTCCGTTCTACATCCCCAGCACCATCATCAACATGCTGCCGGGCCACATCAGCGTGATCGCCGGCATCAAGGGCCCGAATTTCTCCGCGGTCTCGGCCTGCGCCAGCGCGAACCATTCGATCGGCACCGCGATGCGCCTGATCCAGTACGGCGATGCCGATGCGATGATCGCCGGCGGTGCCGAACGCGGCATCACCAATACCTCGGTCGGCGGCTTCGGTGCGATGAAGGCGATGACCACCCGCAACGACGATCCGACCCGCGCCTCGCGGCCCTGGGATCGCGATCGCGACGGCTTCGTCATCGGCGACGGCGCCGGCATCCTCATCCTCGAGGAATACGAATTCGCGAAGGCGCGCGGTGCGCGCATCTACTGTGAACTGCTCGGCTCCGGCGCCAGTTCCGACGCCTACCACATCACCGCGCCCAGCGAGGACGGCGAAGGCCCGGCGCGCTGCATGAAGGCGGCGCTGCGCGACGCCGGCCTGCTGCCGTCGCAGATCGGCTATCTCAACGCGCACGGCACGTCGACGCCGCTGGGCGACCTGGCCGAGACGCAGGCGATCAAGCGCGCGTTCGGCGACGCCGCGATGACGTCGCTGATGGTCAGCTCCACCAAATCGATGACCGGCCACCTGCTCGGCGCCGCCGGCGGTGTGGAAGCGGCGTTCTCGGTGATGGCGCTGCACACCGGCATCGTGCCGCCGACGATCAACCTCGACGAGCCTGGCGAAGGCTGCGACCTTGACTACGTGCCGAACGTGGCGCGCGAACGTCACCTCGACTATGTCATGTCCAATGGTTTCGGTTTCGGCGGCACCAACGCGAGCCTGATCTTCGGGCGTCTCTGATCCGCCGCAGTCGGCCGCCCGCATGATCGTCACCCGCGCGTTGCCCGCGGATTGCGACCCGTTGCGCCTGCATCGCGGCGCGCCCGAGCGCTATCCACTGTTGCTGCAATCCACGTCGTCTTCCCTCGCGCCCGGGCATGCCCTGGCGCGCTGGGATCTGCTGATGGCCGCCAACGGTGAATCGCTGCGACTCGATCGCGATGGCCGCGTGCGCGATGCCGTGGGCATCGATCGCGGCGACGATTTCCTCGCCTTGCTCGACGCCGACTGGCGTGCACTGCGCACCGCGCGCGAAGAGCCGCGCTGGCCGTTCCATGGCGGCTGGGCGCTGCTGCTGTCGTACGAGCTCGCCGCGCAGGTCGAGCCCGTGCTGCGGTTGCCGCCGGCCGAAGGCGTGCTGCCGGTCGCGCTGGCGCTGCGCTGCCCCGCCGCGGTCCTGCGCGATCGCGTGACCGGCGAGTGCATCGCGCTGGCGGAAACCGGTGCGGAGGCGATGCTCGACGCGATCGTCGCCGACCTCGATGCGTTCGCCGCGGCGCCGCTGCCCGAATGGCGCGCACCCGACTCGCTGCACGAAGACGCCCCCGAGCGATTCACCGACGGTGTGCGCCGCATCCTCGATTACCTCGCCGCAGGCGACGTGTTCCAGGTCAACCTCTCTCGCGCGTGGCGCGGACGCTGCGCGACGTACGCGCCCGACGCACTGTACGCACGCCTGCGCGAAGCGAGCCCGGCGCCGTTCGCCGGCAGCTTCGCCGGCATCACCGACGGCCGCGCTTGGGCAGTGGTGAGTTCCTCGCCGGAGCGGTTGGTGTCGGTGCGCGGTGACGTGGTCGAGACGCGGCCGATCGCCGGCACGCGCCCGCGCTTTGCCGGTGACGACGACGCGGCGCGCGTGCGCGAACTGGTCGGTCATCCGAAGGAGCGCGCCGAACACGTGATGCTGATCGACCTCGAGCGCAACGACCTCGGTCGCGTCTGCGCGCCGGGCAGTGTCGAGGTCGACGAACTGATGACGGTCGAAAGCTATTCGCACGTGCACCACATCGTCAGCAACGTGCGCGGCAGGCTGCGCGACGGCGTGACGCCGGGCGAGGTGCTGCGCGCGGTGTTTCCCGGTGGCACCATCACCGGTTGCCCGAAGGTGCGCTGCATGGAGATCATCGCCGAGCTGGAAGGCGAGGGCCGCGGCGCCTACACCGGCGCGTTCGGCTGGCTCGACCGCGACGGCGACCTCGATCTCAACATCCTCATCCGCAGCGCGGAAATGCAGGCCGATGACGACGGCGGCGCCACGCTGCGCTTCCGCACCGGCGCCGGCATCGTCGCCGACTCCGATCCGCTGCGCGAACTCGACGAAACCCGGGCCAAGGCGCGCGGGTTGCTGAAGGCGCTGGAGGGCGGCGCGTGACGACGCGTCTGTTCGTCGGTGATGCCGCGGCGCAGGCGTCGCAGCTCGCCGAAGGCCGCGGCTTCGCCTACGGCGACGGCGTGTTCGAGACCATGCGTGCGACCGGCGGCGCGATCCCGTGGTGGCCGGCGCATCGCGCGCGGCTGCTGGCAGGCGCGACGCGGCTCGGCATCGCGCTGCCGTCGGTGGCGATGCTCGATCGCGAAGTCGGCGATTTCGCCGCGCGCCATGCCGACGCGACGATCAAGCTGATCCTCACGCGCGGCAGCGGCGGTCGCGGCTATGCGCCGTCGCCCGATGCGCCGCCGGTGTGGACGCTGATCGCCGTGCCGCTGCCGCCACCGCCGCGCGCGGGCGGTCTGGTGCTGCACTGGTGCGACACGCGGCTGGCGTTGCAGCCGGCGCTGGCCGGCCTGAAGCACTGCAACCGTCTGGAACAGGTGCTGGCCCGCGCCGAGTGGGCGGCGGCGGGCGTCGATCCGGCGGACGTCGACGAGGGACTGATGCGCGACACCGAGGGCCACGTCATCTGCGCCACCGCCGCGAACCTCTTCGTCTGGCGCGACGGCCGCTGGTCCACGCCGCCGGTCGACCGCTGCGGCATCGCCGGTGTCTGCCGCGGCTGGCTGGTCGACGCGCTCGACGCCGAGGTCGCGCCGCTGTCGGTGGCCGACGTCGAGGGGGCCGGAGCGCTGCTGCTGTGCAATGCCCTGCGCGGTATCCTGCCCGTGGCCCGGCTGGGTGCGCGGGTCTGGGCGCCGCATCCGGTCGTGGCCGAGGCGCGGCGCCGGCTGGCCGCCGCGCATCCCGCCTTCGCCCCGGCGCCGCAAGAGGAGTCTCCGTGAGTCCGCGATCCCCGTTCCGTCTCGGCCGGCTGCTGCTGGTCCTGGTCGCGTTCGCCGTGCTGGGCGCCGGTGTCGCCGGCCTGTTCGCGTACCGCCACTACCAGGGCTTCGCCGATGCGCCGATGCCCGGCCTGCACGACGGCGACACGCTGGTGGTCGATCCCGGCGACTCGCTGCCGAAGGTGCTGCGCAAGCTGGAGGCCCGCGGGATCCCGGTGCGTCCGCTGGAGTGGCGCGCGCTGGCGAAGGACACGGGTGCGGCCGGCCGCATCCAGATCGGCGAGTACGCGCTCAAGCCCGACATGACCCCGCGCGAACTGCTGGTCGCGATGCGCGACGGCAAGGTGCTGCAGTACCGCGTGACCATCGTCGAGGGCTGGAACATCCGCGACGTGCGCGCGGCGCTGGTGAAGGCGCGGCCGCTGAAGCAGGAAAGCACCGCACTCGACGATCGCGCGCTGATGAAGGCGATCGGTCGCGGCGGCCAGCATCCCGAAGGCCGCTTCCTGCCCGAGACCTACGTCTACACCCGCAGCGACAGCGATCTCGACGTGCTGCGTCGCGCTGCCGACGCGATGGACAAGGCGCTGGCCGAGGCCTGGGCCGGTCGCGACAAGGACCTGCCGCTGCAGTCCGCCTACGAACTGCTGACGCTGGCGTCGATCGTCGAGAAGGAAACCGGCATCGCCGACGAGCGGCCGAAGATCGCCGGCCTGTTCGTGCGCCGGCTGAAGGTGCCGATGCGGCTGGAGACCGATCCGACCGTGATCTACGGGCTCGGCAGCCGTTACACCGGCAACATCCGCAAGGTCGACCTGCTCACCGACACGCCGTACAACACCTACACCCGCGACGGCCTGCCGCCGACGCCGATCGCCATGCCCGGCAAGGCCGCGCTGCTCGCGGTTGCGCATCCGGCGCCCGGCGATGCGCTGTTCTTCGTCGCGGTGGGCGACGGCAGCGGCCGCCACGTGTTCACGAAGACCTACGCCGAGCACCAGTCGGCGGTCGCGGACTACCTGCGCCACTATCGCGAACAGCGCGCCGCGGAGCGGCAGGCGGCGACGCCGTGACCGACGCGACGCCCGTGTCTGTTGCATCCGTGCCCGACGCGCTGCCGATGCATCCGCGCTTCGTCAGCCTCGAAGGTGGCGAGGGCGCGGGCAAGACGACGGTGCTCAACGCGCTGCGCGAGGCGCTGCAGCAGACCGGCGCGGAAGTCGTCAGCACGCGTGAGCCCGGCGGCACGCCGCTGGCCGAGCAGATCCGCGAGCTGCTGCTGCACCCGGGCGACGAGAAGCCCGGCCCCGACACCGAACTGCTGCTGATGTTCGCCGCACGCGCCCAGCACGTGCGCGAAACCATCCTGCCGGCGCTCCAGCGCGGCGCGTGGGTGATCAGCGACCGCTTCACCGACTCCAGCTACGCCTACCAGGGCGGCGGCCGCGGGCTCGATCCGGCGTTCATCGCCGAACTCGAACGCCGCGTCGTCGGCCTGCGGCCCGGGCTGACGCTGCTGCTGGACCTCGGTGTCGCGCAGGGTCGCGAGCGCACGCGTGGCCGTGATCTCTATCCGGACCGCATCGAGCGCGAGCGCGACGATTTCTTCGAGCAGGTGCGGCGGGCGTTCCTCGCGCGCGCCCGCGCCGAGCCCGAGCGCGTGCGCGTGGTCGACGCCTCGCAGCCGGCGACCGCCGTCGCCGAGGACGCGGTGGCGATCCTGCGCCTGTTCATCGCGCGCAGCGCGGCGGGGCAGGCGGCGTGACCGGCTTCGAGCTGCCGCCGCTGGCGCCCTGGCAGCAGCGCGTCTACGCGCAGGCGGTGGCCGCGCTGGACGCCGGTCGCCTCGGCCACGGCCTGCTGCTCTGCGGCCCGCCGCAGCTCGGCAAGCGCGCGGTGGCCGAACGCCTGGCCCGGCGCCTGCTGTGCGAGGCGCGCACCGCCGACGGCGAGGCCTGTGGCCGCTGCCGCGGCTGCCTGCTGTTCGCCCAGCGCTACCAGCGCGATCCGCTGGAGGTGCGCCCCGACGGCGTGCCGTCGCATCCCTTCGGCCATCCCGCGCATCCCGACCTGATGCTGGTCGGCCATGAGGTCAACGACAAGACCGGGAAGCCGCGCACCGAGATCGTGATCGAACAGATCCGCCGGTTGTCGGAGAAGCTCGCGCTCACGCCGCAGTACGGCGGCGCGCAGATCGCGATCCTCGACCCGGCCGAAGCCATCAACCACGCCGCCTGCAACGCGCTGCTGAAGACGCTGGAGGAGCCGCAGGACGGCCGCTTCCTGTGGCTGGTCAGTGCCAATCCGGCGCGGCTGCCGGCGACCATCCGCAGCCGCTGCCAGCGGCTGGAGTTCCGGTTGCCGCCCGCCGCCGAGGCGCTGGCGTGGCTGCGCGCGCAGGGCCATGCCGCCGCCGCCGCGGGCGAGGCGCTGGACGCCGCCCGCGGGCATCCCGGCCTCGCCGATGCCTGGCTGCGCGACGGCGGCCTCGCACTGCGGCGGGAGGTGTCCGCCGACCTGCTGGCCGTGCGCCGCGGCGAGCGCTCGCCGCTGGAGGCCGCGCAGCGCTGGGCCGGCGGGGACGACCTCGACCTGCGCCTGCGCCACGCCGCCGATCTGGCGCTGGCCGATGCCGCCCGCTTGACCGATCCCGCCGGAATCCGCACGCTCGCATCCTGGTTCGACGCCGCCAACCGCACCCGCGATCTGCTGCGGACCACCGTCCGCGCGGACCTCGCCCTGGCCGAACTGCTGGCCCAGTGGCGCGGCGCGGCGCCCACAGCTTCAGGAGCAAGACGATGAACGCGAAAGTCGCCGGCGCCCGCCAGGGCATCCTGTCCCTCGCGGTGAAGGACAAGAACGCCCTGTTCCAGGCCTACATGCCCTTCATCAAGGGCGGCGGCGTGTTCGTGCCGACCGTGAAGCGCTACTTCATCGGCGACGAAGTCTTCCTGCTGCTCACGCTGCCCGAATCCTCCGAACGCCTGCCGGTCGCCGGCAAGGTCGCCTGGGTCACCCCGGCGGGCGCGCAGGGCAACCGCACCGCCGGCATCGGCGTGCAGTTCGCCGAGACCGCCGAAGGCGACGCGGTCCGCAACAAGATCGAAGCGATCCTCGCCGGCATCCTCACCTCGGACAAGCCGACGCACACGATGTGAGCGCGCCGGCGTCGTCCGGCCCGCATCGACGGATCGCCTGATGCCGCCGAAACCCTTCTCCCCCAGCTGCGAACGCAATCGCGATCCGATCCTCGACGTGCTGCGCACGGCGTTCGCCGGGCGCCGGCATGCGCTGGAGATCGGCAGTGGCACCGGGCAGCACGCGGTGCATTTCGCGGAGGCGATGCCGTGGCTGACGTGGCAGTGCTCGGATGCCGAGGCGAATCTGCCGGGCATCGGGCAATGGCTGGCCGAGGCGCAGTTGCCGAACACGCCGCCGGCGTTCGCGCTGCAGGCATCGGCCGAACCGCCGGGCTTCGAGCCGGTGCCGCCCGCACGCTTCGATGCGGTGTTCAGCGCGAACACGTTGCACATCATGGGCTGGCCGGAGGTCGAAGGTTTCTTCGCCGGGCTGCGCGACGTCTGCGAAGCCGACGCGATCGTCGCGGTCTACGGGCCGTTCAACGTCGGCGGCACCTTCACCAGCGACAGCAACCGCGAGTTCGACGGCTGGCTGAAGGCGCGCGATCCGCGCTCGGGCATCCGCGATCGCGAGGCGGTCGACGCGCTCGCGCGGGCGGCGGGTTTCCGCGCGGCGGAGGTCGTCGCGATGCCCGCGAACAACCAGATGCTGCTCTGGCGGACGTGACACAATCGCCCGGATCGAAGCCGGGGAGTGTCGTCCGATGTCCATGCCGTTGCCCGCGATGCGCGCGCTCGCCGCATCGCTGCTCGTCGCCTGCTGCGCCACGGTGTCGGCGGAGGAGGGCGATCCGCCGGAGGTGACGTACCCGACGCTGCCGGCGCGCGGCGCCACGCCCGACGCCTTCGTGCCTGCGGGCTGGGCGATCGAGATGCGCGCCGCCGGCGATCTCGACAAGGACGCCCGCGACGATCTCGTCATCGTGCTCCGAATGCATGACGCCGCGAACGTCATCCACAACGACGGCATGGGCCCGGACGAGTTCGACACCAATCCGCGCATGCTCGCCGTGTTGCTCGCCGATGCCGACGGTTACCGGCTGGAAGCCGAAGACCACGCGCTGGTGCCGCGGCCGGACAATCCGGTGATGGACGACTACCTCGGCGGCGACGGTGCCGTCAGCGTGCAGCGCGGTGCGTTCACGGTGGCCCTGCATGCCTGGGCCAGTGCCGGCACGTGGTACACCAGCGGCACGACGTTCACTTTCCGCCGGCAGGACGGCTGTTTCCGGTTGATCGGCTACGACCGCACGGAGATGCATCGCGCCAGCGGCGAGATGACCACGATCAGCGCGAACTACCCGGCTCGTCGCGCGACGGTCGAACTGGGCAACATGGAATCCGACGTGCCGACGAAGACGCGCACGCTGCGACTGGCGGCGAAGCCGATGCCGATGCCGTGCCTGGCCGACATCGGCAACGGCTTCGATTTCGATCCGGGCGTGCCGACCGAATGACGCCGGTCGGATGAAAGGCACGGGCCCCGCATGCGGGGCCCGTGTCGTGTCGCGACGTGTGCGGCGCGCGGGCGCGAGGCCCGCGTCCGTCAGCGGAACGTGTACTCGACCATCAGCGTGTAGGCGCGGCCGCGCGGATCGGCGATGCGCGGTTCCCACGCGGCGCCGGAGGCGAAGTCGTTCATGTGGTCGGTGAACGGCGGATCCTGGTCGAGGAGGTTCTTGATGCCGAACCCCAGCTTGAGGTTGTGCACGCCGGTCCAGCTCACGCTGTAGTCGTAGGTGGTGTAGCCGTCCACCTGCGGGCTCCAGTCCGCCGGGATGTAGCTGCCGTTGGCTACGCTCGCCGGCAGTTCGTCGTAGTAGCCGTCGCGATGGCTCTGGACGAGGCTGTGCGACCACGTGCCTCGCGTGTAGCTGAGGTTGATCGTGTGCTTCCAGCGGATCGGCAGGTTGTAGTAGCGCACGTAGCGGCCGACGAGGTTGGCCGAATACGGCAGCGCTTCCAGCGCCTTGGTGCGGAAATCCTGGATGTAGCTGCCGTTGAGGTTGACGTTCCAGCGGCCGCCCGCGAGTTCACCGCTGAGGTTGGCGTCCAGCTCGAAGCCGCGCATCAGGCTGCCGCCGGAATTGATGTAGCGGCGGTCGATCGCCACCACTTCGCCCGCGTCGTCGCGGATCCAGTTGTCCTGGAACAGGTCGTAGTACTGGATCAGCACGTCGCGCGGCGCGGAGCGGATCGTGTTGGTGCGTTCGATCTCCCACCAGTCCAGCGCGATGTTGAGTTGCGACATCGGCGAATACACCACGCCGATGCTCTTCTGAGTGGATTCCTCGGGTTCGAGGGTGGCCTTGCCGCCGAAGATCTCGACCGGGCGGATCACTTCGCAGCCCGGCACCGTCGGCTTCGCCACGCCACCCGGGCAGGTGCGCGGGTCGGCCAGGTCCTGGCCGGTGTACTGCACTTCGCTCACGCCGTTGAACAGCTGGTTGAAGCTGGGCACCTTGAAGCCGGTGCTGTACGCGCCGCGGAACAGCAGCGAATCGAACGGCCGGTACTTGAACGACACCTTCGGATTGGTGGTGCCGCCGAAGCCGCTGTAATGGTCGTAGCGGCCGGCGAGGTTCACGTCGAAGCGCTCGGTGATCGGCAACTGGAATTCGACGTACGCCGCGGCGATGTCGCGATGCACGTTGTCCAGCGCGTTCGCGTCGTCGAAGGGCGCGTTGAACACGGCGCGCTTGTTGGTGCGCTGGTCGCCGTCGAAGCGGAATTCCTCGCGGCGCAGGTCGATGCCGGTCGCCATCGCGATCGGGCCGCCGGGCAGGCGGAAGAAACCGAGGTCGCCGGAGATCGAGCCGTCGAGCGTGGTCACCAGCGATTCGCCGCCGTAGAGCTTCACGCCGCGGGCCGACGCGGCCTGCAGCGCCGCCATCGCGGCCGCCGACTGGCTTTCGCCGGGCGCCAGGAAGGGATTGATCAGGCCGCTGCCCAGCGCCTGCTTCAGCGCGTCGGTGTAGTGGAAGCCCGAGCCCAGCGTGGACTCGGACTGGCTGCTGGCGCGGCTGAGGCCGGCGTCGTAGCTCCAGCCGCCGAATGCGCCGTCGCCGCCGATGATGCCTTCGATGCCGGCGAGGACACGGTAGGACTTGGTCGTCGTCTGGATCTGGCGCGGGCCGCAGGGCAGGCAGCGCCAGCGATAGGCGATCGGCGCACCGTAGTTGAGCTGGCCGGCGCCGAAGTAGCCGGCGAGCGCGTTGTACACGCGGTTGTAGGTGTCCTGCGTGGTCGCGTTGAGCGGATACCAGGTGGTCGGCCCCATCGCGGTGGCCGCGGTCGAGGTGCTCGACGAGATCTGGTTCGGCTCGAACGTCTTCTCGACCTCGACCCTGGACGCGGTGAGTTCGACGTAGGCCTCGTGCGAGGCGCCGAGGCGGTAGGTGCCGCGGCCGATGAAATCGATGCTGTCCTGCGGCTGCTGGATCACCGCGGCGGCGGCGTAGTCCCACGCGCAGGCGTACTTCGAGCCCGGCGCGTTCCACAGCCGGTAGCCGTACGGGCCCATGTTCGGACCGGCGGCTTCGCAGCCTTCGGCGCCGGGCAGGTTGTAGATGTTCACCGCGTTCAGGCGGGTGGCGCCACCGGCCGGATCCAGTACGCCGTTGCGCAGCAGGCTGCTGGCGCCGGTGCCGCTGCTGCCGAGGCTGAAGACCGTCGCGAACGGCGTGCCGCGGGTGTCCGGCGACAGGCCGCGATCGGGCTGGAAGGTGTTGGAGAAATCGCGATCGTGGCCGCGCAGGATGGTGTTGCGCTTGAAGCTGATCGAACCGAAGGCGTTCCAGCCGTCGTTGTCCAGGTCGCCGCCGCCGAACAGCAGGCTGCTGCGGTAGATGTTGCCGCCGCCGGCCTCGGTGACGTCGAGGAACGTCGAGGTCTGGATGCCCTGGTAGTCGCGCTTGGTGATGAAGTTGATCACGCCGCCGATCGCGTCGGTGCCGTAGATCGCCGATGCACCGTCACGCAGCACTTCGACGCGTTCGATCGCCGCGAACGGGATCGCGTTGAGGTCGACCGCGCGGCCCTTCAGGCCATGGGTCGCCACGCGGCGGCCGTTGAGCAGCACCAGCGTGGCGTCGGCGCCCTGGCCGCGCAGGTTGGCGCCGGACACGCCGTTGTTGCCGCGCTGGTCCTCGTGGACGATGCCGGCGTTGCTGGCGAGGTTGTCCGAACCGTTGCCGGCGATGTTGAGCGTCATCAGCAGCTGTTCCGCCGAGGTGATGCCGCGTTCGTCGATCTGGGCCCGGCTGTAGACGGTGACCGGGAGCGCTTCCTCGACCTGGGCGCGCTTGATGCGCGAGCCGGTGACCGAGATGCGATCGATGGTCCGGGTGCCGTCGACGGGATCGGTGGCGGGGGCGGCGTCCTGGGCGAGGGCCGGCATCGCCAGGGCGGCGAGGAGCGCGGCACACAGGAGATCGACGCGGGGCAGTGCGCGTGCGGACATGCTGATCCCTCCCTGGGAATCTGGATGTTGAGGGGGTCGCGATCACGACCGGCGAGTCGCCGGCGGCATCCGGCCCTTCCCCCGGGCCGGTGCGTGATCGCCATCGCCTAATCTAGCAGGTTGGCGGAAACACGATGGTCATGATCGTGTGCTTCGCGTCCGGCGACGCCCGGGGATCCCGGGGCCGGCATGGCGAATCAAGCGCTTGCGCGCATCGGGGCGTGCGATCCCGAGGCAGGCGGCGGTTCCGGCCGCCTGCCGGGCGCGTGGCGGGGAGATTCCGGCGCGGTGGTCCGCGCCGGGCGGGGCTCAGGCCTCCGCGTCCTCGCGGTAGGCGTCGACCGGGATGCAGGCGCACATGACGTTCTTGTCGCCGTGGACGTTGTCCACGCGCGCCACCGGCGGCCAGTACTTCTGCTGCTTCAGCGTGGCCAGCGGGAACACCGCCAGTTCGCGCGGATAGGCATGCGTCCACTCGCTGGCGGACGCCATCGTCGCGGTATGCGGCGCATTGCGCAGCGGGTTGTCCTCGCGATCCAGGCGGCCGTCCTCGACCGCGCGGATCTCCTCGCGGATCTGGATCATCGCGTCGATGAAGCGGTCGAGTTCGTGCTGCGATTCGGACTCGGTCGGTTCCACCATCAGCGTGCCGGCGACCGGGAAGCTCAGCGTCGGTGCGTGGAAGCCGAAGTCGATCAGGCGCTTGGCGACGTCCTCGGCGGAGATGCCGGTGGCGTCCTTCAGCGGGCGCAGGTCGAGGATGCATTCGTGCGCGACCAGGCCGTTGCGGCCGGTGTACAGCGTCTTGTAGTGCGGCGCGAGCCGCTTGGCGATGTAGTTCGCATTGAGCAGCGCCACCTGCGTGGCCTTGCGCAGGCCGGCCGCGCCCATCAGCGTGACGTACATCCAGCTGATCGGCAGGATCGAGGCCGAACCGAACGTCGCCGCCGACACCATGCCGACGTTGCCTTCGCCGCCGAACGCGCGCGGCAGGAACGGCGCGAGATGCGACTTCACCGCGCACGGGCCGACGCCCGGGCCACCGCCGCCGTGCGGGATGCAGAAGGTCTTGTGCAGGTTGAGGTGCGAGACATCCGAGCCCCACTTGCCGGGCTTGGCGACGCCGACCAGTGCGTTCATGTTCGCGCCGTCGGTGTACACCTGGCCGCCGTGGCGGTGCACGATCTCGCAGATCTCGACCACGTCTTCCTCGAACACGCCGTGCGTGGACGGGTAGGTCATCATCAGCGCGGCGAGGCGGTCGGCATGCTTCTCCGCGTTGCGGCGGATGTCCTCGACGTCGACGTTGCCGTTCGCGTCGCACTTGGTCACGACGACGGTCATGCCGCACATCTGCGCCGACGCCGGATTGGTGCCATGCGCGGATTCGGGGATCAGGCAGATGTCACGATGGCCTTCGCCGCGGGCGCGGTGGTAGGCGCGGATCGCGAGCAGACCGGCGTATTCGCCCTGCGCGCCGGAATTCGGCTGCAGGCTGACGGCGTCGTAACCGGTGCATTCGACCAGCATCGCCTCGAGACCGTCGATCAGCTCGCGATAGCCCTGCGCCTGCGCGGCCGGTGCCAGCGGATGGAGGTTCGCGAACTCGGGCCACGTCACCGGGATCATCTCCGCGGTGGCGTTGAGCTTCATGGTGCAACTGCCCAGCGGGATCATGGTGCGATCCATCGCCAGGTCCTTGTCGGCCAGCGCGCGCATGTAGCGCAGCAGTTCGTGCTCGCTGTGGTGGGTGTTGAACACCGGGTGTGTCAGGAACTCGCTGGTGCGCAGCAGCGACGACGGCAGCGCGTCGGCGGTGGCGGCGTCCAGCGCGTCGATGTCGGCGTCGGCGCCGAACAGCGCGGCCAGCGCGATGACGTCGTCGCGGGTCGTGGTCTCGTCGAGGCTGATGCCGACGCCGCCGGCATCGAGGGCGCGCAGGTTGATGCGCGCCGCGTTCGCCTTCGCGTGCACGGCCGCGGCATCGATGCCGGTGATGTGCAGGGTGTCGAAGAAATCGCCGCCGACGGTCGCACCGGCCTTGCGCAGCGCGGCGGCGAGGATCGCGGCCAGGCGATGCGTGCGGCGCGCGATGCGGGTCAGCCCTTCGGCGCCGTGGTAGACCGCGTACATCGAGGCCATCACCGCCAGCAGCACCTGCGCGGTGCAGATGTTCGACGTGGCTTTCTCGCGGCGGATGTGCTGTTCGCGGGTCTGCAGCGTGAGGCGATAAGCCGGCTTGCCTTCGGCGTCGATCGACACGCCGATCAGGCGGCCCGGCATGCTGCGCTTGTAGGCGTCGCGGCAGGCCATGAACGCCGCGTGCGGGCCGCCGAAACCGAACGGCACGCCGAAGCGCTGGCTGTTGCCGACCACGATGTCCGCGCCCCATTCGCCCGGCGCCGCGATCAGCGTCAGCGCGAGCAGGTCGGTCGCCACCGCGACCAGGCCACCGCGTGCGTGCACGGCGTCGGCGACGGTGCGGTAATCGCGGATGTTGCCGAAGGTGTCGGGATACTGCAGCAGCACGCCGAAGCTGTCGGTCGACGCGGCCGCGGCGTCGTCGCCGAACGCCAGTTCGATGCCCAGCGGTTCGGCACGGGTCTTCAGCACTTCGACGGTCTGCGGATGCACGCCGTTCGACACGAAGAACACGTTCGACTTCGACTTCGCCGAACGCTTGGCGAGCGTCATCGCCTCGGCGGCGGCAGTGCCTTCGTCCAGCAGCGAGGCGTTCGCGATCTCCATGCCGGTGAGATCCATGCACATCTGCTGGAAGTTGATCAGCGCTTCCATGCGGCCCTGCGAGATCTCGGCCTGGTACGGCGTGTAGGCCGTGTACCACGCGGGGTTCTCGAGGAGGTTGCGCAGGATGACGTTCGGCGTATGGGTGCCGTGGTAACCCTGGCCGATGAAGCTGCGGAACACCTGGTTGCGGTCGGCGAGGGCGCGGATCTTCGCCAGCGCCTCGACCTCGGTGACCGCGTCGGGCAGCGCCAGCGGCGCGGCCGATTTGATGCTGGCCGGGACGATCGCGTCGGTCATCGCCTCCAGCGAGTCGTGGCCGACGATGCGCAGCATGTGCGCGATCTCGGCGTCGTTCGGGCCGATGTGGCGTTCGATGAAGGCGGAATGGTGTTCGAGATCGCGCAGGGTGGCGCGGGCGTTCGGCGTCGGGGACATGAGGGGTCGTCGGTCGGGCGGAAGGGAGGGCGATCCATGCCGGTCGGCCATGGCCGACAAGCGCTCGCAGGCTCGCAGCAATGCTGCTCGAAAGCCCTGCTCGCCCCTCTGTCCTTCTGCCTGAGAGTTTCGAGACACGATCCGCGGGAAGCGGGGGAGGTGCGCTCCCGTGACGTGCTCTTGCCCCTTCGGCGCCGGCACGGCCCGGTGTCGCAGGGCGGCCGATCTCTCCAGAGTGCAGTTCGGACGGCGGTATCAGGCCTGAGCGATTCCGGGCGAATTGCGCCTTCGGCAGCGGACCGGACGAGGATCGGGCCGCTTCTCCCACCGTGTGCGGCGATTATAGCCGCAGGCATGACAGTCCGTCCGATGGCCCTCCCGGCGGTCGCGGCGGACGCCCGCGGGCGGGCCGCGTACCATGGCCGGCCCCACGCCGCCGGCTTGTCCATGCCCGTCCCGACTTCCCCGTCGCCCCCCCGGCGCCTCGCCGTCATCCTCGGCGGGCTGGCGATGATCGGGCCGTTCTCGATCGACACCGTGTTCCCGGCGTTCCCGCAGATCGGGGCCCAGTTCGGCGTCGATGCCGTCGCGATGCAGCAGACGATCAGCGTCTACCTGTTCGCCTACGCGCTGATGAGTCTGGTGCACGGCCCGCTGTCGGACGCCATCGGCCGGCGGCGGGTCATCCTCGGCGGGCTGGCGGTGTTCGCGGTGGCCTCCGCTGGCTGCGCGCTGTCCACCAGCCTGCCGGTGTTGCTGGCGTTCCGGGCCCTGCAGGGCATGTGCGCCGGTGCGGGCATGATCGTGGGCCGGGCGGTGATCCGCGACCTGTTCCATGGCCAGGTCGCGCAGAAGCTGATGAGCCAGGTGTCGATGATCTTCGGCATCGCGCCCGCACTGGCGCCGGTGCTGGGCGGCTGGATCCTCGGCTGGTCGCGCTGGCCGGCGATCTACTGGTTCCTGGTGCTGTTCGCGCTGGCGATGCTGGCCGGGACCTGGTGGGGGCTGCGCGAGACCCATCCACCCGAGGCGCGGCTGCGCCCGAAGCCGAAGGCGCTGCTGCGCAACCACGCCTACATCCTGCTGAACCGGCGGTTCCAGCGCTTCGCCGCCGCCGGCGGCTTCAACTTCGCGGGTCTGTTCCTCTACATCGCGTCGGCGCCGGTGTTCGTGCTGCAACACCTGCGGCTGGGCGAGCACCAGTTCGGCTGGTTCTTCGTGCCGACGATCGCCGGCATGGTCACCGGGTCGTTCCTGTCCGGTCGCGCCGCCGGGCGGATCGGCGGGAACCGGCTCGCCGGCTACGGGTTCGCGGTCTGCGGCGTCGCCGGCGTGCTCAACATCGCCTACAACCTGTGGGTGCCGCAGCCGTCGCTGCCGTGGGCGGTGCTGCCGATGGCGATCAACGCGCTCGGCATCTCGCTGGTGTTCCCGATCCTCACCCTTGCCATCCTCGACATGTATCCGCACCAGCGCGGTGCGGCCTCGTCGCTGCAGGCGTTCACCAGCCTGATCCTGCAGGCGATGGTCGCGGGCCTGTTCTCGCCGATGCTCAGCGCGCACCCGATGCATCTGGCGCTGGGCTCGGCGACGGCCACCGCGATCGGCTTCGGCTTCTGGTGGTGGGAGGTCACGCGGACGCGGATGCCGCCGGATGGCGAGCCGGTGGCGTCGTCGCCGCCGGCGCTGTGATCCCCGCGGGCGATGCGATCGGACCTCGAACGCGCCTCGACATGAAAACGCCCCGGTGGGCGGCCCGGATTCGGAGTGGATCCCGGAACCGAGCCGCGTCACCGGAGCGAGCGGTCGTTGCCGATCTCAGCGCGCGGTCTTGAGGAACGCGAGCAGGTCGGCGATGTCCTGGGCGGTGAGGTCGCCGCCGTCGTCGTACTTCATCTTGCCGCCGGGCACGACCTTCTTCGGCGCGGCGATGTAGGCGGCGAGCTTCTCCGGCGTCCACACGATGCCGCTGTGCGCGAGCGCGTCGGAGTATTTGTAGCCCGGCACGGTGCCGGCGGTGCGTCCGCTCACCGCGGCGAGCGTCGGACCCTTCTTGTTCTTGCCGGGACGCAGGCTGTGGCAGTCGGCGCATTCGGAATCGTAGACGTCGCTGCCGGCGTCGGCGCGACCGACCGCGGCGGCGCGCGCGGGCGCCGCCAGGCCGAGGCCGAGCGCGCAGAGCGCGCCGGCCAGGAGGAGCGGAGTGGTGATGTGCATGGTCAGAACGCCGTCCAGACGAAGAAGTGGAGGGAATTGCTGTCGCTGGCCTTCTCGCTCACGCCGGCCTCGTCATGCACCTTGTTGAAGCCGACATACTGCAGGCCGAGGCGGACGTTGGCCCACGGCGCCTTCCACGAATCTTCCTTGCCCCACGGCGTCCAGTCGGCCTGCAGGATGTAGCCGCTGTTGTCGTTCGCGCCGGTGTGCGAGGTGGCGTTGAACAGGCCGACGCTGCCACCCCAGGTGTTGCGGAAGTGGTAGGAGGCGTTGAGCTTGCCTTCGGAGATGCGGTCGTGCGCCACGCTGTCGCGTTCGCGCAGGTAGCTGCCGTTGACGGTCACCACGTGCTCGCGGGTGCCGAGGAACTGGTAGCTGCCGTCCACGCCGAAGTCGTGGAAGCGCGCGGCGGACGTGCCGTCCTCGCGGCTTTCCAGCGAACCGTTGTTGCCGAACATGCCGACCGACCAGCCGGCGTGTTTCGCGTCGCCGAGCCACGCCACGCGCCAGTAGTTGGAGTCGTGGAGGATGCCGGGCGAACTGTCGCGGCCGACGCCGATGCGCGACAGCGCGCTGGGCGAGAGCGAACGGTAGGTGCCGAGTTCGGTGTAGAGATGGTCGTTCCACAGCGCGTAGCCGGAGGCACCGATCACGGTGCCTTCGAGGCCGCCGATGCCGGTGAATTCGGCGCCGCCCGCACCGGCGCCGCGCGGGGCCGAGACGTAGGGATAGCCCCAGGCTGGCAGCGTGTTCAGCGGATCGGTGAGCGTGGGCGCGTTGTTGATCGACACGCCGAAGATCGTGTCCTTGCCGCGCACCTGCTTCGTGGTGGCGTAGCGCACGTCGAGCAGGTCGAGCGCGGTCTTGTGCTCCAGGCCGTCGTAGGTGATCTGGGTGAAGCTGCCGATGTGGTCGGTGATCTTGCCGGCGAGGAACACCGATGCCTCGGCGAGGTCGGCGTGCGTGAGCTTGCCGCTGTCGTCTTCGGTCGCGGTATGCGTGACCGAACCGACCGCCATCGCCGACACCGGGATCTTGCGACCCTGGCCGTCGGAATCGGTGTAACCGCCGAGTTTGAAGCGCATGCCGTAGGGCGTGAGCGCCGGGCCGAAGGCGCCGATGTGGCAGGCCGCGCATTCCTGGCCGGTCTGGCGCGAGTAACTGGGCACGGCCAGCGCGTCGGTGGCGTACAGCGCCGCCAGCGGCAGCAGCCATGCGCACAGCCTGCGCGTGAAGCGCGCCGTGGATTGCGTTCGGATCATTCGTTCACCTCTTCGGCGGGGGGAGTGGGAAAGGGCGCGGAATCGGACTTCGGCGCCGTGCCGCGCAGCAGCATCGAGCGCAGCACGTCGTCCTTCGTGCCGAAGTGGTGCCAGAGCGCGCCGAGGGCATGCACGCCGATGATCGCCAGCAGCACCCAGCCCAGTGTGGTGTGCAGCGATTCCAGGGTTTCGGCCAGGTCGCGATCACGACCGAGCAGCCGCGGCAGTTCGAGACCGAAGAAGACGACCGGCTTGCCGCGCGCGTTGAAGTAGGCCCACCCGAGCAGCGGCAGTGCGATCAGTGCGAGATAGAGGAACAGATGCAGCAACGCGGCCGCGCGGCCTGGCGGCGAGCGGCGATCGTGGGTGTCGGGCGCGCGCGCGCCGAGGCGCGACACGATGCGGAACGTGGCGAGCAGCAGCACCAGCACGCCGGCCTGGGTGTGGAGGCGCATCAGCGCCTTGCCGTCGCTGTCCTCGATCCATTCGCGGCCGAGGATCGCGCCCACCGCGATCGCGACCACGAGGAAGATGAGCCAGTGCAGCGCGCGCACGCGCAGCGGCCACTGCGGAGACGTCGTGATCGATGGAGTGGACTGCGCGTGTGCGGACATCGCGTCGCCTTTGCGTGTGCTTGGCGACGATTGGATGAAGATCGCATTAGGGCAGTCTTAAGCACCGATGAAAACGAAATCCTCGATGCGGAAATGCGACATCGCGTCGGATCCGCCGCGACGCGATGTACAAAGTGGATGAAATTTGCGTTCGCGCAGCGTTAACGCGTCGAACGCATGCGCCGCCATGCGTGCAGTGGCAGCCCCGCGAGCACGAGCACTGCGCCCCAGACCAGCGCTTCGCTGCCGGTGCCGAGCAGCGCGTAGACGCTGTAGAGCAAGGCCAGTGCGGCTGCCACGCGACCGTTGTGGCCCAGGCGCAGCCACGCCGCGCTGCTGAAGACGTACGGCAGCAGCGTCGCGGCGGTCGAGAGCAGGATCGAGAACGTGTAGACCTCGCCGAGCGGGCCGGTGTATTTCGCGACCACCAGCAGGCTCGCGAGCACGGTGCCCACCCAGATGCCGAAGCGCGGCGTGCCGCGTGCATCCAGCATGGCGAACGCGCGCGGGAACAGGCCGTCCTCGGCGGCGGCCATCGGCAACTGCGCCGACAGCAGCACCCAGCCGTTGAGCGCGCCGAGGCAGGAGATCGCCGCGACCACCGCGATGCCCACGCCGGCCGCCGGGCCCCACAGCAGGCGTGCGGCATCGGCCATCGGTGCGGTGGACGCCATGGCGGCGTCGGGCGAGAGCAGGCCGAGCACCGCGGTGCAGGCGAGCAGGGTGGCGACGCCGGCCAGCAGCGTGCCGATCAGCGTCGCGCGGGGAATCGTGCGTTCGGCGTCGTGGATGGCGCCGGCGGGAATGGTCGCCGCTTCCAGCCCGAGGAACGCCCACAGCGCGAGCGCGACGGTCGCGTGCACCGCGCCGAAGGTCGACGCCGGCGCGCCGGCCTTCGCGGCGGCGGCGATGGCCTGGCCGGGATCGGCGAATTTCGACGGATCCAGCCACCAGATCGCGATGCCGCCGAACAGCAGCAGCGGCAGCACCTTGAGGATCGTGGTCAGCACCTGCGCACGCCCGGCCTCGCGCACGCCGGCGAGGTTGATCGCCGCACACAGCCACAGCGCCGCCAGTGCGAGCGACGCGCCGCGCGCAGGCGTCGCCACCAGCGCCGGGAACAGCGCGCCCAGGCTGCCCGCGAAGGCGACTGCGATGGCCGCGTTCGCGCACCAGATCGAGATCCAGTAGCTCCACGCGATCGCGAAGCCGACGGTGTCGCCGAAGGCCTCGCGGGCGTAGGCGTAGGGCCCGCCCGCCTGTGCGCCGCGCGCGGCGAGGTGCGAGAAGGTCAGGGCCAGCAACAGCGCGCCGCAGAGCGTGATCGCCCAGCCGTACAGGCCGAGCGCGCCGTAGGGAGCCAGCGACGCCGGCAGCAGGAACACCCCGCTGCCGATCATGTTGCCCGCGACCAGCGCGATCGCGGACCACAATCCGAGAGGACGCGACCCGGCGCTCACCTTTGCGGATCGGCCGTCACGTCCGTGGCGTCAGCGACGGACCGTCACTTGCGGCCGGCGCCTTCGCGCACGACCGGAACCAGTCGTGCCCCGCGCGGCGTGGCGGTGGTCGTCGGTTGCGCCTGCGCGGCCTGTGCCGACGGCACGGTGGCGGTGCCGGGGCGGGTGTGATGGCGCGGCCCGTTGCCGTTGAGCACCGCCGGCTGCGGTTCCAGCCAGCTCTTGATGTTGGGGAAGTACACGTCGAGGCGCGAGTAGTAGTCGCGGTTCTGCGTGTTCGAGGTCGAGCCCGTGTTCGAGCAAGACGCGAAGCCGCCGTACAGGCCGCCGCGCACCACGTAGCCGTTCGCGCCGGTGGTGAACAGCGCCGAGCCGCTGCTGCCGCCTTCGGTGGTGCCGCTGAGCCACGCGATCTCGATGTTGTCGGCGTCCTTGCTCATCACCTGGCCGGACGAGACCTTCTTCGCGTCGCCGGCCGGATGGTGGATCGCGACGACGGCGGTGCCGTCGGTGATCGCCGCCGCGTTCCAGCCTGCGAAGTACGCGGTCGCCGGCGGCGCGTTGTTGAGGCGGATGAACATGCCGTCGGTGTTGTTGTCCGAGAACAGGTACGTCGCGCCGCCTGCCAGCTGGCTGACCGTGGTCGAGGTGAAGTTGCTGCAGGCCGTGGTCTCGTAGTTCCAGTACGTGTTCAGCGTGTTCGCGACCGTCTGCATCTGCGACGGCACGGGCGCCGCGTTGGTGTTGCTGGAGAAGCAGTGGTTCGCGCTGAGGAAATACGGCACCTGCGTCTGCGGCACGGTGTCGGCCAGCAGCGTGCCGGTGCACAGGTAGCTGCTGCTGCCGACCACGAACACCATGCGCGCGACCGCGTTCTTGGCGTTGACGTAGTCCTGGCCCAGTTCGTTGACGCGGCAGATCACGTTGACGTTGCAACTGCCGGATTCGCCGATCTTCTCGACCAGCTTGAAGCTGTTGCGGCTGTCGGCCACGAGGTGCGACAGCACCGGCGCGTCGATGCGCGCGGCGGACGCCGGCACGCCCTTCGGACGGAAGATCTCGATGATCTGCGATTCGCCGTCGGTGCCGGGCGTCCAGAAGTGGCCGTCGGTGCCGGGCAGGCGCTTGACTTCGGCACCGGTCATCACCGCGACCACGTCGTTCGGACGGGCCGAACCCGCGAAGCGCAGTTCCACGCGGTCGGACAGCGCGCTCACGTCCAGGCCCACGCGCAGGGCCATCGCGTCCGTCGAACGCACTTCGGCCCGCGCCACCCAGCCGCCGGCGGCGGGCATCCACTTCAGCGCCGGCAGGTGCGACTGCGCGCCTTCCTGCACGGCGTCGCGGCCGATGCCGATCTGGGTCGCCTTCAGGCCAGGGGCCGCGTTCTTGCGCTGGAGGTCGAGCAGTCGCCTGGCCGACACCGCGCCGTATTCCATGCGCGCGACGTTCGCGGACGGGAAGGCGGCGGCGCGCCAGTGGATGGCGGCCGCGGGCGCGGTCCGGCTCGGTTCGCCCGGGGCTTCGGACGCGGCGGCGATCGTCGGCGCGGTGGCGGCGATCGCGGTCAGGAGGGCGAGGGTGAGGCGGAAGGTCGACATGGCGTTGGCTTCTGGAAGGTTCGGAAGGAAGGGCGGGGTGGCGTCACTCGCGATCGGCCGTCTCCGCCTCGCGGTAGGCACGGCGCACCCGTTCATGGAAATGATGCACCGCGTTCTCGCGCAGCGGGTTGAGGCGTCCCGCCTCGTAGGAACCGGAGGCAAGGCCGCGCTGCACGTCCTCGCAGATCGCGATGTCCTCGTCCTGCACGACATCGCTGAAATCCCGGTCGGCGGCGCGGCGGGCCTGCCCGGCCTCGCTGTCGTCCGGTGCGTAGTAGAAATCGAACTCCACGCGGCAGCGGTCCGGGGCGATCGGCACCACGCGGTTGGTCTGCAGGCGGCCGGGCAGGATGTTCAGCATCGTGTTCGGCCACAGCCAGTAATACAACGCGTCACCGTTGCCGTAGAGGCCGTCGCCGCTTTCCAGCGGGCTCCACTGGAACGAATACCACTCGGCGGTCTCGGTGACGTAGCTGCGGTAGTCCAGCAGCCGGTTCAGCTCGGGATGCACGTGCGGGACGTGATAGCCCTCGAGGTAATTGTCGACGTACACCTTCCAGTGGCAGGCGATCTCGTAGGCCACGTGCTGGTGGTGGGCGAAGTCGGCCAACCGCCGATCCGGGCCGATGCGGGCGTCGATGCCGGCGACGAAGGCCTCGAACGGCGGTGCCGCGGCCTCGTCGACGGTCGCGAACAGCATGCCCTGCCACTCGCGCACCGCGAGCTGCGGCAGGCGGATGTCGGTGGGGTCGAAGTCGGGCACGCCCGCCATCTCGGTCGCGCTGCGCAGGCGCCCGTCGAGGGTGTAGGTCCAGCCGTGGTAGCGGCAGCGCAGCGCCTTCGCGCCGAGGCCGTCGCACTGCGCCAGCGGGCCGGCGCGATGGCGGCAGACGTTGTGCATCGCGCGGACCACGCCGTCGTCGCCGCGCACCGCGATCACCGGCAGACCGCCGAAATCGACGACCACGTGGTCGCCCGGTGCGCGCAGCCGGCTGACGTGCGCGATCAGCTGCCAGCCGCGGTTGAAGATCGCCCGGCGGTCGAGCGCCGGGATCGCCGGATCGACGTAGCAGCGCGCCGGCAGCGCGAGCGCCCGCTCCAGCGGCTGGGCGGCGAGATCGGCGAGGCGGCGGGGTGCGGACATGCCGCGAGTATCGCGCACCCCTGCCGGGGCTGTCAGCTTCGCCCGTGCGGATCGCCCGGCGACGGCCGGGGCGGCACCCCGCGCAGGCCGGCCGCGGCCTCGACCAGCAGCGCGCAGGCCCGGGTTGCATCGAGCGACCGGCCCGTCGCCCGCTGCACGGTCAGGGCCAGGACCTCCCAGACCACGCAGTCGTAGAGCACGTCGACCGACAGCGGTACCGCCGGCCCGCCGGGCCGCAGCCGGCCGGCGACCCGGTGCTGGTAGACGGACAGCACCGCGAGGTCCGGGTCGGCCAACCCCAGATCGACGGTCAACGACTGCCCGGGCCGCAAGTCCTTGGCGGGCCGCCCTGACACCCCCGCGATGTGCACGAGGGTGTCGCGGGCCGCGATGTGAAGCGCTTCATCCCTGTCCATGCGCGTCTCCCGATGGGGTTTCACGGATTCGGCAACAGCAGCGTCTCGACCGGCACTTCGTAATACTTCGCGAACTCGCGGGCGATGCGGAACCGGACCATGGTCCCGCGCGGGGATTCGACGCGCTTGAGGGTCGCGATCGAGATGCGGATGTTGGCGTCCTCGAACGCGTAGACGAGGTCCTGCTGGCTCAGCAGCTTGCCGATGCGCAGCCGCCGCAGCAGCGCACCGTTCAGCCGGATGCGGCCGCGCGGATCGGCGGGCGGCTCCGCGGGCGGAGTCGGCCCGGGCCAGGGAATCACCACGCCGGCAGGCGGATCGGGCGGGGCGGACGGCGGCGCCCCGGCCGGCGCCGGCGGCGGGTTGCCCACCGGCTCGGCCAGCGCGGCGGCGTCGGCGGGAGAAGGAGAGGACTGCGGGCGGGCGTCGTCGAGCAGCGCGCAGAGGACGACCGGGAGGGGCGAAACGGGCGAATCGGTCATGACGGGCTCCGGAAGCGGACGAAGGGGGAGGTCCTTGCCGGACCCCCGACGTCCCCACGACGACCTCGCCGCGGGGCCCGCCGACCCTCCCCGAACCGCTTCCGGATGTCCCTTGCGGAAACCTTATGGACCGCAAAGTCCTGATTTTCCACGTCGCGGTTAGGCGCGGCACCCAGGACTGCATGCCGGTCGGATAGACCGGCATGCGGAAGCGGTCATGCCGACCCCGTCACGGCGGGCCGTTGCCCACCTGCGGGTCGCAGATCAGCGCGATCGGGTCGCGGCCGTCGTCGTGCCGGACTTCCACGACCAGACCGATGTTGAGCATCTCGTACTCCTCCAGGGTGAAGGTGTAGCTCGCCCGCGTCGGCTTGTCTGCGTAGGGGTTGGGGCCGGCGGGCGGCGGCTTCGAATCTAGGCTCTCGATCGTGACCTTCTGCGGTGCGGTGCCGGCCGCCTCGCAGGGGGTCGAGATGTGCTTGAGGATGCCGAGCGACGTGTTCGGGATTTCGTTGATCAGGAAGAAATCGACCGGCTCCCCCGGTTTGCTGAGCAGGATCGCGGGCTTGGAAAAGCGATACCTGTACTCGCCCGTGGCCTGGTCGATGAAGAGGCGGAGCATGCACGACTGGAGCGGCGCGAGGCGATCGGGGTCGTTGAGAAGGACGAGCGAAGTCACGAGGAAGACTCTCCATTCCGTTCGGGTGAGGCTCCATCATCCCTGCGGCCTGCGTGGCTGGCCGGCTCGTTTCGGCATCGTTCCGCGCTCGCGTCGGTCCGCACGCAAGGCATGGGCTCGCACCGTGCACGTCATCACGCTGACAAGGTACGTCGTGGGTCGATCGTCTGCGCGATGTCGCAGGCCGTGCATCGGCCGTGCGGCACGTCACTCCAGTCGTTGCAGGGCCGCGATGGCCCCCGCATGCGCCTGCGTCCAGCGATGGGTGCGCTTGCGGGTCAGCAGGTCGAGCACGCGCAGCGCTTCGCGATGGATCGAGGCCGCTTCGCTTCTGCGATTGGCGGATTCGAGGTCGCCGGCTTGCATCGTGAGCATTTGCACGAGTTCCATCCCGATTTCGTCGCCTGGGTGGTCCTTCTGCAGCCGGGTCATTTCCCGCAGGGCGGTGCGGGCGGTTTCCGGATGCCCACCGCCTGCCGTACCCCGCGACGTCAGGAAACGCACCAGGATGTCCTGGCGACGCCACGGTAGATCACCACGCATTTCCTTCGGCGCCTGGGCGAGGAGCGTCGCCGCGCTTCCGACGTCTACCGACGCCCCGATGACATCCCCGCGTGCGCGCAGAACGTCGGCACGGATCAGATGGCCGCGGGCCAGTTCGACCTTCCACTTCGAGCGTTCCGCGTGCCGGTCGTTGAGGTGTTCCAACATCGTGATGCTGTCGGTCGCACTGTCCTCTGCGCGTTCCAGTTCGCCGCGATCGGTCTGCAGGTTCGCATCGAGTTGCAGGTAGTTCGCGAGCCTGAGTTTCCAGCTGTCCGCCGTCGGGTGCTGATCGATCAGTATTCGCAACGCCTTGATCTGCGTTTCGTATCCACGGGACGCCTCGTCCAGTCGGCCTTCGTCCTCCAGTGTGCTGCTGATCCACGAGAGTGTGTCGAGGTACTGCTGGTGGTAGGACTCGTTGTAGGGCAGCAGGGTGAGCGCGCTCCGCTTCGCCTCCGCGGAGGCTTCGAACAGACGGATCGCGTTGGCGGTGTGTCCGCGACGCTTCTCGATGATGCCCAGATTGGTCGCCGCGAATGACACCTCGAACATCCACTTCGGATTGTCGGGCGCGAGTGCAAGCAACCGGGTGGCATGCCGCAGATAGCAAGTCCAGTGCGCCCAGGTCGCATCGAAGCGGTTGACGTCGTATTCGAGCATCCCTTTCCAGAAGTCGGACTGTCCCTGTTCGTTGATCGCGTCCTGCGATCCAGGATCCAGTCTCGATGCTTGTTCGGCCATCGCCGCGGCCGTCCTGAATTGCGCTTCAGCGGCCGGTCGATGGCCCTGCGCATGCAGCACGCGGCCGCGGATGCGATGGGCTCGCGAGCAGTTGACCAGATCCTGTGCGTCGGGGGGCGGTCGTTGCCGTTTCGTGCAGTCGGCGATGACCTTTGCGCTCATTCGCTCGGGCAGGCTGAGGTCGTCCAGCACACCCGCGGCCTCATCGAGATCCACGAGCATGAAACCCGTCACGTCCTGCGCATACCGGCGTCTTGCATCCGCATCGTGCCTGGCACTGATGGACGTCGATGCCAGCATCGCGGAGATCAGTGCGAGGACAGCGAGCGCGGCGGCAGCAGCCTGCGCCCTTCTCCGACGGCGGCCGACGAGCCGTTTCGATGCCTCGATGAAGTCGCGTGCATCGCGATCCAGCGTTTCCGGCAATGCGCGCTCGACCAACGTTGCCTCGTCCAGTGGAAGTCCTGGATTGAGCAGCAAGTCCCGTCGTCTTCCACTCCTTGTCCAGCGTGTCCTGGCGTCGCGCAGGCGATGGCTGGCCTGCAGGATGCGCTTGTTTTCCTTCACCCACTCGCGCGCGCGCGGCCACTGCCGCAGCAGGGCCTCGTGCGCAACGCCGTACTTCGAGCGCCCGTCGTCGAAGGCGCTGGAGAACAGTCGCGCATCGAGGAAGGCCTTCACGAGCGTCGCCGCCGTGGGCGGCAGGTCGTCCCAGTCGGCGCGGCGGCCCCGCACCGCACCAGATTCCGGATCGACGATGACCAGCTGTCCCAGCACCACGTCGAGACTGTCCCTCGCGTCCACGGGCAATGACGCGAACACCGTCTCCGCTCGCTGCGCGATTGCCCCTTCCAGTTCGCCGATTTCGCGGTAGGCGGCGTAGGTCAGCAGTCTGTCGTCGGCGCAACGCTTGTAGAGTTCGTGCAGCGTGTGCTGCAGCAGCGGCAGCACGTCGGCCTGGCCGCGTGCGGCTTCGGAGAGCGTGTGGTTGAGGTAATGGGCCGCGGAAGTGCCGGGGTCGCGTTCAAACTCCAGACCGGCGCTGATCGCGGGCAGTGTGATGATGTCGTTGATCTCGATTGCCGTGGGACGGGGCACGTCGACATGGCCGAGGCTGCCCTTGCGTTCCATCAGCGCGGGCACGGCTTCCATCAGCTTCGGGTAGAAATCGCTGCGGACGACCATCGCAGCGAGGATGCGGGGGTGGTCGCAGAGGGCGTCCAGGATCCGGACGAACGTGTCGTGGCATGCCGGGTCCTGTTCGCTGCTCGCGACGAGGCCTTCGGCGTGGTCCAGGACCAGCAGCAGGTGGGCGCCCGGGGCGGCGTCGGGAGACAGGGCGATGCGCCGGAAGGCTTCGTCGATCGGCGCGTGGAGCGATGCCGGATTCCCGGTCAGGAGCCGGGTCAGCGATTCCATCGGTTGCGGCGGCAGCACGGGGCGGCCTTCCAGCGTCCATGTCGCAAGGGCCGCCGCCAGTGCGCCGGGCACTTCGTCTCCACGGACGGTTCCGAGGTCGCAGCGGGCCGCCGACAAGGTGCGCAGTCCATCCTCGCCACCGTTGCCCACCAGTCGCGGAATCACGCCGGCGCGCAGCAGGGAGGTCTTGCCGCTGCCGCTCGCGCCGACCAGCAGGACGAACCTGCGGCCGTTGTCGTGCTGCGAACGCATGGCCTTGACGACCTTGTCGATGGCATCGCCGCGTCCGCGGAAGACGTCGGCATATGCTTCGTCGAATGCTTCCAGACCGACGTAAGGGTTTCCTGCCCACGTGCAAGGGGCAGGGCGGCTGCTCAGGTAATCGCCCGGCAGGGCCACTGGTGCGATCAGGCGGTAGCCCTGGCCCCGGATGTTCTCGATGTACCGTGGGGTACGGCTGTCATCGCGGAGTGCCTTGCGCAGTTTCGATATCCCGATGTGGACTGCGCTGTCTTCAAGGTCGGTGTGGTGCCAGACCTCGCGCATCAATTGCAGCGTGCTCTGCGGCTTGTCGCGGTTCTCGGCGAGGCAGACCAGCAGCTTCATCCACATCGGCTCAAGCCGGATGTCCTCGCCCTCGCGGACGACGACATTGCGATCCGGATGCACCAGCAGTTCGCCGATGCGGAAACGGGAGCGCTCGGTGCGCTGGGCCATGCCATACCTCGTCGGGCATTCGTTGGACGCGGGGTGCGTATCGGCTCAGGAACGGGCCGACGGTGTGCGTTTCCGGAATGGTCGACATGGTCGGAACGCGAGGCGTTCCGCGGCGCGTGTGACGCGAAGTTGCTGATCGTGCTCCATGCCCGCCCCCTGATCCGGCGCCGTGTGGCGCGCGGTCGACGTTGATGTCTCGAACGATCCGTGCGTGCTGCAACGCAATCGTTTTCTCGTGGGGCCGTGCGGTTGTCAAGCATGACTGTCGACATGTCCCGGCATCGAGAGGATGCCGGGACATGCGCGGTCGATCGCTGCAGGTGGCAACGATAGATTCTGTCGATCAGCTGACGCGGATCTGCGGATCCCAGTAGTAGTAGCCGAAGAGGTTCTGCGTCTCGCCGTCGCTGGCGAGGGTGTACAGCGCGAAGTACACGTAGAAGTTCTCGGTGCCGGCCTGCGAGACCTTGGAATCGATCGAGCTGAAGCTCACCGGGCCCTGGATCGCGGGCAGGCCGTTGGTGGTGTTCGGGTCGGGCATCACGGCCTTCTGGCGCTTCACCACGTCGGGCACGAACTGGTTGAAGACGTGGTCGCCCTGCCAGTACTTGATGCCGTAGATGATCACGGCGTCGTCCGAGTTGTCGTAGATGGAGGTGCCGGCGAAGGAGACGTAGTCGCCCGGGTTGGCCTGGAAGCTCAGGTCGGCAGTGCCCTGGCCGGTCACGGAGCCGCGCGAGCCGGTGCAGATCATGAACTGGCTGTTGTGGTTGATGCCGGTCGGGTTGTTCGGATCCTGGCTCGGGTGCGGGTAGTTGGTCTTCACGTATTCGGTGTCGATCACGATCAGGATGTTGATCTGCTGGGCGGAAGCGGCGAGTTCGGCCTTCTTGGACATGGGAGTGCTCCTTGTGGAATGCGTCGTGGGTCGACGCGACCACGTTCCTCTTGGCCCGTGCCGGGCGTTTCTCGGGAACGCGGTGCCAGCATCCGCAGCAGCCGGTCGGCATGCCTGATGGAAACCTGTCGGTTTGCAGGTGATTGATTCGAAATGGATTCGTCGCCGTGCGCGATCGGTCGGGCAGGCCCCGCGAGCCCGGGCCTGCCCGTCGTTCCGGTCAGGGATTGGGCAGGAAACCGCCGGTCTGGCCGTCGTTGCCGACCTGCGGGTCGATCACGTCGGTGTGCTTGCTGGTCCGGTGCATGTACTCCAGGCGCAGGTGGCCGTCATGGATCACGCCTTCGGGATAGCCGAAGGTCACGACCAGTTCCCTCGTGTTGCGGACGGCGTGGCCCCAGCGGGCTTCGACGCCGGGCATGTCGCCCTTCACCGGCACGTAGGTGCAGCCGATGAAGGCGTAGTCGTCCGAGGCGAGGGTGAAGGCGATGACGCCGCGGCGGGCGTTCTTCGCGAACTGGTAGCCCTGCTTGCCTGGCGGGGGATCGAAGGTGGCGATGCCGCCGACGATGGTGATGGTGATGTTCCAGAGATGGCCTGCGTGCGACACGGGAAGCTCCTGTTGGGGTGGACGGGCAGACAGTCGGCTCACGGCGTGGGGTCGGGGGCCGGCAGGGGGGAAGGGGCGGACGGCAGGTCGACGTCCGGATGGCGGTAGCCGCTCGCCTGCAGGCGGGCGAGCGCGGCGTCGGCGCGCAGTCCGGCGAGCAGGTGCGCCTGCAACCACGGCGCGAGCAGCGTGGGGTCGCGCGAACCGGGCGCCACGCCGGACAGCAGGGCGCGGACGCGGGCGTATGCCCGGGCGGCGCCGGCCGTGTCGCCCGCACCGGCCAGACGCCTGCCGTGGGCGACGAGTTCCTTCGCCAGCGCGCTGCGGCCCAGGACCTCGTCGGGCACCTCCCGGACCAGGCGCTCCAGCTCGGCCATCGCCTCGCGCTCGCGCACGGGCTGGGCGCGCAGGGCGGCGAGCCGGACGCGGATCAGCGCGTCGAGGCGACGCCATTCGGTCTGGTCGCCGCCGCCTTCCGTCTGCAGTTCCGACGACAGTTCGGCTGCGCGACGCAGGTCGGCGATCGCGCCGGAGGCATCGCCGACGATCCGTGCCAGTTCCGCGCGATCGAGCAGCGCGTGGGCCAGGTCGCGCCGCCACACGCGGTTCTCGGGCGCCTTCGGCAGCAGCGCGGCCAGGCGGGCGATGCTTTCCTCCAGCATGGCCTTCGCGTCGTCGGTGCGTCCGCGCATGAGCGCGAGTTCGGCACTGCGGCGCAGCGAGGTCGCCAGTCGACGCTCCCAGGCAAGTGCGGTCGGTCGCTGCCGGATCAGCGCGCGCAGCATGTCGAGCTGCGTGGCGTAGCCCGCGGCGGCGCGGTCGAGCTGGCCCTGCGTCTGCTCGGCACTGCTGATCCACGAGAGCGTGTCGATCAGGTCATAGCGCAGGTCGAGGTCGTCCGGCCGCATCCGCGAGGCCCGCGCCTTCAGCGCCGCGGATTCGCGGAACCGTGCGATCGCCTCGTCGCCGTGGCCCTGCGTGTTCGCCAGCGTGCCGAGGTTGTTGAGCGCATACGAGCGTTCGACCAGCCATTCCGGCTTGCTCGGCGCCAGGCGCAGCAGCGTGCCGGTGTGGCTGAGGTAGGTGCGCCAGTAGACCTCGGCCTGGCGATACGCGCCGCGGCGGTAGTAGTGGTAGCCCAGCCAGTACGCGGCGTTGCCGGCCTCGGCCACGGCATCGCTGGACGTCGGCGCGCGTGCGACGGCCGCCTCCGCCGCGTGCGCGGCGCCGTCGAAGGCGCGTTCCGCCTGCTCCAGGCGGGCCTCTTCCATCAGCACTTCGCCGAGCGTGCGCAGCGCGCGCGCGCGATTGACCAGGCCCGCGACCGATCGCGTGGCGCCGTCGTCGTGATCGAGCACGTCCAGCGCCTGCTGGCTGACGTCGCGCATCAGGCCGAGATTGCCCAGCGGGCGCAGCTTGTCCGCGAGATCCACCAGCATGAAATCGGAGAGGCGCAGCGCATCCTCGCGCCGGCGTTCGGCTTCGCGCTGCGCACGCACGGCCCAGAGCGCGAACAGCGACGCGGTGATCGCCAGCGTCGCGAGCGCGGCGATCGCGATGCGTCGCTTGCGCTTGCCGCGCTGGCGGCGGCGCAGCGACGCTTCCAGCAATGCGTCTTCGCGCGCAGACAGCCGTTGCGGCAGGCGACGGCGCACTTCCAGGGCTTCGCCGAGCGGCTGGCCGGGATGCAGCAGGTGGTCGTCGCGTCGTCCTGCTTCGTCCCAGCGCGCGGCGGCGCGTTGCAGGCGCGCGTGCGCCTGCAACAGGCGGCGGTTCTCCAGCGCCCAGTCGCGGGCGCGCGGCCATTGCCGCAGCAAGGCATCGTGCACGACGCCGAACGTCGGGCTGTCGGCGTCGTGGCTGCCGACGAACAGCCGGCCGCGGATGAAGGCCTCGACGAGCTGGCGCGAGGCGTCGTGCTCCAGCGCCGACCAGGGCACGCGCCGCGTGCCCAGGTTGTCGCTGTCGGGCAGCAACAGGATCAGCCGGGCGAGGATTTCGTCCAGGCGATCGCGCACTTCCGCGGGCAGGCTGGCGAAGACGGCCTCGGCCTGGTGGGCGATTGCGCCTTCGAGCCCGCCAACGGCGCGATACGCGGCAAAGGTCAGCGTGCCGTCGGCCTCGCGCTGTTCGTGCAGCGCATGCAGCGTGTGCTGCAGCAGCGGCAGCGTGTCCGGGCGGCCGACGGCGGCGTCGCGCAGCACGTCGTCCAGACGCGCGCCGGTCTCCGCATCTTCCTCGAAGGACAGGCCGGCCACGTGCGCCGGCAGGCGCACGATCTGCGCGATCTCGCCGATCGTCGGCGCTTGCGCGTCGATGTGGCCGTCGCCGCCCTTGCGATCGGCGATGCCGGGCAGCGCCTCGATCAGTGCCGGATAGAAATCGCCGCGCACGATCATCAGCACGCCGCCGCGCGTGTGGTCGCAGATCGCATCGAGGATCGCCCACGCCTGTCGCCGCTGCGTCGCGTCGATCTGGTCGGAGGCGACCAGCGCTTCGGCGTGGTCGATCAACAGCAGCAGGTGCGCGTGCGGCGCTTCGTTGCGGACGGTGCGTCGGCGCCAGGCGTCGTCGAGCGTCTCGCCGATGAGGCCGGGTTGCGTCGACAGTCGTTCGGCCAGCGCTTCGATCGGCTGCGGCGCGAACACCGGGCGGCCGTCGAGCTGCCAGTCGGCGAGCGCCGACGCGAGCCGCACGGCGGGCGTCTGGCCCGCGCCCGCCGCGAGATCGCACTGCGCCACCGACAGCGCCTGCAGGCCGTCGAAGCCGCCGGACTGCGTCAGCAGCGGCAACACCGCGGCCTGCAGCAGCGAGGTCTTGCCGCAGCCGCTGGCGCCGACCAGCAGCAGGAAGCGGCGCTGCGATTCGCGCTGCCGGCGCAATGCCGCCAACAGCTCCGCAGTGAGTCGCGTGCGACCGAAGAACACGTCGGCATGGCGATTGTCGTAGGCGGTGAGGCCGACGTACGGATTGCGCCCCGACCAGCCGCTGGCCTGCAAGGGCCGGCGTCCGTAGTCGTCGGGAAACGCGACCGGCGCGACGAGGCGATAACCGCGCTTGCGGATGGTCTCGATGTAGGCGGGCTTGCGCGGATCGTCGCCGAGATGGCGGCGCAGCTGCGCGATCGCGCGATGCACGGGGTTGTCGCCGTAGAAGCTGCCGCGCCAGACCTCGATCAGCAGTTGCTCGGCGCTGACCACTTCGCCGGCGTGTTCGGCCAGCGCGACCAGCACTTCCATGATCCGCGGTTCGAGCGCGATCTCTTCATCGTCGCGCTCGATGAGCAGCCGCTCCGGATGCACCCGCACCGCGCCGATGCGGAAACGCGATTGCGTCGCCAGCGTGCGGATGCGGTCGATGCGTTGCGGCATGTGCTGCGTCCTTTCGTGTCGCCTGCGCGAAGCGCGCCGCCGCGGTCGGCTCCGGTCGATCCAACGGCGTGCAGACTGTACCGCACGCTTCGCGACGCCGAAAGCACGACGCCCCGCGTCGTGCGCGGGGCGTCGTCGTTGCATGCATCGGCGATCTTCTATTTTCCGTCGTCGATCACCGTCATCTATCCGCGTGGCGCGATCAGCCCTTGGCGGGCGTCTTCGGCGCGGTGGCGATCGCCGTCGCCGGCGGCGGCGTCCAGCCGCAGCGCTGGCCTTCGTTCTGCTGCTTCAGCCATTCCTGCAGCGGCGCGAAATATTCCAGCACGGCGGACGCGTCCATCTTCTCGCTGCCGGTCATCTCCTTCAGCGTCTTCTGCCACGGCTGGCTCGCGCCCTTGCCGAGCATCGCCCAGTACTTCTGCCCCGCGGCCTTGTTGCCGTAGAAGCTGCACTGGTACAGCGGGCCCTTGTGGCCGGACGCGTCGCACAGTGCCTTGTAGAACTGGAACTGCAGGATGTGCGAGAGGAAGTAGCGCGTGTACGGCGTGTTGCCCGGCACGTGGTATTTCGCGCCGGCGTCGAAGAATTCCTCGCCGCGCGGCGTCACCGGCGCCACGCCCTGGTACTTCGCCTTCAGTTCCCACCACGCCTGGTTGTAGTGATCCGGCGTGATCGAGCCATCGAACACGCCCCAGCGCCAGCGGTCGATCATCAGCCCGAACGGCATGAACGACACCTTCGCCAGTGCCATGCGCATCTGTGCGTTGATCAGCGCGTCGTGCGACTGCTGCTGGCCGTTGACCAGGCCGATCGACTGCAGGTACTCCGGCGTCATGCTCAGCACGATGGTGTCGCCGATGGCTTCATGGAAGCCGTCGTGCGCGCCGGTCTGGAACAGCGGCGGCTGCTTGTTGTAGGCGAGGTAGTAATAGACGTGGCCGAGTTCGTGGTAGATCGTGGTGAACTCTTCCTCGTTCGGCTTGATGCACATCTTGGTGCGCACGTCGCCGGCCATGGTCATGTCCCAGGCGCTGGCGTGGCAGACCACGTCGCGGTCGCGCGGCTTCACGAACTGGCTGTAGCTCCAGTAGGTTTCCGGCAGCTTGGGCATGCCCAGCGAGACGTAGAAGTCCTCGGCGCGCTGCGCCATTTCCTTCGCGGTGTCGACCTGCGCCTGGTGCTCGGCGTCGGCCAGCGCGGCGGTGCCGGCCCCCGGGCCGACCTTCGCGAGTTCTTCCGCGTAGTGGGTCTTGTAGCGCTTTTCCAGCGCCGAGGTGATGTCGAGGCTGCCGGCGTCCTGGTACGGCTCCAGCACGTCCCACAGGTTGCCCCAGTCCTGCTGCCACATGTTGCCGGTGAGGTGCGCGGGCAGCATGCCGCCGGCGACCACGCCCTTGTCGGCGCCGTACTTCGCCTGCAGGCGGGTGCGGGTGTAGCAGTGCAACTGCTCGTACAGCGGCTTGACCTGGCCCCACAGGCGATCGGTCTCGGCGGCGAGTTCGGCCGGCGTCATGTCGTAGCCCGAGCGCCACATCTCGCCGGCGTCGGCGAAGCCCATTTCCTTCGCGCCTTCGTTCACCAGTTCGACGAAGCGCACGTAGTCCTTGCGCATCGGTTGCGAGATGGTGTGCCAGCCCTGCCAGGCGTCGAGCTGGGCCTGGTAGTCGCGGCTGTGCGCGAGCACGTCGCTGAGTTCGCCGAGGTCGCGGCACACCTTCTTGTCGCCTTCGCCGGTGCAGGACTTGCCGGCGCCGTAGTCGCCTTCCATCTTCGACGCGATGCGGGTGAGTTCCGCGAGCTTCTTCGGGTCGTTCGGCGGCGGCATCGCGGTCGACAGCTTCATCAGCAGGATCGAGCGTGCGCTCTCCGGCGACATCTTCTGGCCCTCGAACGGCTTGGCGGCGCGGATCCAGCCGTTGAGCTGGGCGAGGAAGCGTTCGTTGGCCTTCGCGGCGACCAGCTGCGTGTCGTCGTTGATGTAGGTCGAGGACACCCACTGCGCGGCGGTGATTTCCGGGTAGCCGGCCTTGTATTCGCGGTTGACGCGCTTGATGAGCGCGTCGGCGTCCTGGTCGGCCTCGGCCGGCGCGGTGGTGCCGGCGGTGCCGGCGGTGCCGTCGGACTTCGGCGCGGAGCGGTCGCAGGCGGACAGCGCGAGCAGGCTCGCACCGATGGCGAGGGTGAGCAGGGTGGTGCGAGGGGTCACGGGCGATCTCCGGGCCGGGCGGCGTCTGTGCGGCAGGCTAGTCGCGGCGACCGGCCGCCGCAAGGCCGGTGCGTGCCGGGCCGCGCCGGAGATGTTCAGCGCGGCGCGTGTTCGGCGGGACGCTCGCGCAGACCGTCGGCTTCCCAGGCGAGGAAGTCGGGATCGGACAGCAGCGTGTCGCGGTATTCGGCGACGACGCCGTCGCAAGGCACGGAATAGCTGCGCAGGCGGGTGGCGACCGGCGTGAAGAACGCATCGGCGATGCTGCGGCGCCCGAAGAGATACGGCCCGAGCGCGGCGTGGCGTTCACGCAGTTCGCGCCAGAGCGCGTCGATGCGCGCCAGGCCGCGGCGGGTGTCGTCGGCCCAGTCCGGTTGCGCGGGCAGGCGCAGCGCGAGGTTCATCGACAGATCGCGACGCACTGCGGCGAAGCCCGAATGCATCTCGCAGGTGGCCGAACGCGCCTGCGCGCGCAGCGCCGGGTCTTCGGGCCAGAGCATGCCGGGCGCGACCTGTTCCGCCGCCCATTCGGCGATGGCGA
Organism: Lysobacter sp. DMC104; assembly: GCF_056313665.1. Lineage (NCBI taxonomy): Bacteria > Pseudomonadati > Pseudomonadota > Gammaproteobacteria > Lysobacterales > Lysobacteraceae > Lysobacter > Lysobacter sp. DMC104. The sequence goes on along the minus strand of NZ_JBQUZW010000001.1, from coordinate 243,426 downwards.
GGCTGTCCCAGATGACGACGCCGTCCGCGTGCAGGGCGGGCACGGTGCCGTTGGGCGCCACCGCTTTCACGGCGGCGATTTCCTGGCGACCGTAGCCGGGCTGGTCGAGCCGGATCAGCCGCTCCTCGAACGGGATGCCGCCCCAGCGCAGCACCAGCCACGGCCGCAGCGACCACGAGGACAACTGTTTGTTGCCGATGTAGAGCACGTTGGCCACGACGGGACTCCCGCAAGCGAGGACGGATTCGAGGGCGCGGACTCAGGCCGCGACGAGCGCACCGCCGGTCAGCCCGGCGAGATGCGGCAACTCCCGCAGGAACTGCGCGGCATCCTCGGCGTCGCGCTCGAACCAGGCGCGCGCGGAGCCGAAACGGAACGTGTAGCCCCAGGCGTCCATGTCCGCGAACGCCCGCGTGATGCCGAAGCCGGGCAGGGTGTCGGCCAGCAGCAGTTGCAGGTAGCAGGTCGCGTCTTCCTCGTGCACCGAATCGCTGGCGTCGGTGTGGATGCGCCAGCGCAGCGACGGCGGGATGACGATCAGGTGGCAGGCTTCGTGCAGCAGCGAATGCAGCGGCGTGTCGCCGCGCGCGAACACCGTGCTGGCGATGATGCCGGCCTCGCTGTCGCCCCAGAAACTGCCGGGGATCGGCATGCCGTCGGCGATGCGCTCGAAGCGCAGGCCGTAACGTGCGAGCAGGGCGACGACATCGGCTTCGTCGATGTCGCGCAGGCGCAGTACCGCCGGTGCTTCGGGCGGCGTGGAAACCGGGACGGCGGCCATGGCAGGGACGCCCGTCAGTCCGCGGCCGGACGGTCTTCCGGCAGCGCGACCGAAATGTCCAGCACGTCGTGGTCGCCGTCCTTTGCCATCTCCACCTTCACCGCATCGACGTCGATGTTGACGTACTTGCGGATCACTTCCAGCAGCTCGCGCTGCAGCAGCGGCAGGTAGTCCGGCGCGCCGCGATGGGTACGCTCCTGCGCGACGATGATGCGCAGGCGCTCCTTGGCGATCGACGCGGTGTTCTTCTTGGGCTTGAGGAAGTCGAAGATGGACATGCCTCAGCCTCCGAACAGCTTGCTGAAGAACCCCTTCTTCTCGTGCTGGGTGAAGCGCATCGGCCGGTCCTCGCCGAGCAGGCGGGCGACGGCGTCGTCGTAGGCCTGGCCGGCGCTGGATTCGCCGTCGAGGATGACCGGCTCGCCCTTGTTGGACGCGTTCAGCACGTCGCCCGACTCCGGGATCACGCCGATCGTCTTCAGGCCCAGCACTTCCTCCACGTCCTTGATGCTCAGCATCTCGCCGGTCTCGACGCGGGCGGGGCTGTAGCGGGTCAGCAGCAGGAATTCCTTGACGCGTTCGCCGGCCTCGGCGCGCTTCGTCTTCGAGGCGAGCAGGCCGAGGATGCGGTCGGAGTCGCGCACCGAGGACACTTCCGGATTGACCACCACCACCGCCTGGTCGGCGAAGTACATGGCCAGGAACGCGCCCTTCTCGATGCCGGCGGGCGAGTCGCAGAGGATGATGTCGAAGCCGTCGTCCGACAGTTCCTTCAGCACCTTCTCCACGCCTTCTTTCGTCAGCGCGTCCTTGTCGCGGGTCTGCGACGCGGCCAGCACGTAGAGGTTCTCGAAGCGCTTGTCCTTGATCAGCGCCTGCTTGAGCGACGCTTCGCCGTGGATGACGTTGACGAAGTCGTACACGACCCGGCGCTCGCAGCCCATGATCAGGTCGAGGTTGCGCAGGCCCACGTCGAAGTCGATGACCGCGACCTTCTTGCCGCGACGTGCGAATCCGCACGCGAGGCTCGCGCTGCTGGTGGTCTTGCCGACGCCCCCCTTGCCCGACGTGACGACGATGATTTCTGCCAAGGTCTATTCTCCTGATGCGTGATGGGCCGCGGCTCAGGCGAGCGCGGCGATGTGGATCTGTCCGTTCTCCAGCCAGACCTGCGCGGGCTTGCCGCGCACGTCGGCCGGAATGTCCTCCATGACCTTGTAGTGTCCTGCGATCGCGACGAGTTCGGCATGGAACTCGCGGCAGAAGATGCGTGCCTTCGCATTGTCGCGTGCGCCGGCGAGGGCGCGGCCGCGCAGTGCGCCGTAGACGTGGATGCTGCCGTCGGCGATCACCTCGGCACCGGCACCGACGGTGCCCAGCACGGTGAGATCGCGCTGTTCGGCATAGATCTGCTGTCCCGAGCGGATCGGTGCCGTCTGCAGCATGCCCGGTTCCGACCCGGCCGCGGAGGCGGCGGGTGCCGGCGCGGCGGCCGGCTTCGCGGCGACGGCGGCCGGGGCTTCGGTAGTGCCGGATTCGTACTGCGCGCGGAACTTGGCCAGCAGCGGCAGGCCGAGTTCGATCGCCAGCCTCTCGTTGTCGGTACTGCCGTAAGCCAGGCCGACCGGGATCGCGCCCGCGTCGCGCAGGGCCTCGATCAGCGCGCGGGCGGTGGCGGCGTCGGGCGTGCCCGGCAGGCCGCCGAAGTCCACGATCACCGCGGCGCGTTCGAACAGCTTGGGCGCGCGGGCCACGCGGTCGCGCATCTCCGCACCGAGGCGGGCGACGTCGAGCGTGCGCACGCGCAGGTTCGCGATGCCGACCTGGCCGATCTTGAGATCGCCGGCCAGCTCGTAGTTGGGCGTCACCGGGGACGCGCTCATGCCGGGGCGCCCGTGGTGAGGGGATGGCGCGGCGCGATCAGCCACGGCGCGTCCGGCAGCGCATCGCCGTAGGTCTCGTGCACCCACGGATAGCTGCACAGGTCCTTCATCAGCATCGCCGCGCGCAGGCCGGTCTCGGGCATCACCTGCTGGCCGACCTCGCGGAAGCCGAAACTGCCGTGGAACAGCAGCGCCGGGTCGGGCAGGGTGACGTCGCGCGCGGTGTCCAGGAACACCTCGCACGCCAGCTGCGGGTAGCGCAGCTCGGCATAGCTCTGGGCGTCGGCATAGAAGATCCGGCCGAGGCCACCGCCGCGGCGGCGGCTGGCGACCACGATGCGGTCGATGTAGAAGAAATCCGAATAGCGGCTGCCGAACCAGCGGAAGTTGCTGGAATCGTGGGCTGCGTGGCTGCCGACGCCGATCAGGAAACCGGCGAAGGTGCCGTCGCGCTCGGCGACGCGGAAGTATTCCGCGGTGTCGTAAAAATGACGCAGACGGGCGTGATCGATGGGCAGGATCGTGGGGCCGGCGGCATTGTTCAGGGCAAGTACGGAATCCAGCTCGTGCTCGCGCACGTCGCGGATGACAATCGACATTCCTCGGGGCTCCGGCGATGGCTGGCGCGGACTGGGGGGCGACTGCGCCGATCAGGCCGGCAATTATCGCACGCCGGCCGGGGGGCGACACCGCCGGTCGCCGGCCGGGACGACGGCCCTGCGGGGCATGACTTCCGGTGGGGTTCAGGGCCGAGCCGAGCGCCTACACTGCGGGCATGTTCGCGCGCCTCGACCACAGCCGCCTGCTCAGCTACTCCGGCCTCTTCACCTGGGCCGCGGTCGGCGTGCCGCTGCTGTACACGTGGGTGATGCCGATGCTGGCGGAGTCGGACGAGCCGCTCCCGCTGCTGGCCATGCCCTGGCAGGGCTGGGTGGCCTATGCGGTCTTCGGTGCCGCCTACGCCTGGCTGGCCCGGGGGCTCGGCCTCCGCCGTCCCGGACCGCTGGATTACCTGCTGCTGCTGGTCCTGACCCCCGCGGCGATCAGCCTCGGCTACTACAGCCAGAGCGGTCTGGGCAGCATGCTGCTGATGGTCGCGGCCTCGGCGCTGCCGTGGCTGCTGTCGCTGCGGCTGGGCGTGGCCTGGCTGATCCTCAGCCAGCTCGCGGTGGTCCCGGTGTTCATGCGCCGCGACCTGACCGCGCTGGAAGCGGTGATGCAGGCCCTGCTGTACGCCGGGTTCGCCGGTTTCGTCTACGCCACCAGCATGGTCGCGCGCCAGCAGGCGCAGGCCCGCGAGGAGCAGCGCCGGCTGAATTCGGAACTCCGCGCCACCCGTGCCCTGTTGGCCGAAAGTGTCCGCGTCAACGAACGCACCCGCATTTCCCGGGAACTGCACGACCTGCTGGGCCACCACCTGACCGCGCTCAGCCTGAACCTGGAAGTGGCCAACCATCTCGTCGACGGGAAGGCCCAGGAGCACGTTTCGCAGGCCCACACCCTCGCCAAGCTGCTGCTCAGCGACGTCCGCGAGGCGGTCAGCCGCATCCGCGACAGCGACGACATCGACATGGCCGCCACGCTGCTGCCGCTTGCCGACAACGTGCCCGGCCTGCGCATCGACATGCACCTGCCGCAACCGTTCCTGCTGGACGACCCCGAGCTCGCCCATGTCCTGCTGCGCTGCACGCAGGAGATCATCACCAACGTGGTCCGCCATGCCCAGGCGACCAGCCTGGTCCTCGACTATCGCTGGCAGGACGACGGCGTGCGGCTGGACGCCCGGGACGACGGGCGCGGTGCGGAATCGCCCAATGCGGGCAATGGCCTGCGCGGCATGCGCGAGCGGCTGGCGGCCCACGGCGGCCAGCTCGACATCGAGACCCGCAACGGCGGCGGGTTCGGGCTGAGCCTGTACCTGCCGGCCTCCCGCGGCAGCGAGGGACCCGGCAGCGCCCGGATCCTGCCGCCGCCCCCGCTTCCGGCCGGGAGGGCGGCATGAGCCTGCCCGTGCCCGGTCTCTCCCCCGCACCGGCCCGGACGCCCGGCGCGCCCATCCCCGCCCGGACTCCCGGGACACAGGAACCGACATGATCCGCGTTTGTCTGGTCGACGATCAGACCCTGGTACGCCAGGGCATCCGCTCCCTGCTGGCGCTGGCCGAGGGCATCGAAGTGGTGGCCGAGGCGGCCGACGGCCGCCAGGCGGTCGAACTGATCCCGCAGATCCGCCCCGACGTGGTGCTGATGGACATGCGCATGCCGGCGATGTCCGGCTTGGAGGCCTTGCAGGCCCTGGCCCGCGCCGACCAGTTGCCCCCGACCATCATCCTGACCACCTTCGACGACGACCAGCTGGTCCTCGCCGGCATGAAGGCCGGCGCCAAGGGTTACCTGCTCAAGGACGTGTCGCTGGAGCAACTGGTCGGGGCGATCCAGACCGTCGCCGGCGGCGGTTCGCTGGTGCAGCCGGCGGTGACCCAGCGTCTGCTGTCCGGCCTGGAGCACATGCGCAACGAGTTCGTCAGCCTGGATCGCCCGGACCCGCTGACCGACCGCGAGACCGAGATCCTGCGCCTGATGGCGTCCGGCTTCTCCAACAAGGAGATCGCCAACTCGCTGGGCGTGGCCGAGGGCACGATCAAGAACCACGTGTCGAACATCCTGTCCAAACTGGGCGTGCGCGACCGCACACGTGCCGTGCTCAAGGCCTTCGAGCTGCAGCTGATCTGATCGACAGGATGGCCGGCCCGGCGCAGCGCGCCGGGCGTTCCTCGACACACGCACGCGGCAACATGTTGTGGGTCCCGTCGGGCCGCCGGGGCGAGAACCCGGGCGATGCGCCACGTCCCGGGATGTGGCGGTCGCCCGCCACCCGCGATGCGGGATCCGGCGGATCGGTGCCGGAGCCGGGGGCGACCCTCGCCCGGCACCGGACTTCCCTGCTACGATTCGGGTCTTGCCCGTCGTCAGCGGGTATTGGTCCCGGAGAGCCCCTGAATGACCCGTCTGCTCGAGATCCTGATTTCCCTCGCGATCGTCGCCGCGCTGTTCCTGATCGTCGGCGTCGTCCTGCCTTCCAATCGTTTCATCGTCGAGAAGGTCGAAACGAACCGGAAGTCGACGATCGTCTTCGATACGCTGAACAGCTTCAGCCGTTTCAAGGACTGGAACGCGATCCCGCTGCGTGACCCCAAGATGGAAATGCGCGTCTCCGGCCCGGCCTCGGGCGTCGGCGCCGAGTTCCACTACAACTCGAAGAAGTCCGAAGTGGGCGAGGGCACCTGGAAGATCACCGAGAGCGTGCCGAACGAGCACATCGTGATCCAGGTCGAGAACGACCGCTTCGGCACCGACAAGCGCACCGAGTTCAAGCTCAAGCCCACGGGCCAGAACAACCGCAACGTCGAGATCACCCAGACCTACAAGGTCAACTACGGCTGGAACCTGATCGGCCGCTTCGCCGGCCTCTACGTCGGCAGCCAGGTCGGCGACGACATGAAGTTCGGCCTGGCCAAGCTCGGCAACATGCTGGCCTCGATCCCGAACGTCGACTACACCTCCTACGGCGAGCGTCTTACCGGCCTGTCGGTGGTCGACGTGCCTGCCGAGAACCTGCTGTACGTCAACGCCGGCAGCCAGAAGTTCGATGACGCGACGGTCGAGCAGTCGATGCGCGCGAACATGGAGTGGATCAACCGCGGTCTGGCCGCCAATGGTCTGGTCGCCGCCGGTCCGATGCGGATCGTGACCAGCGAACAGGGCCGCGACACGTACACCTTCGACGTCGCCCTGCCGGTGCGTCGCAGCGCCGACGCCGCGGGTGCTCCGGCGGCCCAGCTGGACGGCCTGAACTTCGGCGGCGGCAGCCCGGTGAAGTACCAGCATGTCCCGGCGCACCGCGCCGTGACCGCGAAGTTCGTCGGCTACATCCACGAGATCGAAGGCCTGCACAACGCGCTCCGCGCCTGGTCGGCGCCGCGCGGCTACGAAGTCACCGATCGTCCGTACGAGGTCTACGACAGCGGCATCGAAGGCGCGTTCACCGAAGACGGCAAGTTCACCGCCTTCTGGGCCATCCGCTGATCGAGCTCCGATCCGGATGACTGTGATCCGGAGCAGTCCGCTGGTCCACGAAGCGCCGCATCCTGCGGCGCTTCGCGTTTGAGGGGTCTCCCGCATGGCCTTCGATCCGCCGCCACGCCTGTTCGTCGTCTTCGGTGCGCTCTGTGCCGCCTTCGGTGTCGCGCTGTCGGCGTACGCGGCGCATGCCGTGCAGGGCGTCGCCGCGGCACAGCTGTCGACCGCGGCGCAGTTCGCGCTGCTGCACGGCATCGCGCTGGCGGCGCTGGCGCCGGTCACGCCGCGCCGGATCGGCCGCTTCGCGCTGGCGATGCTGGCGCTGGGTACGCTGCTGTTCTCCGGTTCGCTGGTTGCCCACCACGCCTTCGCGCTGCCGACGCGGCTCGCACCGATCGGGGGCTCGCTGCTCATCGCCGGCTGGCTGCTTTACGCCGCCGGCGCGCTGCGTCGCTGAGGGTCGCGACATGCCCCGCCATGCCCGCGGATTCGATGTCGACGCCGCCCGCGAACATCTCGCCAGGCGCGATCGCAAGCTCGGCGCGTGGATGAAGAAGATCGGCCCGATCCCGGCCGATCCGCGCTGGCGCAAGCCGTTCGATCCGGTCGATGCGCTGGCGCGGGCAATCCTCTACCAGCAGCTCAGCGGCAAGGCCGCGGCGACGATCGTGGGCCGGGTCGAAGCCGCGATCGCGAGCGACCGCTTCCACTGCGACACGCTCTCCCGCTGCGATGACGCGTCGCTGCGCGCCTGCGGCGTGTCGGGCAACAAGCTGCTCGCGCTGCGCGATCTGGCCGAGCGCGAGGCGCGCGGCGAGATCCCCGACCTGCGACGCATGTCGACGATGGCCGACGACGCCATCGTCGCCGCGCTGGTGCCGGTGCGCGGCATCGGCCGCTGGACGGTCGAGATGATGCTGATGTTCCGGCTCGGTCGCCCCGACGTGCTGCCGGTCGACGACCTCGGCGTGCGCAAGGGCGCGCAGCGCGTGGACAAGGCCGAGGTCATGCCCACGCCGAAGGCGCTGGCCGAACGCGGCGAACGCTGGGGCCCGTACCGCACCTATGCCAGCTTCTGTCTCTGGCGCATCGCCGATTTCGCCGCGCAGGCGAAGACGCCGACGAAACGCTCGCAGGACTGAGCCCGCGCGCTTCGTCGGCGTCGCATCGATCGATGCCGAGTCGGCCCGTGCGCCTCGGAGCCTGCCGTCATCCCGCGGAGCGGCGGCCGAATGCGCTCCATTCGGCGAGGTAGTGCCTGAGCTTCTTGCGCCTGAAGTAGCGCGCCGACAGCGCGTTCCCGTCGGTGTCGGCGATGTCGTAGCCCAGTTTTCCGGCGACGTCGACCGTCTCGGCGTACTGCAGCGCCTTGCGCCAGTCGTCCGGCCAGGTGCGGTAGTGGTACTGGTCGGTACGCCGTTCGCGCAGCGTGCCCAGTTCCGGCCGGTGCGGCAGCCCGCAGAACGCGGCCAGCGCGTGCAGCGCATCGGGTTCCGGCGCGAACAGCGCTTCGTACGACGTGGTGTGCCAGGCGATGTCCGGGCGCGTGCGTTGCAGGTCCAGTGCGTAGCGATGCAGTTCGGTCCACCAGAACAGGCATTTCTCGTAGCCGGACAACTCGGGCCAGCGCAGTTGCAGTGCCGGGCGCAGGCAACCGCCGTCGAACGGCGTGAGTGCGCCGTCGCGGATCCAGTCGTCGCGGTCGTAGACCTTGTGGGTCGCCATCGAGAACGCCGTCGTCACCGGATGCCGCGCGAGGTGCACGATGCGCAGCCGGCCATCGAGGGCCTCGTGCAGCCATGGCAGCGCGGAGAAACACGGCCAGCCCGCTTCGAAGTAGGGGCCTTGCTCGAGTCGCGCGCGGATGTGCGAGACGTGCGCAACGACCTCGGGCAGGTCACCGAGCGCGGCGAGGCCGGTGCGCGATGCGCGGAAGAAGCGGCGGGGCAGGTAGCCCGCCTGCAAGGGTTCATGGGTCGCTTCGATCAGGTCGCCGTAGCAGGTCTGCAGGGCGTCGTTGAGCCACTGCGTGCCGCAACGTCCGGTCGAAAGCACGAAGATCGCATCGTGGTGCATGCGGAGGTTCCCGGGCGGAGGAGCCACCGCCAACGCGCGAAGCGCGCGTCCGGTTGACGCAGATCGATGCTGGAAACGCCATGAAACAAGGTATGTACAGCCGCAATTCATCGCGGAATGAGACGGGTGCAATGCGTTCGTGCATGGCGCACGAACACATTGCATCATGCATGCTTGGGCGTTGCGTCCTGCACGCGCGCGAAACGTCGACGCTTCCAGTCGAGCGCAGGGTGTTCGACCAGCCACCACGATGCCGCCGCGCAGACCAGCGCCAGCGCAGTCGCGGCGATCGTGTTCGCGACCGGCGTGGTCGCGCCCATCAGCAGCGCGAGCTGCTGCATCGGCCAGCCGTAGAGATACAGGCCGTAGGACAGATCGTGGCGACCGGTCGAAGGCAGCCATCGCGGCAGGAACGCGAGGCAGAACGTGCCGTAGGCGACCGTCGCGAAATACGCCGGCACGAACCACGGCGTGCCGCGCGTCGCGGCGGCGATCGCCAGCAGCGGCAGCCACGCCCACCACGTCAGCACGAGACGCGTGCGCCAGACCCACAGCAGCGTACCGGTGATGAAGAAGGCCGTGACCCAGATCAGGTAGGCGAGGTGCTCGGGCAGTGGAGCATGCCGCCACGCGAACAGGCAGGCCCCCGTGAGCGCGACCATCCACGCGAGCGCGTAGCGCCACGGCTTCAGCATGCCGAACAGGCCGGCGAACAGCAGCGCAAGGTACAGCCGGCCTTCGATCGGCAGCGTCCACAGCGAGCCGTTGACCGCGGTGCGCGGCAGCGTCCCGAACACGCCTGGCAGCCAGAACTCGGCGCGCCACAGCGTCGCGTTGCCGGCGAGGAAGCGCCACGTCGTGGCATCGCGCCAGTAGGTCGACGAGGTCGTCAGCAGCGGCCCCAGCACGCACACGGTCAGCAGCGTGCAGACGATCAGCGCGGGATAGATGCGCAGCGCGCGCGCCGCCAGGAATTCGCGCCAGCCGTGGCGCTCGAAGCTCGCCGCGACCAGGAAGCCGCTGATCACGAAGAACACGTCGACCGCGAACGCGCCGGCGGAGCGGGTGAGGGTGAGGTGCGCGAACGGATCGTTGCCCGGCGTGCCGGTGATCGCCCACGCGTGGCTCCAGATCACCATCCACGCGGCGACCAGGCGGATGGCGTTGAAGTGGTTGCGGCCGCCGGCCCAGGCGTCCGCCAGCGTCGGCCTCATGGCGCGGGTGCGTCGGGCAGCAGGTCGACGGTCGTGGCGATGCGCAGCACGCGGTCGTTGTCGGGGTCGTCCACCGTGGCCTCGATGCGGTAACTGCCGTCGGCGTCGGTGGGGTCGAAGGTGATCTGCAGTTCCTGCGGCGACAGTTGCGTCATCGCGTCGGGTGCGGCCGGCATGCTCGCCGAGACGGGTTCGTCGTTGATCGCGGTGTGCGTCTTGCCGGCGGGATCGGTGATGCGCACGTCCAGCCGCGCGGCGCACGGCACCTTGCGGGCGAGGACGTCGGCGGCATCGGCGCCCTTCGGCGCGCAGCCGCCGTAGAAGATCAGCACCGCGACGGGCTGGCCGCGACGCACGCGGCCGATGGTCTCGAGATGCGGCGCGTGGTCGGTGGTGGTCGATCGCCACTCTTCGCGGAAGCGGGCGGCTTCCTGCGCCGTCGCGGTCTGGATCATCGCGCGCAGGCCGCCGGCGATGCCGGCAGTCTCGTCCGCGGGGACGTCCTTCGATTTGAGCGCTTCCTTCGCGGCGCACGGGCCGGCGACCAGGAGCAACGCGAGGGCCGCGATCGTCGCGGCGTGGCGCAGGTGGGTCATGTCAGGCGATTCCGTCGTGGCGCCAGTGCCACGGCTCGTACACGATGCCGTGCGGATTGTCGCGCGGATAGCTCATCGTGAAGCCGTGCGTGCCGGCGTGCGTGCGCAGCCAGTCGAAGGCGGCGGTGTGTTCGAAACTTTCCTCGGCCGGCGGCTCGCCCGGCGTGCCGATGTCCAGCGCGCGGCCGCCGTGGTGTTCGCTGAAACCGGGCGCGGCGTTGACGGTGAGGATCTCGTCGACGCCCAGCCCCCGCGCGCGCTTCCGCGCGAAGATGCCGAGCTGGTAATCGTGGCTGCGGTAGCCGGAGATCGCGTCGAGCACCACGCCGTCGGCATGCGCGGCGGCGCGCAGGCGATCCCAGGCGCGCGCGGCCTCGGGATGCAGCCACAGCGGGCGGCGGTAGCGATCGAACCCGGCGAACGCCAGCCATGCCGGTTCCGGCACCAGCGGCAGGCCGCTGCGCGCGGCGTAGTCGTCGGCGTCGAGTCCCAGCGTGTCGAGGCGTTCGCGCAGCGCGTGCAGCGGCAGCGCAGCGGGATCGCGCGCGCCGGCGTGCGGCAGCGGTGCGTCGACGGCGTCGAGCGCGTCCTCGATTCGCGGCTCGCGCATCCAGCGTGGCGTCAGGCCGTGCCAGCCTTCGGGCAGCGCCGCGGCCAGATAGCGGCCGTCGCGCTTGCGCCGCAACACCCAGTGCGCGCGCGCGACGAGGCGGGCGTCGTGGTTCGCGCGCGCGCCCAGCAGCCAGGCCGGCCAGGCCTCGACGGCGGCGGTGTTGAGGAGGACGCTGGGGGCGGGACGCATCGGCGCAGCTTAGCGCCGGCCCGGCCGCTCCGTCACGGCGCGCAGGGCATCGAGCAGCGCCTGCGGACGTTCGAGGCTGAGCAGCAGTCGGCGCCCCGAGCGCTCGGGCAGCACCAGCACCTTCTTGCGCTCGGTGACCAGCAGGAAGGCGCGGCCGCGGTCGCGGAGGCGGAAGTGGCCGGCCTGATAGCCGGGCATCGACGTGCCGAAGATCTTCAGCATCGGCTTCAGCGCGGGCTCGGCGGCGAGGTCGACGATGCGCGCGGCGTCGAGGTCGAGCGTCGCGACCTCGACCGCAAGCCGATGGAGGCTGGCGCGGATGCGCAACGTGCTGCCCTCGAGCGCCACGCCGTTGCGGGTGGTCGACCAGAACAACGGGCCGAGCACCACCGCCATCACGATCGCGCCGATCCACAGCGCCGGCTGTTCGCGCGCCAGCAGCACGAACGGCAGGCAGGCGGCGGCCATCGCGAAGCCGGCGACGAGGACGACACCCCGCGGATCGGGCGCGACGACGTTGAATTCACGCATCGACATGGCGGACGCCTGCTGCGGTTACTTCTTCGGCGCAGCCGGCACGGTCGCGCGGATCCACGCGGCGATGTCGTCGATCATCGCCGGCGCGACGTGGCCGGGCGTCTCGTAGTCCTTCACGCTGCCTTCGCCCGGGATCGCGAGGTGGGTCAGGTCGTCGTAGAGCTTGAACGTCGCGCGCGGATCGTCGTGGAAAGCGCTGCGCCAGCCCTGCCAGTCGGCATCGACCACCTGCAGATCGTTGCCGCCCTGCAGGAACAGCAGCGGCTGCTTCGTCGTGCGCGCTTCGGCCACCGGATCGACGGCCTCGACCGTGCGCCAGTACGTCGCCGGCACACCCATCGGCGCAGCGGCGCCGGTGACGTCGTCGCCGCGACGCACTGCCGCGACCTGTGCCTCGATCTTCGCGATCGCGGCGGCCTCGGCGTCGCTGGTGCGGCCATCGTCGAGCACCGCCATGCGCTTGTTCTGTTCGAGCAGCAGGTCCAGCACCGGCCGCGATGGCGCCGCGAGCAGGATCAGGCCGGCGATCTTCGGATCGCGCGTGCCGATGCGCGGTGCCATCAGCCCGCCTTGGCTGTGGCCGAGCACGAAGATGCGCTTCGGATCGATGTCGGCACGGGCGCGCAGCATCGCCACGGCCTGCACGGCATCGTCGGTGGTTTCGCGGTCGATGGTGCCGCCGTCGGCGAACTGTTCGGGATGCGCCTTCGTGCGCTTCTCGTAGCGCAGCACCGCGATGCCGCGTTCGGCGAGGCCGCGGGCCAGGTCGAGGAACGGCCGGTTCGGACCGATGGTCTCGTCGCGATCCTGCGGGCCGGAGCCGTGGACCAGCACGACGACCGGCAGCCGGCCCTTTTCCCGCGGCAGCGCCAGCGTCGCCGGCAGCGCGTCGGCGCCTTCGCCGACCGACACGTCGATCTCGCGGTACTTCGCATCGGCCGGTGGCGGCGGGGCGGGAGCGGGCTTTTCCGCGGCCGGGCGGATCAGGAAGCCGGAGACGCGGCCATCCGCCTCGAACGCAAGGCTGGCGTCCAGCGTCGCGCGTTCGTACCGCAGCGGGACGACCACGATGCGGGTGCCGTCGCGCTCGACGCTGCGCGGCTCGCCGCGGCCCTTGAACGCACCGAGCTGCGAGGGCAAGGCGGTCCACAACTGCTTCAACTGGTCCGCGCTGACCGTGGCGGCCATGGTGGCGTCGAAGCGGGCGTGCACGCCGGCGAAATCGCCGGCATCCATCGCATCGAGCACCGATTGCGCGCTGGCGACGGGATCGAAGGTCGTGGCGGCCGGTGCGACCTCGGCCTGCGGCGGCGAGGCCTGCGTGAAGCCGGTGGACGGCGCACCGACGCCCAGGGCGATCGCGGCGCAAAGCGTGGCGCGGCCGGCGAGGCGGCGGGGCACGGACGAACGAAGGCGAGCACTCATGTCGGGATTCCGGGCGGATCGCGGCGTGGCCGCGAGCGTGGAGGGGAGGTGTCGCTCAGTCGGAGGCCGGCGTGTCGTCGGGAGGCGGCAGCGGGGCGGGCGGCAGCCGTCCCGCCTTGCGCAGGGCATCGCGCAGCACGTACTCGATCTGTGCGTTGAGGCTGCGCAGTTCGTCGTCGGCCCAGCGCTGCGCCGCCGAGAGGATCTCGGCGTTGATGCGCAGCGGATAGGCCTTCTTCTCGGACATGGCGCGGTCCCGGGGTGGCTGGGCGTGATCGATGGAGCGGGGTCAGTACAGCGAGCCGGTGTTGACGATCGGCTGGGTGGCGCGTTCGCCGCAGAGCACGACCAGCAGGTTGCTGACCATCTGCGCCTTGCGCTCCTCGTCCAGATGGACCACGCCGTTCTTCTGCAACTCGGCCAGCGCCATCTCGACCATGCCCACCGCACCGGCGACGATGCGCGTGCGTGCGGCGATGATCGCATTCGCCTGCTGGCGCTGCAGCATCGCCTGGGCGATCTCCGGCGCGTAGGCGAGGTGGCTGATGCGCGCGTCGAGCACCTGCACGCCGGCGTCGGCGAGGCGTTCCTGCAGTTCCTTCTGCAGATGGTGGCCGACTTCGGTGGCGTGGCTGCGCAGGGCGAGCTGGCCGTCCTCGTGCTGGTCGTACGGATAGCTGGTCGCCATCGCGCGCACCGCGGATTCGGACTGGATGTGGACGAAGCTTTCGTAGTCGTCGACGTTGTAGACGGCCTCGGCGCTGTCCACCACCTGCCAGACGATGACCGCGGCGATCTCGATCGGGCTGCCGTCCAGTTCGTTGACCTTGAGCTTGCTGCTCTCGAAGTTGCGGACGCGCAGCGAGACCTTCTTCTTGCCGTAGAAGGGACTGTTCCAGCGCAGGCCGCCGTCCTTCACGGTGCCGACGTACTTGCCGAACAGGTTGAGCACCGCGGCCTGGTTGGGCTCGACCTTGTACAGGCCGAACATCAGGAAGAAGCCGCCCACCAGCGCGAGGACGCCGACGAGGGCGAGGGCGCCGCCATTGCCGTCGGCGGCGGAGGCGACCAGCCAGGCGCCGAGGAACATCAGCACCAGCAGGAACAGCAGCACCGGGATGCCCGGGAGCGATTGCGAGGGATTTTCTTTCATGGCGGCACTCGAAGGTGGCGGGCGGGTGAATGCGTATGTGATATCAAAAAGATATCAATCGACGCAAGCGGCTCCGGACGAACGGTGAGGCGCGCCGGCCGGGATTCTGCAAGTGTCTGATTTACAATGGGCGCCTCCTCCGCGCATCCCCTCGAGCCCTGCCCATGACCTCTCCCTCCGCGCCGGTGTTCGGCACCCCCTCGTCTCCGTCTGCCCTTCGGGTGCTGCTGCTGGGCTCGGGCGAACTGGGCAAGGAGGTCGCGATCGAACTGCAGCGCTTCGGCTGCGAGGTGATCGCCGCCGACCGCTACGCCGACGCCCCGGCGATGCAGGTCGCGCATCGCAGCCATGTGCTCAACATGCTCGACGGCGATGCCCTGCGCGCACTGATCGCCGAGGAACGTCCGGCGCTGATCGTCCCGGAGATCGAGGCCATCCACACCGAGACGCTGGTGCAGCTGGAACACGAATTCGCCGGCCGCGGCACCCACACGCGGATCGTGCCGACCGCCCGCGCCGCGCGGCTGACGATGGACCGCGAAGGCATCCGCCGGCTCGCCGCGGAGCCGCTGGGTCTGGCGACCTCGCCGTACCGCTTCGTAGACACGCTCGACGACTACCGTTCCGCCGTCGCCGAGATCGGCCTGCCGTGCGTGGTGAAGCCGGTGATGTCGTCCTCGGGCAAGGGCCAGAGCCTCGTGCGCACCGCCGAGGACATCGACCGCGCCTGGGAGTACGCGCAGACCGGCGGCCGCGCCGGCGCCGGGCGCGTGATCGTCGAGGGCTTCATCGACTTCGACTACGAGATCACGCTGCTGACCGTGCGCCACGCCGGCGGCACCGACTTCTGCGACCCGATCGGCCATCTGCAGCGCGACGGCGACTACCGCGAGAGCTGGCAGCCGCAGCCGATGACGAAGACCGCGCTGGAACGCGCGCAGGCCATCGCGAAGACGATCACCGACGACCTCGGCGGCTGGGGCCTGTTCGGTGTCGAACTGTTCGTGAAGGGCGACGACGTGTGGTTCTCGGAAGTCTCGCCACGCCCGCACGACACCGGCCTGGTGACGCTGGTCTCGCAGGACCTCAGCGAGTTCGCGCTGCACGCGCGCGCGATCCTCGGCCTGCCGATCCCGGCGATCCGCCAGCGCGGCCCGTCGGCGTCGTGCGCGGTGCTCGCGCACGGCCACGGCGTGCCGGAGTTCGAGGGCGTCGCCGAAGCGCTGCGCGCGCCGGACACCGCGCTGCGGCTGTTCGGCAAGCCGATGGTCGAAGGCCATCGCCGTGTCGGCGTGACCCTTGCGCTGGGCGCGGACATCGATGCGGCGCGCGCGCAGGCGCGTGCCTCGGCGGAAGCGCTGACGATCACCTTGCGGTAACGTGCCGGTTTTCCCGATCCCGAGGCGGACGATCGCGCCATGAACGACACCAACGGCTACGCCGTGTTCTTTTTCCCGCAGGCGCTGGACGCGCTGGGCGAGGCGATCAAGCCCTTCCTGCAGGACGGGCCGGCGGGGCCGCACGTGGCCTGCGCCACGGTCGACACCGGCGGCGCCTTCATCGAGATGACGCTCGAAGGGCGCACGCCCGAGGGGGCCGCGGTCGCGCTGGACCTGATGGTGCCCAGCGGCATGGTGCGGATGATCGTGTCGACCCAGAACGAGGCGGCGTTCGGGTTCGGCATCCGCGGCCGCGAATCGGTGGAACATCCGCTGCCGGTGATCGGGCCGACCGCCGAGCCTGCCGGCGCGCCGCCGGACGCGCTGCCGTCCACGGCCACCGTGCCGCCCGCGAACGGCTGACGCCGCGGGCATCTGCGCCGGCGCTCAGCCGCCGGTCTGTCGCCGCCCGCCGGCATGCCGGCGGACGATCGGCTCGGGTACGCCCAGCAGGAAGCCTTGGCCGTAATCGCAGCCTTCTTCCAGCAGGATCCTGCGCTGGCTTTCGGTCTCGATGCCTTCGGCGATCGTGTCGATGCCCAGCGTGCGCGCCATCGCCAGGATCGCGCGTACCAGCGCCAGGCTTTCGTTGCCGGCTTCGCCTTCCAGCCCGGCGATGAAGGTGTGGTCGATCTTCAGGCCGCGGATCGGGAAGCGGTGCAGGTACGACAGGGCCGAGAAGCCGGTGCCGAAGTCGTCCAGCAGCGCGGCGATGCCGTGGCCGCGCAGTTCGCGCAGCACGCGCAGCGCGCGCGCGGCGTCCTCGATCAGCGCGACCTCGGTGATCTCGATGCGCAGCCGGCTGGGGTCCTGGTGGGCCTCGTCGAGCATCCGCAGCAGCCTGTCGCCGAAGTTGTCCGAGAGGAAATGCCGCGGCGAGACGTTGATCGAGACGTAGCGGTCGGGGTATTCGCTCATCGAGGCGACGACATGGGCGTACATCAGCCAGTCGACCTGTTCGATCAGCGTGCTGTCCTCGCCCACGCCGATGAATTCCGACGGCATCAGCAGGCCGCGGCGTTCGTGGTTCCAGCGCACCAGGGCTTCGTAGCCGACGCCGTGGCCGTCCTTCAGGCGCAGGATCGGCTGGAAGTGCGGCACGAACGC
The DNA here is from genome assembly GCF_056313665.1 of Lysobacter sp. DMC104. Taxonomy (NCBI): domain Bacteria; kingdom Pseudomonadati; phylum Pseudomonadota; class Gammaproteobacteria; order Lysobacterales; family Lysobacteraceae; genus Lysobacter; species Lysobacter sp. DMC104. Next base: position 226,334 of record NZ_JBQUZW010000001.1, on the reverse strand, counting down.
ATCGTGCATGATCGCGCGGCGCAGGTCGGCTTCCAGGTCGAGCAGGCGCATCGCCTCCGCGCGCATCTCCTCGTCGAACACTTCGCTGCGGTTGCGGCCCTGGCGCTTGGCGCGGTACATCGCGGCGTCGGCGTCGCGCAGCAGTTCCTCGCTGCGGCGATAGCGCGGGTGCCACAGCGTGATCCCGATGCTCGCCGACGGGAAGATCTCGCGCCCCTCGATCCACATCGGCTGTCCCAGCACGCGCAGGATGCCGGCGGCGTAGCGTTCGGCCTCCGCGTCGTTGCGGATGTCGTCGGCGAGCACCGCGAATTCGTCGCCGCCCAGACGCGAGACCAGGTCTTCGCGGCCGATCGCCTGCGAAATGCGGCGGCTGGATTCGACCAGCAGTTCGTCGCCGGCGACGTGGCCGACGCTGTCGTTGATCAGCTTGAAGCGGTCGATGTCGAGGAACATCACCGCGAACGAGCGGTCCTCGGGTCCGGTGGCGCGGGCGATGGCGTCGTCGAGGCGTTCCTGGAACTGGCTGCGGTTGGGCAGGCCGGTCAGTGCGTCGTGCCGCGCCTGGTGGCGCAGGCGCTGTTCCGCGCGCAGGCGCTCGGCGATCTGTTCGCGCAGTTCGCGGTTGGCTTCGGCCAGTTCGCGGGTACGCGTTTCCACCCGTGTCTCGAGTTCGGCGTGCGCGGCGACCAGCCGGTCCTGCGCACGCTTGCGCGCGAGCGCGGCGTCGACGTGGTGCGCGACGAAAGTGAGGAGTTCCTGGTCGCGCTCGGCGAAATGATGCGCCGGGTTGTAGCTCTGCACGCTGATCACGCCCTGCGGCGTGCCGTCGCGGGTGAGCGGCACGCCGAGCCAGCAGCAGGCCAGCGGCCCGAAGCTGCTGACCAGGCCTTCCAGCTCCAGCGCCTGGATCCGCGCCCGGTCGGCCAGCAGTGGCAAGCCGGTCTCGATCACGTATTCGGTCAGGCCTTTCGCGCGCTCGCGGTCGCGGTGCGGGCGCTTGTCCACTTCGTCGGCGGCATAGGGGAATTCGATCCGCCGGCCGTCTGCGCTCAGGAAGGCGATGTAGAAATTGCGCGCGTACAGCAGCTCGCCGACGATCGAGTGCAGGTCCGCGTAGAACCGCTCCAGGCTTTCGGCGCTGGTCGACAGCTCGGTGATGCGGAACAGCGCCTGCTGCAGCTTTTCGCCGCGCTGGCGTTCATGCACCTCGGCCTGCAGTTCGAGGTTGGCGTGCTCCAGCGCCTGGGTGCGCTGGCGCACGCGGCGCTCCAGCTCGACCTGCGCCGTCTTGCGGTCCAGCGCGGTCTGGATGTGCATCGCGACGTATTCGAGCAGCGCGCGTTCCTCGCCGCCGTAGCGCTGCGCGTGTTCGTAGTCCTGCACCACGATCGCGCCGCAGACCTGGCCGTCGCGCAGCAGCGGCACGCCCAGCCAGTCCTCGCTCATCGGTCCGCCGGCGTACTCGTCGTCGGGGATCTCCAGTCGCTCGATGATGTCCCGCGGTGCGCCCAGCAGCGGCCGGCCGTGGCGCAGCAGTGCCGCGGTGAGGCTGTGCATGGTGTGGTCGGCCGAGAACTCGGTGTCCGGATCCGGATCGAACGCGTCGCGGCTGTCGGCGAAGTAGAGGTAGCGGATGGTGCGGTGTCGCTCGTCGTACTGGACGATGTAGAAGTTCTCCGCCGGCATCAGCTCGCCGACCACCCGGTGGATGCGCGCCAGCATCTCGCGCATCTCCAGTCCCGAACCGGCGAGGTCGGAGATCTCGTACAGCGCCTTCTGCAGCCGCTTGGATTTCTCCAGGGTCACGATGCGGACGTCGGCCTCGGCCAGGCGCAGCGCCACCGATACCAGGTCGCGCGCGATCGCGAACCAGGCGTCGATCGCCCAGTCGTCCGGCGGCGGTTCGAGGAAGGCGATGCCCAGCGACAGCCGGCGATCGTCGTCGTCGTGGCGACGGATGAGGGATTGCGATTCCTGTCCGGTGGCGCCGGCGTCGTCCAGCCGGGCAAGCACGGCCCGGTGCAGGGCGTTGTCGCCCGTACCGTTGTGCGCGCTGCCGGAACCGAGCCGGGCGTGGCGCCAGGCGATGGCCACCTGGGCGCTTGCGGGCAGCGTTTTCGTGAGCGAAGCCAGCGCGTTGCGCGCCGCCTCGTCCGCGGTCAGAGCTCCCCCGACTCCGCCTCCGGCCCCGACCGTCGCATCGGGATGGTCAGGAATCATGGCAGGCAGCATATACCCGATTCCGCGAGTGTGACAGCAAGCGTGAATCGCGCCGCGCCACGCTCGCGGAAGGCATCGATGCCGTCTATCGCGGAGGCGCGTCGGCCGCCAGATCGACCCACACCGGATGGTGGTCGGAGGCCTTCGCCGCGGCGGCGTACGGGTCGTCGGAGGTCGGCCAGTCCACGCCGCTGGCAAGCACGCGCAGCCCCGTCGACGGCAGCACGTAGTCCAGGCGCAGATTGCCGACCTTCGGGCCGAAGTCGCCGGTGTCCTCGGCCGGGTCGCCGCGCTGGCCGACGTTGCCCTGTCCGATCAGTCGCGCATTCTCCGCGGCGCCCGCGCTGCGCGGCGCCGGTGCCTGCAGCACGCGCGGATGGCGCAGCAGCGCGAGGATCGCCTCGTGGCGGCCGTCGCCATCGACCGGATCGTTGTTCATGTCGCCGGCGATGACGAAGCGCTCGCCCGCGGGCAGGCCGCCGCAGCGGCCGGCGTCGTCGCACAGCCAGGCGCGGTCGGCGGGGGCGTTGTCCAGGTACGCGCGCCACAGCGCGAGTTCGTCCGCGTTGCGCGCGCCGTTGCGGTCCTCGGGGCCGTCGAACACCGGCGGCGTCGGGTGCGCGACCAGGAAATGCAGCCGACCGAGCGGCGTGTCCACCGGCACGTCCCAGTGCGACTTCGACGATAGCCGCAGTGCGTTCCACACCGGATCGGGATGGAAGAATTTCCGTGCACGCGGATCGACCGGCCGCGCTGCGTCGGGCATCGCACTCCACTTCAGCAGCTGGAACGTGCGCACCGCGGCGGTGTCGATCGGATATTTCGACAGTACCAGCATGCCGTACTGGCCGGGATGCAGGCCGAAGCCCCAGGCGTCGTCGCCGCGGGCGCGGCCGTCGGTGGCGACGCGGCCGTTGCCGTCGAGATCGAGCCCGCTGGGCACGCCGGTGTTCACCGGCGCGAGGTAGCGGTAGGGATAGCGCAGCGGTGACAGGCCGGGGCCCTGCGACAGCGCGAGGTACTTCTGCTGGAACAGGTCGGCAGCGCGGCCCGCGGCGTCGTAGTCGAATTCGTTGAGCAGCACGAGGTCGGGATGCACGCGCTGCAGCATCGCGGCGACGTCGTGGGCGGCCAGGTCATCGCCTTCGAGGCGGCGGACCAGGCCGCCCACGACGTCGTCGTTGAGCGAGGTGTTGTAGGTCGCCACGCGCAGCGGTGCACCGGCGAGCGCCGCGGCCTCGGCTTCGTCGGCGGTGTCGTGCGGCAACGCGCCGAGGCCCGGATCGCCGTGGATCTTCACCTGCACGCAGCCGGCGAGCGTGGTCGCCATCGCCACCGTGCAGAGCAGCGCGAGTGGACGGAACGTGGAACGCGAGGTCATGGCGGATCTCCGGGCATGGGCGACCAGCCGTGCCCGTCGTAGGCTTCCAGCGGCCGGTAGCGGCGTTTGTAGTCCATCTTGCGATGGCCGTCGATCCAGTATCCGAGGTAGAGATGACGCTTGCCGTCGCGGCGCGCCCAGGCGATCTGCTGCAGGATCGCGAACGCGCCGAGACCGCGCGCGGCCTCGTCGGGATCGTAGAAGGTGTAGACCGCGGACATGCCGTCGGGCACGACGTCGGTCACCGCCACCGCCAGCAGCCGGCCGGGGCCTTGCGGCGTGGCGCGCGTGCGGATTTCGAGGAAGCGGCCCTGGCCCCAGGTGCCGATCAGGAACTGGTCGAATTCGGCGACGCCGTGATCGTCCATGCCGCCGCCGGGATGGCGCGCGGACAGGTAGCGGCGATACAGCGCGAAGTGCTCGTCGGTGCGTTCGTTGGGGCAGATGCGCGTGTCGAGGTCGGCATTGCGCGCGAGGCAGCGGCGCTGGCTGCGATCGGGACGGAAGTCGTCGACCGGAATGCGCACCGCGACGCAGGCATGGCAATGGCGGCAATGCGGGCGGTAGATGAGGTTGCCGGAGCGGCGGAAGCCCCAGCCCAGCGCCAGCGGATAGAACGACCCGAGGCGCGGATCGCCCGGATCGAACACGAGGTCGCGCGCCTCGCGCTCCGGCCAGTAGCCGCACGGGTGGTCCGGCGTGTGGAACAGCCGCAGCGGCGCGTCGTCGCGCGACGCATCGGGACGTTCGGACTCGGTGTCGGCGTGCGTGCTCACGTCGGCAGCGCTCCCGCCAGTGCCCCATGCGCGAGGCCCGCCGCGGTGCCGGCCAGCGTGCCCGCGACGAGGTCGCGTGGCCGGTGCCGTGCGAGCCGCAGCCGCGACCAGCCGACCAGCGCGGCGAACGCCAGGCCCGCGGCCAGCAGCGTCGTCCCCGACGGCCACAGCAGCATCGCCGCGAACACCGCGAAGGCGACATGCAGCGAGAGCGTCCAGAGGCGTGCGGTGAGCAGGGCCAGCGCGATCAGCGCCGACGCGAGCGCCAGCGCGAGGGCGGTGACCGCATCGTGCGCGACGCCCCACGCCACCAGCGCCGCGATCGACAGCCCGACCAGCAGCCCGCGATTGAGATCGCGGCGTTCGCCGGGCGCGCTGGCGTCGACATGCGCCCAGCGCCCGCTGCGCACGCGTCGCCACGAGGCCAGCATCACCGCCGCGCCGGCCACCAGCGCACCGGCGGCGATGCGCAGCGCACCGGCCGGATCGTGGCGTTGCAGCGCCGTCGTCAGCGCCAGCGCGGCCGGCAGCGTCGCCAGCGGATGGCCGAGGATCGAGACGCTGCGGGCGAAGGCGCGGGACATGCCGTCAGCATACCCGCTGCGTGCGCACCGGCTGCGATGCGGGACGCTGCGTGCGTCGTGATCGGCGCTTGGAATCGTCGATCAAAGCCGCCCGGCGGCGTGCAGGCCCAGCAGCAGGCCGCCGAAGCCGCCGATGAATCCGACGAGGCCGCCGATCCACGACAGCGTGCGTTCGCGGCGCCGGCGCTGCGCGGCGGCGACGGGATCTCGCTGCGCTTCCAGCGCATGTCGCCGCGCCATGATCCGCGGCTGTACCACGATCGTCTGGTAGTAGACGACGCCCATGAAGCCCAGGCACGCCGCCACCGGCCACGCCCAGCCGTGGTCGTTGCGGTCGAGCAGCATCAGGTACAGCACGAAGCCGACCGACGCCATGGCATTCAGGCCGGCGCTGCGGATCAGGCCATGCCGCTCCGCGTCGTCGATCGCGCCCTTCAGCTGTCGGCGCAGGCCGAACCAGATGCCCGCGAACCCGCTGAGGAGCGCGAAGCCGGCGCTGCCGGCCGCGCCCAGCGCGACCTTGGCCGCGGTCTTCGCGCCGATCGCCGCGCTCACGCCGATCAGGCCCTTCGCCGCGGCCGGCGGGCTGGCCATCGACAGCGCGGTCGCGATCACGCCGGTGAACGCCGCGCCCGGCGCGGTGTCGCGCGCGAATTCGCCGAACCGTGCGAGCAGGTCCTCGCGCAGGCTCTGGCGCGCGCGCGACAGGCGCTTGCGCACGGTCGCGTCCGACAGCCCCAGCAGCGCCGCGACCTGCCGCGAACTCTGGCCTTCGCGATAGAACAGCAGCAGCGTTTCGCGGCTCTCTTCCGGCAGCGCGGAAATCAGTTCGATCGCGGCGCGCTCGCGCTCGTCGTCCTCGATGCGTTCGCCCGGCGTCGGCGACGGATCGGCGGCGAGTTCGATCACGAGTTCCGCGCCTGCGCCGTCCAGCGGCCCGTGCGCCCGCGCGCGCAAGTGGTCGCGGGCGAGGTTGCGCGCGATCTGGCGCAGCCACGGCAGGAAGCTCGACGGGTTCTGCAGCCGGCGCAGGTGTTGCCACGCGCTGAGGAACGCGTCCTGCGCGATGTCCTCGCTGGCCTGCACGTCGCGGGTGATCGCCAGCGCCACCGCGGTCACGGTGTTCTGGCAGGCGACGACGATGCGCCCGTAGGCGTCGCGGTCGCCGTTGCGCGCGGCGGGCAGCTCCGCGGCGATCAGGCGGTCGATGGCGGCAGGCTCGATGACGATGGCGTTCACGGCACCGCGGCGCCGGAGTGCCAGTGGATGGAGGCGTTCATCGCGGCCATCGCGCCGAGGTAGAGAATGCTGGTCGCGACGGTCGCCGTCGGGCCGTAGGTGAAGTCGTAGGCGCGGTAGCGGCGCCGCGCACCCTCGGGGTCGCGCAGGCGGTCGCGGGCGATCAGTGGCAGCAGTGTCCGCCGCAGGCCGAGCAGGGGGAGCAGCGAGGCGAACACGGAGAAGACCGTGAAGCCCATTCCGATCGCGAACGTCGGTGCCAACGGCGTCGCCACGAGCGCGAGCGTCATCAGCGGCAGCGCGACCGCCATGTAAGTCCAGTAGTGGCGCATGATCTCCGCGCGCTCCTCGCAGGTTTCGGCGTAGACCAGCAGGTGCGTGCGGGTGAGGTGCGCTACCAGTGCACCGGCGGCGACCGAACCGCCGAGCGTGCCCGCGACCACCCCACTGCCGCCGCCGAGCAGGGCCACCGCTTTCGCGAACAGGCCGGCGCCGGCCGCGCCGCCGGTCACTGCCGCTGCGGCGCTCGCCGGCTTGGCGGCGACGCCCAGGCCGCCGACCACCACCGTCGTGAACGCCGCACCGGGCGCGGAGTCGCGGGCGAATTCGCCGAAGCGGCGCAGCAGGTCGTCGCGCACCTGCTGCCGCGCGCGCGACAGGCGCTTGCGCACGGCAGCGTCGGTGATGCCCAGCAGCAGCGCCACCTGCTGCGAGCTCTGGCCTTCGCGATAGAACAGCAGCAGCGCCTCGCGGCTGTCCTCGGGCAGGGCGGCGATGAGTTCGGCGGCCGCGGCTTCGCGTTCCTCGTCCAGCAGGTGGTGCATCGGCTGTGGTCCGGGGTCGGCGGCCATCGCCATCGCCAGTTCGGCGTTGGGGCCGTCCAGCGGCCGTTCGCCCTGCCGGCGCAGGTGGTCGCGGGCGAGGTTGCGCGCGATCTGCCGCACCCAGGGCAGGAAGCTGTCCGGGTTGTGCAGGCGATCGAGGTGCTGCCAGGCGTTGAGGAAGGCGTCCTGGGCCACGTCTTCGCTGGCCTGCACGTCGCGAGTGATCGCCAGCGCCACCGCGGTCACGGCGTTCTGGCTGGCGGCGACGATGCGCCCGTAGGCGGCGGCATCGCCGGCCCGGGCGGCAGGCAGGGCGGCGCGGATCGTGGCGTCGGCGGACAGGGAGAGGGTCATGGGCGGCGGTTTCGAGCGGGCATGATGCCAAGACGCGGCCGGCCGGCGGATGTGACCCGCAGCCGAACGACCGCCCGTCGCGCCGGCCCCGGGACGGTCAACCGGCCGTCGCCCGGCGCGTTGCCAGTGCCATGCGGGCCGCCGGTCCGTTCCCGAACACGAGGATGCCCATGAAGCGCACGACCCTGCTTGCCCTCGGCCTGGCCATCGCCGGCGCCGCCCCGATCCTGCTCGCCCAGACTGCCCCCGGCACCGCGCCGGCCGGTCGTCCCGCTGCCGGCCAGCCCGGCCATCCCCCCAAGCTCGACGCCAACGGCGACGGCGTGATCGACCGCGCCGAAGCCGCGAAGTCGCCGCGCTTCGCCGAACAGTTCGACAAGTTCGACGCCAACCACGACGGCAAGCTCACCGCCGAGGAACGCCCGCAGCATCGCGGCCGTGGCGAAGGCCGTGGCGGTCGCGGCGGTGACAAACTGGCGCAGCTCGACGCCAACCACGACGGCGCCATCGATCGCGCCGAAGCGGCGAAGGCGCCGCGCCTGTCCGAGCACTTCGACAAGCTCGACGCCAACCGCGACGGAAAGATTTCCGCCGATGAGCGCCCGAAGGGCCATGGTGGCCGCCACGGTCCTGGTGGCCCGGGCGGCGACCGCGGCCAGCGCATGGCGCAGCTCGACAAGAACGGCGACGGCAAGTTCAGCCGTGACGAACTGGCCGGCCACGAGCGCGCGCTGTCGCACTTCGCCGACATCGACGCGAACAAGGACGGGTTCGTCACCCGCGAGGAAATGAAGGCCTACCACCAGGCGCATCGCGGCGAACGCGGTCCGCGCGGCCCGCAGGCGATGCCGCCGAAGTCCTGATCGGTCCGCGGCCCGGGCAATGCCTCGACGGCGAAGGTCGCCAGACCTTCGCCGTCGTCGTGTCAGGGCTTCGCGGGACCGAGGATGTCCCAGCGATCGCCGTCGCGGCGGACTTCGAGCCGGCGCGATGCTTCGGCCGGTTTGCCGCCCGGACGGGTGACGGCGATTTCGATCGCGCCGCCGCCGGAGCCGTCGGTGCGGTAGTCGCGCACGGCGATCGCCAGCGCGCCCGCGGCTTCGGCGCAGGCCGACTGCGGCGCCAGCGACCGGCCGTCGGCGGCCTTCAGCTGCGCAAGGACCGACTGCGAGGGATCGGCGCCGTCCACCGACAGGCAGACGTCTTTCGCGTCGCGGGCGGCCTGGAGCTCCTTGTCGATCAGCATCGCGGCCAGTGCGCTCGGGGTCGCGACCACGTAGCGGGCCTCGGTGCCGGTCGGCGCGAGGTATTCGGGCTTCGCCGGCGCGGCGTCGCTCGTCGCGGTGGCGTGCGATGCCGGTGCCGCGGGCGCGGCCGTCGGTGCGCCGGCCCGGTGCCAGGCCATCAGCCCGAACGCCAGTGCGATCGCGATGCCCAGCATCAGGCCTGCGCGGATGCGGAACGCGCGCCGCCGCGCGACGGCGTCGAGGGCGTCGTCGCCGCGGGTCACGGTCGACACGTCGAGATAGCGCGTGGGCGAGCGGCCGGAATCGAGCAGGCCGGCCTCGCGCAGGATCTGGCGCGCCTGCGGCTGGTCGTCGGACTTGACCACCCACACCGCGGGCTGCGGACCTTCGTTCGCGGATTCGCGATAGCTGAAGTTGCCGCGGCGCGCGCCCTTGTACGAGCGCCCGTTGGTGACGCGCACCTCGATGCCCTGTTCGCGCAGCAGTTCGGCGACGCGTTCGACGTTTTCCAGACGCGGGCTGGAGAAGACCTGGCGCATGCGGTCAGGCCTTGGGTGCGTCGACGGGAAGCACGCGGATCATGCCTTCCTGCGCGGTGCTCGCCACGAGCCGGCCGTCGAGGTCGTAGATCATGCCGCGGGCGAGGCCGCGCGCGTTCTGCGCGCTGGGGCTGTCGATCGAGTACAGCAGCCATTCGTCCGCGCGGAACGGGCGGTGGAACCACATCGCGTGGTCCAGCGACGCCATCTGCACGTTCGGCTGGTAATAGCTGATGCCGTGCGGGAACGTCGTGGTGCCCAGCAGATGGAAGTCCGAGGCGTAGGCGAGCAGCGCGCGATGCAGCTCGGGCGAATCGCCGACCGTCTCGCTCAGGCGGAACCACACTTGCTGGTAGGGCGGGCGCTTCGGCGGGTTGAGGTCGTCGCGCGGGTAGATCGGGCGGAATTCGAACGGCCCCATGCGGTTGAGCCAGCGTTGGATCTTGCTGGGCAGCGTCGCCAGCACTTCCGGCGACGGTGGCGCGGTCGGTGCGACGTCCTCCGGGCGCGGCACCTCGGGCATCGAGACCTGGTGCTCCGGGCCCGGTTCTTGGATCTGGAACGACGCGGCGAACACGAAGATCGGCTGGCCGTGCTGGATCGCCGTCACCCGGCGCACCGAGAAGCTGCCGCCGTCGCGGGTGCGGTCGACCTCGTAGACGATCGGCGCGGTGATGTCGCCGGCGCGCAGGAAGTAGGCATGCAGCGAATGCGCGGCGCGCGGGCCCTTGTCGGGATCGACCGCTGCCAACGTGGCCTGCGCCGCGGACAGCGCCTGGCCGACCACCTGACCGCCGAACACGTATTTGGTGCCGATGTCGCGGCTCTGGCCGCGGAACAGGTTGTCTTCCAGCCGCTCCAGCGACAGCAGTTCGATCAGTTCGGAGACGGGCGAGGTCATGGGCGTGCCGAGGGGAAGGTGGCCGGATTATAGGCAGCCCCGCCCGGCGCTGCCCCCGCCGGACGGCACGGGACGCAGCGTCGCGCGGCTGCGCTCGCCGGTCCCGGGCGCGCATGCGACCCTGTCGGCCCGTCCCGAGGCCCGCCGCCATGACCACGCTCGTCGCCCCCCGCGTCCACGATCTCGGCGGCTTCGAGGTGCGCCGCGCCGTGCCGTCGATCCAGGCCCGCAGCGTGGGCCCGTTCGTGTTCGTCGACCACATGGGCCCGGCGGTGTTCGCGCCGGGGCGTGGCATCGACATCCGCCCGCATCCGCACATCGGCCTGGCCACCGTGACGTTCCTGTGGGCTGGCCGCATCGACCATCGCGATTCGCTGGGCAGCGAACAGACCATCGGCCCCGGCGACGTGAACTGGATGACTGCGGGCCGCGGCATCGTGCATTCCGAACGCACGCCGCCCGGGCCGCGCGCCGAAGGGCACGCGCTGCACGGGCTGCAGACCTGGGTCGCGCTGCCGCGGGCGAACGAGGAGACTGCGCCGGCCTTCCACCACCACGCCGCCGCCACGCTGCCGGTGCTCGACGTGCCCGGCGGCCGGCTGCGCGTGGTTGCCGGCCGCGGTTACGGCGAGGAATCGCCGGTGCGCGTGTTCGCCGACACGCTGTACGTCGCGATCGATCTCGACGCCGACGGTGAGGTCGCGCTCGATGCCGGCCATCGCGAACGCGCGCTGTACGTGCTCGACGGCGAGGCGCAGCTCGATGGTGCGGACATTCCCGCGATGCATCTGGTCGTGCTCGACGACGGCGTGCGCCACCGTCTGCGCGCGAAGACGCCGCTGAAGGCGATGCTGCTCGGCGGCGAGCCGCTGGACGGCCCACGTCACCTGTGGTGGAACTTCGTGTCGTCGTCGAAGGACCGCATCGAGCAGGCGAAGGACGACTGGCGCGACGGCCGCTTCGGCCCGGTGCCGGGCGAAAGCGAGTTCATTCCGTTGCCGGAGCGCTGAGCCGACGCATCGTGATGCGTTGGTCCGATGTTGCGTTACGAGAATCGGAGCGGGGGCGAGTCGACCGATGTTCTGTCATCCCGAGTCGCAGGCGAGCGACCTGCAGGATGCCTTCGCTCCCGTCATCCCGGCGAACGCCGGGATCCCGCCTTGAACGCTTTTCCGGTTTTTCCCTTGTTTCGCTCGCGCAGCGAATCAGTTGGCTCAAGGCCGCAACCGCTCCCAATCCACCGCCTCCATGATCCGCGCCCACGGGAACAGCGGGCCGGGGTCGCGCTTGCGCGGGACCTGCACGGCGGGGTCGTCGACGGCCTGTTCCATCTCGCGGTCGAGATCCTCGTGGCCGGCGATGAACTTCACCGACGGGAACTGCGCCTGCAACTGCGCCAGCAGGCCGATCAGTGCGACGATCTGCGCCTCGGGATAGGGCTCGTCCATCGCCTGGTGCTTCGAATCGCGCCAATACGGGTATCGGCCGGTGTTGACCAGTTCGATCCCGATCGAGCGCGGGTTGTAGCCGCGCACGTGGTGGGCCACGCGGTCGGGGCGCACGTACAACGTGATGCCGCCGTCGCGATCGATGTAGTAGTGGCCGCTGTTGCCGGTGCCGCTGCCTTCGTACAGCACCTTCTCGCCGAACTCGCGCGCCGAGGCCAGCGTCGGCGTCTCGGTGCAGTGGATGACCACGAGATCGATCTGCGACAGCGGGCGCGCGTCGAGTTTCAGCTCGTACGGCAGGGGATCGACGTGGATGGGCGGCAGGGGCGGGAGGTCGGGCAGCATGGCCCGGATGCTAGCATTGCCGGATGTCGCTGCCGTCCCCCGATTCCGAACTCCACCGCCTGATGACGCAATTTCCGCGCCCGGGCACGGTGCGCTGGATCGGCCTGCGTGCGGCGCGCGGCGTGCCGATGCGCGAAGTCGAGGCCGCCGAGGCGGTGGCCGGCAAGGGCCTGGTCGGCGATCGCTATGCGTCGGGCAGCGGCAAGCGCGGCCTCACCCTGATCCAGGCCGAGCACCTGCCTGTGATCGCCGCGCTGTCGGGACGGGACGCGGTGCCGCCCGTCATGCTCCGCCGGAACGTCGTCGTCGAAGGCTTGCCGCTGATCGCGCTGAAAGGGCGCCGGTTCCGCATCGGCGACGCGCTGTGCGAAGGCACCGCCCCCTGCGATCCCTGCTCGAAGATGGAAGCCGTCCTCGGGCCCGGCGGCTACAACGCCATGCGCGGCCACGGCGGCCTGTGCGCCCGCATCCTCGAAGGCGGCTCGATCCGGCTCGGCGATGCGGTGACGTGGATCGAACACTGAAGGACACCATGCGCGGACACTGCATCCTTTCCCACGGCTTCGAGAGCGGCCCCGACGCCGGCAAGGTCACGGCGCTGGCCGCGGTCGCCGAGCGTTTCGGCTGGACCCACGAACGCCCCGATTACACCGATCTCGACGCCAAGCGCGCGGTCAGCGAACTCGGCGACGTGCCGACGCGGCTGGAGCGCCTGCGCGGGCTGGCGCGGATGGCGGCGAGCAGCGGGCCGCTGGTGCTCGCCGGTTCCAGCCTCGGCGCGTACATCTCGGCGCGGGTGTCGCTGGACGTGCCGACCGTCGGCCTGTTCCTGATGTCGCCGCCGCTGCGGATGGGGCCGATGCCGGGGCTCGATGCGGCCGCCGTGCCGCTGTCGATCGTCCACGGCTGGGACGACACGCTGATCCCCGCGATGGACGTCGCGCACTGGGCCGAGGCGCATCGCGCCCGCCTGCTGATGGTCGACGACGGCCATCGCCTCGATGCGCACGTGCAGGACGTCGCCGACGCCTTCGCGGCGCTGCTCGCCGGCCTGTCGGCCTGATCTTTTCCTTCCGGTGTCCTTCGACATGAAATTCTTCGTCAGCTGCGCGAAAGGCCTGGAATACCTGCTGGCCGACGAATTGCTCGCGCTCGGCTGCACGCGCGCGACCGCGGCGCGTGCCGGTGCGAACGCCGAAGGCACGCAGGCCGACGCACTCCGCGCGGTGCTGTGGTCGCGGCTCGCCAGCCGCGTGCTGTGGCCGATCGCCGAATACGACTGCGCCGACGAGCACGCGCTCTACGCCGGCGCGCGCGCGGTCGACTGGGCCGTGCACCTGCGCCAGGGCATGACCCTTGCGGTCGACGCGCACGTCTCCGGCGACGCGATCACGCATGCGCGCTACGCTGCGCAGCGGATCAAGGACGCCGTGGTCGACAGTGTCCGCGCTGCGGGCGGCGAACGTCCGGACGTCGATCTCGACGCGCCCGACCTGCGCCTGAACCTGGTGGTGCGCAAGCAGCGCGCCGTGCTGTCGGTCGATCTCGGCGGCGGCCCGCTGCATCGTCGCGGCTGGCGGCAGACGCAGGGCGAGGCGCCGCTGAAGGAAACCCTCGCGGCCGCGGTGCTGATGCGCGGCGACTGGTCGCGCGTGCATGCCGACGGCGGCGCGCTGCTCGACCCGATGTGCGGCAGCGGCACGCTGCTGATCGAAGGCGCGCTGATGGCTGCCGATGTCGCCCCCGGACTGATGCGCGAGGCGCAGGCGTTGCAGACGCCGTCGCGCTGGCGCCAGTTCGACGCGGTGACGTGGCGCGCGCTGCTCGACGAGGCCGAGGTGCGCGCACAGGCCGGTCGTGCCGCGCTGCGCGCGTGCATCCGCGGCAGCGATGTCGATCCGCATGCGGTCCGCGCCGCGCGCGAGAACGCGCAGCGCGCGGGCGTGGAGGACGCGATCACGTTCGACGTGCGTGATGTCGCCACGCTGCCGACGCAGCCCGAGGCGCGCGGGCTGGTCGTCTGCAATCCGCCGTACGACGCGCGTCTCGCGGCGGATCCGATGCTCTATCGCGCGCTCGGCGACGCGCTGAAGCGCGCGGCGCCCGCCTGGAAGGCGAGCCTGCTGTGCGGCGACGCGGACCTCGGGCGCGCCACCGGCCTGCGCGCGGCGAAGAAGTACCAGGTGTTCAACGGCGCGATCGAATGCGCGCTGATCGTCTGCGACCCGATCGCGCCGCCTGCGCGCGAGCGCCCGGTCGATGCCGCGCCGGTCGTGCTGTCGGAAGGCGCGACGATGGTCGCCAACCGCCTGCGCAAGACGCTGAAGGCGTCGAAGACGTGGCGCGAGCGCGAGGGCGTGCGCTGCTGGCGCGCCTACGACGCCGACATTCCCGAATATGCCGCGGCGATCGACGTCTACACCGACGACGACGGTGCACGCTGGCTGCACGTGCAGGAATACGCCGCACCCGCGGACATTCCCGAGGACATCGCGCGCGGCCGCTTCCGCGACCTGCTCGCCGGTGCGCGCGAGGCCTGCGACGTGCCGCGCGAACGCGTGGCGATCAAGACCCGCGCGAAGGGCAAGGGCGGCAGCAAGTACGCCGACAGCGGCGCGTTCAAGCGCGGCGAAACGCTGGCGGTGCGCGAAGGCGGCGCGCGGCTGATCGTCAACCTCTTCGATTACCTCGACACCGGCCTCTTCCTCGACCACCGGCCGATGCGGCTGCGCCTTGCGGCCGAGGCGAAGGACACGCGCTTCCTCAATCTGTTCGCCTACACCGGCGCGGCGACCGTGCACGCGGCGGTCGGCGGCGCGGCGCAGACCACGTCGGTCGATCTGTCGGCGACCTACCTGCAATGGTGTTCGGACAACCTGCGCCTCAACGGACTGGCCGGCGCACGGCATCGTCTGGTGCAGGCCGACGTGTTGGCGTGGCTGGAGTCGGACCGCGGCCAGTACGACCTCATCTTCTGCGACCCTCCGACGTTCTCGAACTCGGCGCGCGCCGACGATTTCGACGTGCAGCGCGACCACGTGCGCCTGCTGCGCGCGGCGGCGGCACGGCTGTCGTTCGGCGGCACCCTGTATTTCTCGAACAACTTTCGGCGCTTCCGGCTGGACGAGGCCGCGTTGGCCGACGTGCTCGACATCGAGGACATCACGCCGTCGACGCTGCCGCCGGACTTCGCGCGCAATCCGCGCATCCATCGCGCCTGGCGGATGCGCGCGCGCTGAGCGAAGAAGAGCGGGCCGGACGACGCGCGTCCGGCCCGGTGTCGTGTCGCGTCAGAGGCTGCCGTAGACGATCAGGTCCCACATCTGCTTGCGCGCCTTCGCCTGCGCGTCGTCGGGCTTGCCGGCGCTGCTGAGCTTGGCGCGCACGTCCGCCGGCGGGTAGATGCCCGGGTTGCGGGTGATGGCCTTGTCGACCAGCGACGTCGCGTCGCGGTTGGCGTTGGCGTAGGCGACCTCGTTGCTGATGCCGGCGATCACGGCCGGATCCATCAGGTAGTCGAGGAAGCGCTGCGCGGCTTCCGGATGCGGCGCGTTCTTCGGGATCGCGACGGTGTCGATCCAGCGGATCGCGCCTTCGCGCGGGATCACGTAGCGGATCTCGGGCGCGTCGCCACCCTTCTGCTTCGCCAGTTCCTCGGCGCGGGCCTGCGCCTGCTGCACGTCGCCGGAGAAGGTCAGCACGAGGCAGAACGTGCCGTTGCCGAGGCCTTCGATGATCTCGTCATCGTTGCCGTACTTGCGCACGTACGGGCGGATCGCGCCGTAGATCGCGCGCACGCTGTCGTTCGCCTGCGCGCTGTAGTCCTTGGGGTCGGCGCCCTTCCAGATCAGCGCCGGCGGGAAGGCTTCCAGTTCGTTGTCGACGACCGCGATGCCGCACGCGGACAGCTTCGCGGCGGTCGCGGGGTCGAACAGGAGGCCCCAGGTGTCCAGCGCCACGTTCGGACCGAGCACCGCGCGGGCCTTGGGCACGTTGATGCCGAGGCCGGTGGTGCCCCACATGTACGGCAGGATGTGCGCGTTGCCGGGGTCGATCGTGGCCAGTTCGGCCAGGATCGCGGGGTCGATGTGCTTGAGGTTCGGCAGCAGCTTCCTGTCCAGCGGCGTCAGCTGGCCCGCGTCGACCATGCGCGCGGCGTAGGGACGGGCGGTCGGGAACACCACGTCGTAGGCGTTCGGCGTGGACGCCAGCTTTTCCTGCAGGGCGTCGTTCGTCGAGTAGACGGCGTAGGTGACGTGGATGCCGGTCTTCTTCTCGAAATCGCTCAGCGTGTCCTTGCCGATGTAGTCGGACCAGTTGTAGACGCTCAGGGTCTGGTCCTTGCCGGAGGCGGCTTGCGCGCCATCCGGGGAGGCGTCCTTGCCGCAGGCGGCGAGGACGAAGGCGGTCGAGAGGGCAAAGGCCAGACGGATGACGGAATGATGCATGCTGCTCGGACTCCATGAAGGATTGGTCACGACGCAAGTGTGACGTGCGTCGCGACGTGGCCGAAAGCAAACATCGTGCCACCCTGGCGTGGTGCCGGAGTCAGGGTGGTCCCGCCTTGGTCGGCGGGCATCTGGAGGTGGGGGGGCGAACGCCTCCCGGAGGCATCGGACCGGGCGACCCGCGCCCGGCCCGCTGCAGGCTGCGTCAGAGGCTGCCGTAGACGATCAGGTCCCAGACCCGTTTCCGGGCCTTGGCCTGCGCCTCGTCGGGGCGACCGGCATTGGCCAGTTTCGCCCGGACGGCCGCCGGCGGGTAAATGCCGGGGTCGCCGGTGATGGCCTTGTCGACCAGCGGCGTCGCATCGGTGTTGGCGTTCGCGTACGCGACTTCGTCGCTGATCGCGGCGATGACGGCCGGGTCCATCAGGTGGTTCATGAAACGCAGCGCGGCTTCTGGGTGCTGCGCATCCTTCGGGATGGCGATCGTGTCGATCCAGCGGATCGCGCCTTCGCGGGGAATCACGTAGCGGATGTCGGGCGCTTTGCCGCCGGCCTTCGTTGCCTGCTCCGCGGCCCGGGCGCGCGCCTGCTGGACGTCGCCGGAATAGGTCAGCACGAGGCAATAGCTGCCGTTGGCGAGGCCGGAGATCAGATCGTTGCCGTTCTCGAACTTGCGGATGTGCGGCCGGATCGCGTCGTAGACGGCGCGCACGGTGTCGTTCGCGCCGTCGCTGAAATCGCGGGGATCCATGCCCTTCCAGAACAACGCGGGCGGGACGGCATCCAGGCTGCTTTCGAGCACGCCGATGCCGCACTTCGAGAGCTTCGATGCGTTGGCGGGGTCGAACAGCAGCCCCCAGCTGTCGAGGGGGGCGGAGGGGCCCAGCGCGGCGCGGATGCGATCGACATTCACGCCCAGTCCGGTCGTGCCCCACATGTAGGGAATGAGGTGCGCGTTGCCCGGGTCGCTCTCGGCCAGCTCGGCCATGATCGCGGGGTCGAGGTGCGACAGGTTGGGCAGCAGGCGCTTGTCGAGTTCGGCCAGTCGGCCGTCCGCCACCAGATCGCGGGCATAGGGCACGGCGGTCGGGAACACGACGTCGTAGGCGCGCGGCGAGGCCTTCAGCCGCTCCAGCAGGGCGTCGTTGTTGGCGTAGTTGCAGTAGTCGACCTGCAGGCCGGTCTTCGCCTCGAACGCGGCGAGGGTGTCCTTGCCGATGTAGTCGGACCAGTTGCAGACACTGATGGTGCCGGCATGTCCCGGGGGCGGAGCCGTGGCGGGTGCGGCGGCCGCGGGCGCGGGCGCGGCGGCGGCCGGGGTGTCGCGATCGCAGGCGGCCAGGAAGGCCAGGGCCAGCGAGAGGGTGATGCAGATGGTACGGGTTGGGTGCATGCGTTCCGACTCCTTCGGGTTGACGACTCCAAGATCCGGCGCGACGCCGACGCCGGACCCTCCCGTCGGGGAGGTCCGGTGGCGTGGTGTCCTGCTGGTGGCCGATCCGCGAGACATGCGGCGGCGGCCCACATCCTAATGGGGTTCCGGCGAGGGTGTCCGGATCGCCGTTCCGGAATCGGCATCGGTTTTCGCCCCGCTTGCGCGGGAGGGGCATGGCGGCGACGGCGGCCATCGGGTCGCCGCAGGAGTGCCGGGTCGGAATCCGACCCTCCGCGTCGCTTCCCGACGCGGAGGCTCGCGACGGGCGGTGTCAGCGGGCGGCGAAGCCGTCCTGTTCGAAGCGCAGGTCGCCGACGATCCCCTGGTAACGTTTCAGCGCGGCGGAGTCCTCGGTGAGGATCGAGACATGGACCATGCGGTCGGGGCCGAGCTTGGTCAGGGTTTCCCGGGCCAGTTCCTCGGGGCGACCGGCGATCTCCGCCCGGTACCACCAGATCTGTTCGCCGTGCAGCAGGCCGGCCTCTTCGCGCAGGCGGCTGTTGGGCTTGAACGGGGATTTCTTCGACAGAGTCAGCGCGAAAGCTTCGCCGCCGTCGTCCTTGCGCAGGGCGCGGCAGAGCAGGACGCTGTCGGTGCGCAGCACGGACCATTGCAGGTCCCCGGCCTGTTCCGGGAGCCGCGGGCACTGCGGCGCCGACTGGGCGGAAACGCTTCCGGCGGTGGCGAGCAGGAGCAGGGCGAACAGCGATTTGAACGACATGGCGGTATCCCTCGGCGCGAATCGGGTGCGTCATCCGTGTCGGCAGGCGAGTCCTGCAGGGAATGAAGCATCGAACGTGCCATTGGCGGCCGCTTTCGAAAACGCGGGATCGCCGGCCATGCCGAAGGCGGCCGTGCGGCCGCGCCGGGGGTGCGGATCGGCGGGATCAATCTTCCCGGTAGGCGGGGAAGGGCAGCGAGAGCACCATCTGCTGGCGTTCCGCCAGCAACTCGGCAGACCCGGCGCGCATGGAGACGTGGACAACCTGGTTGGCCGCCACGCGGATCAGCGTTTCGCGGGACTGGGCCTTGTCGTCGCCGGCGATCTCGCTGCGGTACCACTGGACCTCCTGGCCGTTGAGAGAACCGACTTCGGCACGGTCCCCGCGGCGCGGCCTGAACGGGGATTCCTCGCTGATCGTCAGCGCGAACCCTTCTTCTCCCGAGTCGATGAGCATGCCCCGGCACAGCAGCATGTTCGGCACCTTGAGCACTTCCCAGCGGATTTTCTGTGCAAGGGCTTCCGGCAGCGTCGGGCATTCGGACAGCGGGCCCTGGCCGGCGTTCTGCGCGCCGGCGTGCCCCGCCCAGACGGCGACGAGCGAAAGGAACCAGATCCGTAACAGCGATTTCACGACGCATCCCCCGTGGCCGAGCGTTGAGGGCTTCCATGCGAGCGGCAACGCGGACGCTCGCAGGACGAGTCGCCCGTTCCATGGACGATTCGATCGTCCCCGCCATCAGAAACTAAGGCACGACGGGCTTCGATTCCAGCCCCTGATCGCAATTTTCCCGCCGGAAGGCGGATCGCGACGGGCGCGACGCGCCTCGCGACGGCTGCAATCGATGTCAGCGGCGGCGCAGGACGAGTTCGAGCACGATGCCGCTGCCGAAGAAGGCCAGCACCAGCAGTGCCATCGCGACCAGCGTCCAGCGCACCGCGGTCGTGCCGCGCCAGCCATGGCGCCAGCGGCCCAGCAGCAGGCCACCGAATCCCAGCCACGACAGCACGCTGAATACGGTCTTGTGTGCGAGGTGCTGGGCCAGCAGGTCCTCGACGAACAGCACGCCGGTCAGCAGCGTCGCGGTGAGCAGCGCGAAGCCGACGGTGATGGTCCGGAACAGCAGGGTTTCGAGTTCGACCAGCGGCGGCAGCATCCGCAGCCAGCCACGCAGCCGGCGCTGGCGCAGCGCGCGCTCCTGCACCCACAGCAGCACCGCCAGCACCGTCGCCACCGCCAGCGTGGCGTAGGCGAGCAGGGCGCACCAGGCGTGCAGCAGCAGGCGCCAGTCCAGCGGCTGCACGTCGTGGCGGCCGAAGCTGCCGTAGAGCAGCAGGCAGGCGGCCGCGATGGGAAACACGATCACGCCGAGGGCGGCCATGCGTCCGCGCAGGCCCATCAGCACCGTCACCGCCGACATGCCCATGCCGACCAGCGACAGGGCCGAGAAGAAGTGGAGGTTCTCCCCGCCCGCCGCATGCCACGCCAGCCCGTGCGCGGTCAGGTGCGCGACCACCGCGGCCGCCGGCAGCAGCCACAGCGTCACGGGTACGCCGGGGCCGGCCTGCGACAGGCGGCGCGCGAGCAGGCCGGCGGACGCCAGGTACAGGGCGATCGCGATCAGGACGAGGGTCATCGCGCCAGTGTCGCATACGGCGACGGCGGCGCGCACGGCTTATAATCGCCGTCTTTTCCGCAGCGGTGCCCGCCATGTTCGAATCCCTCACCCAGCGTCTGTCCGGCACCATCGAGCGCCTGCGCGGCCGTGGCCGGTTGACCGAGGAGAACATCCGCGAGGCCACCCGCGAGGTCCGCATCGCGCTGCTGGAAGCCGACGTCGCGCTGCCGGTGGTGCAGGCGCTGATCGAGCGGATCAAGGTCCGCGCCGTCGGTCAGGAAGTGCTGAAGTCGCTGACGCCGGGCCAGGCGCTGATCAAGGTCGTCCGCGACGAGCTGACCGCGGTCATGGGCTCGACCGCGACCGAGCTGAACCTCAACGTGCCGGCGCCGGCGGTGATCCTGATGGCCGGCCTGCAGGGCGCGGGCAAGACCACCACGGTCGGCAAGCTCGCCAAGCACCTGAAGGAACGCCGCAAGAAGAAGGTGATGGTGGTGTCCGCCGACGTGTACCGTCCGGCCGCCATCGAACAGCTGAAGACGCTCGCGCAGCAGGTCGACGTGCTGTTCTTCCCGTCGGATCCGTCGCAGAAGCCCGAAGCCATCGTGAAGGCGGCGATCGACGACGCCCGCAAGTCCTACGTCGACGTGCTGATCGTCGACACCGCGGGCCGCCTCGCCATCGACGAAGCGATGATGGCCGAGATCAAGGCGCTGCACGCCGCGGTCAGCCCGGTCGAGACCCTGTTCGTGGTCGACGCGATGACCGGCCAGGACGCGGCGAACACCGCGAAGGCTTTCAGCGAGGCGCTGCCGCTGACCGGCGTGGTGCTGACCAAGACCGACGGCGATGCCCGCGGCGGTGCGGCACTGTCGGTGCGCTACATCACCGGCCGGCCGATCAAGTTCATCGGCACCGGCGAGAAGACCGACGGCCTCGACGTGTTCCACCCGGACCGCGTCGCCAGCCGCATCCTCGACATGGGCGACGTGCTGTCGCTGGTCGAGCAGGTCGAGCAGCAGGTCGACAAGGACAAGGCCGCGAAGCTGGCCGAGAAGGTCGTGAAGGGCAAGAAGTTCGACCTGAACGACATGAAGGACCAGCTCGAACAGATGCAGAACATGGGCGGCCTGCACGGCCTGATGGACAAGCTGCCGGGCATGGGCCAGATCCCGGACGCGGTGAAGAACCAGGTCACCGGCAAGGAAGTGCCGCGGATGATCGCGATCATCAACTCGATGACGAAGAAGGAGCGCCGCCATCCCGACCTGCTCAACGGCTCGCGCCGCGCCCGCATCGCCCGCGGCGCCGGCCTCACCCCGGCCGACGTCAACCGTCTGATGAAGCAGTACCAGCAGATGGAAAAGATGATGAGCAAGCTCAGCAGCGGCGGCATGAAGGGGCTCATGCGCGGCATGAAGGGCATGATGGGCGGCCGCGGCGGCATGCCGTTCCGCTGATCGGGCGGCCCTGCGGGGCTTGGAACGATGACCGGGGTTCCTCGGCGCGGATCGACCCGCTATACTTGCCGGCTTACCCTGCCATCCCGGCAGCTGGGCAACACCGAGAAACTCATGGTCAAGATCCGCCTTACCCGCGGCGGCGCGAAGAAGCGCCCCTTCTACCACATCATCGTCACCGACAGCCGCAACGCCCGTGACGGCCGCAACATCGAGCGTCTGGGCTTCTACAACCCGGTCGCCGCCGGCAACGAGAAGCGCGTCGAGATCGATCTGGAGCGTGCCAAGTACTGGGTGGGCACCGGCGCCCAGATGACCGACAAGGTCGCCGACCTGTACAAGCAGGCGGCCAAGGCCGCGGCTCCCGCCGCCTGATCCCGGGCCGCGCCCCACGCGCGGCCACTGCACCGCATGAACGACCCGACGCGCCGCATCCTCGTAGGCAGGATCCACGGCGCGTTCGGCGTGCGTGGCGAAGTGAAACTCGAATCCCTGACCGAGCCGGAAGGCAATCTGCTCCGCTACCAGCCGTGGATCCTCCGCGATGCGCTGGGCCGCGAGCGCGAGGTCACCGGCGCGCGCGCGCGTCCGGGTGGCAAGGGCCTGATCGGCACGCTGCCGGGCGTCGACGACCGCGACGTCGCCGAGGCCCTGCGCGGCGCCGAACTCTTCGTCCCGCGCAGCGCGCTGCCGCCGCCGCGTGACGGCGAATTCTACTGGGTCGATCTCGAAGGGCTGCGCGTGTCGAATCTCGACGGCGTGGACTTCGGTACCGTCACCCACGTCTTTTCCAACGGTGCCAACGACGTGCTGGTCACGCGCGGCGACCGCGAGCGGATGATTCCGTGGGTCCGCCCGGATTTCGTCCGCGAGCTGGATTTCGACGCCGGCCGCATCGTGGTCGACTGGGATGCGGATTTCTGAGCCGCGACGCCGGCCGCCCGCCATGCGCATCGACATCGTCAGCCTGTTCCCCGACTTCGTCGTCCAGATCGCCGGCCACGGCGTGGTCGGGCGCGCGCAGGAACGCGGACTGCTGTCGATCCACGGCTGGAATCCGCGTGACCATGCCGAAGGCAACTATCGCCGGGTCGACGATCGTCCGTTCGGCGGCGGCCCGGGTATGGTGATGCTGATCGACCCGCTGCGTTCGGCACTGCAGGCCGCCCGCGATGCCGACCCGCGGCCGGCCCGGGTGGTCTACCTCAGCCCGCAGGGCGCGCCGCTGACCCAGCCGAAGGCCCGCGAACTGGCGGAACGGGAGCGCCTGATCCTGCTGTGCGGACGCTACGAGGGCGTCGACGAACGCCTGTTGCAGGCCGAGGTCGACGAGGAGCTGTCGATCGGCGACTACGTGCTGTCCGGCGGCGAACTGGCCGCCGCGGTGGTCGTCGACGCCACCGCCCGGCTGTTGCCCGGGGCGCTGAACGACGCCGAATCCGCCGCCCAGGACAGTTTCGAGGGCCCTGACGGCCTGCTGGACTGCCCGCATTACACCCGGCCGGTGGAACACACCCTCGGCAGCGTTCCGCCGGTGCTCCTGTCCGGCCACCACGCCGAGATCGCGAAATGGCGGCGCCAGCAGTCGCTGGGCCGCACCTGGCTGCGGCGGCCGGACCTGATCGACCGGGCGGCCCTGTCGAAGGCCGACCGGGCCCTGCTCGACGCCTTCCTGGCCGAGCGGGACCACGACGGGGCGCCGGCGGATCCCTGACCGGGCGCCTCTGGTGTCGCTGGGAATTTTTCCTTTACAATGTGCGGCTTACCGTCGAACAGGATGGTAAGCAGGCTCTGCCATGACGCGGGTCCACGTGCACTCGCGCAATTACAGCTTCGGCCCACGATGGCCAGGCACCAACAACAAGGCTCCCGCAACCATGAACAAGCCCTCGCTCAATACGCTGCTGCAGCAGTTCGAAGCCGAACAGATCCAGCGCCAGCTGCCGGACTTCGGTCCCGGCGACACCGTCATCGTCAACGTGAAGGTCAAGGAAGGCAATCGCGAACGCGTCCAGGCCTACGAAGGCGTGGTGATCGGCAAGAAGAACGCCGGCCTCAACTCTTCCTTCACGGTGCGCAAGATCTCGCACGGCTACGGCGTCGAGCGCGTGTTCCAGACCCACAGCGCCGCGATCGACTCGGTGCAGGTGAAGCGCCGCGGTGCGGTCCGCGCCGGCAAGCTCTACTACCTGCGCAACCTCGAAGGCAAGAAGGCGCGCATCAAGGAAGACCTGTCGATGTACGCCAAGGGCAAGGCTCAGGCCGACGCCTGATCCATTGCGCCACGCATTCCCGCAACGGCCGCCGCAAGGCGGCCGTTCGCGTTTCCGTGGCATAGACTTCCGATCATCCCGGGTTCCGCATCCGCCTTCGCATGACCTCACAGGACACCACGACCACCATCCGCCTCGATCTCTGGCTCTGGGCCGCGCGGTTCTTCCGCACGCGCAGTCTCGCGAAGCAGGCGATCGAGACCGGGAAGATCGAGGTCGGCGGCCAGCGGGCGAAGGCTTCGCGCGGCGTGCGCGTGGGCGACGCACTGCGCATCGTGCGCGGCGACGAAGTGTTCGAGATCGAAGTGCTGGGGCTGAGCGACCAGCGCGGTGCGGCATCGGTCGCGCAGGCGCTGTATGCCGAATCCGACGCGTCGAAGGCGCAGCGCGCGGCGACACTCGCGACCTTGCGCGCGGCGCGAGCGGGCCACCAGCCGCCGGAGACGAAACCCGACAAGCGCGCGCGGCGCCTGATCCGGGCGCTGGGCGACATCGACGCGCTCTGACCGTCTGCGACACCGGAAAAACGATCGCCGTTGCGGACGGCCTGCGCCCGCGACGGCGATGTCGGTCGTGCACCGTCGATCAGCGCAGGTCGAACCGATCCAGCTGCATCACCTTCGTCCAGGCCGCGACGAAATCCCGCACGAATGTCGCCTGCGCATCGTCGGCGGCGTAGACCTCGGCGATCGCGCGCAGCTGTGCGTTCGAGCCGAACACGAGGTCGACGACGGTCGCCGTCCACTTGCGCATGCCGGTGGCGCGGTCGATGCCTTCGAGCACGTTCGGGTCGTTCGCCGAGCGCTGCCAGCGCGTGCGCATGTCGAGCAGGTTCACGAACACGTCGTGGCTCAGCACGCCGGGGCGATCGGTGAGCACGCCGTGGCGCGTGCCGCCGACATTCGCGTCCAGCGCGCGCAGGCCACCGATCAGCACGGTCATTTCCGGCGCGGTGAGCGTGAGCAACTGCGCGCGATCGATCAGCCGTTCCGCCGCGCTCGCCTCGAGACCCGGCTTCGCGAAGTTGCGGAAGCCGTCGGCCTGCGGTTCCAGCACCGCGAACGAGGCCGCGTCGGTCTGCGCGTCGGTGGCATCGGTGCGACCGGGCGCGAACGGCACCGTGACCGCATGCCCGCCGGCCCGCGCCGCGGCTTCCACCGCCGCTGCGCCGCCCAGCACGATCAGGTCCGCCAGCGACACGCGCTTGCCGCCGGTCTGTGCAGCGTCGAAGTCGGCCTTCACGCGTTCCAGCGTCGCCAGCACCTTCGCCAGCCGCGCCGGTTCGTTCGCGGCCCAATCCTTCTGCGGCGCGAGGCGGATGCGCGCGCCGTTGGCGCCGCCGCGTTTGTCGCTGCCACGGAACGTCGACGCCGAGGCCCACGCGACGAACACCAGGTCCTGCACCGACAGGCCGCTGGCCAGCAGCGTCGTTTTCAGCGACGCGATGTCGCCTGCGTCGATCAGCGGATGGTCGACGGCGGGCACCGGGTCCTGCCAGATCAGCGTTTCATCCGGCACGAGCTTGCCGACGTAGCGGGCGCGCGGCCCCATGTCGCGATGGGTGAGCTTGAACCACGCACGGGCGAAGGCGTCGGCGAACGCCTGCGGATCGGCATGGAAGCGGCGCGCGATTTTCTCGTACGCCGGATCGAAGCGCAGCGAGAGATCGGCGGTGGTCATCATCGGCGGATGCCGCAGCGACGGATCGTGCGCGTCGGGGATCATGTGCTCGGGCTTCGGCGATGTCGGCGTCCACTGGTGTGCACCGGCGGGGCTCTTCGTCAGCTGCCAGTCGTTGCCGAACAGCACGTCGAAGTAGCCGTTGTCCCAGGTGGTCGGGTTCGGCTTCCACGCGCCTTCGATGCCGCTGGTCGTGGCGTGCACGCCGACGCCGCTGCCGTGGCGGTTCGCCCAGCCGAGGCCTTGTGCCTCGATGCCGGCGGCTTCGGGCTCCACGCCGACCAGCGACGGATCGCCGGCGCCATGCGCCTTGCCGAAGGTGTGGCCGCCGGCGATCAGCGCGACGGTTTCCTCGTCGTCCATCGCCATGCGCGCGAAGGTCTCGCGCACGTCACGGCCGGAGGCGACGGGGTCGGGATGGCCGTCCGGGCCTTCGGGATTCACGTAGATCAGGCCCATCTGCACCGCCGCCAGCGGATTCGCCAGCTCGCGGTCGCCGGAATAGCGGCTGTCGGGTTTGTCGCTGGTCGCCAGCCATGTGGTTTCGGCGCCCCAGTCGATGTCCTGCTCCGGCGCCCAGACATCGGCGCGGCCGCCGGCGAAGCCCAGCGTGCGGAAACCCATCGATTCCAGCGCGACGTTGCCGGCGAGGATCATCAGGTCGGCCCAGCTCAGCTTGCGGCCGTACTTGCGCTTGATCGGCCACAGCACGCGGCGCGCCTTGTCGAGGTTGCCGTTGTCCGGCCAGCTGTTGAGCGGCGCGAACCGCTGCGTGCCGTTGCCGGCACCGCCGCGGCCGTCGTGGATGCGGTAGGTGCCGGCCGAGTGCCAGGCCATGCGGATGAACAGCGGGCCGTAGTGGCCCCAGTCGGCCGGCCACCAGTCCTGCGAGTCGGTCATCAGCGCGGTGAGGTCGGCGACGACGGCATCGAGATCGAGCGTGGCGAATTCGGCGGCGTAATCGAAGTTCGCGCCCATCGGGTCGGCCTTCGCCGGATGCTGGTGCAGCAGGTCGACGTTCAACTGGTTCGGCCACCAGTCGCGGTTGCCGCGATGCGCGCCGGTCGCGGGACGGGCGGCGCCCGAGAACGGGCATTTCGGTTCGGTCGTCATGGGTGTCGCTCCTGAAGAGGTGCGCCCACGGTATGCCTTTGCGAGAGATCGTGAAAATCGTTTGTTTCGACGATTTCGATAGTCAATGACTATCTATCGGGGGCCGAGCGCCGGACACGACGACGGCGGGCCTGCGCCCGCCGTCGTGGCGATGTCCTCCGTGCCGGAGGATCAGCGGTTGCCGCCGCCCAGCAGCCCGCCGCCGATCTTCAGCAGGTCGCCGAGGCCCAGTTGGCCGTCGCCGTCCTGATCGAGCACGGCGCCCAGCAGGCCGCCACCGACGCCGCCCTGCTGGCGGACCGCCTGGTGCTCCTGCCCGAGGATCGCGCCCAGCACCTGCGCCGTGGCGCCACCGCCCAGTCCCGCGCTCGCGGCCGGCGCGCCGCCGCTGTTGTCCGCACCGCCGGCGAACATGCGCTTGGCGAGGTAGGCCAGCACGATCGGGGCGAGGATCTTCATCAGTTGCCCGGCGCGGTCGCTGCCGAGGCCGGTGGCGGTGCCGAGGTGCTGCTCGGCGGTCGCCTGCTGGCCGCCGAAGATGTGGCCGAGCATGCCGGCGCCGTCGGTCTGCCGGGACTGCGCGCCGCCGAGGACCATGCCGAGCAGGCCGCCGAGATCCGGGGTGCCGGCGTGGTCGCGCTGGAGTGCACCGAACAGCGCCTCGGCGCCCTGCGGCTGGCTGGCGTTCTTGCCCAGCGCGCCCAGCAGCAGCGGCAGGGCGGCACCCACCGCGCCCGCGGCCTTGCCGTCGTCGACGCCGAGCTGCTGCGCGATCTGCTGCAGCGGCGCGCCCTGGAGCTGGGAAAGGAGGTCGTTGGTGAGTGCGGTCATTGCGTGACTCCTGGTGCGGGCGGCCCTGCCGCGGAAGAGACGGCTACTGTAGCGCCCGCTCCGCAATCGATGTCGCCGCTCCGGGCTTTTTTCGCCGGCCGGCTGGGCGCGTCATTCGGTCGGGACCGCGGTCGGTGGCAGCCCGGTGTTGCGGTGGAAGTCGAAGATCAGGTGGGTCTCGATATGCACCACTTCCGGCCGCTCGGTGAAGGCGGCGAGGGCGAACTCGCGCAGGTGTGCGCTGTCGCGCACGCCCACGTGGACGAGGAAATCGTCGGCGCCGGCGACGTGATAGAAGGCCAGCACCTCCGGCAGTTCGCCCAGGTGCGCGTGGAAGCTTTCGACCATCACGCGCGAGTGCTGCTGCAGCCTCACCGCCACCAGTGCCTGCAGGCCGATGCCCAGCGCCTCCGGCGCGATCTCGGCATGGAAGCCCTGGATGGCCTTGGCCTCGCGCAGGCGGCGGATGCGCTCCAGCGCGGTGGACGGCGCGATGCCGACCCGTTCTGCGAGTTCCTTGTTCGGCAGCCGCGCGTTCTTCCGCAGCAGGCGCAGAAGCTCGAAGTCGATTCGGTCCAGCAGCATGGCGGGTGCCCCTTCACGAAATAATGTTCGGACAGGGTCTGCATGGTCGCACGGGATTCCAGAATGGCGCCATTCGCCAGAACGGAGCCCGCCATGTCCGCCGATGTTCCGCGCCTCCCCGAGGCCCGTCTCGACACCCTGGCCGTGCATGCCGGGCGCGAGGATTTCGCCGACCTCGGCGTGCACGCGCCGCCGATCGACCTTTCCAGCACCTATCCGGTGCCCGATCTCGGCGTCGGCACCGCCAGCTTCGATGCCCTCGTCGGCGGTGGGGCGAGTGCGGCCAATCCGATCTACGCCCGCCTGTACAACCCGACCGTGGCCCGGGTCGAGCGCGCGATCGCCACGCTGGAAGGCACCGACGCCTGCGTCGCCTTCGCCTCGGGCATGGCCGCACTGACCGCGCTGCTGCTGGCGGCCCGTGGCCGTGGCGGCCACGTGCTGGTGGTGCGACCGCTGTACGGTACGTCCGACCACCTGCTCGCGAGCGGTCTGGCCGGGCTCGAGGCCGAGTTCGTCGAAGCGCACGAGATCGCTGCGCGCCGTCGCGCCGACACCGCGCTGGTGCTGATCGAGACGCCGGCCAACCCGACGCTCGATCTCGTCGACATCCACGCCGTGGTCGCGGCCGCGGGCGACGTGCCGGTGGCGGTGGATTCGACCTTCGCGACGCCGGTGCTGCAGCGCCCGGCCGAACTCGGCGCGACCTACGTGCTGCACAGCGCGACGAAGTTCCTCGGCGGCCACGGCGACGTCGTCGCCGGCGTGATCTGCTGCGCGGAGGACGACGCGAAGCCGCTGCGCCAGGTGCGCGCCGCCACCGGCGGGCTGCTGCATCCGCTGGCCGCGTTCCTGCTGCATCGCGGTCTGCCCACGCTGGCGCTGCGCGTGGAGCGCGCACAGGCGAACGCGATCGACCTCGCGAACCGGCTGGTGACGCATCCGGCTGTCGCCAAGGTGTTCTTCCCCGGCCTCGGCACCGTGCGCAACGCGCATCTCGTCGGCACGCAGATGCGCGGCCCGGGCACGCTGATCGCGTTCGAACTGCACGGCGGCCACCCCGCGGCCGCGGCGGTGATGCGCCACGTCGCGCTGCTCACGCCCGCAGTCAGCCTCGGCTCGGTCGACACGCTGATCCAGCATCCCGCCGGGCTCACCCACCGCGTGCTCGACGACGCCACCCGCACGCGCTGCGGCATCACCCCGGGGCTGCTGCGCCTGTCCGTCGGCATCGAAGCGGCGGACGACCTCTGGGCCGATCTCGCGCAGGCGCTGGAGCGCGCCAGCGTCGCCACCGTCCCGCTGCGCGACGCGGCCTGACGCGACGCGGGTCGTGTCGCCCGCCGCCGCTCAGGCGTCGGCGACGATCACGTCGAAGTCGCCGGCCAGCACGCGGTCGAGGCGGCCCGTGCGCCAGCCGCGCACGGCGTCGCGCACCAGCGGCGAAGGCGCCGCGCGGTAGCGGCGGCAGATGCGCAGGTCATCGTCCGCGGGCGCGCGGGCCGGCCGCGGGCGGCCGGGCAGGTCGGGGACGACGCGCACCGCGCACGTCACGCGCAGCACGCCGTCCTCACCGTCTTCCTCGGCGACGTGCAGGCCGTGTTCTGCTTCGAGCAGCGCCAGCGCGCCGAAGCCGTTCACCGCCAGCAGCGCCTGCCCGCGCTGCGGATCCTGCGCCAGGACATCCACGCGCATGTTGCGGCGCTCCGCCCATGCCATGTACATCGCCAGCAGTTGCTGCCACCAGCGCCGGGTACGCGCGGGCTCGCGCTTGAGGTCGGCCTCGCCCGCGACCAGCCACAGCAGCGCGTCCTGCGGCTGCTGGTCGGCGAGCGCATCGACTGCGAGCTGCATCAGCCACAGCAGTTGCGCGTGGCGACCGATGAAACCGGCGTCGGCGCCGTCGCGGGCCAGGCGCGCATCCAGTCGCTGTGCAGTGTCGAACGCGTCCTCGATGCGGTGCCGGCGTTCGATCCGGTCGAGCACCGCGAAGCGGTCCGGCGTCGTCCAGAAATCCGTCGCCTGCATCGCGGCGTAGTCGTCGTCGCGTGCTGCGGCCCAGGCGTCGCCGCCGAGCATCGATCCGAGCCGTGCGAACGCCGCGTGCAGGGTGGCGATCGCCTCCGGCGACGCGTCCGGCGCATGGACCAGCGCACGCGGATCGGCATCGACGTCGTCCGCGACGACCGCGGTCGGCACCTGTGCCTGCGCCGGGGCATTCGGATCGACGAAGGTGACATCGAGGCGGTCGCCGGCACTGCGCACGAACAGGAACTGGTCGCCCTGCGGCGTGCGATGCTCGACGATGCGGCGCGCCAGCGGCGCGAGCAGATGCTGTTCGATCGCGCGGTGCAGCGGGCGCGCGCCGAGGTCGGGCGTGAAACCGCGGTCGAGCAGGAATTCGATCGCCGACGGTTCCCATTCCACCGCCCAATCCCGGTTGCGCAGGCCGCGGCGGGTCATCGCGCGCTGCAGCTCCTTGTGCAGGATCTCGCGCATCAGCGTGCGATCGAGCGGCTGGAACAGCACGATCCGGTCGAGCCGGTTGAGGAACTCGCGGCGGAAGGTCTCGAACAGCGCCTTCTCGACCACGCCGCGCGACCAGCCGCCGGCGGCCGAGGTGAAGCCCGGACCGGCGCTGCGCGACAGCGTCGAGCCGACGTTGCTGGTGAGGATCACGATGCTGTGGCGGAAGTCGGCGACGTTGCCGCTGCGGTCGCCGAGGCGGCCGTCGTCGAACACCTGCAGGAACAGGTCCCACACCTTCGGGTGCGCCTTCTCGAATTCGTCCAGCAGCACCACCGAGAACGGCTGCTCGCGGATGCGCGACACCAGCGAACGCGCGCTGCCGTCACGCGAGACCTCGGTCAGCCGCCACGCGCTGTCCTCGGACTGGTATTCGCTCATGTCGAGGCGCAGCAGGCGCTCGGCGCTGCCGAACAGCAGCTCGCCCAGCGCCTTCGCCAGTTCGGTCTTGCCGGTGCCGGTGGGGCCGGCGAACAGGAACACGCCGATCGGCCGGCCGGGATCGACCAGGCCGGCCTTCAGCATCGCGATGCGGTCGACCAGACAGTCGACGGCTTCGTCCTGGCCGAGCACGCGCTTGCGGAAGAACGCACGCAGCGCGTCGAGGTCGAGGCTCTGGCGATCGTCGATGACCTCCAGCGGCAGGCCGCTGCGGCGCGCGATGCCCTGCAGCAGCGCATCCGGCGTGAGCGGCAGCGCGCGCGGCTCCGCGGCGACGGCGGTGCGCAGGCCGTCCTCCAGCAGGCGCAGGCTGCGGCCGGGTTCGTGCTGGTCGGGGAAGAACTGCGCGGCCATGCGCTGCGCTTCGTCCAGCGTGCGCGCATCCGCGACCGTCGCGCTCAGCGCGTCCTCGCGCGCGGCGCGCCAGCGTGCGAGCAGGTCGCGCATCTCGCCGTTCGACGGCGCGCCCAACGTCACCGTCTTCGCGAGATGGCGCAAAGACGGACGTGCGATCAGCAGTTGCGACAACTGCGCCGGCGACAGTTCACCGACCATGCGCAGGCGGCCGCGCTCCATCGCCGGCAGCAGCAGGTCGAGGATGCCGCGCGGATCCTGGCTGTGCGCGCCCTTGTGCAGCAGGTCGTGGAAATCCTGCACGCGCCACAGCGCCTTCGGGCGATCCAGCGCGACCAGCAGCTCGCGCATGCGCTCTTCGAGTTCGCCGATGTACTTCTGCCCGGCCAGCACCTCGGCGGCGGAGGCCTCGAACAGCAGCCAGCCGTCTTCGCGCAATTGCGCGAACAGCCGATCGACCAGCACGGTCTTGCCGGTGCCGCCGTCGCCGGCGACCAGCACCGACACCGGCGGCGTCGCGTGCAGCAGGTCGTGCAGGCGTTCGACCTGTCGCTCCAGCGCGGGATGGTCGACGATGCCGAACGCGTCGTCGACCGCCGCAGACGACCAGATCCGGCCGACGCCACCGAGCGCGCGATGTTCGTTGCGGCGCGCGGCTTCGGCCTCGACCTGCGCGAGGTAGGGCGCGAGCACCTGCGACTGCATCGCCTTCAGGCCGTCGGCCAGTTGTCCGAGGTCGTGGTCCTCCAGCGTGTCGACCGCCATCGGCGTGGTGCCGGGCGCGTGCGTTTCGGCCCATTCGAGGGTGTCGCGCATGCGTTTGCGCAGCGGCGGTGCATCCCACCACCACTTGCGCACGTGGCGCAGCAACGCGGGCAGGGCGGACGCGTCGTCGCGGCTGCGCAGGTAGTCGAGCATGTACCACGCCGGGTAGCGGCCGACGCCGGCGCTCGCGGCGAACGCATCGGCGGCGGCGATGTCGGGGCGCGCGGGCAGGGCGGCGTAGATCATGCTGGCGAGCACGTAGCCGTCGCCTTCCAGCAGTTCCAGCACTTCGCGCGGCGCGAGCACCGGCGTGGACAGGAGCGCCACGCCTTCGCGGAACTGGGCGAAGCCCGCGAGGTCATCGGGCCGCTGGATGCGTTCGTCCTCGGCTTCGATCTCGCGGCGCAGGCGGTGCAGGCGTTCGATCGGGTCCTCGACCGGCGCGGCTTCGACCGGTGCGGCGTCCGTCGCCGGCGTGCCGGGAGCCGCCGGGTTCGCGTTCGTGTCTTCCGCCGGCGGCGCGATCGCGGTCGTGTCGCCCGTTGTGGTCGCGGTGTCGTCGGCGATGCGCGGCGACGGCGCGTCGCCCGGCGGGCGGCGCAGCCAGAGCGTCAGCACGATGCCGAACAGCAGGCCGGCGATGAAGAGGGCGAGGGTCACGTGGCGGACTCCGTGTCGGACGCAGCGGCGCACAGTGTAGGCGCAGGCCGTCGCGGCCGCTGCGCCGGGCTACCGCTTCTTCTTGATGCGTTCCATCAGGTCGACGACCTTGTTCTCCGCGTCGCGCTTCATCGCGCGGCGACGCCGTGCGATCCGGAACCAGCGCGCCGTGCCGTCCACGGTGCCGCGCCAGCGGGCCGCGAGCGCGCTTCGCAGTGGGCGCAGCACGCGCCAGGCGCGATGGCCGTCCAGCGGCGCGATCGGCAGCAGGTTGAAGGCGATGATCCACAGGTTCGTCCAGATCAGCACCCGGAACAGCGGTGCGAGCTGGATCGAGAGCATCGGCGACAGCGTGCCGATCGCGGCCGACAATGGTAGCGTCACCAGCAGCACCGCTGCCTGCGCCAGCACGCCGCCCCAGGCGATGAAGACGTCGTCGCGTTCGCGCGCGGGCACCGCGTGACTGCACAGCCCGTGCAGCAGGTAGAGGCGGATCTCGTACACGCGCACCCGTCGCGACTGCGCGGCGATGGCGTGGCCGAGCTCGTGGATCGCGAGCAGGCCGAGGAAGCCGAGGAAGGTGAGCGCGGCCGGCAGCACGCGCTGGTAGCGGTAGCCGAACCACGCCAGTCCCAGCCACACCGACCAGTGCAGCAGCACCGGAACGCCGCGCCAGCGGCCGAGCGACCACAGTCCCTGCGTCATGGCGATGTCCTCCGTGGCGCGCGCATAAGCGCTATTCCAGCGCCTTCAGCCGGTACAGCGCTTCCAGCGCCTGCTTCGGCGTGAGTTCGTCGGGATCGATCGCGGCGAGCGCATCCAGCGCGGCCGACGACGGGGTGAACAGGCCGAACTGTTGCGGCGTGTCCAGCGCCTGCGGCGTGAGCACCGGCGCAGGCGTGTCGCGGCGCTGTTCGAGTTCGGCCAGGCGGCCGCGGGCCTCGCGCACCACCGCCTTC
Source organism: Lysobacter sp. DMC104 (assembly GCF_056313665.1). Taxonomy (NCBI): domain Bacteria; kingdom Pseudomonadati; phylum Pseudomonadota; class Gammaproteobacteria; order Lysobacterales; family Lysobacteraceae; genus Lysobacter; species Lysobacter sp. DMC104. The sequence goes on along the minus strand of NZ_JBQUZW010000001.1, from coordinate 192,603 downwards.
GGCAGGCCGGCGAGCGCGGCCACCTGCAGGCCGAAGCTGCGGTCGGCGGGGCCGTCCTTCACCGCGTGCATGAAGACAAGCGTGTCGCCGCCGTGCTTGTCATGGTGTTCGACGGCGTCGAGGTGCACGTTGGCGATGCCGCTGCCGGCTTCGGCCAGCGCGGTCAGCTCGAAGTAGTGGGTCGCGAACAGCGTCCAGCAGCGGTTCGCGTGCGCGAGGTGCTTCGCGCAGGCCTCGGCGAGCGCGAGGCCGTCATAGGTCGACGTGCCGCGGCCGATTTCGTCCATCAGCACCAGTGACTGCGGCGTGGCATGGTGGAGGATGTAGCTGGTTTCGCTCATCTCGACCATGAAGGTCGACTGCCCGCGGGCGAGGTCGTCGCCGGCGCCGATGCGGGTGAGGATGCGGTCGATCGGCCCCAGCGTCGCGTTCGTCGCCGGCACGAAACTGCCGATGTGCGCGAGCAGCACGATCAGCGCGTTCTGGCGCATGTACGTCGATTTGCCGCCCATATTCGGACCGGTGATCACCAGCATGCGGCGGTCGGCGTGCAGGTCGAGGTCGTTGGGCTCGAACGGATCGTCGCGCACCGCTTCGACGACGGGATGGCGGCCGCGTTCGATGCGCAGCACCGTGTCCTCGACCAGCCGCGGCCGCGACCAGTCGAGTTCGCGCGCACGGTCGGCGAAGCAGACCAGCACGTCGAGTTCGCTCAGCGCCACGGCGCAGCGCTTCAGCGGTTCGAGGTGCAGGTTCAGTTCGTCGATGAGTTGTTCGTACAGCACCTTTTCGCGCGACAGCGAGCGCTCGCGCGCCGACAGCACCTTGTCCTCGAACGCCTTGAGTTCCTCGGTGATGTAGCGCTCGGCGCCGGTCAGCGTCTGCCGTCGGGTGTAGTGCACCGGCGCCTTGTCGGCCTGGCCCTTGCTGATCTCGATGTAGTAGCCGTGGACGCGGTTGTAGCCGACCTTCAACGTCGGGATGCCGCTGCTTTCGCGCTCGCGGGCTTCGAGGTCGATCAGGAACTGGTCGGCATGCGTGCTGAGCTGGCGCAGTTCGTCGAGTTCGGCGTCGAAACCTTCCGCGATCACGCCGCCGTCGCGCGCGAGCAGCGGCGGTTGCGGCACGATCGCGCGCTGCAGCCACACGGCCTGTGCGTCGTGTTCGCCCAGCTCGGCGACCAGCGCGAGCAGGCGCGGCGAATCGAGGCCGTCCAGCGCCCTGCGCACCTGTGGCAGCAGCGACAGCGCGTCGCGGAGGGTCGACAGATCGCGCGGGCGCGCGCTGCGCAGGGCCACGCGCGAGAGGATGCGCTCGACGTCGCCGAGGCCGCGGAAGGCTTCGCGCACGTCGGTGTCGGCGCGCGAGTCGATCAGCCGCTCGACCGCGTCGTGGCGCTCGCCGACGATGCGGCGGTCGCGCAGCGGGCGATGCAGCCAGCGGCGCAGCAGGCGGCCGCCCATCGGCGTGATCGTGGTGTCGAGCACGCCCAGCAGTGTGTGCCGCGTGTCGCCGTCGACGCGGGTGTCGAGTTCGAGGTGGCGGCGGGTCGCGGCGTTCATCGCGATCGCGCCGTCGCTGGTCTCGACCCGGATCGAGGTGAGGTGCGGCAGCCGCTGTTTCTGCGTCTCCTCGACGTAGCCCAGCAGCGCGCCGGCGGCGGCGATGGCGAGCGGCTTGTCCTCGATGCCGAAGCCGGAGAGATCGTGCAGCGCCTGCCCCGAACCGGAGGCCGGCGCGAAGAAGCGCAGCAGCTGGCGGCGGCCGCTGTCGGGATCGAACAGCCACGGCGCGCGACGGCGCAGGCCGCCGCGGTCGACGATCGCTGCCGGCCAGCCGTCCTCGTCGGGCACCAGCAGTTCGGCGGGATCGAGCCGCGCGAGTTCGGCGTCGAGCTGGTCGTCGTTGGCGATCTCGTTGACCAGGAAGCGGCCGCCGGCGAGGTCGGCCCAGGCCAACCCGTAGCCGCTCTTGCCCCGCGCCACCGCCATCAGCAGCGTGTCGCGACGATCCTGCAGCAGGGCTTCGTCGGTGACGGTGCCCGGCGTGACGATGCGCACGACCTTGCGTTCGACCAGGCCTTTCGCCAGCGCCGGATCGCCGATCTGCTCGCAGATCGCCACCGATTCGCCCAGCGCGACCAGCCGCGCGAGGTAGCCCTCGTACGCGTGCACCGGCACGCCGGCCATCGGGATCGGCTGGCCGGCGGAGGCGCCGCGCTGGGTCAGGGTGATGTCGAGCAGCCGCGCGGCCTTGCGCGCGTCGTCGTAGAACAGTTCGTAGAAGTCGCCCATCCGGAAGAACAGCAGCACGTCCGGATGCTCCGCCTTGGCGGCGAAGAACTGCTTCATCAGGGGCGTGTGTTCCTGCGGGGGCTGGGGCTTCATCGGGCGATCGCGGCGGCGGGGGAGGCGTCCGCGGCGGTGGCGGGACGCGCCGTGGACCGGGGCATCCCCGGCGTGCCCGCGGAGCCGCCCATGATAGGGAATCCGGCGGGGCGGCGGCCACGCGCCGGCGCGTTCGGCGGCGCCACGCCGTCGAACGACCTTACTCGTCCTGCATCTGCGCGAAGCGTTCGGCGAGGAAGTCGATCAGCGCCCGCACCGACGGCAGCTGGCCGCGGCGCGAGGGGAACACCGCGTGCACGATCTCCTCGCGCGGCGCCCAGCCGTCCAGCACGTGCACCAGACGGCCTTCGGCGACCAGTTCGCGGGTCACCATCATCGGCAACTGCACCACGCCCACGCCGGCCACCGCGGCGTCGCGCAGGGCGAGCATGCCGCGGGTGACGAACCGCGGCTGGTGGTGGATCGCGACGTGGGCGCTGTCGGGGCCGTGCAGGTCCCAGACGTGCTGGTTCTGCGGCAGGCCGAGATCCATGCTGGGCCAGCCCATCAGCGCGGCCGGGGCATCGGGGCGGCCCAGCCGCGCCATCAGCGCCGGGCTGGCGACCAGGCATTGCTTGCGGGTCGCGAGCGTGCGCATGGCGAGGTCGGAATCGGCCAGCGGCGGCGGGCGGACCCGCAGCGCGAGGTCCAGCCCTTCGCCGAGCACGTCGACCCGGCGGTTGGTGGCGTCCAGATGCAGCTCGACCTGCGGATGCTGGCGCAGGAACTCCGCCAGCATCGGCCCGACCCGGATGTCGAGCAGGGTGGTGGGGCAACTCATGCGCACGATCCCGCGCGGCTCGGCCCGGGTGCGCTGGATCGCTTCCTCGGCGGCGGCGGCCTCGACCAGCGCGGCGCGGGCGTGGCCGTAGTAGGTGCGGCCGAGATCGGTGACCACGAACTTGCGGGTCGAGCGCTGGATCAGGCGCACGCCGAGGCGCTCCTCCAGCAGTGCGATCCGCCTGCTCAGCTTGGACTTGGGCATGCCCAGCGCCCGCCCGGCCGGCGCGAAGCCGCCGTGGTCCACCACCTGCACGAAGTAGAAGAGGTCGTTGAGGTCCTGCATGCGGGCTTCGATCGCCATCGTTCATCCGATGGGACGATCATTCCACGAATCGGCGGCTACCGCCTGCATCGTTCGAAAAAGACGATGAGCGCCTAGGAGGCACTTCCGCCTCCCCGACACCGGAGCGACCCATGAGCACCACCACCCTCGTCCGCGACAAGAAGATCCTCGGGATCGGCCATGCCCCCGGCCGGCATTGGGTGGGCGACGGCTTCCCGGTCCACGGCATGTTCGGTTACAGCGGCCCGGGCGTGGCCCAGCGCAGCCCGTTCCTGATGCTCGACTACGCCGCGCCCACGACGTTCTCGCCCAACCCCGGCGGCCGTCGCGGCGTCGGCCAGCACCCGCACCGCGGCTTCGAGACGGTCACGATCGTTTACGCCGGCGAGGTCGAGCATCGCGATTCGACCGGGCAGGGCGGGGTGATCGGCCCCGGCGACGTGCAGTGGATGACCGCCGGCAGCGGCATCCTCCACGAGGAATTCCACTCCGAGGCCTACAGCCGCAGCGGCGGGCCGTTCGAGATGGTCCAGCTATGGGTGAACCTGCCGGCCAAGGACAAGATGGCCGCGCCGGGCTACCAGGCGGTGCTGGGCACGGCGATCCCGGACGTGCCGCTGCCCGACGGCGCCGGCCGCGTGCGGATCATCACCGGCGACTTCGACGGCGCCCGGGGCCCGGCCCGCACCTTCACCCCGATGAACGTCTGGGACCTGCGGCTGGTCGCCGGCGCGACCGCGCGGTTGCCGCAGCCCGAGGGCTGGACCACGCTGCTGGTGGTGCTGGACGGCACCGTCCAGGTCAACGGTGAGGCGGTGCTGCGGCAGGCGCAGATGGTCACGCTGTCGACCGGAGGCGAGGGTGTCGTCATCGAGGCGAACACCGACGCCAAGGTGCTGCTGCTGGCCGGTGCGCCGATCGACGAGCCGGTGGTCGGCTACGGCCCGTTCGTGATGAACACCCAGACCGAGATCGCCGAGGCCATCCGCGATTTCAACGCCGGCAAGTTCGGGCGCATGGGCTGATCCTTGCCGCCGCGTCCGTCCCCGTCCTTCTTTCGACCAGGAGCTCCGCCATGACCCGCCTCCTCGCACTCTCCGGCAGCCTGCGCGCCGGTTCGTTCAACACCGCCCTGGCGCGAGCAGCGCAGCGCCAGGCCCCCGATGGCGTCGAGGTCGAGGTCGCCACGCTGCACGGCATCCCGCTGTACGACGGCGACCTCGAAACCGCCTCGGGCATCCCCGAGGCCGTGCAGGCCCTGCGCGCGAAGATCCTCGCCAGCGACGGCCTGCTGCTGGTCACGCCCGAGTACAACAACGGCATCCCCGGCGTGTTCAAGAACGGCGTGGACTGGCTGTCGCGCACCGGCGATGCGGTCTTCGCCGGTCGGCCGGTCGCGCTGATCGGGGCCTCGCCCGGCGGCTTCGGCACGATCCTGTCGCAGGCCCACTGGCTGCCGGTGCTGCGCACGCTGAAGACCCGGTTCTGGGCCGAGGGCCGGCTGATGGTGTCGAAGGCGCACACGCTGATGGACGCGGACGGCGAACTGGCGGACGCGGCCACGCTGGCCCAGCTGCGGCAGTTCGTCGACGGGTTCGCGCGCTTCGCAGGGGGCGGGCGAGGCGAGGGCTGAGCGCGTCCGGGGGCGGCCTCTTCCCCGTGCCGTCCCCCACTCACGTCCGACGGCGGCCTGTGTTACCGTCGCGGCGCTGTGTCACAGTTCGTCGAGGGTCGCCCCGCCGCCGTTTCCCCCACGGCTCCTCCGGGACGGCATCCGTCCCCATCGACGCGCGGGCACCGCCACGACAACGACAAGACACGACACGATCCACGAATCGCGACGAGGGGAACGATGATGACTCGCCATGCACCGCAACGCACGCGGCTCAGTCATGCACTGCTGATCGCCATGATCGGCCTGATGCAGGCGCCGCTGGCGCTGGCGGACGAACCCGCCGCCGACGACGACCAGGCGGCCACGCTCGACAAGATCACGGTCACCGCGCAGAAGCGCGAAGAAGCGCTGCAGGACGTGCCGGTGATGGTCACCGCGCTGTCCCGGCGCACGCTCGAACAGAACGGCGTCCACGACATCCGCGAACTGCAGACGGTGGTGCCCGGCCTGACCGTCACCAGCACCCAGAGCGAATCGCAGACCGTGGCCCGCATCCGCGGCATCGGCACGGTGGGCGACAACGCCGGCCTCGAATCCTCGGTCGGTGTGGTCATCGACGGCGTGTACCGCCCGCGCAGCGGCGTCGGTTTCACCGACCTGGGCGAACTCGAACGCATCGAAGTGCTGAAGGGCCCGCAGGGCACGCTCTTCGGCAAGAACACCTCCGCCGGCGTGATCAACGTCGTCACCCGCCGCCCGACCTTCCAGCAGCACGTCGAGGCCGAGGTCACCGCCGGCAACTACGGCGCGCTGGGCGTCGCCGGCTCGTACAGCGACGGCATCAACGACGTGGCGGCGTTCCGGCTGTACGGCGCCCTGCGTTCGCGCGACGGCTACATGGACGTGCACACCGGCGCCGGCCCGCGCACCGACAAGGAAGACCAGGACCAGAATTTCCACGCCTTCCGCGGCCAGTTGCTGCTGCAGCCCAGCGACACGCTGGACATCCTGCTGACCGGCGATTTCACCAACCGCGACGAGAACTGCTGCACCAGCGTGACCACGATCCGCGGTCCGACCGCGGCGATCATCGACGCGCTGGCGACGGACTCGGGCGTCATCCCCGTGGCCGACCCGTTCTCGCGCCAGACCTGGGCCAACCGCGGCACCCAGCAGTACATCAAGGACAAGGGCATCAGCGCCGAAGTCGACTGGCAGACCCCGTGGTTCGGCGGCGCGAAGCTCACCTCGATCACCGCGCAGCGCAACTGGGAATCGACCAACGGCATCGATTTCGATTTCAGTTCGGCCGACCTGCTGTACCGCAACGCGCAGAAGGGCGACAACTACACCGCGTTCGACACCTTCAGCCAGGAGTTCCGCCTGACCGGCAGCACCGACAAGGTCGACTGGCTGGTCGGCGCGTTCTACGCCGACGAGAACCTCAAGCGCAACGAGGCCTACCGCATCGGTTCGGCCTACGAACCTTACCTCTCGATCGCGCTGCTCTCGCGCATCAACCCCTTGCTCGGTACCAGCCCGACCGCGGCACTCTTCCTGTCGCAGGCCTCGGGGCGTCCGTTCGGCACGGTGTTCGCCGGCCACGCCGCGTCCGATCGCTACGTGCAGGATTCGAAGAGCATGGGGTTGTTCACCAACAACACCTGGCACGCCACCGACGCGCTCGACCTCACCCTCGGCCTGCGCTACACCGTCGAGAACAAGGACCTGTCCTCGCGCTACAGCAACCCGAACGGCGGCCTCGGCTGCGGCGCGATGCTGGCGAACCCGGCGCAGGTGGTCGCGGCGCTGGTCGCGCGCGGCCTGACCGTCTCGCAGGCGTCCGCCGCGGCGCCGTCGGTGGTCGGCTTCGCCTGTCTGCCGTGGACCAACGTGCGCCACGACGGCCGCGCCACCGACCAGAGCCGCCGCGAGCGCGAATGGTCCGGCACGTTCAAGGCCGCCTACCGCTTCAACGAACACGCGATGGCCTATTTCTCCGCCGCGCGCGGCTACAAGGCCGGCGGTTTCAACCTCGATCGCGTGCAGTCCAACACCGGTCTGTCCAGCGGCACCTCGGGCATCGTCCCGGTGGACGACACCTCGTTCCCGGGTGAATTCGTCGACAGCTACGAGCTGGGCACGAAGACCACGTGGCTGGGCGGCAACCTGCTGCTCAACGCCACGCTGTTCCACCAGACGTACTCGGACTTCCAGCTCAACAGCTTCCTCGGCACCAGTTTCGTGGTGCGCTCGATCCCGAAGGTGACCTCGCAGGGCGTCGACGCGGAATTGCTGTGGAAGACCGGCGGCTGGATGGTGCAGGGTGGCCTGACCTACGCCGACACCCGTTACGGCAACGATCCGCTGCCCGACACCGACCTGGTGCTACTGCCCGGCAGCCGCCCGAGCTTCGCGCCGGAATGGTCGGCCACGGCGTCGGTCGGCTACGACTGGCGCATCGGCGGGCTCAAGGCCGGTGCGCACGTCGGTGCCAAGTACATGTCGAAGTACAACACCGGTTCCGACCTCGATCCGCAGAAGATGCAGGACGCCTACACGCTCGCCAACGCCCGCTTCACGCTGGGCTCGGCGAACGACCGCTGGAGCGTCGAGCTGTGGTCGCAGAACGTCACCGACGTCGACTACTACCAGGTCATCATCGACACGCCGCTGCAGACCGGGTCGTGGAACGGCTTCCTCGGCACTCCGCGCACCTACGGCGTAACCTTCCGCGTGAAGTACTGACGCCCGCGGCATCGCGCCCGAGTCTGACGACGCGCCCGACGGCCCGCCCTGTGCGGGCCGTCGGCGTTCCGGGGCGCCGCGATCGACGTGCCCCCGGGCCGTCGCCGGCCGCTATGATGCCGGTCACGCCCGGGTCTCCGCCGGGTGCCGGACCCCGCATGCCCCTGCCCACCGACTCCGAACTGAGCGTCCGCGCCGAAGCGCTCGGCCTGCGTTTCCGCGCCGCCCGGCTCAGCCTCGTCACCGCCGAGAGCTGCACCGGCGGCTGGATCGCCAAGACCGTCACCGACATCGCCGGCTCGTCCGACTGGTTCGACTGCGGCATGGTCGCCTACAGCTACGAAGCCAAGCAGGCGATGCTCGGCGTGCGCCCCGAGACACTGGAGCAGCAGGGCGCGGTCAGCCGCGAAACGGTCATCGAGATGGTCTCCGGCGCGCTGGTGCATTCCGGCGCGGGCGTGGCGGTCGCGGTCACCGGCATCGCCGGCCCTGGTGGCGGCTCGCCCGACAAGCCCGTCGGCACGGTGTGGATCGGCTGGAAGCGCCGCGGCGGCTACGCCCGCGCCAAGGTCTTCCACTTCGAAGGCGACCGCGAGGCCGTGCGCCGGCAGACGGTGGCGGCGGCGCTGGAGGGGTTGGACGAGCTGCTGGGCGCGTCCTGATCGATGGCGGGCTTCCTGCCGAGGCGTCCGGCGGTGCGCGATGCGCTGTTCGCGTCGATCTTCGCCTTGTGGTGCGTTGCGTGGCCGGCCGGTCTGGTACTGCTCGTCGACTCGGCACCGGCGTTCGTGGCATCGATGGGCGAGCTTCCGCCGCGCAGGATGATCGAATTCTTCTCGCCGCTGTCGTACCCGCTGATGCTGTGCGCGCTGGCCGGTGTCGCGTTCGTCGGAATGGGGTTGTTGCTGCGCGTGCGCCGTTGGCTGGATCCGCAGGCGCAGGCCATGCAGGCGATGCGCTGGACGTTCTCGTCGCGGAGTTTCAACGCGACGCTGCTGTTCGCGGCGATGGTGGTCACCGGCCTGTTGCTCGCCGGATTCTCTGCGGAATCGCTGGCGCTGTCGTTGCCTGCATTCCCCGATGCGGGCCGCTTCTTCGTGGCATGGTGGCTCCCCATCGCGCTGACCGCCCCCGTGGTGATCCTCATCCTGGCGTTTTTCCTCTTGTTCAATCCGGACACGCTGGCGCGCGACCGGCTGGAACGCTGGTGGCGGCCCTTCTGGCCGGGCCTGCTTGCGCTGGTGGTGGCGGTCGTCGGCTGGGTCCTCGTCCCCGCCGTGATGGCGCAGGCGGAAGCGCCCATGTTCTTCGTGATCCCCGCGGCGGACTGGATACCGGCGGGTGCGATCGACATCATCGGTTACGTGATCGAACTGCTTTGCGATCTGTTCGTCTTCGCGTTCCTGTTTTCCCGGCGCAGCGGGGCCGGGCTTCGTGACGCCCTGCGGCGGCTGTTCCGCTGGTCGACGGTGCGTGCGCATGTGGGGCTGGACGCGCTGGTCATCGCCTGGGTGCTGGTCATCGCGGCGCCCCTGCTGTCCATCGGCGTGTTCGATGCCTACATCCTGCCGAGCTTCGAGGCATGGCGGCAGGAAGGCGGGGCAGGAGCGACAACGTGGCTCGCGGCATGGGTCGACGTCCTGAACAGCCTGCGCGGGTTCGAGACCCCCGCGCTGCTCCTGCTCATGCCGTCGGGTCTGTGGCTGCAATTCGTGTTGGCGCGGCTGCTGTACCGGACGGCCTTTCTCGCGCCGGCGGTTGGGGCGAACGCTCCAGCGCATTGACGGGCCGGGTTGTTAGTAGTAATACTACTAACCATGGACCTGACCGATACCCAGCACGCCATCCTCGCCCTGATCGCCGAGCGCATCGCCGCCGACGGGGTGCCGCCCTCGCAGACCGAGATCGCCCACGCCATGGGCTTCAAGGGCGTGCGCGCGGCGCAGTACCACCTCGAAGCGCTTGAGCAGGCCGGCGTGATCCGCCGGGTGCCGGGGCAGGCGCGCGGCATCCGTCTGGTCCACGAGCCGGCCAACGAGGCGCTCGACCAGCCGCCCGAACCCGCGCTGCCCGACCATGCGCTGCGCCTGCCGGTGCTGGGCCGCGTCGCCGCCGGCCTGCCGATCGGCGCCGACCTGCGCTCCGACGACTACGTCCTGCTCGACCGCGCGCTGTTCTCGCCTGCGCCGAACTACCTGTTGAAAGTGCAGGGCGACTCGATGGTCGACGAAGGCATCTTCGACGGCGACCTGATCGGCGTGTACCGCACCCGCGAGGCGCGCGACGGTCAGATCGTGGTGGCCCGCATCGACGACGAGATCACCGTGAAGCTGCTGAAGAAGGGCAAGGACCGCATCCGCCTGCTGCCGCGCAACCCGGACTACCGGCCGATCGAGGTGCTGCCGGACCAGGATTTCGCGATCGAAGGCCTGTACTGCGGCCTGGTGCGCCCGAACCGCTGAGCGCGATGCGGACTTTCCCGACCCCGCGCCCCGGCCATTCCCGATCCCGTCCGCACCCTCGTTTTCCTACCTTTTCCGGGCGTCGCAGGTTTTGCGACGGATGCTCCCTAACCTGACGCCACTCCGGTTCCACACCCTTTCACACAACATCCACTGACGAGGATTCCACGATGGACGAGAACAAGAAGCGCGCGCTGTCCGCCGCCCTGAGCCAGATCGACAAGCAGTTCGGCAAGGGTTCGGTCATGCGTCTGGGCGACCGCCCGGTCGAGGTGGTCGAGGCCATCGGCACCGGCTCCCTGATGCTGGACATCGCGCTCGGCATCGGCGGCCTGCCCAAGGGGCGCGTCGTCGAGATCTACGGGCCGGAATCCTCCGGCAAGACCACGCTCACCCTGCAGGCGATCGCCGAATGCCAGAAGGCCGGCGGCACCGCCGCCTTCATCGACGCCGAGCACGCGCTCGACCCGACCTACGCGCAGAAGCTCGGCGTCAACGTCGACGACCTGCTGCTGTCGCAGCCCGACACCGGCGAACAGGCGCTGGAGATCGCCGACATGCTCGTGCGTTCCAACGCCGTCGACGTGGTGGTGATCGACTCGGTCGCCGCGCTCACGCCGAAGGCCGAAATCGAAGGCGAGATGGGCGACCAGCTCCCCGGCCTGCAGGCCCGCCTGATGAGCCAGGCGCTGCGCAAGCTCACCGGCAACATCAAGCGCAGCAACTGCCTGGTGATCTTCATCAACCAGTTGCGCATGAAGATCGGCGTGATGATGCCCGGCCAGAGCCCGGAAACCACCACCGGCGGCAACGCGCTGAAGTTCTACGCTTCGGTGCGCCTCGACATCCGCCGCATCGGCAGCATCAAGAAGGGCGACGAGATCATCGGCAACCAGACCAAGATCAAGGTCGTCAAGAACAAGCTCGCTCCGCCGTTCAAGCAGGTCGTCACCGAAATCCTCTATGGCGAAGGCATCAGCCGCGAGGGCGAGCTCATCGACATGGGCGTCGACGCCAAGCTGGTCGACAAGTCCGGCGCCTGGTACGGCTACGGCGGCGAGCGTATCGGCCAGGGCAAGGAAAACGCCCGCCAGTACCTCAAGGAGAACCCTGCGGTCGCGGCGAGGCTGGAAGCCGAACTGCGCTCGAAGTTCGTCGCCGCCGACGCCCCGCGCAACGAGGGCGAGGACGACGACAAGGAAGATTGAAGGATGCGGAGGGGGCGGGCCCGGAAACCTCGTCAGTGGACGGCCCGCCCCTGAAGCACATTCCCGCTCGGCAGCGAGCGACGAGTGTGCCGACCACCTGATCCGGCGCGTCATGGACGATGTGCCGGCGGCACGGGGCCCCAAACCCGTGTCGCATTGCGATGTTGCTCGCCGGCGGCATCGTGCGCCGGGAAACCCCAGGGAGGGTGTTTCCCGGCTTTTTCGTGGCCAGCGGCGGACGCCTGCTGACAAATCCTGTCAGTGGCCCCGCGGAAAATGGGCGCCCGCCTCGCACACACCGACACGGAGCCTCGCGCCATGCCCGACGAAACGTCTTCCCGCTATGCCGGCGGTTGCCTCTGCGGCGCTGTCCGTTACGTCGCCGGCGGCACGCCGGCGATCGAAGGCAACTGCCATTGCCGCGACTGCCGTCGCGTGTCCGGCAGCGCCTATGCACCGACGCTGTTCTTCTCCGTCGAGGCGGTGGAGATCGTGGGCGAACCAGCGTGGTACGAGAGCGTCGGCGGCAGCGGCCAGCCGATACGTCGCGGTTTCTGCGCGACCTGCGGGACGCAGCTGTTCGGTCGGCCCACGCTGCGGGCGAGCATGATCGGCATCCGCGCCGGCACGCTGGACGATCCCGCGCAGTACCGGCCGCAGGCGGATATCTTCACCGCGCATGCTCCGTCGTGGGATCGCATGCTCGACGCAACGGCGAAGTTCGAAACCGCGCCATCGCTGCCGCCGGCATGACGATCGGGCGACGGCAGTTTCTGGGCATCACGGGCACCCTGGCCATCGCGGCCGTGCTGCCCGGCTGCGCCACACTTTTTGAAGGAGAACGCCCCATGTTCGGTCTGATCGGAAGCCTGCGCGCCGCGCCCGGCCAGCGCGATGCCCTCATCGCGATCCTGCTCGACGGCATCGCCGGCATGCCCGGCTGCCTGAGCTACATCGTCGCCCGCGATGCCGGGGACGACGACCTGCTGTGGGTCACCGAAGTCTGGGATGCCGAGGTCAGCCATACGGCATCGCTGTCGCTGCCTCAGGTGCAGGCGGCGATCGCGAAGGCGCGGCCCATCCTCGCCGGCTTCGGCAGTCGCACCGTCACGGCGCCTGTGGGCGGGCATGGACTGTCGGTTGCGTCAATGTCCGGATAGGATGCCCGCACCTTGTCGGCGGGAGTTCGCCATGCGTCGTCTGTTCCTCGGTTCGCTCCTCGTCCTTGCATGCGCCGGCGTCCGCGCCGCCGAGCCGCCGAAGGCGGAGATCCACCTCACGCCCGGCGCCGCGCCGCCGTCGGCCGAGGTCGTGGCGATCCTCGCCGAGAAGGATCGCCAACTGTTCGACGCGGTCTTCGGCTGCAAGCTCGACGTGCTTGCGACGCTGGTCGCGGACGATTTCGAGTTCATCCACGACAAGTGGGGGCGCACCGCGGATTCCGGCGCCGCGTTCATGCAGAGCATGCGCGACAACTGCAAGGCGCAGGAGACCGGCGAGAACTTCCGCGCGCGTCGCGAACTGGTCGAAGGCAGCATGCGCGTGTACATGCTCAACGGTTTCGGCGCCATGCAAATGGGTGAACACCGCTTCTTCGCGCTCCAGCCCGGCCAGCCCGATCGCCTCACCGAGGCGGGCAAGTTCATCGACGTCTGGCAGCAGGTCGACGGCCAGTGGAAGCTGGCGCGGGTGATCAGCTACGACCACCAACTGGCCGAGTGAGCCGGCACCGCGGCCGGCCGTGGTTCGGGTCGGCGTTCAGACCGAGAACACCACAGTCCGCTGCCCGTTGAGCAGCACGCGATCGTCCAGCCAGCAGCGCAGCGCCTGCGCCAGCACGCGGCGCTCGATGTCGCGGCCGATGCGGATCAGGTCGGCCGGCGTGTCGTGGTGGCTCACGCGCTGCGTGTCCTGCTCGATGATCGGCCCCTCGTCGAGGTCCGCGGTGACGAAGTGCGCGGTCGCGCCGATCAGCTTCACGCCGCGGGCATGCGCGCTGTGGTACGGCTTCGCGCCCTTGAAGCTGGGCAGGAACGAGTGGTGGATGTTGATGCAGCGCCCGGCCAGTTTTCCGGACAGCTCGTCCGACAGCACCTGCATGTAGCGCGCCAGCACCACGAGTTCGGCGCGCGTCTCCTCGATCAGCGACCACAGCCGCGCTTCCTGCTCGGCCTTGCCGCCCGGCGGCAGCGGCAGGTGGTGGAAGGGAATGCCCTCGAAATCGAGGTGGCGGTAGGTCTCGCGCGGATGGTTGGAGACGATCGCCACGATGTCCATCGGCAGTTCGCCGTTGCGCCAGCGATAGAGCAGGTCGGCCAGGCAGTGGTCGAACTTCGAGGCCATCAGCAGCACGCGCCGGCGCTCGCCGCGGTCGCGCATCGTCCACTGCATGCCGAAGCGTCCGGCCGGCACCGCGAACGCCTCGCGCAGCGCCTCGAACGACGCGCCGGTTTCGACCAGTGCGAACACCGTGCGCATGAAGAAGCGGCCGCTGTCGGGATCGCTGTACTGCTGCGATTCCAGGATGTTGGCGCCATGCCCGAACAGGTGGCCCGAGACGGCGTTGACGATGCCGGGCTTGTCGGGGCAGGAAAAGGTCAGGACGTACTGGCGCGGGGACATGCGGACTTCACGGACGGGGGCAGGCCCGTGACTGTACACGCTGGCGGCCGGCTGCCGCGGCTGGCGTCGTTTGCAGCCGATGTCGTCGCGTCCGTCTGGCGGGTCAGCGGTCGCCGTCCACCGCTCGCCGGCCCAGCGCCGGATCGTCGGTGAAGAAGGCGTCGATGCCCAGCGCCAGCGCGTCGCGGATCTGCCGCACCGAACCGGCCTCGCTGCGCGCGGCCGGGCCGCCTTCGCCGGCGAAGCTGCCGAGAAAGTGGTTCTCCGGCCGGAAGGTGTAGACGATCACCTGCAAGCCGGCGGTGTGGGCCGCGTCGACCAGCGGGCTGCGGCCGTCACGCGGATCGAGGTCGCGGTACGCCGGGCCGATGGCGTCGGCGTACTGCGCCACCTCGCGCAGGCCGTCGGCGCGCATGAGGTCGCCGTAGCGGCGCGGATGACCCGCGGCGACGGTGTCGTACGGCGTCTCGTGCGCGCTGCCGAACAACTGCAGCAGCCGCACGTTCGAGCCGCGCGGCAGCTTCGCGCGCAGTGCGCGCAGGTTCGCGGTCTCGAACGACTGGATGATCACCGGCGCGGTGCGCGTGTACGCATGCGCCTGCAGCGCGTCGAGCAGGCGATCCTCCATCGCGAGGCCGACCTGCGCGAAATGGGTCGGATGCTTGATCTCCGGCGCCAGGCCGATGACGCGGCCGCGACGTGCGGACTCGGTGGCGACGAAGTCCACGATCTCGTCGAAGGTCGGAATCTCGTATTGCCCGTCGCGCGCGGTGCCGCGCAGCTCGGGCAGGCGCTCGCGTGCCCGCAGCGTCTTCAGCTCGGCCAGCGTGAAATCCTCGGTGAACCAGCCGGTGACGCGCTCGCCGTCGATCGTCTTCGTCGTCTTGCGCGCGCCGAATTCCGGATGCGTGGCCACGTCGGTGGTGCCGGAGATCTCGTTCTCGTGCCGCGCCACCAGCACGCCGTCGCGGGTGCTGACGAGGTCCGGCTCGACGATGTCCGCGCCGTCCTCGATCGCCTTGCGATAGCTCTCCAGCGTATGTTCCGGCCGCAGCGCGCTGGCACCGCGGTGGCCGATGACCAGCGGTTTCGAGGATGTCATCGGGCGTGACTCGGGAGGGCGTGGCGCATGCGCGCATCCTGCCACGATCAGCAGCAGATAAAGGCCCGGGAGTAACAAGGATTTCATCCGCGAAGGTCTGATGGCCGGCATGGGTGACTGATGATGCCCGTGATCTGTGTCTTTTCGGCGACCGGACAAGGGGCTGTGCCACCATCGCGGTCAGCGGAACCGCAGCCGAACTGCAGCGCGTCTGGCGCGTCAATCACTGGTGGATTTCGCTCGAAGGCGCGGCCTGCCTGGCCGCGATCCCGCAACTGCTCGATCGCGGCCTGCTCAGGCGCGGCGAGCGCGTGGTGGCGGTGAATACCGGCTCGTCGGAGAAGTACATGCCGGCATTGCGGCGTTTGATGTAATTCAGCAACTAGTGGAATAAACCACATGTGCCTTTGATTCGGCTTGGGGCCAATCCCGGTTGCTTCAATCGAGTTGCTATCTCGGAACAACTGTCTTGAGGAAAAGTGATTTTCCCGCTGGCGTCAATTTCCAGTGCTTGACTTCTCTGGATGAAATCTTTCCGTCACTTCCACTGGTTTGCTGCCGTACTTCGGGTTCAATTAAGTTTGCCGCCATGAAAATTAGTAAAACTGATTGAAGCTCATTTTCATCAATAGAGACAAGTCCAGACGTCCATGCAGATTTTTGTTGGCGAGTATGTATTTCGTTGGCAATTTCTGTTCCAGAAATCGCACCTTCGACGAGATTTTTAAAAAGACGAACAATGTTGCTTTCATTGCAAGGAATTATTAGATTTTTAGCAATTCCAAAGAAAATGTCTTTGAGTTTTATCGGGTATTCAAAGGTCTTGTCGTATCCGACGCCTTTGAATTTGAAATTATATTCTTTTTCAATGGCTTCAATGGGTGGCTGCGAATATGGTTCGCCGTCGTTGCGCCGGAGAATTATGTTTTCTGTTTGAAGGGTGTCGTACTTCAATTGCAAGTCATTTAGCTGCTGTAGCAAATCCTGCTTGCTTGGGCCGGCATTTCTTATCCAGCCTGGTGCGGGTTTTGTCCTTATTGTATGGTTGATGGCTATCACAACCTGTGATTTCAGCTCATCCTTATTTTTCCAAAATTTACAATGACGAGATGAGACTTTTGATCTGAACTCATCGAGCTTTTTTCTGGCGTCAGGGTTGAGTTCTGATTTGCCTGAAGGAATCATGTCTGGAGCGGCATGAAGAAAAGCTAGTATCGGTTTTTGCAACTTCAAGGCCAGATTGTATTCCATCTCCGTGTAGCTGATTCCTTCAGGCCCGGCGGAACCATAACGCCCGCCGATGATAAGAATGTAGTAATCAGAATCTGCAATGACAGACTCGATCAGTTCCCATGGTGTCGAGTCAGCCGCTGGAAATGTTTCCATTCCAGCTGGAAAGTGATTGAGTTCAAGGATTGCTTCTTGCACAGCTTGGCGTTCATCGCTTAAGTCACGGAAGGTTGAGCTGACAAAGATTTGATAACGAGGAAGCATGTCACCTCCGGTGTGATAGGAATTAGTCTGCTTCAAACCTTGTAAAAATCGCGATACCACTCCACGAAATTCTTCACGCCGACCTCGACCGGCGTCGTCGGCTGGTAGCCGGTGTCGCGGGCAAGGGCGGAGACGTCGGCGGCGGTGTCGGGCACGTCGCCGGGCTGCAGCGGCAGCAGGTTCATCGTCGCCTTGCGGCCGAGGCACTCTTCCAGCACTTCGATGTAGCGCAGCAGCTGCACCGGATGGTTGTTGCCGATGTTGTAGACGCGGTACGGCGCGGAAGACGTGGCGGGCGTGGGGTGGAGCGGGTCATGCGCGGGATCGGGGCCGGGCACGCGGTCGAGCGTGCGGATCACGCCCTCGACGATGTCGTCGATGTAGGTGAAGTCGCGGGTGTGCCTGCCGTGGTTGAAGACGTCGATCGGTTCGCCGGCGAGGATCTTTTTCGTGAACAGGAACAGCGCCATGTCCGGCCGGCCCCACGGGCCATAGACGGTGAAGAACCGCAGGCCGGTCGTCGGCAGGTTGAACAGGTGGCTGTAGGTGTGCGCCATCAGCTCGTTCGACTTCTTGCTGGCCGCGTACAGGCTGACGGGATGGTCGACGCTGTCCTCCACCGCGAACGGCAGCTTGCGGTTGGCGCCGTAGACCGAACTGGACGAGGCGTAGACCAGATGCTCGACGCCGCGATGGCGGCAGGCTTCGAGGATGTGCAGGAAGCCGACGATGTTGCTGTCGATGTAGGCGCGCGGGTTCTCCAGCGAGTAGCGCACGCCGGCCTGCGCGGCGAGGTTGACCACGCGCTGCGGCTTGAAGGCGTCGAACGCGGCTTCCAGCGTCTCGCGATCCTCCAGCGAGCCCTTCACGAACGAGAAGCCGGGCAGCGGCGTGAGCCGGGCGAGGCGTGCATCCTTGAGCGTCGGGTCGTAGTAATCGTTGAGGTTGTCGTAGCCGAGAACCTCGTCGCCGCGGGCGATCAGACGCTCGGTGAGTCGGGAACCGATGAAGCCGGCGGCGCCGGTGACGAGGATGCGCATGGGGGGCGTCCGGGAGAGGCGAATGCCGCAATTCTAGGCGCGATTGCGGCCGGTCGGGAGAACGCGACGGGATCTCACGATCGATCGTCAAAAAGCATCGTCATCCCCGCGCAAGCGGGGACCCACGCCTGATCGGCGGTGACGGTTGGGTTCTCGCATTCGCGAGAATGACGGGGTGTGGGTCGGGTTGATCGAGTGCTTCGGTCGAAGCACGATCAGGCGGCACGATGCGCCTCGTATCCCCAAAACATCGTCATCCCCGCGCAAGCGGGGACCCAGCTTGATCGATGTTGTGCATCGGTCGTATCGCCGCGGCCTGTTGTTCAACAGCCGAATGGCTGGTCAGGCCGCTCTACCGGGGCGGCACGTGATTACAGTCGCCCATCCACCGCATCCCGCGGCAGCACGCCCTTGACGTCGAACAGCACGGCGCCGGGCTTGCCGAAGCGGCGGATGCCCTCGGCGCCGAGGGCGACGAATTCGCGATGGGCGACGGCCAGGATCACCGCGTCGTAGGCGCCTTCGGCGGGCGCGTCGGTCATCGCGAGGCCGTATTCCTCGTGCGCGAGGTGCGCGTCGACCCACGGGTCGTGCACGTCGACCTGCGCGTGGTAGCTGTCGAGTTCGGCGAGGATGTCGACCACGCGGGTGTTGCGCAGATCCGGGCAGTTTTCCTTGAACGCCAGCCCCAGCACGAGGATGCGCGCGCCGGCGGTGGGCAGGCCGCGTTTCGTCATCTCCTTCACCGTGCACTGCGCCACGTGCGGGCCCATGCCGTCGTTGATGCGGCGACCGGCGAGAATCACGTCCGGGTGGTAGCCGATCTGCTGCGCCTTGTGCGTGAGGTAGTAGGGATCGACGCCGATGCAGTGGCCGCCGACCAGACCGGGCTTGAACGGCAGGAAGTTCCACTTCGTGCCCGACGCGGCCAGCACTTCATGCGTGTCGATGCCGAGGCGGTGGAAGATCAGCGCCAGTTCGTTGATCAGCGCGATGTTGACGTCGCGCTGGATGTTCTCGATGACCTTCGCCGCTTCCGCCACGCGGATGCTGCTCGCCTTGTGCGTGCCGGCGGTGATGATGCCGCCGTACAGCGCGTCGACGAAATCGGCGACCTCGGGCGTGGAGCCGGAGGTGACCTTCATGATGGTTTCCAGCCGGTGCTGGTGGTCGCCCGGGTTGATGCGCTCGGGGCTGTAGCCGGCGTAGAAGTCGACGTTGAATTTCAGGCCGGATTCGCGCTCGACGATCGGCACGCAGGCTTCTTCCGTCGCGCCGGGATACACGGTCGATTCGTAGATCGCGATGCCGCCCTTGCGGATCGCGCGGCCGACGGTGCGGCTGGCGGACTCCAGCGGGCGCAGGTCGGGGCGCTTGTATTCGTCGATCGGCGTGGGCACGGTGACGATGAAGACGTTGCAGCCTTCGAGGTCCTTCGCGTCGCAGCTGAAGGTCAGCTCCGACGCGGCGCGCAGCTCGTCCTCGCTGGTTTCCAGCGTGCGGTCGTGGAAGCGCCGCAGTTCGTCCACGCGCTGCGCGTCGATGTCGAAACCGACCACCGGATGGCGCCTGCCGAAGGAGGCCGCAAGCGGCAGTCCCACGTAGCCGAGGCCGATGACGGCGATGCGGATGTCGTTGCGATCGGGCAGTGCGGCCTGCATGAGATGTGGATTCCGTGTCTGGGCAGTGGGGATTCTACCGTGCGCGGCGCGGCGGACGTTTGTCGCGGTCTTGCCGGGTGTCCGGCTTTCCCGCAGCATGGCGCCCGGCGTGCCGGCCCGCCCGTGCGCATCGCGGCGGCTTCGGTTCGGCGACTGTTGACGCGGAAAGCGCGACTTTCCGGTCACGTGGCGTGCGACGACGGTGGGTGCCCCGCGTCCCTGTCCATTCGATGTCCTTTCGATCCGATCCGGAGGTTGCATGCGCGTTCTGGTCTGCGGTGGTGCCGGTTACATCGGCAGCCACACCTGCGTCGCGCTGGCCGCGCGCGGTCACGAGGCAGTGATCGTCGACAACCACGTCAACAGCGCACCGGCGGTGCTCGATCGCCTCGCCCGGCTGATCGGCCACGCGCCCGAAGCGCATCGCGTCGATGTCCGCGACGCCGACGCGCTCGACAGGCTGTTCGCCAACGGGCGTTTCGATGCGGTGATCCACTTCGCCGCGCTCAAGTCGGTCGGCGAATCGGTGGCGAAGCCGCTCGAATATTTCGACAACAACCTCGGCGGCACGATTTCGCTGCTGCGCGCGATGCAGGCGCACGGCGTGCCGCGGCTGGTGTTCAGTTCGTCGGCGACGGTCTACGGCGAGCCGGAAAGGCTGCCGTTGGATGAGTCCGCGCGACTGTCGGTGACCAATCCCTACGGCCGCACCAAGTTGATGGCGGAGGAGATCATCGCCGACGCCTGCGTCGCCGATCCGCAGCTGAGCGCGATCAGCCTGCGCTACTTCAATCCGGTGGGCGCGCATCCGTCGGGCCTGATCGGCGAGTCGCCGAACGGCATCCCCAACAACCTGATGCCCTACGTCTGCCAGGTCGCGGTGGGCCTGCGTCCGCGCCTGCAGGTCTTCGGCGGCGACTGGCCGACGATCGACGGCACCGGCGTGCGCGACTACATCCACGTGGTCGATCTCGCCCGCGCGCACGTGCACGCGATCGAAGCGCTGGCAGGCGAGGGCGGTGCGGCGCCGCACGCGGGCCATCCGCTGCATGGCCACACCGCGATCAACCTCGGCGTCGGCCGCGGGATCAGCGTGCTGGAACTGGTGCGCGCGTTCGAGGCCGCGAGCGGTCGGCCGGTTCCCTTCGACATCGTCGATCGCCGCGTCGGCGACGTGGCCGAGGTCTACGCCGACCCGCAACTCGCCGAACGCCTGCTGGGCTGGCGTGCGGAGCTCGACGTCGACGCGATGTGCCGCGACGCGTGGCGCTGGCAGTCGATGAACCCGAACGGCTACGAGGCCTAAAGCCCGCGGACGAGCGCGTCCGCGACGGCCTCGGGCTGGCGCATCCAGGCGAAGTGGTCGGCGCGCGTGCCGAGCTGCGCGGCGTCGAGCACGCTGCGATGCACCGCGGCCGGCCGCAGCTTGCCCAGCAGCCAGTCCAGCGAGCCCGCTGGCACCAGCCAGTCGTCGGCCAGCCGCACCGCATCGACGTCGACCTGCACGCCGGCGAGTGCGACTTCAAGATCGGTCGTCATCCCGGCGCCGGCGTAGCGGCCGCTGAGTCCGCTGCGGGCCCAGTCGCGGATCACGCCGCGTGCTTCGCGTCCGCCGAAGCCGATCGTCCGCCCCGGCAGATGGCCGCGGCGATCGGCCAGCCAAGGCGCGAAGCGGTAGGCCAGCGGCAGCAGCCAGCCGCGTGGCGCCGGGAAGCTGCGCCAGTACGGCGCGCCGCCGGCGACCAGCCACAGCCGCTGCGCGGCATCGGGTCGCAGTGCGAGCAGGCACGTCGCCAGCTGCGAGCCCAGGCTGTGGCCGCCGACGATCCGCGGGATGTCCGGACACGCGGCCTGCATCGCCGCGAGCGCGCCCGGCAGGTCGTCTTCCAGCAGCGTGCGGTAGCCCCAGTCGCGATCATGGCCGGCGCGGACGTCGCTGCTGCCGTGGCCGCGCCATTCGTGGACGAACACCGCGACGCCACGCGCGGACAGCGCTTCGGCGAAGGGCAGGTAGTGTTTCGCGGCCACGCCCAGCGCAGGCAGCCACAGCAGCGCCGCGACCGGCGTCGCCGGCCGGCGGACGAGAAGCCGGAAACGATGGCCGTCGGCAGCGACGACCGGCAGGCCGTCGTCGTCCCGGCCGTCGTCGATCGCGGGCGCTTCCGCGTCGCGCGGTGACGCGGTCACGCCGGTTCGGCGGCGCCGAAGTGGTCCAGCACCAGCACGTTGCCGCGGCCCGGGCGGATGCCGCCGAGCAGCGCGCGATGCACGTAATCCGAGGCGCCGCGACAGGCGTCTTCCAGCGACGCGCCCAGCGCCAGCCGCGCGGCCAGCGCGGCCGCCAGCGTGCAGCCGGTGCCGTGGGCGTTCACGTCGAGCCGCGGGTGGACGATCTCGCGATGCATCCGCCCGCCGGTGTCACGCCGCGCGGAGAACAGGTCGATCACGGTGTCGCCGCCTTGCAGGTGGCCGCCCTTGAGCAGCACCGCGCCGGCGCCGAGGTCGAGCAGGTCGTCGCAGGCGGTGCGCATCGCGGCGAGGTCGGGGATCGGCCGGCCCAGCAGCAGCTCGGCTTCGTGCAGGTTGGGGGTGATCACCGTCGCCATCGGCAGCAGGCGCTTGCGCACCACCTCGATCGCGCTGTTCGCCAGCAGCTGCGCGCCGGAGGTCGCGACCATCACCGGGTCGACCACGATGAACTGCGGGCAGTGCTGGTCGAAGGCCTTGACCACCGCCTGCACGGTGTCGGCGTTGCCGAGCATGCCGGTCTTCACCGCGCCGATGTCGAAATCGTCGAAGCAGGCTGCGATCTGCGCGCGCAGGAACGGCAGCGGCGGCGATTCCACCGCCGTCACGCCGCGAGTGTGCTGCGCGGTCAGTGCGGCGATCGCGCTCAGCCCGTGGATGCGGTGGGCGGCGAAGGTCTTGAGGTCGGCCTGGATGCCGGCGCCGCCGCCGGAATCCGAGCCGGCGATGGTGAGGGCGGAAACGGGACGGGTCACGACGGGTCATCCTCCATTGCGGTGCCTGCGATCAGTTCCTGCGCCAGGGTCAGCGCCGCATCGTAACCGGGAACGATGTGCAGCATGCCGTGTCGCGGGTGCAGGTGCATCTGCGCGAGCACCCGCCGGGGCTGCGCCTGCAGGCCGGAGACGATCAGGACGATGCCGCGCCGCTGGCAGCGCTCCAGCAGCGCCTCCAGCGCGTGCACGCCGCTGGCGTCGATCACCGGCACCAGCCGCATGCGCAGGATGAACACCTTCGGCGGCACCCGGAACTGGTCGAGCAGGTCGTCCAGACGGTTGGCGGCGCCGAAGAACAGCGGCCCGCTGATCTGGAACGCCTCCACGCCCGCCGGCAGGCGCTCGCGCTGGGTCGGATCGGCGCCGTCGTCCTCGTCGCCGCCCGCGCCGGACTGGATCTCCACCGCCTCGGCCATGCGGAACATGAAGACGAACGCCGCCAGCACCACACCGACCTCGATCGCCACGGTCAGGTCGAAGAACACCGTCAGCAGGAACGTCGCCAGCAGCACCACGCGATCGCCCTTGGGCGCCGACAGCGTGTGGCGGAAGGCTTCCACCTCGCTGATGTTCCAGGCCACGATCAGCAGGATCGCCGCCAGCCCGGCCAGCGGCACGTAGCGCATCAGCGGTGCCAGCAGCAGCATGAACAGCAGCAGGAACGCCGCGTGCAGCATGCCCGCGAACGGGGTGCGGCCGCCGGCGCGGATGTTGGTGGCGGTGCGCGCGATCGCGCCGGTGGCCGGCAGGCCGCCGAACAGCGCCGAGGCGGTGTTGGCCACGCCCTGCGCGACCAGTTCCATGTTCGAGCGATGGCGACCGCCGGTCATGCCGTCGGCGACCACCGCCGACAGCAGCGACTCCACGCCGGCGAGGAAGGCGATGGTGAACGCGCTCGGCAGCAGCTCGCGCATCTGGTCGAACGGGATGCGGGGGAGGTCGAAGGTCGGCAGCGCCGAGGGCAGGCCGCCGAATTTGCTGCCGATGGTTTCCACCGGCAGCGCGGCGCCGGCCGCGGCCAGCGTGCACAGCAGCAGCGCGATCAGGAAGCCCGGCCACGCGGGGCGCCAGCGCCGCAGCCCGAGGATCGCCACCAGTCCCAGCACGGTCAGCGCGATCGTCGCCGGCTGCGCGCTGCCGAGGTGCGCGGCGTAGGCCTCCCAGCGCGGCAGGAACTCGGCCGGCACCTGGCCCATGCGCAGGCCCAGGGCGTCCTTCACCTGGCTGGAGAAGATGCTGACCGCGATGCCGGCGGTGAAGCCGGTGACCACCGGTTGCGGCATGTACTTCATCAGCGTGCCCAGCCGCAGCAGGCCGGCGGCGATCAGCATCAGCCCGGCCATCAGCGTGCACAGGATCAGTCCGCCGTAGCCGAACTTCTGGATGATCGCGAACACTACCGGGATGAAGGCTGCGGTCGGCCCGCCGATCTGCACCTTCGAGCCGCCGAGGAAGGAGATCAGGAAGCCGGCGATGATCGCCGTGTGCAGGCCCTTCTCCGGCGTGGTGCCGCTGGCGATCGCCAGCGCCATCGCCAGCGGCAGCGCGACGATGGCGACGGTCAGGCCGGCGATGGCGTCGGCGCGCAGGTCGGCCAGCCGGTAGCCGCCGCGCAGCACGGTGAGCGCCTTGGGCGTGAAGCCGCTGCGCCAGTTCGCGGGGCTCATATGGCGGTCTCCTTCAGGCGCACGCCGCGGCCCTGGCCCTGGCTGGGCTGGCCGTTGCCGATGAGTTCGACGCCGGCCGCGTCCAGCGCGTCGACGATGCGGGTGAGGGTGGCGACCATGCCGCGCACGTGGCCCTGGCTGGCCTCCATGCGCTGGATGGTGGGCAGGGACACGCCCGACAGTTCGGCCAGCCGGCGCTGGTCGATGCCGAGCAGGGCGCGGGCGGCGCGCATCTGGGCTGAGGTGATCATGCGGACTCCATCGGAGCCCCGCAGTATCCATGTCCCAGATCGCTTGGATCAAGTATCAGATGGTCGAAGTGATGTATGAAACATCATTCGACCGAGCGCACTGGTGGGTCTTCCCACAGCGCCATGTCGTCCGGGATCAGCGAGTGGACCACGCTCTCCACCGAGGTCTCGCCCACCAGCAGCCCGTTGCGGGCGATGCCCTCGCAGACCGCGCCGAGCTTCATCGCCACGCGCAGGCTGGCGCGGTTCTCGGGCACCACCTGGATCGTGATCCGGCGCAGCCCGAGGGTGTCGAAGCCGAAGCGCACGGCCTGCCGCGCCGCCTCCACCGCGATGCCGTGCCCGCGCACGGTCTCGACGACCCAGTAGCCGAGGTTCGCGCCGCGGTGCGCGGGAATCCGCTGGTTCAGCCCGACGCTGCCGAGCAGGGCGCCGGTGGCGGCGTCGAACACGCCGAAGTGGTGCTCCGCATCGCCCTCGCGCATCCGCGTGCAGAACGCGATCCAGCCCTCGGCCTGGGCGAGGTCGTAGGCGGGCGTCGCCCACGGCAGCCACGGCGACAGCGACGGCAGCGACGCGCGCACCGCCGCGTGCAGCATGCCGGCATCGTCGGGACGCCACGGGCGGATGACGGGGCGGAAGGCGGCATCGGTCATGGCGGTTCCGGGGGACGGCGATGTCGACGATGGTAGCGCCCCGGTCGCGTGGCCGCGCGTCAGCGCACCATGCTGCGCATCAGCGCGACGACCTGTTCGCGCTGGCGATTGGGCATGCGCCGCAGGCAGCGCAGGCAGTCGAGTTCGAGGTCGCTCTCGGCGCACGCGGACGGTTCGTCGTCGGGCGCGAACGCCGCAGCATCCTCCGCTCGCGGCGAACCGTGTCCCAGCGCCAGCCATTCCATCCGCGTGCCGGTGCAGCGCGCGATCGCGATGAGGTGGCGCGTGCTCGGCGCGTTGCCCGCGGGATGTTCCCAGCGCGTCACCGCGCCGCGCTGCACGCCGAGGCGCGCGGCCAGTCCGCTCTGGCTCAGGCCGCAGAGGCTGCGTGCGCGGCGGATCCGTTCGTTCAACATCGGCATCGTGCGGCCCTCCATGGACGGGGACAACGCGACCTGCACCTCCCGAAGTTGTATCAAAACGCTTTCCTCCGCAACCGGAATGCAGCCTGCACGACGCGCGCGATCGATCGATTCGATCGCGCCGCCGCGCCACGCGCATCGATCTTGCGCACGGTCGCATCTCCGGCGTGGTCGCATCGATGGCATCGATGATCGCGCGTCGCCCGATCCGCCGGCCTGCGCGTTTCCTGCGCGATATCGCGCCATGTGCGCCGCTTCGGACATTGTCGGCCGCATCGCGATCGTCGAGATTCGGAGCGCGGGCCCGTACCCGCTTCAGGACAAGGGGTTTGACATGCGTTCGATCCTCAGGAAGTCGATCCTCATCGCCGCCGCGTGCATCGCGCCGGCCGCCGTGGCCGGCGTTTCGTGGTGGTCGTCGACGATCACCCGCGACGGACGCGCGCCGGAAGCGATGCGTGGCGAACTCGCCGCGGACATCGTGAAGACGTGGTCCACGGACGCCGCCGCGCGGCATGGCGTGTCGCCCCAGACCTGGTCCGCGCGCATGGCGCCGACCTTGCGCCAAGTCGACATGGCGAACCTCGAACGCGCCGCGGGCGAGCCGACCCTCGACGGCATGCAGGCCGCGCTGCTCGGCGCGTCCACCGCCAGGCGCGCCGGTGCACCGACCAAGCTGGGCGCGGCCGGTGCCGATCTGGTCTACACGCCGCTGACGCCGTGCCGCATCGTCGACACCCGCGTCGCCGGCGGGCCGATCGGGAACAGTGGCGCACGCAGCTTCATCGCGTACAGCGCGTCGGGCTTCGCGTCGCAGGGCGGCGATCCCGGCAACTGCGGCATCCCGCAGAACGCTTCCGCGCTGCAGGTGAAGCTCACCGCGTCGCGTCCCATCCTGGACGGCTACTTCACGGCGTATGCGTCCGATGTCGCACGGCCGCTGGTGTCCTCGCTCAACTACCTCGCCGGCAAGGACACGTCCAACGGCGAGATCGTCTCGCTGTGCCGTCCGGGCTGCGCCACGCAGTTCACGCTGTTCACCTACGCGCAGAGCGATGCGGTGATCGACGTCGTCGGCTACTACATGGAGCCGGTGGCATCGGCGCTGGACTGCACGGTGGCGCAGCAGACCGGCAGCCTCGATCTGCTCGGCGGCCTGCAGACGCGTTCGGTGAATTGCCCGGTCGGCTATGCCGCCACCAGCGGCGGTTGCGGCGGACCGCTGGGCATCGGCATCAGCAACTCGCAGCCGGTGATCACGTCCGGGCAGCCCACCGGCTGGCGCTGCGACCTGGTCGGATCGCTGCTGTCGGCGCTCAGCTACCAGGTCAGCGCGACCTGCTGCCGCACCGCGGGACGTTGAGTCGCCGCGCGGCATGCGGGTCCGTTCCGGGGGAGCGCCTTCGCGCAGGGACGCGCAACGAAAACGCCCGCCGATCGGCGGGCGTTTTCGTCGGCAACGCGAACGCCGTCAGAGCACTTCCGACGCGTAATCCGCCAGCCGCGAACGCTCGCCGCGACGCAGGGTGATGTGCGCGCTGTGCGCCCAGCCCTTGAAGCGGTCGACGGCGTAAGTCAGGCCGGAGGTGGTCTCGGTGAGGTAGGGCGTGTCGATCTGCTCGACGTTGCCCAGGCAGACGATCTTCGTGCCCGGGCCGGCGCGCGTGATCAGCGTCTTCATCTGCTTGGGCGTGAGGTTCTGCGCTTCGTCCAGGATCAGCCAGCGGCTGAGGAAGGTGCGGCCGCGCATGAAGTTCAGCGAACGGATCTTGATGCGCGAGGCCAGCAGGTCGTTGGTCGCCGCCCGGCCCCAGCTGCCGCCCTCGGCGTTGTTGGGCATCAGCACTTCGAGGTTGTCGGTCAGCGCGCCCATCCACGGCGTCATCTTCTCTTCCTCGGTGCCGGGCAGGAAGCCGATGTCCTCGCCCACGCTCACCGTGGCGCGGGTCATGATGATCTCGCGGTAGCGCTGCTGGTCCATCGTCTGTGCGAGGCCCGCGGCCAGCGCCAGCAGCGTCTTGCCGGTGCCGGCGGTGCCGAGCAGCGTCACGAAGTCGATGTCCGGGTCCATCAGTGCGTTGAGCGCGAAGTTCTGCTCGCGGTTGCGCGCGGCGATGCCCCACACCGCGTGTTGGTGGCTGCGGTAGTCGTCGACGATCTGCACCGTGATGCGGTCGCCGTCGACGCGCGCCACGCGCATCTCGGCTTCCTCGTCACCGGGCAGATAGAGGAACTGGTTCGGGAACCACTCCTCGTCGCCGTCGCGGGTGAATTCGTAGAAGGTGCGGCTCTTCTCGGTCCACGAGCGCAAATTCGCGCCGTGGCGCTGCCAGAAATCCTCCGGCAGCGGCGACACGCCGGTGTAGAGCAGGCTGAAGTCGTCCAGCGCGCGGTCGTTCTCGTAGTCCTCCGAGGCGATGCCGGCGATCGACGCCTTGATCCGCAGGTTGATGTCCTTGGAGACGAACACCACCGGCGTTTCGGCCGACGTTTCCTGCAGCACCAGGATCGCGCCGAGGATCTGGTTGTCCGGCATCACCGCGCCGAAGCGCTTGGCCGAATCGAAACTGCCGGTCTGGAAGCGCAGCTTGCCGATGCTCTCGGCCGCGCGCAGCTGCAGGCCCTTCGGCCGGGTCAGCGGGATGCCGGTGACGAGCTTGTCGGTGCCGTGCGCTTCGATCAGTTCGTTGATGAAGCGGCTGACCTGGCGCGCGTTGCGGCTGGCTTCGGACGTGCCCTTCTTCGCGTTGTCCAGTTCCTCGATGACCTGCATCGGCAGGAAGACGTCGTGCTCCTCGAACTTGAACAGCGCGGTGGGATCGTGCATCAGCACGTTGGTGTCGAGGACGTAGGTACGCTTGCCTTTGGTCATCATGCGGATGCGGGGCCTCGGCCCGGGGGCGGGAACGTGGGGGAAGGCGGGAACGGGAGCAGGAATGGAAGCAGGGCCGCATGACGCGCGCGCGACGAGGCCGCCGCGACCCGCGGGGCGGGGCGTCGGCGAAGCCTGAAAAGAGCGTCGGTCACTGCGGTTGTGCGGCCTGGAGCGCGTCGAGCACGGCGCGGGCGTGGCCCGGCACCTTCACGCCGCGCCATTCGGCGGCGAGCTTGCCCTTGGGGGCGATCAGGAACGTGCTGCGGACCACGCCGAGCACCTTCTTGCCGTACATGTTCTTCTCGCCGATCACGCCGAACGCGTTGCACAGCGCTTCGTCGCCGTCGCTGACGAGCGGAAACCTGAATCCCTGCTTCGTGCAGAAGTTCTGGTGCGACTTGATCGAATCGCGCGACACGCCCAGCACGTCGCAGCCGAGTTTCGCGAACTCCGGCAGCAGCGCGTTGAAGTCCAGACCCTCGGTGGTGCAGCCGGGCGTGGAATCCTTCGGGTAGAAGTACAGCGCCAGCCAGCGGTCGGCACGGGCCGAGAGCGTCGTCGTCGTGCCGTCGGACAGCGCCAGCGGCAGGGCGAGGGTGGATTTGGGAAGCGCTTTGCCGAGGACGGGAAGGGTCGCGTCGGTCATCGTCAGAACTTCATCGGGTCCATGATGGCGTCGAGGTTCAGGTGGTCGCAGAACTCGAGGAAATCGTCGCGCAGCGCCGCGATGTGCATGTCCGCCGGCACGCCGATGGTGACCTGCGCCGAGAACATGTCGGCGCCGGTCTGCATCGCGCGGTAGCGGGCGCAGTGCAGGCTCTCGATGGTGATGCCCTGGCGGTCGAAGAAGTCCGCCAGCTGGTAGAGGATGCCGGGCTTGTCCGCGGCCACCACTTCGACCACGTACGGCAGCAGGTTGGACTGCGGCGGCTTGGGGCCGGTGCGGTACCAGATCAGCTTGAAACCTTCCTCGCGCTCCAGCCGGGTCAGCATGGCCTCGAGCTTGGCGATCGCGTCCCACGGGCCGACCGCGAGCGCCGTGACGGACACGTCGCGGCCGACGGTGGACAGGCGGGCGTCGACGAGGTTGCAGCCGCTGTCCGAGATCCGCCGGGTCACCGACAACAGCGGCGACTGCGGATGCGTCGTGTAGGCGTTGATCAGCAGGTAGTTCTCGTTCGGCGCAGGCCGGGCAGCGGTGGAAGACTCGGTCAAGGTGGCGTCCGCGGCGGGAAATGTTGCGAAGAGGATGGTGCGCAGGTCCGTCGTGCGCGCAGCGCCGGGGACACCGCGTCAGCATACTGGTCCATGGATTCGGGCCGCAAGGCAAAGTTCGCCGGATCGGGCCGTCGATGCGTGCCAAGTGCTTGATTCCCGACGCCCCTGCATGCCCGGCAGGCCCCGGGCGGCCGTTCGTGCCGGGGCGCCTTGCCGCCGTCCGCCACGGGCCGGGGACGCATTGCATGGGATGGCCTGTTCAGACCTTCCCAAGTAACATCGCCGCACCGTCGTCGCCTGCGTGCGGCGCCCGGTCCCGCGCTTACTCATCTGCTCCCTCTTCCTTTCCGTCAGGCATTCCCAGGGCATCCGCGTGCACCTCTCCGGCAGCATCACCGCGCTGGCCACGCCGTTCACGGCGTCCGGCGCCCTCGATTTCGACGCCTGGGACCGGCTGCTGGAGGCGCAGGTCGCCGCCGGCACGCAGGCCGTGGTGGTGGCCGGGTCGACCGGCGAAGCCAATGCCCTCGACGATGCCGAGTACGACGCGCTGCTGCGCCGGGCCGTGGCCGTGGTCGGGGGCCGGATCCCGGTCCTTGCCGGCACCGGCCTGCC
Organism: Lysobacter sp. DMC104; assembly: GCF_056313665.1. Lineage (NCBI taxonomy): Bacteria > Pseudomonadati > Pseudomonadota > Gammaproteobacteria > Lysobacterales > Lysobacteraceae > Lysobacter > Lysobacter sp. DMC104. Next base: position 162,471 of record NZ_JBQUZW010000001.1, on the reverse strand, counting down.
CAACACGGCCAAGACCATCGCCCTGACCCGTCGTGCCGCCGATTGCGGCGCCGACGCCGCGCTGGTGGTCACGCCGCCGTACGTGCGCCCGACCCAGGCCGGTCTGGTCGCGCACTTCCTCGCCGTGGCGGAGCAGGGTGGCCTGCCGGTCGTGCTTTACAACGTCCCCGGCCGCACCGGCTGCGACCTGCTGCCGGCGACGGTGGCCGAACTGGCGCCGCATCCGGGCATCGTCGGCATCAAGGAGGCCCGGGTCGAAGCCGAGCGGATGGACGCGCTGCTGGCGCTGGCCTCGCCGCACTTCGCCGTGCTCTCCGGCGACGATCCGACCGCCGCCCGGGCGATGCTCGCCGGCGCGGACGGGGTGATCTCCGTCGCCTCGAACGTCATTCCCGCCGCGATGCGCCGGCTCTGCGACCTCGCCCGTGCGGGCGATCGCGCCGCCGCGACCGCGCTCGACGCGTCACTGGCCCCGATCTTCGATTTCATGGGCGTCGAGCCCAACCCGATCCCGGTCAAGGCGGTCCTCGCCCGCCAGGGCATCGGCCATGGCCTGCGCCTGCCGCTGACCGTGCTGTCGGCCGGGCACGCTGCCGCCGCGGACGCGGTCGCCGCGCAGGTCGAAGCGCTCGAACGCGATGCCGCCGGCGCCGGCCCCCGTTTCGCCGCCGCGGGCTGAGCCCGCGACCGCACCGTTTTCCTCCAGGAGTCCGCATGTCCCCGAACCGCCCGAATCTCCGCCTCGCCCCGTCCCGCGCCCTGCGGGTCGCGACCCTCGTCGCGATGTCCGCCGCGCTGCTCGGCGCCTCGGGCTGTCACTGGTTCCGCAAGCACGACTACTACAACGCCGACGAGACCAAGCGTCCGCTGGAATTCCCGCCGGTGTTCAATGCCGCCGAGGCCGAACGCGCCTCGCAGCCGACCGGGCCGGTGACCCGTTCCTCGCTGCCGGGTGGCGGCGACTCGCCGGCGGTGCAGGCGTCCAGCTTCGCCATCGCCGGCGATCGCGCCTCGGCGTTCGCGAAGGTCGGCGAGGCGCTGGCGGCGACGCCGGACCTCACCGTCGTCAACCGCGCGCAGCTGCTGGGCGCCTTCGACGTGGACTACGGCGGCGAGAAGTTCCTGCTGCGCATCACCGATCTCGACGGCGGCCGCAGCCTCGTCGCCGCGGTGGATCCGCGTGGTCTGCCGGCCGGTGGCCAGGCCGCGGCCAAGCTCATCGCTTCGCTGAAGAAGACGCTCGGCGGGCAGTAAGCGCCTGCCGTCGGCGGACACGAAAACGGGCGCCTCGGCGCCCGTTCTTCGTTGCGTCGCCGCGGGCCGGGGCCCGGGCGGCGAGGGGGGATTCGATCAGCGTTCCAGCATCGACAGCTTGCCGGGCTTGCCGTCCCACTCCTTGGCGTCGGGCAGCGGGTCCTTGCGCGCGGTGATCACCGGCCAGCGCTCGGACAGTTCCTTGTTGAGCGCGACGAACGCTTCCTGCCCGGCGGGGACGTCGTCCTCGGGGTAGATCGCGTTGATCGGGCACTCCGGCTCGCAGAGCGTGCAGTCGATGCACTCGTCCGGATCGATCACGAGGAAGTTGGGGCCTTCGTGGAAGCAGTCGACCGGACAGACTTCGACGCAGTCGGTGAATTTGCACTTGATGCAGTTTTCGGTGACGACGAAAGGCATGGGATCGGTCGGTTCGGACGCAGGGCGGGATAGTGTAAGCCGTGCGCGCGTCCGGGCGAAGCCGCGATGATGCCCGGCTGGCGGTCGTGTGCCGCGGGCTGCCGGTTCGCTCCGGGCGAACCCGTCGAACCCGGGTTCGATCCCTGCCGTCGCGCAAAGTAAAACCCGCGCCTTGCGACGCGGGTTTTCAGGATTGGCGCTCCCTACGGGATTCGAACCCGTGTTTTAGCCTTGAGAGGGCCACGTCCTGGGCCTCTAGACGAAGGGAGCATGAAACTGGACTCCGTGGTCGGTACCTGACTTGTAGGGCCGGGCCGGGAAGGCTGGACCGAACAGTCAGTGTCGACAGGCCTGCTAGTATAGCGGGTCCCCCGGCGTTGACCAGCCTCCCGTTCCATTCGAGCCAGCGATCACCGTTTGATGACCGAACCCACACTTCCGCCGGCCGCCTCCAGGACGATTCCCCGGGACCAGCACGCCATCTCGCGCAAGGACATCAGTCCGAGCGCACTGCGCGTGCTGTATCGCCTGCACGAGAGCGGCTATGCCGCCTACCTGGTCGGCGGCGCGGTCCGCGACCTGCTGCTGGGCGAGCATCCCAAGGATTTCGACGTGGCCACCAACGCCACGCCCGAGCAGGTCAAGCATCTGTTCCGCAACTGCCGGTTGATCGGTCGCCGTTTCCGTCTCGCACACGTGGTGTACGGGCGCGAGATCATCGAGGTCGCGACCTTCCGCGCCAACAGCGACGACGGCAGCGGCGACCGCGAGACCGACGAGGACGGCCGCGTGCTGCGCGACAACGTCTACGGCACGATCGAGGACGACGCCGTCCGCCGCGACTTCACCGCCAACGCGCTGTATTACGCGATCGCCGATTTCTCGGTGCGCGACGACGTCGGCGGCTTCGAGGACGTGCAGCAGCGCGTGCTGAAGCTGATCGGCGATCCCGAGACCCGTTACCGCGAAGACCCGGTGCGCATGCTGCGCGCGGTGCGCCTCGCCGCCAAGCTGCGCTTCACCATCGATCCTGCCACCGCGGCGCCGCTGCCGGTGCTGGCGCCGCTGTTGCAGGAAGCGGCCTCGGCGCGCCTGTTCGAGGAATGCCTGAAGCTGTTCCTGTCCGGGAATGCCGAGGCCAGTTTCCTCGGGCTGGAGGCGCACGGCCTGCTGCCGGCACTGCTGCCGGAGACCGCGAAGGCGCTGGCCGCCAACCGCAGCGGCGCGCTGCGGCGGATGCTGCTGGCGGGCCTGAAGGCCACCGACACCCGCATCGCCGCCGACGAGCCGGTGTCGCCGGCGTTCCTGTTCGCGGTGCTGCTGTGGCCGGCCTACTGCCGCACGCTGGCGATGCTGCAGGCGCAGGGTGTGCATCCTGCCGAAGCCGAGCGCCGCGCCGCCGATCGCGTGACCCTGCACCAGGTGGAGACGGTCGCGCTGCCGCGCCGGTTCTCGCTGCCGATGCAGGAGATCTGGCTGCTGCAGTCGCGCTTCCCGCTGCGGCAGCGCAAGCGCGTGGTGCGCCTGCTGGCCCAGCCGCGGTTCCGGGCGGCCTACGATTTCCTGCTGCTGCGGCAGGCCGCGTCGCCCGATCATGCCGCCGACATCGCCTTCTGGGCCGAGGCGCAGCGCGATCCCGACCATGCCCTCGCGGTCGCGGCCCTGCGCACGGCGCCGTCCGAAGACGACGAGGGTGGCAGCGAAGGCGACACCGCGCGGACGCCGCGCCGTCGTCGTCGCCGTCGCCCGACCACCGTCGGCCACTGAGTCGAGGCAGGGGAGACGACGTGGTGGCGCAACGTCGCGACCCGGTGGTCGCCTACGTCGGTCTGGGCGGCAACGTCGGCGACAGCCTGGGCACGCTGCGCGCCGCGGTGCACCGCCTGATGACCGTGCCGCGCAGTCGCTACCTCGGCGCGTCGCGCTTCTACCGCACCCCGGCCTGGGGGCTCGAAGACCAGGCCGATTTCATCAATGCCGCGGTCGCGCTGGAAACCGCGCTGCCGCCGCGACCATTGCTGGACGAACTGCTGCGCATCGAGCGCGATTTCGGCCGCCGCCGCGTGCCGGGACGTCGCTGGGGGCCGCGCAGCCTCGATCTCGACCTGCTGCTGTACGGCAACGAGGTGGTCGAGACCGCCGGCCTGCGCGTGCCGCATCCGTACCTGCACGAGCGCGCCTTCGTGCTGGTGCCGCTGCTGGACCTGGTCGACGACCTGGTCATCCCGGGGCAGGGCAGCGCCCGAGCCGCGCTGGAGCGGCTTGGCCGCGCCGGAATCGCCCCGCTGCCGGAACGCTGAGGCGCGGCGGCCGGCAGTGCCGGCCAATTCCCCCGAACTGTTACCCTTTACGCCCCGCGGCCGGTCCGCGGTGCCGCGAGTCCGCGGTGACCCTAGGAGCGACATGGCCCTTCCCGACGACAAGCCCTGGACCGTGCCCGCGCTCGCCGACGCCAAGCGCGACGGCCGCCGGCTGGCGATGCTCACCGCCTACGACGCCGTGTTCGCGCGCGTGCTCGATCGCAACGGCACCGACCTGATCCTCGTCGGCGATTCGCTGGGCATGGTGGTGCAGGGCCACGATTCGACCCTGCCGGTGACGGTCGACGCCATCGCCTACCACACTGCCGCCGTGGCCTCGCACCTCAAGCGCGCGCTGCTGGTCGCCGACCTGCCGTTCCAGGCCGACGCCACGCCCGAACGTGCGCTCGACGCCGCGACCCGGCTGCTGCAGGCCGGCGCGCAGATGGTCAAGCTCGAAGGCGCCGGGCCGCACAAGCTCGAGGTCATCCGCTTCCTCGTCGAACGCGAGATCCCGGTGTCCGCGCACCTCGGCCTGACCCCGCAGTCGGTGCTGCGCTTCGGTGGTTTCAAGGTGCAGGGACGCGAGGAACGCGCCGCCGCGAAGCTGCGCGAGGACGCGCAGGCCGTCGCCGACGCCGGCGCCGCGCTGCTGGTGCTGGAATGCGTGCCGACCCCGCTGGCGCAGGCGATCACCGCCGCCAGCCCGATCCCGACCATCGGCATCGGCGCTGGCCCGCACTGCGACGGCCAGGTGCTGGTGCTGCACGACCTGCTCGGCCTCGACGGCGGCCATCGCCGCCCGAAGTTCGTGAAGGATTTCCTCGCCGACGGCGGCTCGGTCGCCGGCGCGGTGCAGGCCTATTGCGCGGCCGTTCGTGGCGGCACGTTCCCCGATGCGGAGCACGCCTACCAATGAATCGACTGATGCCGCTGTTCCCGGCCGCCGTCGCGGTCGCGCTGCTCGCCTCGACGCTCGCGGTCGCCGCGCCGCGCGATGTGCCGGTCGTGGTGGGCGAAGAGGCCGAACTCGACGCCTGCGGCAGTTGGGCGAAGGTCAAGGGCGTCGATCCGAAGGGCGACGCGTTCCTCGCCGTGCGCGGCGGGCCGGGATCGACCTACGCGCTGCGCGATCGCCTGCGCGAGGGCGACGAATTCTTCGTCTGCAGCTACTCGCGCGACAACAAGTGGCTGGCCATCGTCTATCCGCGCAAGGGACAGGACGCCGGCGATTGCGGCGTCTCCACGTCGCTGCCGAAGCCCGTCGCCTACCGCGGCCCCTGCGCCTGGGGCTGGGTCCATGGCAAGTGGGTCGAATTCCTCGCCGGCTAATCTTGCCGACACCGCCCATCCCGGCACTCCGCACAACGCTTCGGAAGACCATGATCGAAACCATCACCGACCTGTCGCGCCTGCGCGAACGCATCCTCGGCTGGCGCCGCGAGGGGCTGCGCATCGGCTTCGTGCCGACGATGGGCAACCTGCATGCGGGACACTATTCGCTGGTCGCGCTGACGCGCCGGCACGCGGACCGCATCATTTCCAGCGTGTTCGTGAACCCGACCCAGTTCGGGCCGAACGAGGACTTCACCCGCTACCCGCGCACGCCCGAGGCCGACACCAGCGGGCTGGAAGCCGCCGGCTGCGATGCGCTGTGGCTGCCGACGGTGGAATCGATGTATCCGTTCGGCGTCGACCTGGCCGTGCGCATGCGCGTGCCCGGCGTCGCCGACGTGCTGGAAGGCGCGCATCGCCCGGGGCATTTCGACGGCGTCTGCACCGTGGTCGCGCGCCTGTTCAACCAGGTGCAGCCGGACGTGGCCGCGTTCGGCAAGAAGGACTACCAGCAGCTCGCGGTGATCCAGCAGATGGTCACCGACCTCGCGTATCCGCTGACGCTCCTGCGCGGCGACATCGTCCGCGAGGCCGACGGCCTGGCGATGAGTTCGCGCAACCAGTACCTGTCGCCCGCCGAGCGCGTCACCGCGTCGGAGATCAATCGCACGCTGCACTTCATGCGCGAGCGCCTGGAGGGTGGTGCGCCACGCGCCGAAGTCGAGGCCGAAGCGACGCTGCGCCTGGTGCGCGCCGGTTATCTCGTCGACTATGCCGCGATCCGTGCGCCGGACCTGTCCGAGCCTGCCGACGGCAGCGGCCCGCGCGTGGCGCTGATCGCGGCGCGCCTCGGTCGCACGCGATTGATCGACAACCTCGAATTCGTCCTCGACTGAGGGTCCGACAGCGCGGCCGGACGTCGCCGTGCTGGATTCGTATGCAGCGACGGCGTGCGCGTCCCGTCGCGGCGTGATCTGGCAAGATGAGGGCCTCGCGCACGCTTTCGAGGTCGTCATGTCCCTGCCGTCCGAGGCTCTGTCCACCGCGCTGCTGCCGCACGCCCGGCGCCTGGACGCCACGTCCATCGCGCGCCTGATCGCCGACGACCCGACGCGGCCCCGCGATTTCGCGCTGCGTGTCGGTCCGCTGTACGCGAACTTCGCGCGCCAGCATGTCGATCGCGAGGCGGTCGACGTCCTGTTCACGCTGGCCGAGGCCGCGGACCTGTCGTCCGCGATCCGTCGCCTGTTCGACGGCCATCCGGTCAACGCCACCGAAGGTCGCGCCGCGCTGCACACGTCGCTGCGCAGCGAACTCTCCGACACCGTCCACGCCCGCGAGGCGTCCGCGCAGGCGCGCGAAGCACGTGCGCGCATGGCCGCGCTGGTCGCGCAGGTGCGCGCGTCCGGCGTGACCGACGTGGTCAGCGTCGGCATCGGCGGTTCCGACCTCGGTCCGCGACTGGTCGTCGATGCGCTGCACGATGCGGTCGATGGCGCCGCCGGGCTGCGCGTTCACTTCGTGTCCAACGTCGACGGCAACGCGGTACGTCGCGTGCTCGCGCTGCTCGATCCCGCGAAGACCGCGGCGGTGCTGATCTCCAAGACCTTCGGCACACAGGAAACGCTGCTCAACGGTCGCGTGGTGCGCGATTGGCTGGGCGACGACCGCCGCGTCTACGCCGTCAGCGCGAACGTCGACCGCGCCGCCGCGTTCGGCATCGATGCGGATCGCATCCTGCCGATGTGGGACTGGGTCGGTGGCCGCTACTCGTTGTGGTCGGCGGTGGGTTTCCCGATCGCGCTGGCGATCGGCATGGATGGCTTCGAGCGGTTGCTCGCCGGTGCCGCGCTGATGGATGCGCACGTCCACGCGGCGCCGCTGCGCGAGAACCTCGCGGTGTGGCATGCGCTCACCGCAGTCTGGAACCGCAACGCCGAACGCCTTTCCTCGCAGGCCGTGCTGCCCTACGACGAACGCCTGCGCCTGCTGCCGAACTACCTGCAACAACTGGTGATGGAGAGCCTCGGCAAGTCGGTGCGCCTCGACGGCGACCTGCTGACCAACGACACCGTGCCGGTGTGGTGGGGCGGGGCGGGCACCGACACCCAGCACAGCTTCTTCCAGGCGCTGCACCAGGGCACGCAGATCGTGCCGGCCGACTTCATCGGCGTGATCCGTGCCGACCACGCACACGAAGCGAACCACGCCGCGCTGCTCGCCAACCTGCTGGCCCAGACCGAAGCCTTTGCCAACGGACGCGCCAGCGACGACCCGCATCGCGCCTACGCCGGCGATCGCCCGAGCACGCTGCTGCTGCTCGACGCGCTCACGCCCGAATCGCTGGGTGCGCTGATCGCGCTGTACGAGCACAGCGTCTATCTGCAGTCGGTGCTGTGGGGCATCAACGCCTTCGACCAGTTCGGCGTCGAACTCGGCAAGGAAGTCGCGAACGCCCTGCTGCCGGCGCTGCGCGGCGAAGGCGAAGCCGCGGATCCGGTGACGCAGGCGCTGCTGGCGGAGATTCGCGCGCGCTCCTGATCTTTTCCGGTAGAGCGGCCTTCAGGCCGCTGCTGTCAAAACGGCGTTTCTGAAAGAGGCAAGAGCAGCGGCCTGAAGGCCGCTCTACCAGAAGCGCAGCACAGCGGAACTGCGTTGCGCTCTACGCGGCGATGCCGTGTCGCGCCAGCGCCCATGCGACGTGCTCGCGGACCATCGCACTGTCGAAGGTCGTGGCATTGAGGTCGCGACGCGCTTCGAGCGCGGCGACCACCTCGGGCGTCGTCGGGGCATTGCCCAGCGCGATCGCGAGGTTGCGCAGCCAGCGGGCGTAGCCGCTGCGGCGGATCGGCGAGCCTTCGGTGCGCTGCAGGAATTCGTCTTCCGTCCACGCGAACAGATCGACCAGCGACGCCTTGTCGAGATCATTGCGGACGCGGAAGTCCGGTTCGTCGGTGCGCTGCGCGAACTTGTTCCAGGGGCACACGAGCTGGCAGTCGTCGCAGCCGAAGATGCGGTTGCCGATCAGCGGGCGCAGGTCCTCGTCGATCGCGCCTTCGTGTTCGATGGTGAGGTAGGCGATGCAGCGGCGCGCGTCGAGCCGATACGGCGCGACGATCGCCTGCGTCGGGCACACGTCGATGCAGCGCGTGCAGGTGCCGCAGTGCGCGGTCGCCGGCGGATCGACCGGCAGCGGCAGGTCGACGTAGAGTTCGCCGAGGAAGAACCACGAGCCGCCGTCGCGATCGATCAGGCAGGTGTGCTTGCCGATCCAGCCGAGCCCGGCGTTGCGGGCGAGGGCACGCTCCAGCACCGGCGCCGAGTCGACGAACACGCGATGCCCGAACGGGCCGATCTCCGCGGTGACGCGTTCGGCCAGCTTCTGCAGGCGCATGCGCATGAGCTTGTGGTAGTCGCGGCCCAGCGCGTAGCGCGCGACGTAGGCGCGCTCGCCGTCGTCCAGCGTCGCCCAGGCTTCGTCTGGATCGCGGCCGTAGTCGAGGCCGACCGAGACCACGCGCAGCGTGCCCGGCACGAGTTCCGCCGGCCGGCTGCGCTTGTCGCCGTGTTCGGCCATCCAGCGCATCGATCCATGCAGCCCTTGCGATAGCCAGTCGCGCAGATGCGTTTCGTCCTCGTGCAATGCGACGTCGGCGATGCCGCAGCGGCGGAAGCCGAGTTCGGCCGCCAGCGCCTTGATCCGCCCGGCGAGCGTGCTGAGATCGATGTCCGGGTTCGTGGTCACGATGCGGAGTATAGAATCCCGGCATGCGCCCGTTTCCGCTCCACGATCTGCCGAGGCTCTACCGCAGCGGTGCGGTCCGCACCGCCGAGCAGGTCGCGATGGCGCGTTTCGACCTCGACGAGGACGACCTGATGGCGCGCGCCGGCCTCGCGGCCTGGCGCCTGCTGCTGGAGCGCTGGCCGCAGGCGCATCGCATCGGCGTCGCCTGCGGACCGGGCAACAACGGCGGCGACGGCTACGTGCTGGCCGAACTGGCCCGCGCCTCCGGCCGCCACGTGTTCGTGGTGCGCCTGGACGACACGGTGAAGCCCGGCGCCGCGCAGCGCGCGGCCGAGGCTTACGTGCAGGCGGGCGGCGAGGTGGCGACGTACCGCCACGACGGCGCGCTGCCATCGGCCGACGTCTGGGTCGACGCGCTGTTCGGCATCGGCCTGCACCGCGCGCTGGACGGCGCGGCCGCCGACCTCGTCCACGCGTTGAACCACGACGCGCCGATCCTCGCCCTCGACGTGCCGTCCGGCGTCGATGCCGACACCGGCGACGACCACGGCCTGTCCGTCCGCGCCACGATCACGCTGGCGTTCATCGCCGGCAAGCCGGGTCTGTTCACCGGTCGCGGCCGTGCCGCGTCGGGCGAGGTGGTGATCGATCCGCTCGGACTGGCCGACCACGTGTTCGACGATCTCGAACCCGCAGCGCTGCTCGCGCGGACGCCGGCGCTCGCGCACGGGTTCGCGCCGCGCGCCCGCGACGCGCACAAGGGCCATTTCGGCACGGTGCTGTGCATCGGCGGCGATCACGGCTACGGCGGCGCGATCGCGCTGTGCGCCGAAGCCGTGCACCGCGTCGGCGCCGGGCTGGTGAGCGCGGCGACCCGCGCCGAACACGTGCCGGTACTGCTGGGGCGCCGGCCCGAAACCATGGCGCGCGCCGTCGACACCACCGACGCGCTGTGGCCGCTGCTGGATCGCTGCACGGTGATCGCCGTCGGCCCGGGGCTCGGGCACGAGGCGTGGGGTCGGATGCTGCTCGACGCCGCGCTCGCCGCGGGACGTCCGACCGTGGTCGATGCCGATGCCCTCAACCTGCTCGCGGCGACGCCGGAACGCCTGGCGGGGCATCCTCTGGCGGTGTTCACGCCGCATCCGGGCGAGGCGGCGCGCCTGCTCGGGCGCACGGTGTCCGAACTCGAAGCCGATCGCGTCGCTGCCGCGGGCCTGCTGGCAGAGCGCACCGGCGGCGCGGTGGTCTGGAAGGGCGCCGGCACCGTCGTCGCCGCGCCCGGCGCGCTGCCGGTGATCATCGATGCCGGCAACCCGGGCATGGCCGCGGGCGGCATGGGCGACGTGCTGACCGGCACGATCGCCGGCCTGATCGCGCAGGGGATGCCGTCGCGGGAGGCCGCGGTCTGCGGCGCGCTGCTGCATGCCGCGGCCGGCGACGCAGCGGCGCGCGAGGGAGGCGAACGCGGGCTGCTGCCGTCGGACCTGTTCCCGCACCTGCGCCGGCTGGCGAATCCGGGCGCCTCCGCGTGAGCGATGTGGTCGGTTTCTTCCTCCCCGATGCCGACGCCACCGAGTGTCTGGCCCGGGCGCTGGCGCAGACCGCGCCGCGGCCGGCGGTCGTGCTGCTCCATGGCGACCTCGGAGCCGGGAAATCCACGCTGGCCCGCGCCTGGTTGCGCGCGCTGGGCGTGACCGGGGCGATCCGCAGCCCGACATACACGCTCGTCGAGCGCTATCCGCTGGCGGGCGGCGGCGAGGCCCTGCATCTGGACCTGTACCGCATCGGCGACGGTGCCGAGCTGGAATTCCTCGGTCTGGACGACGTCGACGCAGCGTTGTGGCTGGTCGAATGGCCGGAGCGGGGCGGGGACGCGCTGCCGCCGGCCGACCTGCGGATCGCGCTGGCGATGGAGGCCGAGGGGCGGCGTGCGACGCTCGCCCCGGCCGGTCCGACCGGGGCGGCATGGCTGGCACGGTTGTCCACCGACCAGTCGCTTGCCGCACCAACCTGACCCTGAGCGAAAGGAAGTTCCGTCAGGTCACGGATTATCAAGGGAAAACCGCTTGAAAAATCCCCGGGCTGGTGGTTGACTACCGCCCATGCGCGTGAAGGGGATCACTGTTCAGCAGATCATCCTGGGCCTCGCCTTGCTGGCGGCCCTGTGCTGGAACCTTGCCCACGCGAATGAAATCAGCCAGTTGCAGGTGACCGAGGGCCCCACCGGCACCCGTGCCGAGCTTCACCTGCGCGCCGACGCCGCCTATCGCACGCTGCGGCTGTCGAATCCCGAACGCTTCGTCGTCGATCTGCCCGACACCACGGCCGCCCGCCTGCGCCTGCCCGCGCCGGCCGGCGTGATCCGCGCGGTGCGCAGCGGCCAGCCCGCGCCGGGCACCACCCGCATCGTCTTCGATCTCGCCCAGCCGGTCGTGCCGCTGAAGCCGCACGTCGAGCGTGCCGGCGACGGCAGTGTCCGTCTGGTGCTGGAGTGGCCCGGCGACGGCAAGCTCGCCGCGACGCCGCCCGCACCCGCTTCGACGGTGCCGGTTCCGGGCGCACCGACGCCTTCCGCGCCGCAGCCGTCGGCGCCGAGCGCATCCCCGCCCGCCGGCCCGGTCGCGTCCGCGCCGGTCTCGGCGTCGCCGACGAACACCGCGCCCGCGACCAACCGTCCGATGACGCCGGCCGCCCCGGGCGTGCGCCCGGCGATGCCGACGACTCCGCCAGCCTCCGCGTCGCTGCCGCCGGCCGTGCAGGCGCCGCCGCTCGCCGCTGCGCCGCCCGCCGACAAGCCGGCCGACAAGCCCGCGCCGGCCGCCGATCCGCTGCCGCCGCCCGGCAAGCCGCTGCGCGACCTGCGCCCCGGCACGCGGCCGCTGATCATCGCCATCGACGCCGGCCACGGCGGTCAGGATCCGGGTGCGCACGGCCCGACCGGCAAGCGCGAGAAGGACGTCACCCTCGCCATCGCCCGCGAACTGGCCCGTCAGGTCAACGCCACGCCGGGGCTGAAGGCCTACCTCACCCGCGACACCGACGTGTTCCTGCCGCTGCCGCGCCGCACCCAGCTCGCGCGGCAGGCGAAGGCCGACATGTTCATCTCGATCCACGCCGACGCGGCCGAGAACCGCGCCGCCAAGGGCTCGTCGGTGTTCGTGCTGTCGCTGCGCGGTGCGTCCTCGCAGCGCGCGCGCTGGCTGGCCGACAAGGAAAACGCCGCGGACATGATCGGCGGCGGCGTGCTGCCGCGCGCGGACAACACGCTGGCGTCGGTGCTGATCGACCTGACCCAGAGCGGCCAGATGAAGGCGTCCGAAGACGCGGCCGGCCACGTGCTGTCCGGGCTCAAGGCGATCGGCAACAACCACAAGCCGGCGATCGAGCGCGCGAATTTCGCGGTGCTGCGCACCTCGGACATGCCGGCGATGCTGGTCGAGACCGCGTTCATCTCGAACCCGGACGAAGAGAGCCGCCTGACCGATCCCGCCTACCAGCGCACGATCGCGAAGGCCGTGCTGCAGGGCGTGGACACGTATTTCACGCGGCAGCCGCCGCCGGGCACGCTGTACGCGGTCCGTGCCCGTGCGTCCGAGGCCACCGTCGTGGCCAGTGCCGGTGGCCTGACCGCGGGCGGCGGCAGCCCCTGATCGTCGCGATGCGCCCGGTCCGCCTTCGCGGGCGGGCCGGTATCATCCCGGGACTCCCACCCGACGCCTCCCGGCGACCGCGCCCGACGTGACCATCCGCCCGCTGCCCGACACCCTCGTCAACCAGATCGCCGCCGGCGAGGTCATCGAACGCCCGGCGTCGGTGGTGAAGGAACTGGTCGAGAACGCGATCGACGCCGGCGCGCGTCGCATCGACATCGACCTGGAGGAAGGCGGCGTGCGGCTGATCCGCATCCGCGACGATGGCGGCGGCATCGCGCCGGACGAACTGGCGCTCGCGGTGCAGCGGCACGCGACCAGCAAGATCGCGTCGCTGGACGATCTCGAAGGCGTGTCCACGCTCGGTTTCCGCGGCGAGGCGCTGCCGTCGATCGCGTCGGTGAGCCGGTTCCTGATCGCCTCGCGCCGCGCCGACGACGGGCGCGGCACCGCGCTGAACGTCGACGGCGGCAAGGTCGGCGACCCGATCCCGAAGCAGCAGCCGACCGGCACCACCGTCGAGGTGCGCGATCTGTTCTACAACGTGCCGGCACGACGCAAGTTCCTGCGCGCCGAGCGCACCGAGCTGGGTCACATCGAGGAATGGCTGCGGCAGCTGGCGCTGGCGCGACCCGACGTCGAGCTGCGCGTGAGCCACAACGGCAAGCCGCTGCGCCGGTACAAGGGCGATGGCGATGCGCTGTTCTGCGGTGATCGCCTCGCCGACACGCTGGGCGACGAATTCCTGAAGCACGCGCTGCTGATCGACCACGAGGCACCGCTGTCCACCGACAGCCGCAGCGCGATCCGCCTGCGCGGCTGGATCGCGCAGCCGGCGTATTCGCGCGCCGGCACCGACCAGCAGTACCTGTTCGTCAATGGCCGTGCGGTGCGCGACCGCAGCGTGGCGCATGCGGTGAAGCAGGCCTACGCCGACGTGCTGTTCCACGGCCGGCAGCCGGCGTACGTGCTGTTCCTCGACGTCGATCCGCGCCGGGTCGACGTGAACGTGCATCCGGCCAAGCACGAAGTGCGCTTCCGCGATGCGCGCGCCATCCACGATTTCGTCTACCGCACGCTGCAGGCGGCGCTGGCCGAGACCCGCGCCGGCGCATCGGCAGGCGCGATGCCGGCGGAAGCGCTGCCCACGTTCGGCGCGGCGCCGTCGACGTCCGCCGACCCGAATGCCGGTGCGCCATCGCCGATGACCTGGAACCGGCCGATGCCGCAGACCGGCCTCGGCCTGCGCGTGGACGACGCCCGCGCGGCGTACGCGGCGCTGTACGCCGGGCCGCCGTCGTCCTCGCCGCAGCCCGCGGTGCGGCCGCTGCCGGACACTGCCGACGGCGAAGTGCCGCCGCTGGGCTACGCGGTCGCGCAACTGCACGGCATCTATATCCTCAGCGAGACCGCGGACGGCCTGGTCGTGGTCGACATGCATGCTGCGCACGAGCGCATCGGCTACGAGAAGCTGAAGGCCGCGCACGACGGCGTCGGCGTGCGCGTGCAGCCGCTGCTGGTGCCGCAGACGCTGGCGGTGTCCGAGCGCGAGGCCGAGGCCGCGGAGCGCGAGGCGGAGACGCTGGCGTCGCTGGGCTTCGAAGTCACCCGCAGCGGCCCGCAGACGCTGACGCTGCGCGGCGTGCCGGCACTGCTGGCCGACGGCGACATCGAGGCGCTGCTGCGCGACGTGGTCGCCGATCTGGTCGAACACGGCGCCTCGCGCCGCGTCGCCGGTGCGCGCGACGAACTGCTGGCGACGATGGCCTGCCACGGCGCGGTGCGCGCCAACCGCCGACTCACGCTGCCGGAGATGAACGCACTGCTGCGCGAGATGGAAGCCACCGAGCGTTCCGGACAATGCAATCATGGCCGTCCGACCTGGGCGGCCTTCACCTTGGGCGAGATCGATCGCTGGTTCCTGAGAGGACGCTGATGAAGATCAAACACGTGGCCGGCGCGATGCTGGCGGGCCTGATCGCGATGACCGGCTGCGACCGCGCGCCGGCGCCGCCCGCGGCCTCGACGGCGCCCGCGCCGACGCCTGCCGCAGCCGCATCGGTCCCGGCCGACTATGCCGCTGGCGAAGACGCGTGGCGGCGCGAACAGGACGCCGCGCTGCGCGATCCCGAAAACAGTTGGTTGACCGTGGTCGGCCTGCACTGGGTGACGCCGCAGACCCGCACCGTCGGCAGCGCCGAAGGCCAGGACCTGCGTCTCGCGCTGGGGCCGGCCCGTCTGGGCATCGTGAACCTGGACGGCAAGCAACTGCATTTCACGCCGGCCCCGGCGGTCGACGTGACCGTGGACGGCAAGCCGGTCGTCGGTCGCATCGCGTTGCAGGACGACAAGTCCGGCGCACCGACGCGTCTGTCCTACGACGGCGGCAAGGGCACGCTGTGGGTGATCGAGCGCTCGGGCCGCTACGGCCTGCGCGAACGTCACCAGGACGCCCCGGCGCTGAAGGCCGTGGTGCCGCAGGCGTACTGGCCGGTCGATCCGTCGTGGCGCGTCGAGGCGACGTTCGAGCCCCACCCGGTGGGCACCACGATCGAGATCGTCAACGTGATCGGCGATCGCAATCAGGTGCCGAACCCCGGTGCGCTGGTGTTCACGCGCGACGGCAAGACCTTCCGCATGGAAGTGACCGGCGAGAAGCTGTCCGAGCTGTCGGGCGTGTTCGCCGATCGCACCAATGGTCGCGAAAGCTACGGCGCCGGGCGCTTCATCGACCCGCAGGGCCCGGATGCGCAGGGCCGCTACGTGCTCGACTTCAACCGCGCCTACAACCCGCCGTGTGCGTTCACCGCGTTCGCGACCTGTCCGCTGCCGCCGCCGTCGAACCGCCTGGACCTCGCGGTGACCGCCGGCGAGAAGAAATATCCCGGCGGCGCACACTGAGCGCTGCGCCGACGATGACGATGTCCATCGCATCGCTGTCCACCACATCCTGCGCCAACGGAGGGCGCCACACGATGTCCGCGAGCACTGCCATGCCATTCCCCGCATCCCGCGTTCCGTTCCGGCCGATGCAGGCCGTCGTCGTCGCGACGCTGCTGCTCGTCGCGCTCGCCGGCTGCGGCGACAAGGCCGGCCAGAAGGCCGCCGCGCCCAGCGCCGAGGAGCAGCAGTACATCGCCGGCGAACAGCTGTGGCGCACGCAGCGCCGCGAGGCGCTGATCACGCCCGATGGCTGGACCACGCTGGTCGGCCTGCACTGGCTCACGCTGAAGTCGCACTACATCGGCAGCGGCGAGCGCAGCGGCATCCGCCTTGCGGCAGGCCCCGTGGCGCTGGGCATGGTCACCCGCAACAACGGGGCGGTGACGTTCACGCCCGAACGCGGTCTGGTGCTCACGCTCGACGGCCAGCCGCTGACCGCCTCGCGGGTGGAGCTGCGCACCGATCGCGACGGTCCGGCCAGCGTGATCGGCTTCGACGACGGCCGTGGCCAGATGACGGTGATCGATCGCGCCGGCAACCTCGCGCTGCGGATCAAGCACGCCGACGCGCTCACCCGCACGCAGTTCAAGGGGCTCGAGTACTGGCCGCCGCAGCGCGACTGGCGGATCACGGCGAAGTTCATTCCGCATCCGGCCGGCACCACGCTGGACGTGGTCGACATGGCCGGCATGACCGAGACGCTGCCGAACCCCGGCGCGCTCGAATTCCAGCGCGACGGCCGCACCTTCCAGCTCGAGACGATCGACGAAGGCGACGAGACGCTGTCGGTGATCTTCGCCGACAACACCAGCGGTCACGAGACTTACGGCCAGGGGCGGCGCATCGACGTGCTGCGTCCCGACACCAGCGGCCAGGTGGTGATCGACTTCAACCGCGCCTACAACCCGCCCGCGGCCTTCACGCTGTTCTCGACCTGCGCGCTGCCGCCGAACCAGAACCGGATCGACCTGTCGATCACCGCCGGCGAGAAGCGCTACGGCGGCCCGCGCCAGTGACCACTCCTCCGATCGCACCGTCCCCCGGCGATGCCCCCTCCCGCACAAGGATTTCCATGCGCCTGTTCCCGTCGTCCCGAATGATCCGCACCTTCGCGCCCGCGCTGCTCGCCGTGGCGCTGCTGCCGGCGCTCGCCGGCGCCGCCGGCAAGCCGGCCGCCGCGTCCGCGTCCGCGTCGACGGCCACGCCGCCGGTGCCGCTGCTGTGGAAGGTGTCCGACGCGGACAACACGATCTACCTGCTCGGCTCGTTCCACGTGCTGAAGGCCGACGACTACCCGCTGTCGAAGGACATCGACACTGCGTTCGACGACGCCGAGGCGCTGGCGTTCGAGATCGCGCCGGAGGAAATGACCTCGCCGCAGCTCGGCATGGCGATGGCCAAGGCGGCGCTGCGTACCGACGGCAAGCGGCTGGGTGACACGCTGCCGCCGGAAACCGCGAAGCAGTTCGATGCCTGGGTGGCCGCGAACGGCGACGCGCTGATGAAGAGCGGCATCCCCGGCCCGGCGCTGCAGATGTTCGAGCCGTGGTTCGCCGGCATGATCGTGTCGCTCACCGAGATGGGCAAGTTCGGGCTCGATCCCGCCAACGGCCTCGACATGCGCATGATCCAGCGCGCGGCCGGCGCGTCGAAGCCGGCGACGGGGCTGGAGCTGGGCAGCGACCAGATCGCGCTGTTCGACGGCATGGAACCCGACCAGCAGGTGCAGTTCCTGCAGGAATCGCTGGGTGATGCCGAAGGCGCGCGCAAGGAGATCGAGACGCTGCACGCCGACTGGCGCCGCGGCGATGCCAAGGCGCTGTGGAACGGTATGGCGGCGGACATGCGCGCGAAGTACCCGGCGCTCTACAAGCGCATTAACGTCGCGCGCAACGACGCCTGGGTGCCGAAGCTCCAGCGCATGCTCGATGACGCGCACGGCAAGGACACGCTGGTGGTGGTCGGCAGTCTGCACCTGCTCGGCAGCGACGGCGTCGTCGAGAAACTGCGCGCGAAGGGCTACAAGGTCGAGCGCATCTGCTCGGCCTGCACCGACCTGTCGGCGAAGTGAGGCGCTGACCGTGCTGCGGCGGCGGTCGCGGCTCAGCCGCGACCGCTGCGTTCGCGCAGGTTGTCGAGGATGACGATCTTCTGCCAGATCTTCGACGACAGTCCGGTGGCCAGGCCCTGGATGTCGTTGACCGCGGCGAGCACCTCGCTGTCGTCGAGATCCTGCGCATACAGCGCGGCGATCTTGCTGAGGATCGACAGCAGTTCGCTGCAGTAGTCGAGGTAGCGCGACAGCCCGAAGGCGTCGAGGTCGTGCCGCGGCGACGAGGCCGTCGCGGCCTCGGGCGAAAGAAGATGTTCCGGATCCTTGGTCAACTGGTGCATGTCGATCACGTGCGCCAGGCTGCGCAGCTGGTGCAGCGCGCGCAGGGCCGCAGCGCGCTGCTTGCGTGCCTCCAGCGAGAACAGGAACACCACGGCGATGCCGAGGAACACGACGTCGTTCACCGCCGACTCGACGATCTGCAGCAGCGGGAACAGCTCGAGTCGCGACGACGTGGCCGGCATCGTGACGACCATTGCGACCAGCATCGCCGCGCCGAGCGCGAGCACGGCCCAGATCCACAGCCGCTGCGCGGGGCGCGGCCGGCGGATCGCCTCGATCTTCGCGCTGGTTTCCTCGGCCACCGCCAGCACTTCGCCGGCGACCTTCGACAGCCCGGATTCGGGGAAACGTTCGCGGATGCGGGCGCTGAGCCGCGCGGCGGTGGCGATGATCGCCTGCGGATCGAGCGCGCGGTAACTCACGCCGACGCGGTGTCCGTCGCCGCGACAGTTGCCGCGACCAGCACGATGCAGTCGACCGGGCAGGCCGGGATGCACAGCTCGCAGCCGGTGCACAGCGGTTCGATCACCACGTGCATGTGCTTGGCCGCGCCGATGATGGCGTCGACCGGGCAGGCCTGGATGCATTTGGTGCAGCCGATGCAGTCGTCCTCGACCACGAGCGCCACCTGCGGCGGCTTGTGCGTGCCGCGCGTGCGGTCGTACGGGCGCGCGGGCACGCCCAGCACGCGCGCCAGCGCGCGGGCGCCGGCGTCGCCGCCGGGCGGGCAGCGGTCGATGTCCGCCTCGCCGCGCGCCATCGCCTCGGCGTAGGGCCGGCAGCCGGCGAAGCCGCACTGGCCGCACTGCGTCTGCGGCAACAGCCGGTCGAGGCGTTCGACGAGATCGACGGTCACGGCGTGGCCGGCGCGTCCTTCGCGTTGCACCAGGCGTCGTAGCCGGCGGGCGTGTTGTCGAAGCCCTTGTCCTTCGCCAGCTCCCACGGCCGCACGCACTGCTGCTCGCGCGCGCACCAGGCGTAGCCGGCGGCGGGCAGGCAGCCGTGCGCATCGCGGTCGCCGCCGATCGGGCGCGGCGCGTCGGCAGGCGCCGCGGGCGTGTCGTGCGACGTGCCCGCGCAGGCGGCGAGCGCGAGGCAGGCGAGGGCGGACAGCACGCGAATCGACGTCATCTGAGCATCTCCTCGATCAACGGACGGGCATGCCGGGCTGCGCGCCGGCATCGGCATCCAGCAGCGCGAGCGCGCCACCGTCGAAGCCGGCGGAGAGGATCATCCCCTCGCTCAGGCCGAAGCGCATCTTGCGCGGCGCGAGGTTGGCGATGAACACCACGTTGCGGCCGACGAGCTTCTCCGGCTCGCCGTAGCTGCCGCGGATGCCGGAGAAGATCTGGCGCTTGCCGAGTTCGCCGGCGTCCAGCTCGAAGCGCAGCAGCTTGTCCGAACCCTCGACGAACTCGCAGGCCAGCACCTTGCCGATGCGCAGATCGAGCTTCGCGAAATCGTCGATGCCGATGTACGCCGGCGCGTCGGTTTTGGCCGGGTCAACGGACTTTTCGGCGGGCTTGGCCGCGGCGGCTTCGGGCTTCTTCGCCGGTGCGGCGGGGGCGGCGGGCTGCAGCGATTCCTTGGAGGCTTCGGTCATGGCGTCGATCTGTTTCGGGTCGATTCGGGTGAAGAGCGGGGTGTAGGGCTGGATGGCGTGACTGAGCAGCGGCGCGTCGAGGTCCGACCACTGCGAGACCGGCGACGCGAGGAAGGCTTCGGCCTGTGCCGCGATGTTCGGCAGCACCGGCTTGAGGTAGGTCGCGATCAGGCGGAACAGGTTGAGCGCGGTCGTGCACACGGCGTGCAGGCGTTCGCTGCTGCCGGCGACCTCGGTCTGCTTCGCGATCGCCCACGGCGCGCTGTCGGCGACGTAGGCGTTGGCTTCGTCGCAGGCTTCCATGATCGTGCGCAGCGCCGCGGCGGCGTTGTTCGCGGCGTAGGCGTCGACGATGGCCTCGCGGCGCGCGAGTGTCGTTGCGTACAGTTCCGCGCCGCGGCCGGCTTCGAGCGCGGTGCCGAGACGCCCGTCGAACTGCTTCGCGATGAACCCCGCGCAGCGGCTGGCGATGTTGACGAACTTGCCGACGACGTCGCTGTTGATGCGCGCGACGAAATCGCCGAGGTTGAGATCGAGATCGTCGACGCCGCCGCTGGTCTTGGTCGCGAAGTAGTAACGCAGCGCCTCTGGCGGCAGGCCGGCGTCGAGGTAGGTCTTCGCCATCACGAACGTGCCGCGCGACTTCGACATCTTGGCGCCGTCGACGGTCAGGTAGCCGTTGACG
The DNA here is from genome assembly GCF_056313665.1 of Lysobacter sp. DMC104. Classification (NCBI taxonomy): domain Bacteria; kingdom Pseudomonadati; phylum Pseudomonadota; class Gammaproteobacteria; order Lysobacterales; family Lysobacteraceae; genus Lysobacter; species Lysobacter sp. DMC104. The sequence goes on along the minus strand of NZ_JBQUZW010000001.1, from coordinate 142,138 downwards.
TGCAGCTTCGTCGGCGTGCGGAAGCCGCTGCCCTTCAGTACCGCCGGCCAGAACAGGCCATGGAAGTTGACGATGTCCTTGCCGATGAAGTGGTGCATCTCGGCGGTGCTGCCGGCGCGGGTGAAGGCGTCGAAGTCGTGGCCCTTCGCGTCGCACAGCGCCTTGAAGCTGCTGAGGTAGCCGATCGGCGCGTCCAGCCAGACGTAGAAGTACTTGCCCGGCTGGCCGGGGATCTCGAAGCCGAAGTAGGGCGCGTCGCGCGAGATGTCCCACGGGCGCAGGCCGCCCTCGGCGTCCAGCCATTCCTGCAGCTTGGCCTTCACGCCGGAGACGGCGACGTCGCCGGACAGCCACTCGCGCAGGAAGTCCTGGAACTGGCCCAGCTCGAAGAAGAAATGCTCCGACGCGCGCAGCTCTGGCGTGGCACCGCTGATGACCGAGCGCGGGTCCTTGAGGTCGGTCGGCGCGTAGGTGGCGCCGCAGACCTCGCAGTTGTCGCCGTACTGGTCGGCGCTGTTGCAGTTCGGGCAGATGCCCTTCACGTAGCGATCGGGCAGGAACATGCCCTTGGCCGGGTCGTAGAACTGCTGCACGGACTTGCGGCCGATGTGGCCGTTGGCTTCCAGCTTCAGGTAGATCGCCTCGGTGATCGCGCGGTTGCCGGCCGAGTTCGTCGAATCGAAATGGTCGAACGCGACGCCGAACGCGGCGAAGTCGCGCTCGTGGGCGACCTGCACGTCGGCGATGAAGGTTTCCGGCGTGACGCCGGCCTTTTCGGCCGCCAGCATGATCGGCGTGCCGTGGGTGTCGTCGGCGCAGACGAAGTGCACCGTGTCCCCGGACATTCGACGCGCGCGCACCCAGATGTCGGCCTGGATGTAGCCCACCAGATGGCCGAGGTGGATCTGGCCGTTGGCGTAGGGCAGGGCGTTGGTGACGAGCACCTGCGGTCGGTCGGACGCGGGAGACATGGGCGGGTCGCACTCCGGGGGAAACGGTCGGCGATTATCGCACGCCCCCCGCGGCCGCCCCGCCCCCGGCGCGGGTCACTCGCGTTGCCACACCTGCGTGCGGCCCAGCAGCGAGAAGCCGAGGAAACCGCGGACCTCCAGTTTCCGGCCGCCGTCGATCGGCGTCATCTTCACTGAATACTCCTTGCCGTTCTCCGGGTCGAGGATGTGGCCGTCGCCCCAGACGCCGTCGTCGGGCTTCAGCCCCCAGGCGATGGTCATGCCGACCATGGGCTGGTTGTGGCGCTGGCCCTTGCATGCCTTGCAGACCGGGTTCGGCCCGTCCTTGAGGTCGAGGATGCGCACGATTCTGGCCGACAGCGTGCCGTTGCCGGCGTCGGCGATCTCGATCACCGCCTTGGGCTTGCCGGTGGCGTCGTCGATGCTGCGCCAGCGGCCGAGCGGCGACGACTGGGCGAAGGCGAGCGCGGGCAGCAGGCAGGCGAAGGCGACGGCGACGGCGACGGCGACGGCGACGAGGATGCGGGCGATGCGGGGCATGGGACGGGTTCCGGAGACAGGCAAGGAAACGGCCCGGACGCCTGCGCGGCCGGGCCGTGTCGATCGATGCGGTGCGTGTGCAGCCGATCAGGGGACGCGGACCCAGGTCCCCGTCTTGCAGAACACCATCACGCAGCCGGTGACTTCCAGCTTGTTGCCGTCGGCGCTGAGCTTGACCGACTTGACCTTGAAGCTGCGGTCCTCGGAAGGCTTGTAGCCGTTGCCGCCGCCCCAGCCGCCGGCGATCGGCTTCAGGTTCCACAGGGTGACGATGCCGACGATCGGCTTGCCCTTGTACGAGCCGCTGCAGTCGGCGCAGGTCGGCGGCAGGCCGAGGTTCTCGACGATCTTCGCCGCGAGCGTGCCGTTCTGGGTCTTGTAGATCTCGGAGATCGTCATCGGCTTGCCGGTCTCGTCGTCGAGCGTCTTCCAGCGGCCGATCGGCGACGGCGATTCCGCCGACGCCGTGAAGGACGCGGCGAGCAGCGTCAGCGCGAGCGGCATGAGGATGGATTTGATGCGCATGGTTCCCCTCCCAGGGCGTTGGATCTCGTTGTCGTGTCTTGCGTCGGCGGAACCGGGCGCGGCGCCCGGGCCGGAGCGGTTCTTTATACCGTATCCGGCGGGGGTGGGAAGCGGCGGTCCGGCCTGATTTCGGGTCGATTGGGCAAGGTGAATGCCCGGAAAGGAAAGAGCCCGGCGGATGCCGGGCTCTTCCAGTGACGCGTGGCAGTGCGGGATCAGTTGATCTTGTAGCTCAGTTCCAGGCCGATCTCGCGACCGACCGGGCTGTAGTCCTGCCAGAAGTACGGATAGGAATTGAACGTGCCGTCGTTCGGGTGGATGTGGTCGAAGATGTTGTTGATGTTGCCGCGGACGTAGAGCTTGTCCGTGATCTTCTTGCCCACCGTCATGTTCCAGGTGATGTTCGGACCCGTGCGGCTGCCGATGCGGCCGGTGGTGAAGTTGGTGTTGTTCGGGTTCCAGATCGGGAAGCTGCCGGTGCGGTTCATGAACACCGTGGCGTCCCAGTCGCCCTTCGACCAGTTGGTCGACCAGCGGACTCGGCTGCGGTAGTCGCTGGTCGAGTTGAGGTCGCGGTAGCTGATCAGCGGATCACCCACGGACGCGCGCTGGGTCTGCTCCAGCGTGTGCGACCAGTTGAGCGAGGTCGTGAACTTGCCGAAACGCTCGGTATCGAGGCGGTAGTTCACCGTGGCGTCGATGCCCTTGGTGCCTTGCTCAGCGAGGTTGATCGGCCCGCTGCGGATTTCGGTGATCGCGTTGGTGTTCGGATCACGCGAGATGCGCGAGAGCGTCTCGGCACAGAACGCGGAGCCCGGAGCGAACGGGAAGTTCGAACCGTTCGGGTACTTGCCGGTGCCCGACAGGCAGCCGTATTCCGCGTTGAGGATCGACGTGCCGGACTGCACCGTCACCACGTCCTCCAACTGGATGCTGTAGTAGTCCGCCGACACCGACAGCGAATCGGTGATGTCCCACACCACGCCGGCCGTCCACGACTTGCCGGTCTGCTCGCGCAGGCCGGGCTGGCCTTCGGACGTGGTGAACGCCGAGTAGTTGTAGGTGGCACCGGCGCCCGAGCAGACACCCGCCGGGATGCTGGCCTGGAAACAGCGGTAGTAGTCCGTGATCGCACCGAAGCTGCCGCTGCGCTCGGAGAAGATGTAGTGCATGTCCGGCGCCTTGAAGCTCGTGGCGTAGTTGCCGCGGATCAGCAGACCCTCGACCGGACGGTACTCGAAGCCCGCAGCCCACGTCGCGGCGCCGTTCACGTCGGTGATGTCGTCGTAGCGGTCGTAACGCGCGGCGAGGCTCAGTTCCAGCGAGCTGATCACGGGGACGCGCAGTTCCGCGCCGGCCGCGTACTTCGAGCGCTTGCCGCCGCCGCCGGTGCCGGTGAGATTGTAGATCTCGCGCACCGACGGGAAGATCCGGGCGTCGGCCTTGAGGTCATAGGACTGGCGGCTGGCTTCCAGCACGGCCGCGAAGCCCACGGGGCCGGCCGGCAGTTCGAACAGGTCGCCGGTCAGCACGAAGCTGGTCGCGGCGTTGTCCGAGGTGCCGTGGTACTTGACCATCGTCGACATCGACGCGTAGTCGGCGGCCGAGATCGGGCCGTAGAAACGGTCGAGGTTCAGGCGGTAGATCGGCAGGCCGTTGGGCACGCCGGGGATACCACTGGTGGTCCCCAGGCGCGAACCGAGGAAGTAGGCCGTCGCACCGCTGACGGTCAGGCGCGGACGCTCGCGCTTGGCGTCGTACTTGGCACCGCCGATGGTCCACTCCCAATCGAAGCGGTCGGCGATGGTGCCGCGCAGGCCGAACCCCAGATCGTACGAGTTCTCCTCGAATTTCTGGAACGTGCCTTCGCTGCCGCCGTAGCTTTCGGGCGTCAGCGCGCGGATCGGCAGGATGCGCAGGCCGAGGTTGGGGTCGTAGAACGAGGCGTTCGGCTGCGGACCGCCGAACCACTGCTCGACGCCGCCGCTCAGGCGCGAGCGCGAATGGAACACCATCGCGGTCGCCCAGGCTTCCAGATTGTCGTTGAACTGGTAGTTGCCGTAGACGTAGCCCGACAGGTCGTTGTTGCCGTTGAGCACGGTCTGCTCGGCGGGGTAACGGTCATAGCCGCAGCCCGGGCCCAGCGTCGCGCCGGTCACGGTGCTGGTGTAGGTATGCGGGCGGTAGAAGCTGCTGCCGCTGCAGGTGCGGCCGGCCGGCTGCACGTAGCCCAAGGTGCCACCCGAAGAACTCAGGCGACGGATCTGGATGCCGATCGGCGGCTGGTAGCCGCCCAGGCCCGGGGTGCCGTTCACGCCCGGAGGCGCCGGATTGTCCTCGGCCGAATCCATGAAGTCGCGCTGATAGCCCCACAGCGGTTCGGCGTTGAAGGACTCGAGGGCGTAGACCACGCTCCAGTTGTCGCCGGTCTTGCCGCCGACCCACTGCAGGTCGCCGATGTCGCGGCCGCCCTGGGTGCTGGTCTGGCCCTTGAGCTTCAGCAGGTTGCCTTCGAAATTCCGCTTCAGGATCACGTTCACCACGCCCGCGACGGCGTCGGAACCGTAGATGGCGGAAGCGCCGCCGGCGAGGATTTCGATGCGCTCGACCGCGGCGGCCGGAATGCTGTTGAAGTTCTGGAAGTTGCTGCGGCCGTTGTACGGGAACGGATAGTCGTTCGCGCGGCGACCGTTGATGAGCAGCAGCGTGAAGCCCGGGCCGAGGCCGCGCAGGTTGATCACGCTGGCGTTCGGCGTGAAGCCGCCCGCGGCGTTGAAGTCGTTCTGGCCGAAACCGGTGTTCTGGCTGAGCGTCTGCAGCGCGTCGAAGACAGTGTTGAAGCCTTCCTTTTCGATCTGGGCGGCGCTGATCACCGTCACCGGCGACGGGCCTTCGACTTCGGCGCGCTTGATGCGGCTGCCGACGACTTCGATCTTGTCGAGGGTCTGCTGGGCCTCGCCATCCTGCCGGGCGGCGGGCTGCGGCTTCTGGTCGTCGCCGGCGGCGTCCTGCGCGAGGGCGGCGCCAGAGAACAGGAGGCCGGCGATGATGGCGCTGGTGAGCGGGAGGCGCCGCAGGCGGCGCGGGTCGTTCGGATTCATGGGTTCCCCGGTATGTCGATGAAAAGATTGCGGTCCAGAGGGTTTTTCCCCACCCCCTGTCTCCTGAACTTAACATGATGTTAACGGTCATGTCATGTGGCCGTGGAAGCGGCCAATCCCGGCAATCCGGGGGGATTTCCGAGGGCGATCCGCACGGTTCCAGACAGCCCGATTGGCGGGCTTCCCCGCGGCCGGCGACAATGGCGGCATGACCACCGCCTCCCGTTTGCCCGCCCACGCCGTCCAGCCCGGCCTCGCCCCGCTGCCGCGGGTCCGCAACCTCATCGCCGTCGGTTCCGGCAAGGGCGGGGTGGGCAAGTCCACCACCGCCGTGAATCTGGCCGTGGCCCTGGCCGGTCTGGGCTACCGGGTCGGCGTGCTCGATGCCGACATCTACGGCCCCAGCATCCCGACCATGCTCGGCCTCGAGGGCCGGCCGGACAGCCCGGACGGCAAGTCCATCGTGCCGATGCGCGCTCACGGCGTGGAAACGATGTCGATCGGCTTCCTCGTCGAGCAGGACACGCCGATGATCTGGCGCGGGCCGATGGCCACCTCGGCCCTGACCCAGCTCCTGAACGACACCCGCTGGGGCGAACCCGGCGACGAAGGTCTCGACGTGCTGGTCGTGGACCTGCCGCCGGGCACCGGCGACATCCAGCTGACGCTGGCGCAGAAGATCCCGGTGGCCGGCGCGGTCATCGTCACCACCCCGCAGGACGTGGCCACGCTCGACGCGCGCAAGGCGCTGAAGATGTTCGAGAAGGTCAACGTGCCGGTGCTGGGGCTGGTCGAGAACATGGCCCAGCACGTCTGCTCGAACTGCGGCCATGTCGAACACCTGTTCGGCCACGGCGGCGGCGAACGCATGGCGGCGCAGTACGGCGTGCCGCTGCTGGGCGCGCTGCCGCTGGAGATCGACATCCGCGAGCAGGGCGACGCCGGCACGCCGGTCGTCCGGGCGAAGCCCGACGGCGCTGCGGCCGCGGCGTATCGCGCGCTCGCCGCACGTGTGCTGGAGGTCCTCGCGGAGCGTCCGCGGGTGCGCGCGGGCATCGGCGCGAGCCTGGTCTGACCGGCTACGCCGTCGCGCCCATCCGCGGGTCGACGGCATCGGTCCCGTAGAATCCCCCTTCTTTCCGCATCACTTCAGGGCCCCCGGGCCGGGAACACCGCATGAGCATCAAGAGCGACCGCTGGATCCGCCGCATGGCCGAGACGCAGGGCATGATCGAGCCCTTCGAGCCCGGTCAGGTCAAGCATGCCGCGGACGGCCAGCGCATCGTCAGTTACGGCACGTCCAGCTACGGCTACGACGTGCGCTGCTCGCGCGAGTTCAAGATCTTCACCAACATCAACTCCACGATCGTCGATCCGAAGGCGTTCGATCCCAGCAGCTTCGTCGACGTCGTCTCCGACGTCTGCATCATCCCGCCGAATTCCTTCGCGCTGGCGCGTACCGTCGAATACTTCCGCATCCCGCGCGACGTGCTGGTGGTGTGCCTCGGCAAGAGCACCTACGCGCGCTGCGGCATCATCGTCAACGTGACGCCGCTGGAACCGGAATGGGAAGGCCACGTCACCCTCGAATTCAGCAACACCACGCCGCTGCCGGCGCGCATCTACGCCAACGAAGGCGTGGCGCAGATGCTGTTCTTCCAGTCCGACGAAGTCTGCGAGACCTCGTACCGCGACCGCGGCGGCAAGTACCAGGGCCAGACCGGCGTGACGCTGCCGCGGACGTGATCCACGCCTGTCCTTTCGTTGCCACGGACGCACGGCGATGACCGATCTCCCGCTTCGCCTCCAGCAGGTTTACGGCCTGCTGCAGCAATCCCGCCTGCTTGAAGCCGAGCAGGCGATCCAGCCGCTGCTGCGCGAGTTCCCGCAACAGCCGGCGGTGTTCCGCGTGCTGGCGACGCTGCAGCAGATGGCCGGCCGCCACGACGCCGCGATCGAAGCGATGCGGCTCGCGGTGTCGCTGGCGCCGGGCGAGGCGTCACTGCAGCTTGATCTGGGCCAGGTGCTGGCCGGTGTCGATCGCGTGGACGAGGCGATCGCCGCGTTCAACACAGCGGTCGAACGGCAACCCGGACTGGTCGGCGGCTGGTACCTGCTCGGCATGACCCTGTACGGCGCGAAGCGCGATGGCGAGGCGCTGTCCGCACTGCGTCGCGCGAACGCGCTGGCGCCGGAGCAGCCGCAGATCCTGCGCGCGCTGGCGGAAGCCGAGTACGCGGTCGAACACCATGCCGAGGCGCTCGCGCTGTTCGACCGCATCGCCGCGGCCGGGCAGGGCAGCGATCCCGGCGTGCCGCTGCGCCGCTCGCAGTGCCAGCGCCACCTCGGCACGCCCGAGCGTGCACTGGCGACGGTGCGCGAGGGCGTCGCACGTTTCCCCGACCAGGCGCCGCTGTGGCTGGAACTGGGCTGGGTGCAGGAAGACCTCGGCGACGCCGACGAAGCGCAGGCGGCCTACGCGCGCGCCCATGCGCTGGCGCCCGACTGGGGCGATCCGCTGGGCTCGGCGATCGCGCTGGCGCGCGCAGCTGCATCCGAGGACCTCGTGCGCAGGGCCGAGGCGATGAGTGCCGATGCCGCCGTGCCGGGTCCGCAGCGCGCCTACCTGCATCACGTGCTCGGCAAGCGCGAGGACGCGCGTGGCGAATACGCCGCCGCCGCGACCCACTGGGCCGAAGCCAACCGCCTTCGCCGCGAGAGCGACGGTGGCTTCGATCGTGCCGACCTCACCGCCAAGGTCGACGCCGCGATCGCCGCGTTCACGCCAGAACGTCTGGCCGCGCGCCAGCGCGAGGCGCTGCACGATCCGCGTCCGATGTTCGTGCTCGGCATGCCGCGCAGCGGCACCACGCTGGCGGAGCAGATCCTCGCCGCGCATCCCGCGGTGCACGGCTGCGGCGAGCGCACCGGCATCGTCGCGATCACGCAAACCCTGTCGGACGAGCGCGGCGCGGGCTGGATGCAGCGGCTGGAGGACATCCCGCCGGACTGGCTGCGCAGCCGCGCCGAGGCCTATCTCGCCGGTGCCGGCGAGGCGGCGAAGGACGCGCAACGTCTCGTCGACAAGCAGCCCTACAACTTCCTGCACGTCGGCCTGATCGCGATGCTGTTCGCCGATGCGCGCATCGTCTGGTGCCGGCGCGATCCGCGCGACATCGCGCTGTCGATCTTCAGCGAGAGTTTCTCGCCGCTGTCGACCTACGCGACCGACCTCGACGACATCGCGTTCATGATCGCGGAACAGGAACGTCTGATGCGCCATTGGCAGGCGGTGTCGCCGCTGCCGATCCTCGAACTGCGCTACGAGGACGTGGTCGCCGACACCGACGCGCAGATCCGCCGCCTGATCGACTTCGCCGGCATGCCGTGGGATGACCGCTGCCTGGCCTTCCACGCCAGCGGCCGCTCGGTGCAGACGCTGAGTCGCTGGCAGGTGCGCCAGCCGGTGCATGCGCGCTCGGTCGGACGCTGGCGCCGCTATCCGCAGTGGTTCGGCGGCGACGACGTCACGGCTTCTGGTACGTGACGAAGAAGCCCTGCAGGTCGCCGTTCTCGATGTACGGCTGCACGCTGACCACCTTGTAACCGTATTTCGCGAACGCGCTGTGCGCCTTCGTGAGGCTGTTCGCCGCGCCCTGGTTGCGCATGCCCCAGGATGCTTCGACCCAGAGCGTGACCGCGGGCAGGTTGGCCGCCTGTGCTTCCTCGGCGACGGTTTCGGGCTTCTTCGCGAATACGCCCGCCTGCGCGGACGGCGCGAGGAAGGCGAGGGCGAGCAGGGCGGTGCAAAGGGCGGATGCGAAGCGCATGGCGGAACTCCGGTGCGGGGATGCATCGAACTTTAGCCGCAGAGCGGGTCGTCGCGAGTGTTTGACTGTGGTCAACCCCATCCCCACCCCGCCCCTCCCCTTGAAGGGGAGGGAGCAGAGCGCGGCACTTTGCAGTGCTTCGCTCGATGGAAAAAACGGTGTATCGAAGCCCCCTTTTCCGAAGTGCGGGTGCCGCGCAGCGCCTCTCTCCGAATGACAGGCCGGATGCGCGTTGATCTGCATGCTGCGTCACGAGATCGAATCCGCGCTGGTGCGAAGTGCGCTGCGATGCGAGCCATTCCGGTCCCTGAAGCACAACGCAAGACGGGCCCACGCCTTGAAGCCCTCCCCTTCAAGGGGAGGGTTTGGGTGGGGATGGGGTGGGCTGTGGCAGACAGCATCGATCCAGCATCCGGATTCCTGGATGCGGAACCCTGCCGGATCGGCGATCTCAGTGGACGGTGCCGGCGGCAAAATGCGCGTCGTCGTGCGTGCGCAGCGCGACGTCGATGATCAGGCGCAGGCCATCGACCATCGTCTCCAGCGGCATCGCGCCCGCCTGCGGTGAACGCAGCGGCATGCCGGGCAGCGGCGGCACGTGGACGAAGCCACCGCGCGGCCGTGCGGGATCGCCGGCCAGTGCGTGCATCAGCACGTGGAAGACGTGGTTGCAGACGAAGCTGCCGGCGGTCAGCGACAGCTCGGCGGGAATGTCTGCGGCCTCCAGCTCGCGCAGCGCTGCCTTCACCGGCAGCGTCGTGAAATACGCGTCGGGTGCGCCGGCGATGCACGGCACGTCCACCGGCTGCGCGCCGTCATTGTCGGGGATGCGCGCGTCGATCAGGTTCACCGACACGCGCTCCAGCGACAGCGCGCCGCGATTCGCCGCGAGGCCGGTGCACAGCGTCAGCGCCGGGCGATGGCGATCGAGCGCGTCGAGCAGCGCCGTCGCGCCGCGGCCGAAGGCGGTCGGCAACTGCACCGCTTCGATCCGATGCCCGTGCAGTGTTTCGCCATGCATTCGGCGCACGGCTTCCCAGCTCGGGTTGACGGCATCGCCGCCGAAGGGATCGAAACCGGTGAGCAGGACGACGGGCGATGCGTGCATGCGATGTGCTCAGCGGAAGATGATGAAGTACATCAGCACGACGTTGCACGCCAGCAGCAGCGCGCCGGTGCGCCACTGCGCGCGGATCACGCCGTACGGGTCCTTCAGTTCCAGCAAGGCGGCCGGCACGAGGTTGAAGTTCGCGGCCATCGGCGTCATCAGCGTGCCGCAGTAGCCGGAGAGCATGCCGATCGCGCCCAGCGCGGCCGCGTCGGCGCCATGCAGGTCGACCAGCAGCGGCAGGCCGATGCCGGCGGTCATCACCGGGAACGCGGCGAAGGCGTTGCCCATGATCGCGGTGAACAGCGCCATGCCCAGCGCGTAGGCGACGACCACGAGGAAGGCGTTGTCGACCGGGATCACGCCGCGGACCACGCCGGCGACGGCCTGGCCCACGCCCGCGGCCTCGAACACGCTGCCCAGCGTCGCCAGCAGCAGCGGCAGCAGCGCGGCCCAGCCGATGGCATCGACCAGCCGCCGCGACTGTTCGATCGCGACGCCGGGCGATTGCCGCGTCAGCGCGCAGGCCGCGGCCAGTGCGAGGAGGCACGCGAGGGCGAGCGCGGTCAGCGTGCCGGTGTTCGCGGTGTCGAACAGCGGTTTGCCACCGGCGACGAGATGCTTCGCCGCGAGCGTGCCGGCGACGGTCAGCAGCGGAATCAACAGCGCCGGCAGGAACAGCCGGTTGCCGAGGCGCGCGGCTTCGCTGCGCTTCTCGTCGGCGCTGCTTTCGGCGTAACGGCCGCTGCGCAGGCCGCCGAAACCGGCGATCAGCACCACCACCACCACGCAGGCGCCGACGACGCGCACCGGCAGGCGTTCGGCGGCGAACAGCAGTGCGGCCAGCAGCGCCCAGAACGTCGCCGTCGTGAGGCGTCGCGGATTGCCGACGTCGCGCACCCCGCGCCACGCCAGCGCCGCGAAATACGCGCCGAGCAGCCAGTGGACCGGCGTCATGCCGATCACGCGCCGTCCTCCTTCGTCGTCGTCGCGTCGTGTGCACGCGCGCGGGCGAGGGCGCGGTCTAGCCTTCGCAGGCGCCAGGCGTGGATCAGGAACGCACACACCGCAGTCGGGATGCCCCACACCGCGATCTGCAACGGCTCCAGCGCACGGCCGTGGTCGGCGAAGAAGCCCTGGATCAGCAGCACCGCGCCGAACGCGATGAAGATGTCCTCGCCGAAGAACAGGCCGACGTTGTCGGTGGCCGCGGCCATCGCGCGGATGCGCTCGCGTTCGGCATCGGTGAGCGCGCCGTGCGTGGTTTCGGCAGCGCCTTCGGCCATCGGCGCGACCAGCGGCCGTACCGTCTGCGGATGGCCGCCGACGCTGGTCAGGCCGATCGCCGACAGCGCCTGCCGAAGCAGCAGGTAGGCGGTGAGCAGACGGCCCGTCGTCGCGCCGCGCAGTCCGGCGATCCACGCCTGCGCGCGTTCCTTCAGGCCGTGGCGTTCGAGCAGCCCGATCACCGGCAGCGTGATCAGGAACAGCAGCAGGTAGCGTTTCTCGGTGAACGCCTTGCCGATGAGGTCCAGCACGTCCAGTGGCGACAGCTTCGCGGCGAAGCCGGTGATGAAGCCGGCGCCGACCACCACCAGCGCGGGGTTCAGCCGCAATGCGAAGCCGGCGACGACTGCCAGCACGCCGATCAGCGGCCAGTAGTTGACGACCTCCGCGGTCACGCGGCGAGACCCGCGCGCGCGGCGATGCGTACGCCCGCGTCCAGCAATCGAGCGCGCACGGCCTGCGCGATCGCGACCGCATCGTCGCGATCGCCGTGCAGGCACAGCGTGTCGCTGCGCAGCAGCAGCGGCCGTCCGCGTTCGTCCTTCGCGAGACCCATCGCGGCGAGCAGGAACGCACGGTCGGCGACATCGCCGGGCGCGTCGATCACCGCACCGGGTTGGCTGCGTGGCAGCAGGCGGCCCTTGGTGTCGTAACCGCGATCGGGGAAGACCTCGTGCACGACCGGCAACCCGGCGTCCGCGGCGATTGCCAGCAGCACCGAGCCCGACAGCCCGACCAGCGGCAGCGCGGGATCGAACGCCTGCACCGTCTTCACGATCGCGGCCGCGACGTCGATGTCCTCGGCGGCGCGGTTGTACAACGCGCCGTGCAGCTTGACGTGGGTGACCGCCACGCCGCATGCCTTCGCGAGCGCGGCGAACGTCGCCAGTTGCGCCGCGACGCTGCCCGCGATGGCCTCGGGATCGTCACCGGTCTCGCGCCGGCCGAAGTGTTCCCGGTCGGCATAGCCCGGATGCGCGCCCGCGGCGACGCCGTGCGTGGCGCACAGGCGCAGCGTCGCGCGGATCGTGTCCGCGTCGCCGGCATGCGCGCCGCAGGAAATGTTGGCGGAGGAGATCAGTGGCACGAGGTCGGCGTCGTGGCCGCAGCCTTCGCCGAGATCGCAGTTGAGGTCGATGACGGGCAGGGTGCTCATTCTTCGGTGGGTTCCAGCAGCCAGCGATCGCCGCGCAGGATCGCTTCGGCGATGCGCGCGATGTCCGCGTCGGCGTGACGGTATTGCCGCGCGTAGCGTGTGCCGAGGGCGCGGTCGATCTGGTAGATCGCGAGCAGCACGTCGCTGCGGAAATAGGCTTTTTCGCCGGCATTCTCGAGCAGGCCGACCAGCGTCGGCACTGCCTTGCGGTCGCCGATGTAGCCCAGCGCGCCGATCGCGTAGCGACGGTATTTCATGTCCTGGTGCGAGACGGCCTCGCAGATCGCGGGCACCATCGGACGACCGGCGGCGATCAGCGGGTCGTCGATCTCGGGTTCGTGGTCGGACAGGTCGTAGAACGCGTGCCACACCTTCGCGAAGCGCTTGCCGCCGGTGCGGTAGTCGACGTCGTCGGCGCGCGCATCGACGGCGGCGAACAGCAGGGCGGCGAGCGCGAGCGAGGCGGTGGCCGGTCGGAGCAGGGTCATGGCGCGGTCTCCCGGGCGATGGCGAGGTCGATGGCCCATTCTAGTCGCGCGATCCGCGCCGCCCGCTGCGCCCATGCCGCCCGCGCTTCGTCCCGCGACACCGCGACGAAACGCAGCGCATCGCCGGCGCGACGCTGCGCCAGCCGCGGCAGGTCAGCGGCGATCACGTGGCCGAGGCGCGGATAGCCGCCGACGGTCTGCGCGTCGGCCAGCAGCACGATCGGATGGCCGTCCGGCGGCAGTTGCACGGTGCCCGGCGCGACCGCGGCCGAGACCTGTTCCGGCAGCTCGGCGGCAAGCGCATCGCCGGCGCAGCGCAGGCCCTGGCGATCGCTGCGCGGATCGACCGTCCAGTCGTGCGACGCCAGTTCGGCGGCGATCGGCAGCGCCGACGGCACGTAGCGGATCGGTGCGTCGTGCGGGACATCGGCATCGAGGTCGATCCACCAGCCGGGCGCGACTGGCGCGTCGAGGTCGGCTACCGCGCTTTCGCCGATCGACAGCCGGTCGCCCGCCCGCAGTGCGCGACCGTCGAGCCCGCCGAAGCCGCCGCGCAGGTCGGTGCTGCGGCTGCCGAGCACGTGCTGCACATCGAAGCCGCCGGCGACGGCGAGCCAGCTGCGCAGCCCGCCGCGGGCGGTGCCGAGGCGCAGCGTGCCGACTGGCAGCGCCACCGGGCGACCGGGCGGCACGACGTGGCGGCTGCCGTCGGCATCCTCCAGCGTCGCCGTCATGCCAGCCCCGCACAGCGCGATCCGCGCCGGCGCCGGCAGCGCCAGCGTCGGGCCGTTGAGCGTCAGCTCCAGCACCGCGATGTCCGGCGGGTTGCCGACCAGCCGGTTCGCGAGTGCGGCGGCGTCGGGATCGAGCGCGCCCGCGCGGGCCACGCCGAGGTGCCGCCAGCCGTGGCGCCCGCCGTCCTGCACGGTCGTCAGCGCACCCGGGCGCAGCACGCGCCATGCGGTCGCGCTCATGCGTCGCGCGCCAGTGCGTCGAACGCGGCGTCGTCGATGGCGACGAAGCGCACGCGGTCGCCGGGCAGCAGCCGCGATGGCGGCTCGGCCACGGGATCGAACAACGTCAGCGGCGTGCGCCCGAGCAGGCGCCAGCCGCCGGGGCTTTCGCGCGGGTAGATGCCGGTCTGCGCACCGCCGATGCCGACGCTGCCGGCGGGCACGCGGCTGCGCGGCGTCGCCAGCCGCGGCAGCGCCAGCGCCGGATCGAGCCCGTCGAGGTACGGGAAGCCCGGCGCGAAGCCGATCATCGCGACGGTGTAGAGCGGCGCGGCGTGGCGTTCGACCAGCGCGTCGGGCGTCAGCCCGAGTTCGGCCGCGGCTGCGTCGAGGTCGACGCCGTGTTTGCCGCCGTAGCACACGGGAATCGCGATCGTGCGCGGCGTGGCGAGAGCATCTGTCGGACGGCCGTCGCGTTGCGCTTGCAGCCAGGCCAGCACGGTGTCGGGATCGATCAGCGCCGGATCGAAGCACACGCCGACGCTGTCCCACGCCGGCACCACGTCGCGCAGCCACGCGGGCGCGTCGGCGCGCAGGCGTGCGGCCAGCGCATGTGCCCGCGAGTTCGCGTCGGGGCCGGGTGCGAGCCGCAGAAGCCAGGCGTCGTCGGCGAGCGCCTCGGCGGCGACGCCGTCGCGCTCGCCATCGCTCATGCCGACAGCGCGCTGCGGAGGAGCGCGACGCGTTCGACCAGTGCCTCGGGTGAGTACGGCTGCGCGCTGGCACTGCCCCAGACCGGCCGCGGCCAGGCGATGTCGTCGCGGTAGCGCGCGATCACGTGCACGTGCAGTTGCGGGACCACGTTGCCCAGGGCCGCGACGTTCAGCTTGTGTGGCTTCATCGCGGCCTGCAGTGCGCGGCAGGCGCGGTCGATCTCGGCGGTGAGCGCGGCCTGCTGCGCGGGATCGAGGTCGGTCAGCTCGGTCGCGCCTTCGATGCGCGGGACGAGGATCAGCCATGGGTGATGGGCGTCGTCCATCAGCTGCACGTCGCACAGCGGCCAGTGCGCCAGCGGATGGGTGTCGTCGGCCAACTGCGGATGCAGGTGCCAGCCGGGCGGGGCGTCGGCGTGCCGGGTCATGCCAGGTGCTCGGTGAGGAAGGCGAGGGTGCGCGTCCATGCCAGCGCCGCGGCGTCGGCGTCGTAGTCGGCGCGTTCGTCGCAATTGAAGCCGTGCCCGGCGGGGTAGACGTGCACGGTCGCCTCGGGATGGTGCAGGCGATGTTTCTCCACGTCCTCGGGCGGGATGATCGGGTCGTGCTCGCCGAAGTGGAACAGCATCGGCGCGCGCGCAGGCTCGCCGAGGAACGGCACGCTGCGGCCGCCGTAGTAGGTCACCGAGGTCATGTGCAGGCGGGTGTTGGCCAGCATCGCCAGCGTGCCGCCCCAGCAGAAGCCCACCGCGGCCACGGCGTGGCCGGATTCATGCAGCCAGCGCGAGGCCGCGCCGACGATCTTCAGTCCGCGCTCGAAGCCCAGCGACGCCGCGTAGTCGCGCCCGCGGGCCACGCCGTCCTGGTCGTAGCGCAGCTCGACGTCCGGCTGGACCGGGTCGAACAGCGCCGGCGCCATCGCCGTGAACCCGGCCGCGGCGAAGCGGTCGGCCACGTGCCGGATGTGCGCGTTCACGCCGAAGATCTCCTGGATCACCACCACCGCGCCCAGCGGCGCGGTCTCGGGGCGTGCCAGCCAGGCCTGCACGGGGCCTTCCGGGGTGGACAAGGTCAACCATTCGCCCATGGCAGTGCTCGCAGCGTCGGGACCCGCATCGTACCCCTCCGCCGTGCGGGCCGGGAAAAGCGCGCCCGGGGCTATAATTGCCGGCTTGTCCGGGCATCCGCGCGGACCCCGCCCGACGCCAGGCCACCGCCATGTCCGCCATCGATCCCTCCACCGGCCGCCGCGTCGGTTTCGTCAGCCTCGGCTGCCCCAAGGCGCTGGTCGATTCCGAGCGCATCCTCACCCAGCTGCGGGTCGAGGGTTACGACATCGTCCAGACCTACGACGACGCCGACGTGGTGGTGGTCAACACCTGCGGCTTCATCGACTCGGCCGTGGCTGAATCGCTGGACGCCATCGGCGAGGCCATGGCCGAGAACGGCAAGGTCATCGTCACCGGCTGCCTCGGCAAGCGCCCGGAGCAGATCCGCGAGGTGCATCCGGACGTGCTGGCGATCACCGGCCCGCAGGATTACCAGAGCGTGATGACCGCCGTGCACGCGGCGCTGCCGCCGACGCACGATCCGTACACCGACCTCGTGCCGCGCCGCCTCGCCGAGAACGACATCGGCGTGAAGCTCACGCCGAAGCACTACGCCTACCTCAAGATTTCCGAAGGCTGCAACCACCGCTGCAGCTTCTGCATCATCCCGTCGATGCGCGGCGACCTGGTGTCGCGGCCGGTCGACGACGTGCTGCGCGAGGCCGAGAAGCTGGTGATGGGCGGCGTGAAGGAGCTGCTGGTGATCTCGCAGGACACCAGCGCCTACGGCGTCGACGTGAAGTACGCGGAGCGCACCTGGCATGGCCGCAGCTACCAGACGCGGATGAAGGCGCTGTGCGAAGGGCTGTCGG
This sequence comes from Lysobacter sp. DMC104, assembly GCF_056313665.1. Lineage (NCBI taxonomy): Bacteria > Pseudomonadati > Pseudomonadota > Gammaproteobacteria > Lysobacterales > Lysobacteraceae > Lysobacter > Lysobacter sp. DMC104. The sequence goes on along the minus strand of NZ_JBQUZW010000001.1, from coordinate 125,545 downwards.
AACTCGGCGTGTGGACGCGCCTGCATTACGTCTATCCGTATCCGCACGTCGACGAGATCGTGCCGCTGATGGCCGACGGCAAGCTGCTGCCGTACCTCGACATCCCGTTCCAGCACGCCAGTCCGCGCATCCTGAAGCTGATGAAGCGTCCCGGCGCGGTCGACCAGACGCTGGAGCGCATCCGCCGCTGGCGCGAAACCTGTCCCGACATCACCCTCCGCAGCACGTTCATCGTCGGCTTCCCCGGCGAGACCGAGGCGGAGTTCGAGGAACTGCTGGATTTCCTCGACGAAGCGCAGCTCGACCGCGTCGGCGCGTTCGCCTACTCGCCGGTCGAGGGCGCGGCCGCCAACGCCTTGCCGGATGCGCTGCCCGAAGGCGTGAAGCACGACCGTCTCGCCCGCTTCATGGAGCGGCAGGCGGAGATTTCCGAGGCGAAGCTGGCAGCCAAGGTCGGCAGCGTGCAGCGGTGCCTCGTCGACATGGTCGACGGCGACCTCGGCCTGGCGCGCTCGATGGCCGACGCACCGGAAATCGACGGCCTCGTGCAGATCCAGAACAGCCGCGAAGCCGGCCTGCGTGCGGGCGAGTTCGTCGACGTCGAGATCATGGGCAGCGACGAGCACGACCTCTACGGTGAAGTGATCTTCGACGATTGATCGCGGCATGCGCGGGAAGCCCCGTTCGGCCGCGCCGGCGCCCGTGCCCGCCCAGCGTTGTCATCCCGAGCATCGCGAGGGACCTGCTTTGCTCACGGCGGTCATGCAGCTTTCCCACTCGATCCTCGGAAAACAGGTCCCTCGCTGCGCTCGGGATGACATGCCTGCGGAAGGTCATCGATCGTCATGACCAAGCGCCGTTTCGTCGCGCCGCCGCGTGAAGACGTCGATCGGGCCTGCTTCGACCATCCGATCCACGCCGGCTACGCGGTGCATCGCGACTGGTGCGTGTCGACGGACTGGCCGTCGATCGACATGCTCAACGCCGCGCTGCCGCCCGACGGCCCGCGCTTCGTTGCGCAGGACGCGGCGCTGCTCGACGACGGCCTGCACTACGAAACCCGCATCGCCGAACGCGGCGCCATCGCCACGCGGCCGGACAACTGGCACGACCTGTTCAACGCGATGGTGTGGTGCCGGCATCCCGCGCTCAAGCGCGCGCTCAACGCACGGCAGTGCGCGCACATCGCGACGATGGGCCCGTCCGTGCGCAACCGCGCGCAGTACGCGCTGACGCAGTTCGACGAGGCCGGCGCGATCGTGCGCGTGCGCGATCCCGCGCTGCTCGCCGCGTGGGATCGCCACGACTGGCGCGCGTTGTGTTTCGACCATGCCGATGCCTGGCGCTGCGGCGGCATCGCGGTCGCCGCCATCGTCGGCCATGCCCTGCTGGAAATGTCGCTGGCACCGGCGTTGTTCCCGGTCGCGAAATGCCTGGTCGTGCCGGGCGATGCCGATGGCGATGCCTGTGTCGCGCGCGTTGCCGACGCCATCGCCGCCGGCGACGTGCTGGCCGATCCACTCGAACTGCGGCCGCTGCCGCTCGCGGGCATCCCGGGCTGGCATCCGGGGCAGGACGCGGCCTTCTACGCGACCGCGCCGTGCTTCCGTCCCGTGCGCCCGGATCGCGTTTATCCTGCGCCGATCGCCGCCACGTGAGCGTGCGGCCGGGTCGCGCATGGCCTCGCGACCTGCCGGCCGACGTTGACGCAGACACGAATCGGCTTCCCTTGCCATGGAGTTCGCCATGCCGTTTGCCCGCTGCCTCGTGCCCATGCTGCTGATCGCCGGGGCCGCCCATGCCGGCGACCGCGTGCCGCCGGTGATGACCGACGAGACCTTGCGGCTGTCGCTGCCTGATGGCGCACGCGTCGAAGCGCGGCTTGACGCCGATTTCAACGGCGACGGCCTGACCGACGTGGTCGTGGTCGCCCGCAACGACACCGATCGCGTGCTGAAGGCGTTCGCCGCCTACACCAGCGAGACCGACAACGGCTTCGATCCGGTCGGCGAGATGCGCATGGCCTACGCGCCGTTGGCGAAGACCACGCTGCGCCTGCTGCGCGGCGTGGTGATCGTGACCGATACCGACGCCGCCGCGACCTCGATCGACGCGACCTGGCGTTTCCGTTTCGAGCGCCAGTCCGATGCCGTCGGTCATGGCCGCATGCGCCTGATCGGCGACGACGTGCGCATGCACAGCCGCACCGGCGCGCACGAGAGCGCCACCGTCAGCACGAACCGCCTCACCGGCGAACGCAGCGTGCAGATCGCCACGCCCGGACCGAGCGGCGACGTCAGACAGCCGCCGAAGACGTCGAAGGTCTCGTCGAAGCCGATCTACATGGAAGATGCGCCGACGCCGGGGCAGACGCTGGAGACGGTGCGATGAGCGATGTGCATGCCCCGGCGAAGCAGGCGCGCGTCGATCCGCAGGTGATCGCGGCATGGCGCGCGGTCTGCGCGCGGGATGCGGTGCCGAGGCGCCGGCTGCGGAGGGTGTTCCAGCTGGCGATCCTGCTTGCGATCGGCCTGTGTCTCCTCGCGGCCGTGCTCAAGCCGGATACCCCGACCGCGCTCGTCGTCGGGGCAGGGTTCGCATTCGCGACTGCCATCGTCGCGCTGATCTGGAACAACGTCCTGGTCGGCAAGCCCCCGTGCCCGTCGTGCGGCGAACCGATCAGGCTGTCGGCGAGCGGCCATGGATGGACGACGTCGCATCCCGAGGCGGAGGCGTGGTGCCCGCACTGTTTCGTCTGGCTCAAACCGCCTTCCGACTCGCATTGGCCCCTGGCCTGAGCCGACGGGCTCCGGCGTTGTCGGCGTCTGCGTCAGGCAACGCGCCGGTCATGCGCGGGCGACATGCCTGCCGCCCGTGCAATGGAACCGCCGCGAAACCGCCGGGTCATTCCGGCGTGTCGGGATCGCTCGCGGCAACCACGGTGCCTTGGGCCAGCGCGCACAGGATCTCTTCGCCGTCGCGCTCGACGTACACCTCGCACTGGCAGACCGCCTGGCGCTTGCCGACCCCCTTCGCCGTGGCGCGCGCGATCACGCGTTCGCCTTTCGCGGGGCGCAGGTAGTTGATCTTGAACTCGGAGGTGAGGGCGTTCTTGCCGAGTGCCAGACCGCCGGCGAAGGTGATGGTGTTGTCGGCCAGGTAGCTGAGCACGCCGCCATGCACGAAGCCATGCTGCTGCAACAGGTGCGGCACCACGTCGATCGCGATCGTGGCCGAGCCCGGGCCGACGTCCGCGAGTTGCGCGCCGATGAACGTCGTGAAAGGCTGCGACGAAAACACCTTGTGTGCAAACGCCTGGAGGTCCATGAGGGTTCCTTGGTGGGGAGCGCGGCTCAGCCGTGCGAAACCGTGCGCAGGCGCAGCCGGTACAGCATGAGCGCGCCGCGCTCGAAGCCCGCGGCACTCATCGCCAGGAATTTCAGGAACTCGTCCGTCTTCTCCGCGCCCACGATTTCCTCCGCTTCCGCGCGGCGTGCAGCCAGGCGCTGGGCCCACAGCCGGCAGGTCCACGCATAGTCGGCGGGGCGATTCTCGACTTGTTCGATGGTCAGGATGCCGTGCGCCGCCTCTGCGATCTCGGACAGATAGGGCAGGTCGCTGCCGGGGAAGATCTTCTCGGCGATGAAGCGATTGGCCCGCCCGCCCGGCATCACACCGTAGCCGATGGTCTGCAGGGACAATGCGCCGCCCGGCACGAGGTGCGCCGAGCAGAACGAGAAGAACTGGCGATAGCGCGCGATCTTGGTTTCGCGCGAGTCGTCGGTTCGCACGAAGTGCTCGAACGCGCCGATGCTGATGATGCCGTCATAGGGCCGGGCTTCGTGGTCTTCCCAGCTTTGCAGTGCGACCGTCGCCTGGTTCCCGAGCGACGACTCGCACGCGCTCTTCTGCGTTTCCGAGAGCGTCAGGCCATGCGGGTTCTCGAACAGTCCCCGCTCGAGGCCGCGCTTGAGCAGCGCACCCCAACCGCATCCCACGTCGAGCACGCGGCCCTTGCCGGTCAGGCCGAGGTTGTCTAGGTGGTGGTCGAGCTTCTTGATCTGTGCGTCTTCCAGCGAGTCGCCGGGAGCGTCGGGACGGGCGCTCGAATAGACGCGGTGCTTGTCGAGCCAGAGGTTGTAGAAATCATCGCCGATGTCGTAGTGGAACTGGATGTCTTCCTTGGTGGCGCCGGTCATGGGATGTCCTTGGATGTTGCGCGTTGATGGAAGTGGAGATCAGCAGTCGCCTGTCACCTGGTCGACGTTCTCCTGGAAACGGCAGATGAGGGCTTCCTCGGTGCCGATCAGGTGGTATTCGTTCGCGCCGCGGCGCAGTCCGCGCTGCACGTCCTCGGCGACGAGGAAGTCTTCCTTGTCGAAGACCGTGTCATTGGTGTACTCGAAGCGCTTGGCCAGTGCGGCCTGGCCCTTCTCGCCGACGAACTGCTCCGGCCGGTACAGCATTTCGTGCGTCCACAACGTGCTTTCCGGCGCGAGCGGATGGAACATGTTGATCGACACGTAGTCGGGATGCATGATGAAGAAACCCTGCGGGAACAGGGAGTAATAGACCGATGCGTAGTCGAGGATGCGCCACTTGTCCTCGTCGACATCGGCGGCATCCAGGATGTTCGTGCGCGCGGCTGTCAGGCGGATGTGCTTGCCGTGGAGGAACGGATCGATCACGCCGTTCTTGAAGACTTCGGAGAGCGTGGTCCGGTGCAGGAAGGGGACGTGGTAGCCCTCGAGGTAGGTCTTGATCAGGAGCTTCCAGTTCGCCGCCCGCACGAGCTTGCTCTTGCGGAACGGGACGAGCCCTTCGAGATCGAAGTGGTCGAGGTCGTCCGCCATGGGGCCGAGGTAGTCGTCCAGATCGATGGTGGCGCCGGGGGTCGGATGGATCCAGACCAGACCGGCACGCTCGACCACGGGCAGTTCGACCAGACCGTGATCGCAGCGGTCGAGGCCGGGGAAATTGAAGTCGCGCGTCACCGACTTCAGCGTGCCGTCGAGCTCGTAGACCCAGCCGTGGAACGGGCACACGAAGGTCTTGAGCTCTTTTTTCTTCGTGGCTTCGGAAACGAGCCGGGCGCCGCGATGGCGGCACTGGTTCAGGAATCCGCGGAGCACGCCGTCCTGGCCGCGCACGATCACGTACGGGAAATGATCCCAGTCGCTGGTCATGAAGGTGCCGGGTTCGCGCACATGCGAGACATGTCCGGCGAGCTGCGGGAAGTGGCGGAATACCGTCGCCATTTCCTTGTCGTAAGTGCCCGCATCGAAGTAGCGGGATACCGGGATGCGGCCGTATGCATCCGCCATCTCGAACGTGCCGCGCTCGCGCAGCGCGAGCAGCTTGCGCAGAAGGTCGACCTGAGTCTCGTGCCTCATATCTGTCCCTGTCGAAAGTGCGGCTTCCTGATGTCTCCGGAGTCTATACCCGGGCGTATGTTGCCTTCAAGGTGACGGCGATCCGGACGCATCTGCCGTCGACGGAAGCGCCGATGCTCCTGGCGAATGACGACGCGATGACGGCACGATGTCGGCGGGAATGACCGCTTGCGCCGGCGGATCCGGTTGCCTGCATGTCGCTGCCAACGGAGCGCCCGGTCCGCTGGCGTGCGTTGTCAGTCGCCGTCGTATCCACTGAGCGAAGCCGCGCAGTGTGTCGTTCAGGATCAATCCTGCGGCGTCGAGATGTCGTCTGCGGCCTTGCGCGCCTCCCGCCTCCGGGTCATCGCATCGCGCAGTCTGCGCCATGCGTGGAAGCCCAGCCCGAACAACAGCACCAGCGCGACTCCGATGATCGTCACCAGCGCCGCGACGTTGGGGATCGGCAGTCCGCGACCGCCGTGATAGATCTCCGTGCCGTGGCCGCCCATCACCCGCGTGACGATGGCGAACACGAAGCTTGCGATCGACAGCCCGAAGAGCGTGTAGGCCGTGGCGCGGAAAAGGCGGGAATCCTTGAGGGCCATGGGGGTGTCCGGAGTTCGTGTCGAGCAGGTCTGGTGCACAGGCGCGGCGGAGTGGATGGGAGGCGTCGCACCGGGCCATCAGCGTAGCCGAAGTCCCTGATGTCATCTTCGATCCGCAGCGCAGTGACGACGATCGAATCGCGTCATCCCGAGCCGCAGGCGAGGGGCCTGCTTCCCACGGATCAGGGTGGATTGCAGTCGGTCCCCCTCGTTTCATCCATGCCGTTCAATGCAAAGACGATTTCCAGGTCGTCGGCATCCTCCGGGGCCTGCCTGGAGGTCACCCTGCGCAAGTGACCCGAGGATTCGAGGCTTTCCAGATGCCCGAGCGTCCATCCCGTCGGAAAGTCTCGGGAGATGTCGTTTCCGCGCGGCACTTCGACCCAGTGGTACAGGCCGAAGGGAAGATAGCCCAGCCATTCCGAGCGATAGACGATGTCGGCATCCGGGCGGGAAGCGAGGGCCGCGCGGATCTTCTGGAGAATGTGCGCTTCGTCAGCTTGCAGTCTGATGGCGAGCGGCGCGACGTGCGTTGGCGACGTGACCCGCCACAGCGCCGGTGCCACGGCGAAGAACACGAGCGATGCGAGATAGACGCTGCCCGAGACCGGATCGCGCGAGGCGATGTAGTCGACGGGCAAGCGGGCGCCGAGGGCCCACGCGATGCCGAGTTCCGCGCCGACGAGCAGGCAGAAGGCCGTCACGCCTGCGGCCAATCGCGCTCCGCGGTCGAATTCGGGATGCCGCTGCGCGAGGCGATGCGAGGCCCAGGCGATGACGGCGAGCATCACCGGCATCTCCATCAGCTCGGCCACGCGCACGCCGAAGCGCGGGACGAGAATGGGAATGCGGATGAACGCCAGGGCGAAGCCGGTGCCGAAGACCTGCAGGAAGTAGATAAGAGCTGCATGGACGAGGCGCATGTGCGGATCAAGTCGCATCGTTTCCGTGATCTATCATCTCTCGTGCATTGAGTACGAGATACTGGCGGCCGTCTTCCATGGCAGCTGTGACGAACGCGGGAAGCAGCGGAGACCCGCAGGCTTTCAGTGCCTGGAGTGCAGCGATTCGCTGGTATTCGTCGCCGCTCTTCCATGCCTTGTATGCGAGATCTTCCGTGCGAGACGACTTCATGTCGCCCAGTGCGAGCAATGCATGTCGCCGGACGTATTCGTCATCGTCTTCCACGAACTTGAGCAACAGCGCTTCTGCATCGTGGGGCGGTACTTGGATATTGCGCAAACGTCTCGCGATCTGCCATTTCGCGTCGCTTTCATTTGTTTGCAGTGCGGCATGGGCGAAGGCGATCAGGATATCCGGTTTACTCGCGAGATCCTTTGCAATGACTTCGCATTCGTTGTCCCTTGCGAGCAGGTAGAGGATAGACTCGATGCCGCTGTCGCCGAGATATGCCAGTGCGTCTTCCCGGGACAGCACATCCTTCACGGTCGTGTAGATCGATGGCCAGTCGGGGTAGGCGCATTCCCACTCGCCTGATCGATCTTCCTCAGGGTAGCGGGAGGCCCATCTGCGGAAGCGAGCTTCTTCGCGTTTGATCAGGAGGATATTCCCTTGGGATTTCATGGCGCGTCAGGGGCGACTGTCGTACGTGCCCCGGATCGTCGCGCGTTCGCCGCCGGATTCGATCACGACGTCGACGCGGTAGACGGCACCTTCCTCGGCGCGCGCGATGCGCTTGCGCGGCAGCACGCGTACGGTGACGCCGTCGCCCCGGTACGTGCCCGCGTAGGTGACGTCCGGATGCGCAGCCCGCGACTGCCGCAGCACTCGGTGCGTTTCGCCGTTGAAGCTGACGAAGGCGCCATCCTCCGGCGCGCCGCAGCGGTCGGTGAAGAACGCGATCGTCTGCTGGTGCTCGACGTTGCGCAGGCACGTGGCGCGGGCGGCGGGGTCCTCGTTCACCGCGCAGTAGCGCGCGTCGTACGGGCGATTCCGCGGCGTGCGTTCGGTGGTGATGGTCGCCGCGACGCAATCGCTGCCGGGGGCGTCGGTGGGGACGATGGCGGCGGAGGCGGTGGTGGATGCGAGCAGGAGGAGTGTGGCGAGGGTGGTTTGCATGGGGCGATGCCTGGGCTGTTCAATTCGGATGAAATGGGATGAGCCGCGTAACAGCCTGGTTTGAATGATGATCAGGGCTGCCGCCCATTGAGTGCTGACGCCATGGCTGCTGCGTCAGTGCGCTGCAGGAACAGAAAAAGCAGTTTGCATGAGCCGAATTCCCTCTCCAACTCTTGGAGTTGTACAGGATGGTTTCCGATCCGGTAGCGTCGTGTTCCGGAAGCTGACGAAGGCAACTCATAGACGCCAAAGCTGCGAGGCAGAGTGAGTCGTCCGTCGGGACGAACATCGCGCGGCGATATGGCTCGGGCGGCGGTTTTTTGGGTGGATATGGGCATGGGCTTGTTCAAGTTCTAACACCTGAGTCAAGAAGTGCCACGAAGCGGCTTCGGCTTGAACGGCTTCGGCTTGAATGAATTGTTATTATTCAAATGTCGAGCATAATCTGCTCGCACGTCAAGATTCGGGTGGTAAGCCGCTCAACGTCGGCATATGAATAGCTGGTCCCCCTCGCTCTTCTCAAATGATTGACTACTTCTGATATTTCAGAGTCATCTTTGATTATTATGTATTTAATGTCATTCGGCTCGAAATGGAGGCGAAGACCCTTTAGTTGAGCTTGAACATGAAGCTTGTTCTCATCCTTAAGTTTATACCAGCTATCGAAAACTAGCATATCGCAAGGTGCTTCAATCGGTGGCACGTAGCGCCACTCACGCTCATCTGAATAACGATATCCCTCAATTGTTTTTTGTCCGCCACGTTCCAAATTTCCTTCGTAGTTCTTTACGTAGCGAATGACGTCTAGCAAGAGTTTTTGCTCTGCAGAGAAATTAGAAATGTTGTTCTTGTCCCCCTTGACGAAATACTTCACTGCATTCACGTAACTCAACGACACATTGGAGCCGACCGAGAGGTAAAGGACCGGGTTTAGACCGTTCTTTATTCCCCACTCTTTAGTGAGTCCGATTCCGTAGCTTCCATATTTGGAAATATGGTCTTTAATCTGTGACAAAGGAATATCACAGAAAGACACCATCGGAATGCGTATTTCATTTTTCTTCTTGCCAAAGACTATGCTTTCCTTGCAGGAATGCACCTCAAAGTTCGACTCGAGGATGCCGAACAATGCTGACTTCTCAGAAGTGAAGTGGAACAAGCTGCTGGAACTCAATGTCATCCCAATCTCCAATTGAGCGCTAACTACGATTAGCCCCCGAGGTGGGGGCATGCGAATTGTGTGTCGGTGGCTCGTGGGGCGTCAATCGCGTAGTTCTCATCGGAAATCAACGAGCTGCCGCTTTGCGCGGTGTGCTGCCGACTTGAGTCATTGAGGTGTTGCCCGATATCAATACCGAATAACGAATCGGCTGCATTGCTGTCTGGCATGTAATGCTGTGCCAAGCCAGAGTCTGTAGCATCATTTCTAACGCGTTGGAACAACTGAGCGCACTAAAAGCAGATCCCTCGCTTCGCTCGGGATGACAATAGTGGGGGCGGGGATGACGTGATGCGGTCGTGATTCGATAGCGAACGACAATGCCCGTCGCCATCACCCATACATCACATCGATGATGTAGAACCGCTGCATCCCCCCCGGCAATTCCGCCTCGAACTCATCGTCGACGCGTTTCTTGAGCATCGCACGTGCAAGCGGGGAGTCGATGCTGATCCAGCCGAGTTTCGCGTCTGTCTCGTCGGGGCCGACGATGCGATAGCGGCGGGTCTCGCCGGTGACGGCGTGTTCGACTTCGATGGTGGCGCCGAAGAAGACGGCGTTGGGGTCGCTGGGGGCGTCCTCGACGACGCGCAGGTGTTGCAGGCGCTTGCCGATGTAGCGCACGCGGCGATCGATCTCGCCGAGCTGTTTCTTGCGGTAGGTGTATTCCGCGTTTTCGGAGCGGTCGCCCTCGGCCGCGGCGGCGGCGAGGGCTTTCACCACTTCGGGGCGGCGCACGCGCCAGAGGTCGTCGAGTTCGGCCTTCAGCCGGTCGTGGCCCTCGCGGGTGATGAGGGCCGTGCTCTTCTCGCCCGGCGGGCGCCAGCGCGACATGCGGCGACCGTCAGCGGCGGCTGCCGCTGCCGCCGAACAGGCCGCCGAGGATGCCGCGCAGGATCTGCCGGCCGACCTGGCTGCCGACGGTGCGCGCGGTCTGCTTCGCCATCGTCTCGATCATGCCCTGGCGACGGTTGGTGCCGAACACGGCGTCCTTCACCGCCTGGCCGAAGCCGTTGCCGGCGTCCTTGTCGTCGTCGGCGCGGGTGCGGGCGGGCGGGGCCTTGGCCTGCTCGGGCGCGGCCTCGACCTTCTTCGCCAGCAGCTCGGCGGCGGATTCGCGATCGATGCGGGTGTCGTACTTGCCGCCGACCGGGCTGCCGGCGCGGACCTGCGCGCGTTCGGCTTCGGTGATCGCGCCCATGCGGCAGCGCGGCGGTGCGATCAGCGTGCGCTCGACCGGCATCGGGATGCCCTTGTCCTGCAACGTCGACACCAGCGCTTCGCCGGTGCCGAGCTGGCCGATGGTGGCGGCCACGTCCAGCCCGGGGTTGGCGACGAAGGTTTCGGCCGCCGTCTTCACCGCCTTCTGGTCGCGCGGCGTGAACGCGCGCAGGGCGTGCTGGAAGCGGTTGCCGAGCTGGCCGAGGATCTCGTCCGGCACGTCGTCGGGGAACTGCGAGCAGAAATACACGCCGACGCCCTTGGAACGGATGATGCGCACGACCTGCTCGATGCGCTGCTGCAATGCCAGCGGGGCGTCGTCGAACAGCAGGTGCGCTTCGTCGAACACGAACACGAGCTTGGGTTTGTCGAGGTCGCCGACTTCCGGCAGGGTCTCGAACAGTTCCGACAGCAGCCACAGCAGGAAGCTGGAATACAGCTTCGGTTTGAGGATCAGCTGGTCGGCGGCGAGGATGTTGACCACGCCGCGGCCGTCGGTGGTCGTGCGCATCAGGTCGCCGAGTTCGAGCGCCGGTTCGCCGAAGAAGAGGTCGGCGCCTTCCTGTTCGAGCCGCAGCAGCGCGCGCTGGATGGCGCCGATCGACTGCGTGCTGACCAGGCCGTAGCTGGTCGAGATGTCCTTGCGCTCGTCGGCGACGAGGCCGAGCAGGGCGCGCAGGTCTTCGAGGTCGAGCAGCAGCAGGCCGCGATCGTCGGCCAGCTTGAACACGATGTCGAGCACGCCGGCCTGGGTGTCGTTGAGTTCGAGGATGCGGCCCAGCAGGGTGGGGCCCATCTCGCTGACGGTGGTGCGCACCGGGTGGCCGAGCTTGCCGTACAGGTCCCAGAACACGGTCGGGCTGGGCTCGTTGCGGTAGTCGGGGTTGCCCATCTGGGCGAGGCGCTGCTGGATCCGCTCGTTCATGGCGCCGGCGGCGGACAGGCCGGCCACGTCGCCCTTCACGTCGGCCAGGAACACCGGCACGCCGATCCGCGAGAAGCCTTCGGCGAGGGTCATCAGGGTCACGGTCTTGCCGGTGCCGGTGGCGCCGGCGATCAGGCCGTGGCGGTTGCCGAACTTCGGCAGCAGGAAGACGTTGCCGGAGGTTTCGGTGGTGATGGCCTTGCCGACCAGGATGGGGTCCATGGGGGGTCCTCGAATGCGATCCGGCGATTCTATGCGGGATCGCCGGGCGCAGGCGCCGCGCAGGCATGACCTTTCGCCCGGTTGCCGCCCCGACGCCCCGGGGCTAACCTGCCTGTCCTCCGTCGTGGTCTCCCCCGTGTTCATGCTCCGATCGATGTCTGCCGGTGGGCGCCTTGCCCGCCCGAACGCGCTGCTGCGTTCGTTCGCGCCGCTGCTGGCGCTGTCCCTGCTGCTGGTGCTGCCGTCCGTCCACGCCCAGTCCCGACGCGAGCGCGATCTCGACGCGCTGAAGGCGCGGATGACCGTCGCCGAGACCCGCTACCGCGAGGCGCTGGTGAAGGTCGCCAACAACGACCCGGCCGGCATGCAGGACAGCAACGCGGCGCTGGAGGACATGGAGGACGTCATCACCGCCTGCCTGAAGATCAAGGGCTGCCCGATCTCGCAGCTCCTGACCACCTACAAGCGCCTGCTGAAGTCGGACGTCGACCAGCGCGCCACCGGCGAGGCACCGGTGGGCGAAGACGAGCAGGGGATGATCGACAGCGAGATCGCCAGCGCCGACGTGCCGCGCGCGGCCGAGGCGTCGTCGCTGCTCAGCGCCGACGGCCAGCGCTTCGTGAACATGGTGCAGATGAATCCCGCGGTGCAGGCCGGCATCCGCCGCTGGCTCACCGACATGCGCGGCGCGCTGATCAACACCCACGAGAATTACCAGTACCTGCGGCCGTACATGGCGCCGGCGTTCCAGCGCAACGGCCTGCCCGAGGCGCTGCTGTTCGGGATCATGGCGAAGGAATCCACCGGCCGCGTGCACATCGGTTCGCGCGCCGGTGCGGTGGGCCTGCTGCAGTTCATGCCGTCGACCGGCCGCCGTTTCGGCCTGGGCCAGGACGGCACCGGCTTCGACACCCGCTACGACCCGAAGATGTCGTCCGAGGCCGCCGCGGCCTACCTCAGCGAGCGCTACGCCGAGTTCGGCAACATGATCGAGCTCTGGCTGGCCGCCTACAACGGCGGCGAAGGTCGGGCGCTGCGTGTCTACAAGAGCACCGGCGGCCGCAGCTTCTGGGACGAGGACGTCTACAACCAGTTCCCGGCCGAGACCCGCGACTACGTGCCGATGGTGATCGCCGCGGCGTGGCTGTACCTGCATCCGAAGGAATACGGCCTGACCTTCCCGAAGATCGATGCGCGCGAGGCGACGTTCCGGCTGGTGCGCCCGGCGTCGATCTACCAGCTCACGATCTGTCTCGGCAACGGCGGCACCCGCGACGGCTTCATGCGCGCGCTGCGCAACCTCAACCCACGTTACGAGGCCGACGCCTGGCTGCCGACCGGCACCGTGCTCAACGGCACGGCGAAGATCTCCGGCCTGTACCAGCGCTACTGCATCCAGGGCGAGCGTGCGGAACTGGCGCAGCAACTCGTGAACAGTAATGCCAGCGCCGCGATCGTGCGCATCGGCGCGATCGAGGCCGTCACCACGACGGCGACCGGACAGGACGGGACTGCCGTGCCGGCGGATGGCGATGCCGCCGCGCAACCCGTGCCGCCGTCGACGCCGAAACCCGCGACGCCCAAGCCGCAGGACAAGCCCAAGCCCAAACCGAAGCCGGTCCGCCACCATCGCGTCGCCCGCGGCGACACGCTGACCTCGATCGCCCGCAAGTACGACTGCGATCTGTCGGATCTGGCGAAGGCCAACCGCATCAAGGGACCGCGCTACCCGGTGAAGCCGGGCCAGCAGATCACGCTGGCGGGCTGCGGGGACTGAGGGGGCTGCATTGGCCCGCAAGCGCCCGCCCGAACCGTGGGTGCCGTGGTGGCAACGACTTTGCCGCGGTCTGGCTGGCGCCTTCGCGGGACTGGGAGCGGTCAGTGCGTTGATGATCCTTCTGGAGGCGGGCGAGAAGGTCGCTGGCGGACAGGGCCTGGCGGCGATGGGGCTCCTCGTTTTCCCGGGATTGATCTGGGTGTCGGTGGCCGTGCATGAAGCCGGGCATCTGCTTGGGGGCGCACTTGCCAGGTCCCACCTCCTCGCGGCAAGGGTGATCTGGGCGGAGCTGCATCGAGCCCGCCACGGTTGGCGCTTGCGATGGAAGCGGCCAATGTCCTTCGGTTCTCTCGGATTTGCCGCGGTATGTCCGGCATCGGACGCCAACCTGCGAAGGTCCTCCGTGTGGTTGCTGCTGGGCGGGCCGCTCGCGAACGGCCTGCTGGCCGTGGTTTGCATCGGTACGGTTGCGGTGATCGATCCCGCCCCTGCCGAAAACCTCCTGGTTTCGGCATTCCTGCTGAATCTCGTCGGCCTGGTCGCCAACCTGCTGCCCTTTTCCACGTTCGGGCGCTTCACCGATGGGTTGCAGCTGCTGGCGTTGCGGAAGCGCGATCCGGGCGCCATGCCCGGCGCTGCCTATCTGCGCCTACAGGCACTGAGCCTGGAAGGCGTGCAGGCGCAGGCGCTGCCGGAATCGCTGCTGCAGACGCTGGAGTCCTTCGAGCCGCCGAACGGGCTGCTCGTGGCGAGCTGGTATCGCATCATCGCGGCCCGGAACATCGGCGACTGGCAGGCGATGCTCGAACGCGGCGATGCCTTTGCCGCGCGTCTCGACGCGATCGAAGACCCGGCGACGCGCGCGGGCTGGTCGCCCTTGCAGCGCCAGATCGAGGCGGAACTGGTGTGGGGGCGTGCGATCTCCACGGCCGACGCGGCACCGCTCGACGCCTGGCTGGCAGAACATGCCGACGCATGGCGCCGCGACTTCGACTGGTATGTCCCGCACGTGCTGCCGCGACTGGAAGCCCTGGCGGCGGCCCTGCACGGGGATCGATCGCGTGCGGTCGACGCGCTGGCGCGGTCGCGCGATTCCGCCGAGCAGGCCTACGGCCGCGCGACACGCGCCGCCGAGGCCATGCTGCGCGAACGGATCGAGGCGTTGATCCCGGGTTGAAGCCGGCTCAACGCCCCGGCAGCAGCGCGTCGCCGTCGACCTGCGAGAGGTCGACTTCGGTCAGTTTCCACTGCACGAGATTGCGGCGCTCGAACACCAGCGTCGCCGGCAGCGACGGGTCGCCGCCGAGATCGCAGGTGACGACGAAGGTCGACAGGTCGCGATAGCGCATCTGCAGGTGCCAGTCGGCGGTGGCGACGCCGCCGTCCGCTGTCGGCGCAGCGTCCGCGGTCGGGTCGCGCAACGACGCAAGGGCGCCGTGACCGGTGAAGAGGGCCGTCAGCCCCGCTTCCGAGGCGAGGCCGTCGATCCACGGCGTGGCGGCGGACGCGAGCAGCGAGGCGCCGAGATCGCGCCAGCCGCCGGTGTCGTCGCCGTCGGCGCCGAGCCGGCGGCGTGCTGCATCCGCCAACTGCGCCTTGAAGTGCGCGCTCACCGACGGGAAGTCGACATGCGCGGCAAGCGCCGCCGCATCGCCGCGTTCGGCCGCCTTCTGCATGGCGTGGACGGTGAGCCAAGGCGCGGCCGCCACCCAGGCGAGCAGGCCGAGGACGCCGACAATCAGCGCGATGCGGACGATACGGGACATGCAGGGCTCCTGCGTCGTGGGGGGAGGGCACGACCACGACGCAGGAGTGTAGACCGCGAAATGGAAACTGCGCGGTCAGCCGTTGACCGTGCCCATGCTCCACTCGGGATAGCGCAGGCCGGCGACCGCGTGCTCGGCCAGCACGGCGTCGATGCAGGTGCGTTCGTCGGCGGTGAGCGCGATCCGCGCCGCGCCGGCGTTCTCGTCGAGGCGGCTGATGCGGCGGGTGCCCGGGATCGGCACGATGTCCTCGCCCTGGTGCAGTAGCCACGCCAGCGCGAGCTGTGCCGGCGTGCAGCCGCGGGCCTGCGCGAGGGCGGTCACGGCATCGACCAGCGCGCGGTTCTGCGCGGCGTTGTCGGCCTGGAAGCGCGGGTTCTGCCGGCGCCAGTCGTTGTCGGCCAGCGTGTCGGTGGCGGTGATCGCGCCGGTGAGGAAGCCGCGGCCCAGCGGGCTGTAGGGCACGAAACCGATGCCCAGTTCGCGGCAGGTCGGCAGGATCTCGGCCTCGACGTCGCGGGTCCACAGCGAATACTCGGTCTGGAGTGCGGCGATCGGATGCACTGCGGTGGCGCGGCGGAGCGTCGCCGGCGCGGCCTCGGACAGGCCGAGGTGGCGGACCTTGCCGGCCTCGACCAGCCGCGCCATCGCGCCCACGGTCTCCTCGATCGGCACGGTGCGGTCGACGCGGTGCTGGTAGTACAGGTCGATGCAGTCCACGCCCAGCCGCTGCAGGCTGGCGTCGCAGGCGGCGGCGACGTACTCGGGACGGCCGTTGACACCGAGGAAGGCGCCGTCGGGGCCGCGCACGTTGCCGAACTTGGTCGCCAGCACGATCTCGTCGCGGCGTTCGCGCAGCACCTTGCCGAGCAGGCGTTCGTTCTCGCCGACGCCGTACATGTCGGCGGTGTCGAGGAAGTTCACGCCGATGTCCAGCGCGTGGTGGAGCACGGCGAGGTTGGTCGCTTCCTCGCTGGGGCCGTAGAAATCGGACATGCCCATGCAGCCGAGGCCGAGGGCGGAAACGACCAGGCCCTGGCGGCCCAGGGTGCGGCGGGGGAAGGCGTCGGTCATGGCAGGCATCCGGTGGGGGAGAGTGGGCGCATCGTGCGCTTCGGGGTGCGGGTGGCGTTAGCGGGAATCTCGCCCATCCTTGCCCGATCCTCCGGCGACGCCGCCATGCCCTTGGCGCCGGGCATCGGCCGCGGATAATGCCGGGCATCGTCGAACCGGGACAACGCCATGGAATCCAGCGGGTTGCGCGCAGGTAACGTCGCGGAGGCGGAGGATCGCCTGCGGCGCGAACTGGCGGCGCGGATTGCCGCAATCTCGGAGGTCGACGGTGCCCACGACAGCGGGTTGCCGGGTGTCGCGGGCATCCGCATGAGCGCGCCCTCCGGCCCGCTGCCGGCGGTCTACCACCCGTCGCTGTGCATCGTCGCCCAGGGCCGCAAGCAGGCGGCGTTCGGCGGCGAGACCTACGTCTACGACCCGCTGCACTGCCTGCTGGTGTCGACCAGCCTGCCGATCAGCGGCCGCATCCTCGATGCAACGCCCGAGCGGCCCTACCTGTGCCTGCGCATCGATCTCGATCCACGGATCGTCGATGAGTTGTTGCCGCAGCTCGGCGCGGACGCGCCGGCGCGCGAGCCCGACGATGCGCGGCGGCTGATGCTGGCGCGCACCTCCCCGGCGTTGCTGGATGCCGCGTTGCGCCTGCTGCGGCTGCGCGACGCACCGGCGACGGCATCGTTGCTGGCGCCGCTGGTCGTGCGCGAGATCCACGTGCGGCTGCTGGCGGGCGAACTCGGGCCGCGGCTGCGTGCGGTGTGTGCGGTCGACGGCACGCTGCGCCGCGTCGGCGGCGCGCTGGCGTTGCTGCGCGAGCGCTATGCCGAGCCGCTGCCAGTCGAAGCGCTTGCCGACGCCGCGCACATGAGTCCGTCGGCGCTGTACGCGCATTTCCGCGAAGTCACCGGCCTGTCGCCGCTGCAATTCCAGAAGCGCCTGCGATTGCAGGAGGCGCGGCGACTGATGCTCAGCGACGGCCTCGACGCCGCGGCTGCGGGGCACCGCGTCGGTTACGAAAGTCCGTCGCACTTCAGCCGCGAATACCGGCGCCTGTTCGGCGCGCCGCCGCGCCGGGAGGTGGCGGCGGCGCACGGTGTCGACTGAGCGCGGGAGGCGGCGTCAGCCCGGGAACTGCAGGCGCATCGCCTGCTCGTCGACGTAGTGGTTCTGCACGAACACGTCGCCCTCGGTGCCCTTGCCCGTGTTGCGATAGGTGTCGAAGCCGAGGCCTTCGTCGTTGTCCCATTCGATCACGTCGCCCGGATCCAGTTCCCACTCCGGACCGACTTCGACGATGGTGTATTCGCCTTCCCCGGTGCGGATGGCGATCGCGGATTGATCGCGGTCGATGACGGCGATGGTGCCTTGTCGGCTCATGGGTACGCTCCCTGTCCACTGCGCCCGATCCGGGCGCGCTCCGTGCGCGGCCGAAGCCGCGTTCCTTGTCCGCATGGCGTCGCCGCCGCGCGTGTCTGCACGTTACGGGATGCGTCGCGTCGCGATCAATGCATGCGATGGCCGCAACCGCCGCGGTGTCCCGATCCGTGTGCGGTGCCGCGCAGCTTGTGCGACGCCGTTCACGCTGGCGTGCGGCCAGCCAGTCGCTGGCCCAGACGCACCGGGCATTCGGCAACGAGGGCGGGGTCGAGCGCTGCGACGCCCTTCGGCAGCAGCACGATCACGGTGGAGCCGTAGTTGAAGCGCGCCATCTCGGCGAAGCGGTCGAGTGCGATGCCGCGGCCGCGATAGTCCTTGCGGGTGATGCGATCGCCGTAGGCCGGGATCTCCACGCCGCCCCACACCGTTTCCACGCCCGAAACCAGCAGCGCGCCGACCATCACCAGGCACATCGGTCCGAAGTCGGTGTCGAAGTGGCAGACCAGGCGCTCGTTGCGCGCGAACAGCCGCGGTACCGAGGCGACGGCGTCGGTGCCGACGCTGAACAACCGGCCCGGCACGTGCACGGTCTCGCGCAGGGTGCCGGCCCACGGCATGTGCACGCGGTGGTAGTCGCGTGGCGAGAGGTAGACCGTGGCGTACAGACCGTCGGCGAATGGCGCCGCGGCATCGGCGTCGCCCAGTAACTCGGCGGCGGTGAACGACTGGCCCTTGGCCTGGAAGATGCGGCCGTCCCCGTTGCCCAGGGGCTCGATCGGGCCGCACTGGCTGATGTGGCCGTCGGCGGGCATCAGCAGGCTGCGTGGATCGGGATCGGCCGGGCGGGCGCCGGGTTTCAGCGCGCGGGTGAAGAACGCGTTGAAGGTGGGGTAGGCGGTGGGGTCCGGTTCGGCGGCTTCGGACAGATCGACCCTGAACTTCCGGGTCACGGTGTCGATCAGCCACTGCTTGACCGCGCGGTTGCGCGAGTAGGCCAGTCGGCGCGCCAGCCCCGACAGCAGCCGGTGCGGCAGGACGTAGGTGAGGGCGGTGACCGGGCGCATCAGCCGCCCGCCGCCTTCGACGTGCTGCGGGTCAGCGCGATCAGGTCCTCGGCGATGGCCTTCGGCTTCAGCGGCGGCTGGATCACTCCGGCCATGCGGCCCTGCGGGTCCAGGACCACCAGCGTGGCCGAGTGGTCGATCGTGTACTGGTCCGGCGGCGCATCCTTGCCCAGCGGCACCTTGGCGAACACCAGCGACAGGGCGCGGGTGAAGTTCTCCAGGGTCGGGATGTCGGCGGTGGCGGCCAGCGTGTCCTTGTGGAAGCCGTGGGCGTATTCGCCCAGGCGGTCGACGGTGTCGCGTTCGGGGTCCACCGACACGAACAGCACCCGCGGCCGCGTGGTGTCGGGCAGCGATTCCCACTGCTTCTGCGAGGCCGCCAGTTCGCCCAGCGTGGTCGGGCAGATGTCGGGGCAGAACGTGAAGCCGATGAACACCACCGTCCAGTGGCCGCGCAGTTCGCCCGGCTGCAACTGGGTGTGGTCGGTCTGCTGCAGGGTGAACGCCGGCAATTCGCGCGGCGTGCCGAGCAGGCGGACGGTCTGCAGCGTCGGGCCGACGGGCGCCTTCGGGCGGAACACGAACTCCGCGGTGACCAGGCCGGCGGCGGTGGCCAGCGCGACCAGCAGGATCAGCAGGGTGGTGCGGTTGAACATGCGCGGAGCCCCGAACGGCCGAAAAAACCGGGCCATGATAACCCCGCGACGGCTATACTTCGCGGTCACGCCCGAAACGCCGCGCTTCCGCGGCCACGCCCGATCCCAGACCCAATGACCGACGAGCTGCAGACCATCATCGATCTCATCCGGTATGGCGCCAGCCGGTTCAACGCGGCCGGGCTCACGTTCGGGCACAGCTACGACAACGCGCTCGACGAGTCCACTCAGCTCGTCCTGCACGCGCTGCACCTGCCGCACGACCTGCCGCCGGTCTACGGCCAGTCGCGGGTGACGCTGGCGGAAAAGGAAGACGTGCTGAAGCTGTTCCTGCGCCGGATCGAGGAGCGGATTCCCGCCGCCTACCTGACCGGCGAGGCGTGGTTCGCCGGCCTCAGCTTCAAGACCGACCCACGTGCCTTGGTGCCGCGCTCGCCGATCGCCGAACTGATCGAAGCCGGCTTCGAGCCCTGGCTCGGCGGCCGTGAAGTGCGCCGCGCGCTGGACCTGTGCACGGGCTCGGGCTGCATCGCGATCGCGATGGGCCACCACAATCCCGAGTGGCACGTCGATGGCGTCGACATCAGCGACGACGCGCTGGCGCTTTCCGCCGAGAACAAGGCCCGCCTGCACGCCGACAACGTCCGCTTCGTGAAGTCGGATCTGTTCGGCGGCCTGCAGGGCGAGCACTACGACCTGATCGTCACCAATCCGCCCTACGTCACCAACGACGAGACCGACGCGCTGCCGAAGGAGTATTCGCACGAGCCCGAACTGGGCCTGCGCGCCGGCGACGACGGCCTGGACCTGGCGCTGCGCATCCTGCGCGACGCCCCGCTGCACCTCACCGAGGACGGCCTGCTGATCTGCGAGGTGGGCGAGGCCGAGCGCGCGCTGTCGCGGCTGTTGCCGGAACTCCCGCTGGCGTGGGTCGAGTTCAAGGTCGGGCAGATGGGCGTGTTCGTCGCCGAATGCCGCGACCTCGTGACCTACCACGCCCGCATCCGCCAACTGGCCGATGCCCGCGACCCGGCGCTGCGCGGTGCGGTCGCGCCGGCCGCCGCGGCCGCCTCCGGCCTGTTCTGAGGGCGCCGCGCGTGAGCAACTCCTTCGGTCACCTGCTCCGCGTCACCACCTTCGGCGAATCGCACGGGCCGGCGATCGGCTGCGTGATCGACGGCTGCCCGCCCGGGCTGGCGATTTCCGAAGACGAATTCGCGCACGACCTCGAACGTCGCGCCACCGGCCGCAGCCGGCATACCTCGCAGCGGCGCGAGACCGACGCGGTCGAGATCCTCAGCGGCGTGCACGAGGGCCGCACCACCGGCACGCCGATCGCGCTGCTGATCCGCAACACCGACGCGCGCAGCAAGGATTACAACGACATCGCCGCGCAGTTCCGCCCGGCGCATGCCGACTACACCTACTGGCAGAAGTACGGCCACCGCGACCCGCGCGGCGGCGGGCGCAGCAGCGCGCGCGAGACCACGATGCGCGTCGCCGCCGGCGTGATCGCGAAGAAGTGGCTGGCCGAACGCCATGGCGTGACCGTGCGCGGGCACCTCTCGCAGCTCGGCGAGGTGCTGCCGGACGCCGCGCTCGGCGCGTTCGACTGGGGCGTGGTCGAGACCAATCCGTTCTTCTGGCCGATCGACGCCCAGGTGCCGGCGCTCGAAAGTTACATGGACGCGCTGCGCAAGTCCGGCGACTCGGTCGGCGCGCGCGTCACCGTCGTGGCCGACGGCGTGCCGCCCGGCTGGGGCGAACCGATCTACGGCAAGCTCGACGGCGACCTCGCCGCGGCGATGATGTCGATCAACGCCGTGAAGGGCGTGGAGATCGGCGACGGCTTCGCTTCGGTCGCGCAGAAGGGCTCGTTCCATCGCGACGAGATGACCCGCGACGGGTTCCACTCGAATCACGCCGGCGGCATCCTCGGCGGCATCAGCAGCGGCCAGCAGGTCGTGTGCTCGGTCGCCTTCAAGCCCACCTCCAGCCTGCGCCTGCCCGGGCGCGGCATGAACGTGCTGGGCGAGGAAGTCGAGGTGATCACCACCGGCCGCCATGACCCGTGCGTCGGCATCCGCGCGACGCCGATCTGCGAGGCGATGATGGCGCTGGTGCTGATGGACCAGGCGCTGCGCCACCGCGCGCAGTGCGGCGACGTCGGCGAGGTCTCGCCGCGAATTCCGGGCGCCATCGGCACGACCGACGCGAAACGATAGCGGCGCGCCGCCAGTTCGCCCCCCACAGGCAGCGACGCGCCGCAGCAGCAGTACGGCCAACCCACAATCCAATTCCCTTGCAGGAGCGCCGGAAGGCGCGACCGGTTCCTTGCATCGTCCGTCGCGCCTTCCGGCGCTCCTGCAAGATCAATCAGGTGAAACCCTCATGAGCAAGCAATTCAAGGTGGCAGTGGTCGGCGCGACGGGCGCCGTGGGCGAGGTGATGCTGTCGATCCTCGCCGAGCGCAAGTTCCCGGTCGGCGAGATCGTGGCGCTCGCGAGCGAACGTTCTGCCGGCGAATACTTGAAGTTCGGCGACGATGAGGTGATGGTGCGCGACCTCGCGTCCTTCGACCCGACCGGTGTCGACATCGCGCTGTTCTCGGCCGGCGGTTCGATCTCGAAGGAATACGCGCCGAAGTTCGCCGCTGCGGGCGCGGTGGTGATCGACAACTCCTCGGCCTTCCGCTACGACGACGACGTCCCGCTGGTGGTCAGCGAAGTGAACCCGGAGGCGGCGAAGCAGCGTCCGCGCGGCATCATCGCGAACCCGAACTGCTCCACCATGCAGATGATGGTCGCGGTGGGCCCGATCCACCGCAAGGTCGGCATCTCGCGCATCAACGTCGCGACCTACCAGTCGGTGTCCGGCGCCGGACGCTCCGGCCTGGAGGAACTGGGTCGGCAGACCGCCGACCTGCTGAACTTCCAGGAGATCGAGCCCAAGCGCTTCCAGGCGCAGATCGCGTTCAACCTGATCCCGCACATCGACGACTTCCTCGACAACGGCTTCACCAAGGAAGAGATGAAGCTGGTGTGGGAGACCCGGAAGATCCTCGGCGACGACAGCATCCAGGTGAACCCGACCGCGGTGCGCGTGCCGGTGTTCTACGGCCACTCCGAGGCCGTGAACGTCGAGACCCGCCAGAAGATCACCGCCGACGAGGTCCGCGCGCTGCTGGAACAGTCGCCCGGCGTGGAAGTGGTCGACGAGCGCAAGGCCGGCGGCTACCCGACCCCAGTCACCCACGCCTCGGGCCGCGACCCGGTCTACGTGGGCCGCATCCGCGACGACCTGTCGCATCCGCAGGCGGTCAACCTGTGGGTGGTGGCCGACAACATCCGCAAGGGCGCGGCGCTCAATGCCGTGCAGATCGCGGAGCTGGTGGCCGCGGAAGGCTGAGGACCGACGTTGCGTGCGACCCGGAGACCCGGCTACAGTCTCCGGATCGTGTCAGGGGACAAGCGTGATCAATCACTTGCGGATCACAGTTAGCGCGCTACTCGCACTGGTGTTCGCCTTCGCGGCGGCGCCGGCGTGGGCGCTCGGGCTGGGACAGATCAAGGTGCTGTCCCAGCGCGACCAGCCGCTGCTGGCCGAGATCCCGGTCATTTCCGCCGATCCGTCCGAACTGGAGTCCCTTCAGGCCCGGCTGGCGTCCCCCGATACCTTCGCCCGCGTCGGCTTGGCGCCGCCGCAGGGCATCGTCTCCGACCTGCAGTTCGCGGTGGCGCTGGATGCCCGCGGTCGCCCGGTGGTGCGCGTCACCAGCGCCGGCCCGGTGCAGCAGCCGTTGCTGACCTTCCTGCTGGAAGTCGACTGGGGCCAGGGCCGCCTGGTCCGCGAATATTCCGCGCTGCTGGACACGCCGCAGACCGCGGCCGCCCCGGCGCAGCCGCCGATCATCGAGGCCACGGTCGACCCGGTCGATGTCGTGGTCCGGCCGCCGGCCGCCGAACCGGACAACCCGCTCACCGCCACCGCGCCCAAACCGGTGCCGCTGCCGCCGACGAAGCCCGCGCCGTCGCCGGCCCCGACGCCGTCGAACGTGCTGCAGGCGGATGCGCCGGTTCCGGTGCCGCTGCCGGCACCGAGCGAGAGCGAAGTCGCCGCCGCCGCGCCGATCGAGGTGGTCGCCGACGAACAGACCCGCACCGTCCGCCCGGGCGAGACGCTTGCCGGCATCGCCGCCGAAGTCGGCCGCGGCCGCAATCTCGACCAGACGCTGGTCGCGCTGCTGCGCGCGAATCCCGACGCCTTCATCGGCGGCAATGCCAACCGGCTCCGCGCCGGTGCGGTGCTGCGCATCCCCGGAGGCAGCGGCATCGATCGGTATTCGCCGGACGAAGCTGCGGTGGTGGTGCGCGAACAGGCCACGCAGTCGCGCGGCGCCGGTCGTGCCCTGCCGCAGCCGCCGGCCGTGGTCGGCGCGGCACCGGCCGATGCGGTCGCGACACCGGCGCCCGCGAAGCCGCGGACGCCGCGCACGGCAGCGCAGGCGCGGCTGGAGATCGTGCCGGCTGCCGGCAACGAAGCGAAACGGGCAGGGCAGCGATCCGGCACGAGCGCCGGCGGCGAGGGCGACATGGTGCGACAGGAACTGCAGCAGACGAAAGAAAACCTCGCCGCGCGCGACGCCGAAGTGCAGGAACTCAAGGCGCGCGTGGCCGAACTCGAACAGCTCCAGCAGAAGCAGTCGCAGTTGCTGGCGATGAAGGACAACGCGCTGGCGTCCGCCCAGAAGAAGCTCGCCGCCGGACAGCAGGCCGCGCCGCCCGCGCAGAAGCCGGCGGAGGGCAGCCTGCTGCCGTGGATCGGCACCGCGGTCGGGCTGGTGCTGCTGGCGGTGGTCGTCGTGCTGTGGCTGCGCCGCCGCGCCGCCGAGCCGGCGGTGGTGACCGCGCTGCGCAACGACGTTGCCCGCGACCGAACGCCGTCGCTGGCCGATGCCTTCGGCGCCGACAGCTTCGACAGCGAAGCGACCGCCGACGAGGAGACGGTGCCGGTGTTCGTCGACGAACCGCCGGCCGAGCCGTCGCAGTCCCCGGACGAGGCGCCCGCGACCGAGGCCTCGCCGGCGTGGAGCCGGCTGGCGCCGTCCGCCGATCCCGAACCGCCGAAGCCGGCCGTGCCGGCGCGACCGGTGCCGACCTGGCATTCCGGCGGCGTCGAAGTGAGCCCGCTCAACCCCGCAACGCCGGGACAGGGCCGGCTGGACCTGGCCAAGGCCTACCTCGACATGGGCGACCGCGACACCGCGCGCAGCCTGCTGCAGGAAGTCGCCGCGCGCGGCGACACGCTCGGCGTGCGCATGGATGCCGAGAGGCTGCTCAAGGATCTGGGCTGAGCCCGGGCCCGGGTAACTCGCGCCCGCAAGCATCCAGCCACTGACGCCCATGACGCGTTACGCCCTCGGCGTCGAATACGACGGCAGCGATTTCCACGGCTGGCAGCGCCTGACCGCCCACGGCGAGGCCGCTGGCCCGCCGACCCTGCAATCGACGCTGGAAGCCGCGCTGGCCAGCGTCGCCGATCTTCCGGTCGAGACGATCTGCGCTGGCCGCACCGACGCCGGCGTGCATGCCGAATGCCAGGTGGTGCATTTCGATTCCGACGCCCGCCGCGACCCGCGTGCGTGGATGCTGGGCACGACCGCGCGCCTGCCGCCGTCGATGCGCATCCGCTGGTGCGCGCCGGTGGCGGACGACTTCAGCGCGCGTTTCTCGGCCCGCGCCCGCCGCTACCGCTACCGCCTGCTCAACCACCAGGTCCGCCCGGCGCTGGGCCGGCAGTGGCTGGCGTGGGAGCGTCGGCCGCTGGACGCCGAGGCCATGCATCGCGCCGCGCAGCAGTTGCTGGGCGAGCGCGACTTCTCGTCGTTCCGCACCGTGCACTGCCAGGCGCCGCACGCGCGCCGCGAGTTGCAGCGGCTGGACGTGACCCGCGACGGCGAGATCGTCACCTTCACCGTGCAGGCCAACGCGTTCCTGCACCACCAGGTCCGCAACATGGTCGGTTCGCTGCTGGAAGTCGGCGCCGGCGCGCGGCCGGAGCGCTGGATCGCCGACGTGCTGGAGGCCCGCGACCGCACCGTCGCCGGGCCGACCGCACCGGCCGCTGGACTGGTCTTCATCGGCCCGCGGTATCCGCGCATCTGGTCGCTGCCTGCCGAGGTCTCGTTCGATGCCTGACGCCTTCCGCTTCCCGCTGCGCACGCGGATGAAGTTCTGCGGCATGACCCGTGTCGAGGATGCGCTGGCCGCCGCCGCGCTGGGCGTCGACGCGATCGGCCTGATCTTCGCCGCGCGCAGCAAGCGCCGGGTCGACCCCGACGCCGCCGCCGCGATCCGCGCCGCGCTGCCGCCGCTGGTCGACGCGGTCGCGCTGTTCATGGACAACGACGCCGACGCGGTGCGCGCGATCATCGACGTCGTGCGCCCGAGCCTGCTGCAGTTCCACGGCGGCGAAGACGACGCGTTTTGCTCGGCCTTCGGGCTGCCGTACCTCAAGGCGGTCGCGATGGGCGGCGAGGGCGAGCGCGCCGAGACGCTGTGCGCGCGCTGGCCGCGGGCCGCGGCGTTCCTGTTCGACAGTCACGCCAAGGGCGAGGCCGGCGGCAGCGGCCGCACGTTCGACTGGGCGCGCGTGCCGGACGACTTCGCGCGGCCGTTCCTCGTCGCCGGCGGGCTGACGCCGGACAACGTCGCCGAGGCCGTGCGCGCCACCGGCTGCTGGGGCGTGGACGTGTCCAGCGGCATCGAGGGCGACGTGCCCGGCGTGAAGGATCGCGCCCGCATGCGCCGCTTCGCCGACGAAGTGCGGCGGGCCGACGCCGCCCGCGCCTGATCGACGCCCGATCGCGCCTTCAGACCGGCGCCAGCGCCGGCCGCAGCCACGCCGCCAACCGCGCGATCCGCGGATCCGCGTTGCGCTTCGCCGCGCACAGCACCCACTGCGCGTCGGTGTCGACGAAGCCCCACGGCGCGATCAGACGGCCGCTGGCGAGATCCTCGGCCGCCAGCGGCTCGGGCGCGATCGCGATGCCCAGCCCGGCCGCGGCGGCTTCCAGCAGGTAGTACAGCCGATCGAAGCGGGTGCCCATGCGCAGCGTCGCCGGGTCGATGTCGATCCGCGTTGCCCATTCCTGCCACGCCTGCGGTCGCGAGGTGGTGTGCAGCAGCGCGTGCGCCGCGATCGCCGTCGGCGCCGCGCCGCGCAGGGCCTCGGCGCCGGGCCACAGTGGGCTGACCACCGGGCCGATGCGTTCGGTCGCCAGCGCGTGCACCTGCCAGTCGCCCGGCCACGGCGGCGTGGCGATCATCAGCGCCGCGTCCAGCCCGGCGAGGCGGGCGTCGGGGCGGCTTTCATTGGCCGACAGGTGCAGCGGCAGGTCCGGGCATTCGCGTGCCAGCCGCTCCAGCCGCGGGATCATCCAGCGCGCGAGGATGCTGCCCGGGCAGCCCAGCACCAGCGGCGCGCGTTGCTCCGGCCCGCGGCAAAGGTCGGCCCAGGCGCGGCGCAGGGGATCGAGTGCGTCCGCCGCGGCGGCGTGCAGGCGACGGCCAGCCGGCGTGAGCGCCAACCCACGGCCCGCGCGGACGAACAGTGGCGCGCCCAGCGCCTCTTCGAGCTGGCGCAGCTGGCGGCTGACGGCGCCGTGGGTGACGTGTAGTTCCTCGGCGGCGCGGCTGACGCTGTCCAGCCGGGCGACGGCCTCGAAGGCGCGGAGGGCGTTCAGCGGGGGCAGGTCGCGGGCCATGACCTGTGAATTTTACTCACGGGTCGCGTTGATTTCATGCCTTATGTCGACCCGGAGGCTGCGTTAAAGTGAGGGATCGCCGGCCGCCGTGGCCGGCGCGCGACCTCCACGCGCGACTTCCCAGGCACTGCCGCCATGCTCGACACCAAGCTCCCCAACCCGACCGACTACAACGCCTTCCCGGATGCCGAAGGCCATTTCGACCGTTTCGGCGGTCGTTTCGTCGCCGAGACCCTGATCGGCCCGCTGCAGGAGCTGGCCGCCGCCTACGACCAGGCGCGGGTCGATCCCGCGTTCATCGCCGCCTTCGACAAGGACCTCAAGCACTACGTCGGCCGGCCCAGCCCGATCTACCACGCCGAGCGCCTCAGCGCGAAGGTCGGCGGCGCACAGATCCTGCTCAAGCGCGAGGACCTGAACCACACCGGCGCGCACAAGATCAACAACACCATCGGCCAGGCGCTGCTCGCCAGCCGCATGGGCAAGCCGCGGATCATCGCCGAGACCGGCGCCGGCCAGCACGGCGTCGCCAGCGCCACGGTCGCCGCGCGCCTCGGGCTGGAATGCGTGGTCTACATGGGCGCCACCGACATCGAGCGCCAGAAGATCAACGTCTACCGCATGAAGCTGCTCGGCGCGAAGGTGGTGCCGGTGACCAGCGGCTCGGCCACGCTCAAGGACGCGCTGAACGAAGCGATGCGCGACTGGGTGACGAACGTGCACGACACGTTCTACATCATCGGCACCGTCGCCGGCCCCGACCCGTACCCGCGCATGGTCCGCGACTTCAACGCCGTGGTCGGCCGCGAGGCGCGCGCGCAGATGCTGGCCGAATATGGCCGCCTGCCGGACGCGATCACCGCCTGCGTCGGCGGCGGCAGCAACGCGATCGGCATCTTCCATGCCTTCCTCAACGACGCCGATGTGCGCCTGGTCGGCGCCGAAGCGGCGGGCGAGGGCATCGCCAGCGGCCACCACGCCGCGTCGCTGGCCGCCGGCCGCCCCGGCGTGCTCCACGGCAACCGCACCTACGTGATCTGCGACGACGACGGCCAGATCATCGAAACGCACTCGATCTCGGCCGGCCTCGACTACCCGGGCGTCGGCCCCGAACACGCGTTCCTCAAGGAGCGCGGCCGCGCCGATTACGTCGGCATCACCGACGCCGAGGCGATGGAAGCGTTCCACCTGCTCGCCCGCACCGAAGGCATCCTGCCGGCGCTGGAATCCAGCCACGCCGTCGCCCAGGCGATGAAACTCGCCCGCGACCTGCCGAAGGACGCGCTGGTCCTGTGCAACCTCTCCGGTCGCGGCGACAAAGACGTGCACACCGTCGCCGCGCGGGAAGGGATCGTGTTCTGAGTTCGCACGGCAGTGCACCTCCGATCGTGATGACGTTGTTGCTTTTGCAGTTGCTTTTCCGCTCTTGATTCACCGGGGCCCCTGGTCGCGGCGGGTTTCGCGGATCAGGCCCGAAGGGTGTGCGGCAGGACGCCGCACATTTTTCGACAAGACAGGGATGTCTTGTCGAAAAACCCCGCGAAGCCTGCGAACCCGTCGCGCAGCGACGGGCGCGACCGACGGGGTGTGCTTTCTTTGGGTCACCCTTTCTTTGTACAAGCAAAGAAAGGTGACTCGCTCGCGGCAGCGAGCGAAACAAAGGGCCGAGGGGCAAGCGCTTGCCGACTTCCCTTCCACGCCGATGAACAGCAGGTCCCTCGCCTCCGGCTCGGGATGACATCCAGCAACACGCCTCCACTACATTCCGACATCCCCATGACCCGCATCGCCCCCCGCTTCGCCCAGCTCAAGTCCGCCGGCCGCAAGGCCCTCGTGCCCTTCATCACCGCCGGCGATCCGTCGAAGGAAGCGACCGTGCCGGTGATGCACGCGCTGGTCGCCGCCGGCGCTGACGTGATCGAACTCGGCGTGCCGTTCTCCGACCCGATGGCCGATGGGCCGACCATCCAGCGCAGCTCCGAACGCGCGCTGGCGCGGCATGCCGGGCTGACGTTCGTGCTCGACGCCGTGCGCGCGTTCCGCACGACCGACGCCGACACGCCGGTGGTGCTGATGGGCTACCTCAACCCTGTCGAGATCCGAGGCTACGCCCGCTTCGCCGCCGATGCGGCCGCGGCCGGCGTCGACGGCCTGCTGCTGGTCGACCTGCCGCCGGAAGAGGCCGACGACCTGCGCGCGGCGATGCGCGAACACGGCCTGTCGCTGATCCTGCTGGCGTCGCCGACCACGCCCGACGCCCGCCTTGACCGCCTCTGCGCCGACGCCGAGGGCTACCTCTACTACGTCAGCTACGCCGGCGTGACCGGCGCCGATCGCCTCGATGCCGGCGATGCCGGCGCGCACCTGGCGACGATCCGCGCCCGTGCCGGCGTGCCGGTGGTGGCGGGGTTCGGCATCAAGGACGCCGCCAGCGCCGCGGCGATGGCGCGCTCGGCCGAAGGCGTGGTGGTCGGCAGCGCACTGGTCGCGGCCCTGGCCGAGGCCACCGACGTGGCCGATGCCGAGGCCCGGGCGCGGGTTTTCCTCGCGCCTTTGCGGGCGGCGCTCGACGCCGGCTGACCCGCCGCCGCTCGTCCGGCTCCGGGACGTCCTTTCGAATCAACGGCTTGCGTGGTGTCACGGGTGTCATCCCAGCTTCCGGGCGGCCTGCTAGACTGGCGGGCCGGTCGAGGAGCGACCGGGCTCCCGTCTCCATTACCGAAAAGGCCTTCGAACGCATGTCCTGGCTGAAGAAACTGATGCCCGCGAGCATCCGCACCGATACCAACGTCGCACGCAAGCGCAGTGTGCCCGAGGGGCTGTGGGAGAAGTGCGACGGTTGTGGCGTGGTGCTGTATCGCCAGGAGCTGGAGGACAACCTTGAAGTCTGTCCGAAGTGCGGTTTCCACGGCGCGATCCGCGCCCGCACGCGATTGAACGCCTTCCTCGACGCCGGCACCGGCGTGGAGATCGCGTCCGAACTCGGCCCGGTCGATGTCCTCAAGTTCAAGGACCAGAAGAAGTATTCCGATCGCATCAAGGCCGCGCAGAAGAACACCGGCGAACGCGACGCGCTGATCGCGCTGGAAGGCGCGCTGCGCGGCCGCCCGATGGTCGCGGCGGCGTTCGATTTCGCATTCATGGGCGGCTCGATGGGCTCGGTCGTCGGCGAACGCTTCGCCCGTGGCGTCGAGCGTGCGGTCGACCTGCACGCGCCGTTCGTGTGCTTCTCCGCCAGCGGCGGCGCGCGCATGCACGAGAGCCTGTTCTCGCTGATGCAGATGGCCAAGACCTCCGCGGCGCTGGGTCGCCTGCGCGCGAAGGGCCTGCCGTACATCTCGGTGATGACCAACCCCACCACCGGCGGCGTGTCCGCGTCGTTCGCGATGCTGGGCGACGTCAACATCGCCGAGCCCGGTGCGCTGATCGGCTTCGCCGGCCCGCGCGTGATCGAACAGACCGTGCGCCAGACGCTGCCCGAAGGCTTCCAGCGCCCCGAATTCCTGCTCGACCACGGTGTGCTCGACCAGATCTGCGATCGCCGCGAACTGCGCGAGCGCATCGCCCACCTCGTCGCGCTGCTGATGCGGCTGCCGGCGCCGGAGGACGAGGCGGCGGAGGCCTGAGGGCCACCCGCCTCGAACGCCTCGATCGCTGTCCCGATGCGCCGGTCTTCCCTGCGGACGCGCGCTTCCCGTCCCTGCCGTCGACGCTTCCCCGATCCCCGCCTGCTCGGGGATGACGGGATCTGAGCGCTTTTTCCGTATCGACGGCATCACGACCACACTTGCATTGGGGCGTTACTCGATGAGCAGAAAGTATTTCGGCACCGACGGCATCCGCGGACGCGTGGGCGAGGGCCCGATCTCCGCGGATTTCGTGCTGCGCCTGGGCAACGCCTACGGGCATGCACTGCGCGAGGCGGGCATGCGCCCGGACGCGCGCGAGGGCGGGCAGTGGCGCAAGCCGCTGGTGGTGATCGGCAAAGACACGCGCATTTCGAACTACATGTTCGAGGCGGCGCTGGAGGCCGGGCTGGTCGCGGCCGGCGTCGACGTGCAGCTGATGGGCCCGATGCCGACGCCCGCGGTCTCGCACCTCACGCGCTCGCTGGGCGCGGACGGCGGCATCGTCATCAGCGCGTCGCACAATCCGCACTACGACAACGGCATCAAGTTCTTCTCGGCCGAAGGCGAGAAGCTCGACGACGCCACCGAACTCGCGATCGAGGCCGCGCTCGACAAGCCTTTCTCCACGGTGCCGTCCGACCAGCTCGGCAAGGCCGTGCGCACGCGCGATGCGATCGGCCGTTACGTCGAGGCCTGCAAGGGGTCGGTGCCGCGGCGGTTCGACCTCGGCGGCATGCGCATCGTCGTCGACTGCGCGCACGGTGCGACCTACCAGGTCGGCCCGCTGGTGCTGCGCGAGATGGGCGCGCGGGTCGAGGCCATCGGCATCGACCCGAACGGCGTGAACATCAACGACGGCGTGGGTTCGACCCATCCCGAGGCGCTGGTCGAGCGCGTGCGCGCCACCGGCGCGGATCTCGGCATCGCCTTCGACGGCGACGGCGACCGCGTGCTGTTCGTCGACGGCACCGGTGCGGTGCGCGACGGCGACGACCTGCTGTACGTGCTCGCCACCGACTGGAAGGACGGCGGCCGCCTGCGCGGTCCGGTGGTCGGCACGCTGATGACGAACTACGGCCTTGAGCGTGCCTTCGCCGAACGTGGCATCGAGTTCCTGCGCACGAAGGTCGGCGACCGCTACGTGCACCAGGCGCTGCTGGAGCGCGACGGCATCCTCGGCGGCGAGACCTCCGGCCACCTGCTGTGCCTGGATCGGGTGAGTTCCGGCGACGGCATCGTCAGCGCGCTGCAGGTGCTGGAAGTGCTGCGCCGTCGCGGGCTGAGCCTAGAGCAACTGCTGGCCGGCTTCGGCAAGGTGCCGCAGAAGACGGTGAACGTGAAGGTCGCCGCCGGCAGCCGCCCGGCCGAGGCCGACAGCGTCAAGGCCGCGCTGGCCGAGGCGCAGGCGGCGGTGCAGGGCAGGGGGCGTGCGTTCCTGCGCCCCTCCGGCACCGAGCCGGTGGTGCGGGTGACGGTGGAGGCCGACGACGCCGGTTTGATGCAGGCCACCCTCGACCGCCTAGCCGACGCGGTCCGTGCCGCGGTTTGATCGCGGTCCTTGACCACGCTCAAACCGGCCCCGGCCGCGCTCGCGCAGACTCCCGGTCCGCGCCACCTGCCGGCAGACCGCCGACCGGGCGATAATCCGTCCCTTCAGACAAGCACGCACATTCCACAGGACGACACGACGTCATGAGCGACCAGCCCTACATCCCGACCCTCGACATCCGCCGCTTCGACACCGACCGCGACGCTTTCGTCGCCGAACTCGGCGCTGCCTACCGCGAGTGGGGCTTCGCGGGCATCCGCGGCCATGGCATCCCGCAGGACCTGATCGACGGCGCCTACGACGCCTTCCTGAAGTTCTTTGCCCTGCCCGAGGACGTGAAGAAGCAGTACCACATCCCCGGTGGCGGCGGCGCCCGCGGCTACACCCCGTTCGGCATCGAGACCGCCAAGGATTCCAAGCATTTCGATCTCAAGGAGTTCTGGCACGTCGGCCGCGAAGTGCGCGACGAGAAGTACGCCGGCGTGATGGCCCCGAACGTGTGGCCGACCGAAGTGCCCGAGTTCCGCGAACGCGCCCTGGCGCTGTATGGCGCGCTCGACGCGCTCGGCTCGCGCATGCTGTCCGCGCTGGCGCTCGGCCTGGGCCTGGGCGAAGGCTACTTCGCCGACAAGACCAACAACGGCAACTCGATCCTGCGCCCGATCCACTATCCGCCGATCACCGCCGACGATGTGCCGAACGTGCGTGCCGGCGCGCACGAGGACATCAACCTGATCACGCTGCTGGTCGGCGCCAGCGCCGAAGGCCTGCAGGTGCTGTCGCGCAAGGGCGAGTGGGTGCCGTACACCGCCGCTGCCGACACCATCGTGGTCAACATCGGCGACATGATGCAGCGCCTGACCAACCACGTGCTGCCGTCGACGACGCACCGCGTGGTCAATCCCCCGGGCGACAAGGCGCGCCAGCCTCGCTATTCCACGCCGTTCTTCCTGCACCCGAACCCGGACTTCGTGATCGACGTCCTGCCGAACTGCGTCAGCGCCGAGAACCCGAGCCGCTATCCGGAGCCGATCACCGCGCAGGGCTACCTCGAAGAGCGCCTGCGCGAGATCGGGTTGATGTAATCGTCCCGGCCACCGGGCGATGCAAAAGCGAAGGGCCGGCAGTGATGCCGGCCCTTTCGTTTGCTGTGTCGGCGACGGCTGCATCGACGACATCGTGCCGCCGTTTCCGTGTCATCCCGAGCGCATGCGAGGGATCTGCTTTCGACTTTCGGTCAGGCAGGGGAAAAGCAGATCCCTCGCATGCGCTCGGGATGACAGGTGAGGGCTTTCAGTCTTGTCGCGTCGCTGCGCTCAGCTCGCGAACCAGAAAAACACGGCCGCCATCCGCTTCGTTTCCAGCGTGTCGCCGCAGTAGGCGGTGGCACTGTGGATGAGG
Organism: Lysobacter sp. DMC104; assembly: GCF_056313665.1. Taxonomy (NCBI): domain Bacteria; kingdom Pseudomonadati; phylum Pseudomonadota; class Gammaproteobacteria; order Lysobacterales; family Lysobacteraceae; genus Lysobacter; species Lysobacter sp. DMC104. The sequence goes on along the minus strand of NZ_JBQUZW010000001.1, from coordinate 91,844 downwards.
TTGCTGTGGTAGACCAGCATCGTGTTGTAGCGATACGGGAAGGCCACGTCCTCGACGAACGAATCCGGTGGGACGAAGCGCGTGCCCAGCGCTTCGACCAGATTGGCGTGCGGCGGCGGCGCGATGTTGCCGCCGCGCTGGCCCATCGGCAGGCGCTGCCGGTAGAACGCGGTGCCGCAGTGCGGCGGCACGTTCGGGTTGAGGTACAGCACCGCCGCGAACTTGCACAGCTTGCGCGAGTCGGTGTGCGGGCGCGGCTCGCATTCGTCGCGGCCGACCACCTGGATGCAGTTGTGGTTGAGCTTGGTGCGATCCTCGCCGGTCTCGCCGACCCACAGCTTCTTCGAGCCGGTGGCCTGCTTCACCTTGGCCTCGACGATCGCCAGTTCCTCCGGCTCCAGCCCGGGGATCACGCGCATGCCCGGCCAGCTTTCCGGCTTGAACGGGTAGCCCTCGATCCAGTCGGTGCGCTGCAGCGTGCGGGCGCGGACGGCGTCGGGGTCGGGCAGGACGTTCTCGATCAGCCAGTAGTCGCGGCCCGGCGTGGGCTTGCGGTAGGGCAGGATGGGCAGGCGGGGCGGCGAGGGCGGGAAGCGTGCGTTCATGGCCGGCGACTCTACCCGAACGCCGGTGCCCGGCGTTGACCGGGCTCAAGGCGCCGGCGCGGCCGCCGGCTCATTCGGCGTCGCGGAATTCCTTGCTGCGGCTCGCGACGAGCGCCCGCGCGACCGGGTCGGGCAGGTATTTCGACACCGCGGCGATCGCGCGGTTGGCGCCACCGGTGACCCGTCGCGTGCGTCCGGCTTCGACCGCATCGATGCCCTGGCGGGCGACGGTGTCGGCGTCCAGCCACAGCCAGCGCGGCAGTTTCGACACCCGCTCGCGCATGCCGTTGACGTCGTGGAATTCGCTGTAGGTGAAGCCGGGGCACAGCGCGCAGACGTTCACGCCGCGGTCCGCGACTTCCAGCGCCAGGCATTCGGAGAAGCGGATGACGAAGCTTTTCGCCGCGCCGTACAGCGTGTGCCCGGCCGAGGCCGGCACCAGTCCGGCCAGCGAGGCGACGTTGAGGATACGGCCGTGGCCGGCGGCTTCCATCGCCGGCAGGAAGCGGTGGCTCAATTCGCAGACCGAGGTCACCAGCACCTGCAGGAAATCGGCGTGGGTCTTCCAGTCGACCGACAGGTAGCGCCCCGGCACGCCGTAGCCGGCGTTGTTGACGAGGTGCGCCACGTGCAACCCGCGCGCCGCGATCTCGGCCTGCAGCGCGGCGGGCGCCGCCGGGTCGGCGAGATCGGCGGCCAGTGTCACCGCCTCGACCTTGCCGCGCAGCTCGGCGGCCAGTGCCTCCAGCCGGTCGGCGCGACGAGCGGTGAGGATCACCGGCACGCCGCGGCGCGCGTACTCGCGGGCGATCGCAGCGCCGATACCGCTGGAGGCGCCCGTGATCAGGGCGAAGCCCCGGGAATCGGCCTGCATGTGTCTGGGTCCATGGGGTGCGGCCGCACAGCTTAGCCGGCCCGCGGCGGGCGGTCTGCCGGTGTCGCGGGCCGCTTCGGCTATCCTGTCGCCCCCTTGTCCTGGAGTGCGTCATGCGTCGCAAGATCGTCGCCGGCAACTGGAAACTGCACGGGACCCGTGCCTTCGCGGCCGATCTGGTCGGCGCCATCGCCGCCGAAGTGGCTGGCCTCCATGGCGGGCCGGACGTGGTCGTGCTGCCGCCGCTGCCCTATCTGGGCGGCCTGATCGAGGCCTTCCCGCGCAGCGGCATCGAATTCGGCGCCCAGGACGTCAGCGCCAACGAGAAAGGTGCCTTCACCGGCGAGGTGTCGGCCGCGATGCTGGTCGACATCGGTGCCCGCTACGGGCTGGTCGGCCATTCCGAGCGTCGCCAGTACCACGGTGAAGGCGACGCGCTGGTCGCCCGCAAGTTCCAGGCCGCCAAGCACGCCGGGCTGGTGCCGATCCTGTGCGTCGGCGAATCGCTGCATGAGCGCGAGGCCGGCCAGACCGAATACCGGATCGAGACCCAGCTGTCGGCGATCTTCGAACTTTGCGGCCCGCAGGCGTTCCAAGGGGCGGTGGTCGCGTACGAACCGGTTTGGGCGATCGGCACCGGCAAGACCGCCACCCCGGCGCAGGCCCAGGCCGTCCACGCCTTCATTCGTGGCGAAGTCGCGGCCCGCGATGCTACAATCGCCGGCTCGCTGTCCATCCTGTACGGGGGCAGCTGCAAGCCGGACAACGCGGCCGAGCTGTTCGCGCAGCCGGACGTGGATGGTGGTCTGATCGGCGGCGCCTCGCTTGTGGCGGCCGACTTCCTCGCCATCGTCGCGGCCGCCCGGGCCTGATCGCCGCCTTGCGCGCCGGCCGCCCCGGACGGGACGTGCCGGCACGACGACCTTCCTGACGGGCGCTCAACCGATGATGCTGTTCCTCAATGTGATCTATGTGCTGGTCGCGATCTCGATGATCGCGCTCATCCTGCTCCAGCGTGGCGCCGGTGCGCAGGCCGGTTCCGGTTTCGGCGGCGGCGCTTCGTCCACGGTGTTCGGCGCGCGCGGCGCGTCCAGCTTCCTGTCGAAGACGACGCGCTGGCTGGCCATCGCCTTCTTCGGCATCAGCCTGTTCATGGCGTGGTACGCCTCGCATGGCGGCAAGGCCAAGCCGGCGTCGGAGCAGGATCTCGGTGTGGTCTCGACCGCCGCCGAACCCGCCAAGGCCCCGGCGCAACTGCCGACTGCACCCGCGCAGCCGGCCCCGGTGCCGACCGCGCCCGCGGTGCCCGCTGTGCAGACGGCGCCTGCCGCGCCCGCGCCGGCCACCTCTGCGCCGGCGCCCGCGCCTGCCGGGGAGAAGAAGGGCGGCTGACGTGATTCCGGGCGCGCATCGCCGCGCCCGATGACGTCGCGACGCATCGCAAGGCGGTCGTCGCGGCGGAGTTTCACCGGATCGGCGACATGTCGATTCGACGAAAGAAAAGGGTGCGTCTTTCCATCCGCATCCTTTACAATAGTCCGGCTTCGCGTCCCGCTCGGCGCGGAGCCGCGGAAATTGCCCAGGTGGCGGAATTGGTAGACGCACTACCTTGAGGTGGTAGCGACTTAGGTCGTGGGGGTTCGAGTCCCCCCTTGGGCACCACATCTTCGCGGCGGCACGCAGGCGCATCGTCCCCCTCCGGGGCGCGTCAGGCGGACGGGCGTTCCCCCTCGCAACACCCTCGCCGAGAGAACACACGCGTGCTGGCCGAATATCTGCCGACCCTGCTGTTTCTGATCGTTGCCGCCGTCATCGGCATCGCCCTCATCGTCATCGGCAACGTGCTGGGCCCCAGACGCCCGAGCACCGAGAAGCTGTCGCCCTACGAGTGCGGCTTCAACGCGTTCGAGGACGCGCGCATGCGGTTCGACGTGCGCTACTACCTCGTCGCCATCCTCTTCATCGTCTTCGACCTCGAAATCGCCTTCGTCTATCCGTGGGCGCTCACGTTCCGCGAACTGGGCAACTACGGCCTGGTCGAGATGGGCGTGTTCCTCGGGTTGCTGGTGATCGGTTTCGTCTACGTGTGGAAGAAGGGAGCACTGGAATGGGAGTGACCGGTTCCATCCAGAAGATCGCGGATTTCGCGAACAACCCGATTCCGGAAGGGCGGGTCGACGACATCCTGCGCCCGGAGAGCCTGCTCTCCACCGAAGGCAATCCGCTGCTGGAGCAGGGTTTCGTCACCACCAGCATGGACGTGCTCTGGAACTGGGCGCGCACCGGCTCGATGTGGCCGATGACGTTCGGTCTCGCCTGCTGCGCGGTGGAGATGATGCACGCCGGCGCCGCGCGCCTCGACCTGGACCGCTACGGCGTGGTGTTCCGCCCGTCGCCGCGCCAGTCGGACGTGATGATCGTCGCCGGCACGCTGGTCAACAAGATGGCCCCCGCGCTGCGCAAGGTCTACGACCAGATGCCCAACCCCAAGTGGGTGATCTCGATGGGCAGCTGCGCCAACGGCGGCGGCTACTACCACTATTCCTACTCGGTGGTGCGCGGCTGCGACCGCGTGGTGCCGGTCGACGTCTACGTGCCAGGCTGCCCGCCGACCGCCGAAGCGCTGGTCTACGGCATCCTCCAGTTGCAGAAGAAGATCCGCCGCGGCACCAACTTCGGCGATCAGAAGCAGGGCGTGTACTGACATGCGCGAGACTTCCCAGGCTTTCGCCGAGCGCCTGCGCGCGCGCTTCCCGGACGCGACCGTCGAGGTCGCCGAGCCGCGCGGCGAAGTCGGCATCGTGTTCGCCGCCGCCGACTGGCATGCCGGCTGCGTCGCGCTCCGCGACGAGTTCGGCTTCGAATCGCTGATCGATCTCTGCGGCCTCGACCACCTCGGCTACGGCAGCGACGAGTGGGACACCGACGTGTCCTCCGAGGGCTTCAGCCGCGGCGTCGAAGGCCGCAACGTCGGTCGCTTCAAGTACGGCGAGGCGCCGAGCCGCCAGGTCGCGCAGCCCGGTGCGGAAGCGTCGATGCCCGCGCCGGCGCAGCGTTACGCCGCGGTCGCGCAGTTGCTGTCGGTGCAGCACAACCGTCGCGTGCGGGTGAAGGCGTTCGCGCCGAACGACGACCTGCCGATCGTGGCGTCGGTGACCGACATCTGGCCGATCGCCAACTGGTTCGAGCGCGAGGCGTTCGACCTGTTCGGCATCATCTTCGAAGGCCATCCGGACCTGCGTCGCATCCTCACCGACTACGGCTTCGTCGGCCATCCGTTCCGCAAGGATTTCCCGCTGATCGGCAACGTCGAAGTGCGCTACGACGAAGAGAAGAAGCGCGTCGTGTACGAACCCGTCACCTCGGTCGAGCCGCGCGTCGGCGTGCCGCGCGTGATCCGCGACGACGCCCGTTACGCCACCGCCGCCGGTGAGCAGATGGCGCGGAAGGCGGGGAACTGACCATGAGCACCGCACACCAGGCCCACGAGGCCTTCGCCAGCAACGCCGCCGAGGCGAAGCAGGAAATCCGCAACTACACGCTGAACTTCGGCCCGCAGCACCCGGCCGCGCACGGCGTGCTCCGCCTCATCCTCGAGATGGACGGCGAGATCGTGCAGCGCGCCGACCCGCACGTCGGCCTGCTGCATCGCGGCACCGAGAAGCTCGCCGAGTCCAAGCCCTTCAACCAGTCGATCGGCTACATGGATCGTCTGGATTACGTGTCGATGATGTGCAACGAGCACGCCTACGTGCGCGCGATCGAGACCCTGATGGGGATCGAGGCGCCGGAGCGCGCGCAGTGGATCCGCACGATGTTCGACGAGATCACGCGCATCCTGAACCACCTGATGTGGGTGGGCTCGAACGCGCTCGACCTCGGCGCGATGGCGGTGTTCCTCTATGCGTTCCGTGAACGCGAAGAGCTGATGGACGTCTACGAGGCGGTGTCCGGCGCGCGCATGCACGCGGCCTACTACCGTCCGGGCGGCGTCTACCGCGACCTGCCGGAGAAGATGCCGCAGTACCGCGAATCGCCGTGGCGCAAGGGCGGCAAGCTCAAGCGCTTCAACGAATGGCGCGAAGGCTCGATGCTCGATTACCTCGACGCCTTCACCGACGATTTCCCGAAGCGCGTCGACGAATACGAGACGCTGCTGACCGACAACCGCATCTGGAAGCAGCGCACCGTCGGCATCGGCGTGATCCCGCCGGAGCAGGCGCTGGCGTGGGGCATGACCGGTCCGATGATCCGCGGCTCCGGCATCGCCTGGGACCTGCGCAAGAAGCAGCCGTACGCGCGCTATGCGAACGTCGATTTCGACATCCCGGTCGGCGTCAACGGCGATTGCTACGACCGTTACCTCGTCCGCATCGCCGAGATGCGCGAGTCCAACCGCATCATCAAGCAGTGCGTGAAGTGGCTGCGCGCCAATCCCGGCCCGGTGATGCTGGACAACTACAAGGTGGCGCCGCCGAAGCGCGAGTCCATGAAGGACGACATGGAAGCGCTGATCCACCACTTCAAGCTGTTCAGCGAAGGCTACTGCGTGCCGGCCGGCGAGACCTACAGCGCGGTCGAGGCGCCGAAAGGCGAGTTCGGCTGCTACCTCGTCTCCGACGGCGCGAACAAGCCCTTCCGCGTGCACCTGCGCGCGCCGGGCTTCGCGCACCTGTCGTCGATGGACGCGATCGTGAAGGGCCACATGCTGGCCGACGTGGTCGCGATGATCGGCACCTACGACATCGTGTTCGGCGAAATCGATCGCTGAGGACGCACCCAGAATGAAAGCGACCGGAAATTTCGAAGCCTGCCGCAACGTCGACCCGATGGTCGCGTTGACCGACAAGACGCGGGCCCACATCGACCACTGGCTGGCCAAGTTCCCGCCTGACCGCAAGCGTTCGGCCGTGCTGCAGGGCCTGCACGCTGCGCAGGAGCAGAACGGCGGCTGGCTGAGCGACGAACTCATCGCCGCGGTCGCGAAGTACCTCGACCTGCCGCCGGTGTGGGCGTACGAGGTCGCGACCTTCTACTCGATGTTCGAGACCGAGCCCGTCGGCCGCAACAACGTCGCGTTCTGCACCAACATCAGCTGCTGGCTCAACGGCGCCGAGGAACTGGTCGCGCACGCCGAGAAGAAGCTCGGCTGCAAGCTGGGCGAGTCCTCCGCCGACGGCCGCATCTTCCTCAAGCGCGAGGAAGAATGCCTGGCCGCCTGCTGCGGCGCGCCGATGATGGTCATCAACGGTCACTACCACGAGAAGCTCACGCCCGAGAAGGTGGACGAGCTGCTCGACGGTCTGAAATAAGGCGGTCGACGAGATGGCACACCACGGCTCCAATGAGCACGGCCCCCACGCCACCGGTCCCGTCGGCCCCGCGCCGCAGGAGCACCAGGTCGTCTATACCACGCTGCATTTCGACAAGCCGTGGTCGTACGAGAACTACCTCAAGACCGGCGGCTACAGCGCGTTGCGCAAGATCCTCGAAGAGAAGATCCCGCCGGAGCAGGTCGTCGAGATGGTGAAGGCCTCCGGCCTGCGCGGTCGCGGCGGCGCGGGCTTTCCGACCGGCCTGAAGTGGAGCTTCATGCCCAAGGGCGCCGGCATGCAGAAGTACATCCTCTGCAATTCCGACGAATCCGAGCCCGGCACCTGCAAGGACCGCGACATCCTGCGCTTCAACCCGCATGCGGTGGTCGAGGGCATGGCGATCGCCTGCTACGCGACCGGTTCGACGGTCGCCTACAACTACCTGCGCGGCGAGTTCCACCACGAGCCGTTCGAGCATCTGGAAGAAGCCACCGCCGAGGCCTACAAGCACGGCTGGCTCGGCAAGAACGTGCTCGGCAGCGGCGTCGACATCGACATCTACAACGCGTTGGGTGCCGGCGCCTATATCTGCGGTGAAGAGACCGCGCTGATGGAGTCGCTGGAAGGCAAGAAGGGCCAGCCGCGCTTCAAGCCGCCGTTCCCGGCGAACTTCGGCCTGTACGGCAAGCCGACCACGATCAACAACACCGAGACCTACGCGTCCGTGCCGGCGATCATCCGCAACGGCGCGGAGTGGTTCCTCAACCTCGGCAAGCCGAACAACGGCGGCCCGAAGGTGTTCTCGGTGTCCGGCCACGTCAACAAGCCGGGCAACTACGAGATCCGCCTCGGCACCTCGTTCGCCGACCTGCTGGCGATGGCCGGCGGCGTGCGCAACGGCCACAAGCTCAAGGCGGTGATCCCCGGTGGTTCGTCGATGCCGGTGCTGCCGGGCGAGACGATGCTGGGCCTCACGATGGACTACGACAGCATCCAGAAGGCCGGCTCGGGCCTGGGTTCGGGCGCGGTTATCGTGATGGACGAGACCGCCTGCATGGTGCGCGCCTGCCAGCGCATCTCGCGCTTCTACTTCAAGGAAAGCTGCGGCCAGTGCACGCCGTGCCGCGAAGGCACGGGCTGGATGTACCGCATGCTGACCCGCATCGTCGAGAAGCAGGCGACGATGGACGACCTGCGCATGCTGAAGGCCGCCGCCGGCCAGATCGAAGGCCACACCATCTGCGCGTTCGGCGAAGCCGCGGCGTGGCCGGTGCAGGGCTTCCTGCGTCATTTCTGGAACGAATTCGAATACGCGATCGTGAACAAGCGTTTCCTGGTCGATGACCAGCGCGCCGGCACCGTCGTCGGGGAGGTGGCCGCATGAGCACCGAGACCGCGGCCCCCGCCGCGCCGGTCGTGCCCGAGGGGCACGTCAGCATCGAGATCGACGGCCGCGCGCTGTTCGCGCCGAAGGGCTCGATGATCATCCAGGCCGCCGACAAGGCCGGCATCCCGATCCCGCGCTTCTGCTACCACGAGAAGCTGCCGATCGCCGCGAACTGCCGCATGTGCCTGGTCGACGCCGAAATGGGCGGTCGCCCGATGCCCAAGCCGCAGCCGGCCTGCGCCACGCCCGTGGCCGACGGCATGAAGATCTTCACGCGCAACGAGAAGGCGCTGAAGGCACAGCGGAACGTCATGGAGTTCCTGCTGATCAACCATCCGCTCGACTGCCCGATCTGCGATCAGGGCGGCGAGTGCGAACTGCAGGACCTGTCGCTGGGCTACGGCCGTTCGGTCAGCCGCTTCGCCGAGCGCAAGCGCGTGGTCGCCGACGAGGACATGGGCCCGCTGGTCGCCACCGAGATGACCCGCTGCATCCAGTGCACGCGCTGCGTGCGCTTCACCGCTGACGTCGCCGGCACCTACGAGCTGGGCGGCATGCAGCGCGGCGAGAACCTGCAGATCGGCACCTACGACGGCAAGCCGCTGACGACCGAACTCTCCGGCAACGTCATCGACGTCTGCCCGGTCGGCGCGCTGACCAACAAGGTGTTCCGCTTCCGCGCGCGTCCGTGGGAGCTGGTCGCGCGCGAATCGCTCGGTTACCACGACGCGCTGGGCAGCAACCTGTTCCTGCATGTGCGCCGCGGCGACGTGCTGCGCACCGTGCCGCGCGACAACGAAGCGGTCAACGAATGCTGGCTGTCGGATCGCGACCGCTATTCGCACCAGGGCCTCTACGCCGACGATCGTGCGAAGAAGCCGATGATCCGGGTGGGCGAGGGCGGTGAACCCGAAGCCTTCCGCGAAGCGAACTGGGACGAGGCGCTGGCGAAGGCCGTCGAGATCCTGTCCGCGCACCGCGGCGACGACCTCGGTGTGCTCGTGCATCCGTCGACCTCGAACGAGGAAGGCGCGCTGCTCGCGCGTCTTGCCGACGCGCTGGGCACCGGCAACGTCGATCACCGCATCGCGCAGCACGACCTGTCCGACGGCGCGGTCGCCGAAGCCTTCGGCATGGCCGTGGCCGATCTGGAAGCCGCCGACGCCATCGTGCTGGTCGGCACCAACCTGCGCCATGAAGTCCCGCTGCTGCACCAGCGCCTGCGCAAGGCGGCGAAGCGCGGCGCGAAGATCCACGTGGTCAACCCGGTCGACTTCGACTTCGCGTTCGCGATTACCTCGAAGACGATCGTGCCGCCGTCGCAGCTGGCGTCGGCGCTGTCGAATCTGAAGCTCGAAGGCGTGACCCGCGGTGCGGTGATCGTCGGTGCGGTCGCGGAAACCTCCGCGCACGCGGCCGCCATCCGCAAGGCCGCGGCCGCGTTCGCCGCTGCGCACGATGCCGCGGTCTGCCGCATCCCGCAGGGCGCGAACGCGCTCGGTCTCGCCCGCATGGGCGTGCTGCCGACCGCGCGCGATGCGCAGGCGATGCTCGCCGACGCGCGCAAGGCCTACGTGATCTACGGCATCGAGCCGGGGCTCGATTTCGCCCACCAGTCCCGCGCGTTGAAGGCGCTGGGCGCGGCGAAGGTCGTGGCCTTCAGCCAGTACGCCTGCCGCTCGACCCGCAACGTCGCCGACGTGATCCTGCCGATCGGTGCGCTGCCGGAAATCGAGGCCACGCTGACCAATCTCGCCGGCACCGACCAGCGCACCGTCGCCGGCGGCAAGTTGCCGGGCGAGGCGCGTCCGGGCTGGCGCGTGCTGCGCGCCCTCGGCGGCACGCTCGGCGCGAACGCCTTCGCCTTCACCGATCTGTCCGACGCCGGCCTCGCGCCGCGCAATGTGCAGGTCGCCGCGTCCGCGGCGCAGCCGCAGGCGGGCGAGGGCCTTGAACTGGCGGTGTCGCAGGCGATCTACCGCGTCGACGCCACGGTGCGTCGCGCCGCGGCGCTGCAGTCGCACCCGCTCAATGCCGGTCCGCGCGTCGTGCTGCATTCGGCCGATGCCGCTGCGGCCGGTGTGGAGGAAGGCGCGATGGCGAAGCTCGACAACGGCGTCGGCACCGCGACCCTGCAGGTCGTGGTCGACGACCGCGTCGCGCAAGGCGCGGCGTGGGTCGAAGCGGGCTACGGCCCGACGGCAGCGCTCGGCGCAGGCCGCGTGCGCGTGACGGGGGTGGTCTGATGGAGATGCTGTTCGACCCGCTGCGCGACTGGCTGTTCGCGCTCGGCCCGACGATGGGGCCGTTCCTGTGGATCATCCTGAAGATCCTCGCGGTCGCCATGCCGGTGATCATCTCGGTCGCGTTCTACGTGGTCTGGGAACGCAAGCTGATCGGCTGGATGCACGTGCGCCACGGGCCGATGTACGTCGGCTGGGGCATCCTCCAGGCCTTCGCGGACGTGTTCAAGCTGCTGTTCAAGGAAGTGTTGCAGCCGTCCAGCGCGAACAAGCCGCTGTACATCCTCGCGCCGATGATCGCGCTGGTGCCGGCCTTCGCCGCCTGGGCGGTGGTGCCGTTCGACGCGCGCGTCGTGCTGTCGAACGCCAACGCCGGCCTGCTGTACCTGCTGGCGATGACCTCGCTGGGCGTGTACGGCATCATCCTCGCCGGCTGGGCCTCCAACTCGAAGTACGCCTTCCTCGGCGCGATGCGTTCCGCCGCGCAGGTCGTCTCGTACGAGATCGCGATGGGCTTCGCCCTCGTCGGCGTGCTGATCGCCGCCGGCAGCCTCAACCTCACCGACATCGTGATGGCCCAGGCGGGCAACGCCGGTCCGTTCGAGTGGTTCTGGTTCCCGCTGCTGCCGCTGTTCGTCGTCTACTTCATCTCCGGCGTGGCCGAAACCAACCGCGCGCCGTTCGACGTGGTGGAAGGCGAGTCGGAAATCGTCGCCGGCCACATGGTCGAGTATTCGGGGTCGCAGTTCTCCCTGTTCTTCCTCGCCGAATACGCGAACATGATCCTGGTCAGCTTCCTGACCGCGCTGTTCTTCCTCGGCGGCTGGCTCAGCCCGCTGCAGGGCCTGATCACGGCCGACGTGTCGCCGTGGGTCGACTGGATCTGGAAGGGCGGTTGGCCGTGGCTGCTGGCGAAGGTGTTCCTGTTCGCCAGCCTGTTCATCTGGTTCCGCGCCTCGTTCCCGCGCTACCGCTACGACCAGATCATGCGGCTGGGCTGGAAGGTCTTCATCCCGGTCACCATGGCGTGGATCTTCGTCGCCGCACTGCTGGTGCACTTCCAGATCTTCGAGGCCGGCCAGTGATGGACAAGATCGTCGCCTATCTCAAGAGCCTGCTGCTGCTGGAACTGTTCCAGGGCATGTGGCTGACCCTGAAGTACCTGTTCCGTCCGAAGTACACGCTGATGTACCCGATGGAAAAGACGCCGCAGTCGCCGCGTTTCCGCGGCCTGCATGCGCTGCGCCGCTATCCCAACGGGGAAGAGCGCTGCATCGCCTGCAAGCTGTGCGAGGCAGTCTGCCCGGCGCTGGCCATCACCATCGATTCGGAGCCCCGCGAGGACGGCACCCGCCGCACCACGCGCTACGACATCGACCTGTTCAAGTGCATCTTCTGCGGCTTCTGCGAGGAATCCTGCCCCGTCGACTCGATCGTGGAGACCCACATCCACGAGTACCACTTCGAGCAGCGCGGCGAGAACATCCTGACCAAGCCCAAGCTGCTGGCCCTCGGTGATCGCCTCGAGAAGGAAATCGCCGAACGTCGCGCCGCCGACGCGCCCTATCGCTGAGGACCGCCGTGGAAAACCTGCCGACCATCGCTTTCCTCTTCTTCGCGCTCGTCGCCGTCGTCTCCGCCGGCGCGGTGATCACCGTGCGCAACCCGGTGCACGCTGCGCTGTGCCTGGTGCTGACGTTCTTCACCGTCGCCTGCACCTGGATCATCGCCGGCGCCGAGTTCCTCGGCGTGGCCCTCATCCTCGTCTACGTCGGCGCGGTGATGGTGCTGTTCCTGTTCGTGGTGATGATGCTCGACGTCGACATCGCGCCGCTGCGTGAAGGCTTCGTCCGCTACCTGCCGCTGGGCCTGCTGGTCTCGGTGGTGATGCTGGTCGAGATGCTGACCCTGATCGGCGTGAAGGCGCAGCTGGCCGCCGGTTTCGGTGCCGACCCGGCCGAAGCGCAGGGCCTGTCGAACACCGAGTGGCTGGCGCGCACGCTGTTCACCGACTTCATGCTGCCGTTCGAGACCGCGGCGGTCATCCTGACCATCGCGGTAATCGCGGCGGTGATGCTGACCCTGCGCCGTCGCGTCGGCGTGAAGCACCAGAACCCCGCCGAGCAGTCGCGCGTCCGCGCGCAGGACCGCATCCGCATGGTGAAGATGGCGGCCGAACAGCCGGTCGTCGCCGAAGCCGCCGCGACCGAGGAGGTGAAATCGTGATCGGACCGCTCGCCCTCGGGCACTACCTGGCGCTCGGCGCCGCGCTGTTCTGCATCAGCGTCGCCGGCATCTTCCTCAACCGGAAGAACGTCATCATCCTGCTGATGTCGATCGAGCTGATGCTGCTCAGCGTCAACATCAACTTCGTCGCCTTCTCGCGCCACCTCGGCGACGCGGCAGGGCAGATCTTCGTGTTCTTCATCCTGACCGTGGCCGCTGCCGAAGCCGCCATCGGTCTGGCGATCCTGGTCACGCTCTTCCGCAACCGCCGGACGATCAACGTGACCGAAATCGACACTCTCAAGGGCTGACGGCACCGGTATGTACGCTATCTCGAAGTCCGTCCTGATCGCCGTCGTGCTCGCGCCGCTGTTCGGCGCGATCCTCGCGGGCCTGTTCGGCCGCCGCATCGGCCGCGCCGGCGCGCACACCGTCACCATTCTCGGTGTCGCCACCGCCTGCGCGCTGTCGGTGCACACGCTGTGGCAGTTGCTGCAGGGCGCGACGCCGTTCAACGAGAACGTCTACACCTTCTTCCAGGTCGCCGGTTACGACGCCCACGTCGGCTTCATGGTCGACAAGCTGACCGCGATGATGATGGTGGTCGTCACCTTCGTCTCGCTGCTGGTCCACGTCTACACCATCGGCTACATGGCCGAGGACCCGGGCTACCAGCGCTTCTTCAGCTACATCAGCCTCTTCACCTTCTCGATGCTGATGCTGGTGATGGGCAACAACTTCCTGCAGCTGTTCTTCGGCTGGGAAGCGGTTGGCCTGGTGTCGTATCTGCTGATCGGCTTCTGGTTCAAGCGGCCCAGCGCGATCTTCGCGAACATGAAGGCCTTCCTGGTCAACCGCGTCGGCGACTTTGGCTTCCTGCTGGGCATCGCCGCGGTGCTGTACTGGTTCGGCACGCTGGACTACGCCACGGTCTTCGCCAACGCCTCCAGCGTGATCGGCGGCGGCCAGACGGTCCAGATCTTCGCCGGCCACGAATGGTCGGTGGCGACGCTGATCTGCATCTGCCTGTTCATCGGCGCGATGGGCAAGTCGGCGCAGGTGCCGCTGCACGTGTGGCTGCCGGACTCGATGGAAGGTCCGACCCCGATCTCGGCGCTGATCCACGCCGCGACGATGGTGACCGCCGGCATCTTCATGGTCGCGCGCATGTCGCCGCTGTTCGAGCTGTCGCAGACCGCGCTGGACTTCGTGCTGTTCATCGGCGCGACCACCGCGTTCTTCACCGGCCTGATCGGTATCGTCCAGAACGACATCAAGCGCGTGGTTGCGTACTCGACGCTGTCGCAGCTGGGCTACATGACCGTGGCGCTGGGCGTGTCGGCGTACTCCGCCGCTGTGTACCACCTGATGACCCACGCCTTCTTCAAGGCGCTGCTGTTCCTCGCCGCCGGTTCGGTCATCATCGGCATGCACCACGAGCAGGACATGCGGAAGATGGGCGGCCTGCGCAAGTACATGCCGATCACCTTCTGGACCAGCCTCATCGGCACGCTGGCGCTGGTCGGCACGCCGTTCTTCAGCGGTTTCTACTCGAAGGACACCATCATCGAGGCCGCCGCCGAACACGCGCATGAAGCCCACGGCTGGATCGCGACCTACGGCTACTGGTCGGTGCTGCTGGGCGCGTTCGTGACCTCGTTCTACAGCTTCCGCCTGCTGTACCTGACGTTCTTCGGCGAGGAGCGCTTCCGCCATGCGGCCGCGCACGGCCACGACGACCACGCCCATGCCGATGCGCACCATGGCGACCATGCGCATGACGACCACGGCCACGACGATCATGGCCACGGCCATGGCGCGCACGAACCGCACGAGTCGCCGTGGGTGGTCACGCTGCCGCTGATCCTGCTGGCGATCCCCTCGATCTTCATCGGCTTCTTCACCGTCGGCCCGATGCTGTTCGGCAAGGACCTGAGTGGGCATCACGAGGTGCTGCCTTATTTCCTCGGCGCGATCGAGGTGCTGAAGGACCACGACGTCGTCGCGAAGCTGGCCGAGGAGTTCCACGGCTCCGTGGCGTTCGCGCTGCACGGTTTCCTGGCCCCCGCGTTCTGGCTGGCCTTCGGCGGCTTCGCGCTGGCGACCTTCCTGTACCTGTTCCGCACCGACCTGCCGGCCAGGCTCGCTGCGTTCCCGCCGTTCGCGCTGGCTGCGCGCGTGCTCAACAACAAGTACGGCATGGACGACCTGTGGATCGGCGGTTTCGCCGGCGGCGGCGTCAAGCTGGGCAAGCTGCTGCGTCGCCACGACGAGGTCGTCATCGACGGCGTGATCGTCAACGGCAGTGCCCGCATCGTCGACCTGGTGTCGGGGCTGCTGCGCCGCACGCAGTCCGGCTACCTCTATCACTACGCCTTCGCGATGATCCTCGGCCTGATCGCCCTGCTGGCCGTGCTGATCAACTTCTGGCACTAATCGACACGAACCGACGGATACCGAATCGCGATGCAACACTGGCCCCTTCTCAGCATCCTGATCTGGCTGCCCATCGTCGGCGGCGCGCTGGCGCTCGCGCTCGGCCAGGGTCGCGCGCAGACCGCGCGCTGGCTGGCGCTGACGGTCGCGCTGGCGACCTTCGCGTTCAGCCTGCCGCTGCTCACCGGTTTCGACTACTTCACCTCGGGCATGCAGTTCGTCGAGCAGCGCGAGTGGATCCCGAGCTACGGCATCCAGTACCACCTCGGCGCCGACGGCATCTCGGTCGCGCTGATCGTGCTGACCACGCTGACCACGGCGCTGGTACTGATCGGTGCGTGGACGTCGATCGACAAGCGCGTGAACCAGTACGTGGCCGCGTTCCTGTTCCTCGAAGGCCTGATGGTCGGCGTGTTCTCCGCCATCGACGCGATGCTGTTCTACGTGTTCTTCGAGGGCATGCTGATCCCGATGTTCATCATCATCGGCGTCTGGGGCGGTCCGCGCCGCGTCTACGCGTCGGTGAAGTTCTTCCTGTACACGTTCCTCGGCTCGGTGTTCATGCTGGTCGGGCTGATCTACCTGTACCTGAAGGCCGGCAGCTGGCAGTTGCCCGATCTGTACGCACTGCGCCTCGAAGCGCATGAGCAGATGTGGCTGTTCTTCGCCTTCCTGATCGCGTTCGCGGTCAAGGTGCCGATGTTCCCGGTCCACACCTGGTTGCCCGACGCGCACGTCGAGGCGCCGACCGGTGGCTCGGTGATCCTGGCCGCGATCATGCTGAAGATCGGCGGCTACGGTTTCCTGCGCTTCAACCTGCCGATCGTGCCGGACGCCAGCCACGACTACGCCTGGCTGGTGATCGCGCTGAGCCTGATCGCGGTGGTCTACATCGGCCTGGTCGCCTTGGTGCAGGAGGACATGAAGAAGCTGATCGCGTATTCGTCGATCTCGCACATGGGCTTCGTCACCCTCGGTACCTTCATCGCCCTGATGCTGATCCGCGATTCCAGCGATCCGAACGCCGCCAACGCCGCGCGCCTCGGCCTGCAGGGTGCGATGGTGCAGATGATCTCGCACGGCTTCATCTCCGGCGCGATGTTCTCCTGCGTCGGCGTGCTCTACGACCGCATGCACAGCCGCATGATCCGTGACTACGGCGGCGTGGCCAACGTGATGCCGTGGTTCGCGATGTTCTTCGTGCTGTTCGGCATGGCCAACTCCGGCCTGCCGGGCACGTCAGGCTTCGTCGGCGAGTTCATGGTGGTGCTGGCCAGCTTCCAGGCGCACCCGATGATCGCCTTCACCGCCGCCATCACGCTGATCGTCGGCGCGGCCTACACGCTGTGGCTGGTCAAGCGCGTGGTGTTCGGCGAAGTCGGCAACGCCCACGTCGCCGAGCTCGAGGACATCAATCCCCGCGAGTGGATCGTGCTGTCGGTCTTCGCGGCCGGCACGCTGCTGATCGGCGTGTACCCCAAACTGCTGACCGACCTGATGGAGCCGGCCATCGCCCAGCTCGCCAGCCAGTTGGCCGCCAGCAAGCTCTGAGAACGACACAGGTTCCGGGAAGATCATGATCACGACCAACGTCACCGCCGCCTCCCTGCTGCCGCTCCTGCCGGAGCTGGTGCTCGTGGGCGCCGCGTTCTCGCTGCTGCTGCTCGACCTGTTCGTCAGCGAACGCCAGCGCGGGCTCGTCCACGGACTCGCCGTCGCCACGCTGATCGGCGTCGCCGGCCTCATCGCGCTGGGCGTCGGCGGCGACGCCGCCAGCCTGCACGGCAGCTTCCTCGGCGGCATGTTCGTGCGCGACACCATGGCCGACGTGCTGAAGTGGGTCGCCTGCATCGTCAGCGCGGCCTCGCTGGTCTACAGCTGGGCGTTCCTGCGCGAGCGCGGCCTGTACAAGGGCGAGATTGCGGTGCTGATGCTGTTCGCGGTCGCCGGCATGATGCTGCTGATCTCCGCCGGCAGCCTGGTGATGGTCTATCTCGGCCTGGAACTGCTGGCGCTGTGCTCGTACGCGCTGGTCGCGATCGACCGCGACAGCCCGCTCGCTTCCGAAGCGGCGATGAAGTATTTCGTGCTGGGTTCGCTGGCCTCGGGCCTGCTGCTGTTCGGCATGTCGCTGGTGTACGGCGGCGCCGGCAGCCTCGATCTCGCCGTCATCCACGGCGCCGGCACGGACAACCCGCTGCTGCTCACCGGCGTGGTGCTGATGGTCGCCGGCATCGCCTTCAAGTTCGGCGCCGCGCCGTTCCACATGTGGCTGCCCGACGTCTACGAGGGCGCGCCCACGCCGATCACGCTGTTCATCGGCGCCGCGCCCAAGCTCGCCGCGTTCGCGATGGCCTACCGCCTGCTCGAAGCCGGTGTCGGCCAGCTCGATGCCGAATGGCGCCTGATGCTTTCGCTGCTCGCCGCCGCTTCGCTGGCGATCGGCAACCTCATCGCGCTGGCGCAGACCAATCTCAAGCGCATGCTCGCGTATTCGACTGTCTCGCATGTCGGCTTCCTGCTGCTCGGCCTGTCCGGCGGCGGTGCGTCGGGCTATGCCGCATCGATGTTCTACGCGATCTCCTACGCGATCATGGCGGCCGCGTCTTTCGGCACGATCATCATCCTGTCGCGCAAGGGCTTCGAGGCCGATCGCATCGAGGATTACAAGGGCCTCAACGCGCGCAGCCCGTGGATGGCGTGGCTGGTGCTGTGCGTGATGGCGTCGCTGGCTGGCGTGCCGCCGTTCCTCGGCTTCTGGGCCAAGCTCGCCGTGCTGCGTGCGGCGTGGGAAGGCGGCCAGATCTGGCTGACGATCGTCGCGATCGTCTTCGCGGTCATCGGCGCGTTCTATTACCTGCGCGTGATCCGCGCGATGTTCTTCGACGAACCGCAGGGCGAGCCGATGGTGCAGCGCGACGATATCGCTCTGCGCGTGGTGTTCGCGGTGAATGCGCTCGGCCTGCTCGTGCTCGGTCTGGCGTGGGATCCGCTCATGGCCTGGTGCCAGCAGGCGTTCGCCTGAAGATGAAGGTGCCTGCGTTCCGTCTTCGCGACTGAACAGGGCTTGCAACAATCGTACGGGATCGGCATAATCTCGTTTCTCTGCTGCGGGGTGGAGCAGTCTGGCAGCTCGTCGGGCTCATAACCCGAAGGTCGCAGGTTCAAATCCTGCCCCCGCTACCACGTTTCTTCCATGTATTCCGGCTTCGGCCGGAGTGCATCGGAAACGGGGCTTGTCGGAACGGTTGCTCCCGTTTCGACGCCGACATCCAGCGGTATCGGACAAGGGGCCCCTCGGCCCCTTTTTCGTTTCCGATTTTTGCGTATTCCGACCCCGGGAGCATCGCCGCAACATGGCGGACAAGGCCACCGACATCGCCGCACTGCTGTCGCCGACCGTCGAGGCGCTCGGCCTCGAACTGCTCGGCATCGAATACCTGCCCGCGCCGGGCGGGGCGACGCTGCGGCTGTACATCGATCGTCCGGGCGCGGAGCCCTTGCGCGGGACGCTGCCGGAAGGCGAGGGCAGTGCGCAGCATGTCGGCATCGAAGACTGCGAAGCGGTGAGTCGCGAAGTCTCCGCGCTGCTCGATGTCGAGGATCCGATCAGCGGCCATTACACGCTCGAGGTGTCTTCGCCCGGCGTCGATCGCCCGCTGTTCACCGCGGCGCAGTGCGCACGTTTCCTCGGCGAGGAAGCGAAGATCGTGCTGAAGCTGCCGCAGGATGGCCGCCGTCGTTTCCAGGGCCGCATCGCGGCGGTCGATGGCGATCGCGTCGAGTTCTCGATCGAGGCGAAGCCGGAGAACGCGGTCCTGTCGGTGACGTTCGACAACATCGAGAAGGCGCGGCTGGTGCCGGATTGGGTCGCGCTCGGTTTCGCGCCGACGAAGCCCGGCAAGAAGCCCGCGGGCAGGAAGCCGGACGCGAAGCGTCCCGACGGCAAGGCATGACGATCGAGGGCCTTCCGGCCCGCGGCGGCACGGCGACGTGCCCCGGCCCCACGAATGAGTGAATCCAAGGTTCTAGAGGCAAACAAGATGAGTAAGGATCTGTTGCTGGTCGTCGACGCGGTCGCCAACGAAAAGCGCGTGCCCGAGTCGGTCATCATCGAGGCGCTCGAAGCCGCGCTGGCCACCGCCGCCAAGAAGCGCTACCAGGACCAGGACGTGCTGACGCGCGTGTCGATCAATCCCAAGGACGGCAGCTACGAGACCTTCCGTCGCTGGGAAGTGGTCGCCGACGACGTGGTGATGGAATCGCCGGATCGCCAGATCCGCCTGATGGACGCGGTCGACGAAGTCGAAGGTGTCGAGGTCGGCGACTACATCGAAGAGCAGATCGAGAATCCCGAATTCGGCCGTATCGGTGCGCAGGCCGCCAAGCAGGTGATCGTCCAGCGCGTGCGTGAGGCCGAGCGCCAGCAGGTCGTCGATGCGTGGAAGGACCACGTCGGCGAACTGATCACCGGCACGGTCAAGCGCGTCGAGCGCGGCAACGTCTACGTCGAACTGCCCGACAAGGTCGAGGCGTTCATCCCGCGCGACAAGGCGATCCCGCGCGACGTCGTGCGCGCCGGCGACCGCATCCGCGGCTTCCTGTCCGACGTCCGCAGCGAACCGCGCGGCCCGCAGCTGTTCATCAGCCGCGTCGCCCCCGAATTCATGATGGAGCTGTTCAAGCTCGAAGTGCCGGAAGTCGGCCAGGGTCTGGTCGAGATCAAGGCCTGCGCCCGCGACCCGGGCGACCGCGCCAAGATCGCTGTCGTCGCCTACGACAACCGCACCGACCCGATCGGCGCCTGCATCGGCATGCGCGGTTCGCGCGTGCAGGCGGTGTCGAACGAACTGAACGGCGAGCGCGTCGACATCGTGCTGTGGTCGGACAACCCGGCGCAGTTCGTCATCAACGCGATGGCGCCGGCGGAAGTGCAGTCGATCATCGTCGACGAAGAGAAGCACTCGATGGACCTCGCGGTCGCCGAGGAGCGCCTGGCGCAGGCGATCGGCAAGGGCGGCCAGAACGTGCGCCTGGCCAGCCGCCTGACCGGCTGGCAGCTCAACGTCATGACCGCCGACCAGGTGCAGGCCAAGAGCGAGGCCGAGCAGGCCACCGCCCGCCGCCTGTTCATGGACAAGCTGGAAGTGGACGAGGAAATCGCCGGCATCCTGGTGGCCGAAGGCTTCAGCACGGTCGAGGAAATCGCCTATGTCCCGGTCGGCGAGCTGCTCGCGGTCGAGGGCTTTGACGAGGACATCGTCGAGGAGCTCCGCTCGCGTGCCCGCGACGCCCTGCTGAACGAGGCGCTGGCGGTCGAGGAGGAGCTGGACGAACACCAGCCCGCCGACGACCTGCTGTCGCTGGACGGCATGGACAGCGAGACCGCCTACGCCCTGGCCGGGCACGGCGTCCGCACCGTCGAGGAACTGGGCGAGCTGGCGGCCGACGAAGTCGCCGAGTTCGGCATCGAGGGGCTGGACGAGGCCCGCGCCGCGGCGCTGATCCTGGCCGCCCGCGCCGAGGAAATCGCCCGGCTGGAACGCGAAGGCTGAGCCGTCCCGGGCGCCCCGGCGGCGCCCCCCGCAGTAGAATCGCCAGATCACGTGCGCGGCCCGCCGCGTCATAGAGAAACGGATACCGAATGTCGCAGCAAACCACCATCCGCAAGCTGGCCGAACTGGTGAACACGCCGGTCGAGAAACTGCTGGAGCAGCTGGCCGAGGCCGGCATGAAATTCAGCGGTCCCGACCAGATCGTGACCAGCGCCGAAAAGCTGAAGCTGCTCGGCTTCCTCAAGCGTGCCCATGGCAAGAGCGAGCAGGCCGTCGAAGACCCGGTCGCGGCGAAGAAGATCACGCTCAGCCGCAACAGCAAGCAGGAAATCACCGTCGGCGGCGGCAAGAACAAGACCACCGTCGACGTGGTGGTGCGCAAGAAGGTCACGCTGGTGAAGCGGCCGGAAGGCGGCGCCGAGGCCGGTGCCGACGACGAGCGCGCCGAGATCCTGCGCAAGCTCGAGGAATCGCGCCAGCGCAACCTCGAAGAGCAGCAGCGGCTCGCCGCCGAGGACCGCAAGCGTGCCGAAGAGGCTGCCGAGCGCAAGCGCATCGCCGACGAGGCCGCCGCGCGCGCCGCGGCCGAGGCCGCGCTGGCCGCCGGGAAGGTCGCCGAGACCACCGACGAGGCCGCTGCGCGCCCGAAGGTCGCCGGCCATGGTCATCCCAAGCCGGCGCGCCCCGATGCGCCGCGCGTCGACGACCGCAATGCCCACAAGGCCAAGCCGAACCGCGGCTCGCACGCGATGGTGGCCGACGTCGAGGACGACGACGCCACCGCGCGCTTCGCCGGCCAGTTGCATCTCAGCACGGCCGAGCGCGAACGTCGCTCGACCTCGCGCGGCAGCAAGACCCGACAGACCCGTCGCCAGATCGAACAGAGCCGCAGCGGCGGCGGCCAGCACGGGTTCACCCGACCCACGGAGAAGGTTGTGCGCGAAGTGTCGATCGGCGAAGCCATCACCGTGTCCGATCTCGCGCAGAAACTCGCGCTGAAGGGCGGCGACGTGGTGAAGGCCCTGTTCAAGATGGGCGTGATGGCGACCATCACCCAGACCATCGACCACGACACCGCGGCGCTGGTGACCGAGGAACTGGGCCACAAGGCGATCCGCGCCTCGAGCGACGACGCCGAGTCCGAACTGCTCGCGCACATCGAGGACAAGCAGGGCGACAAGCGCGCCCGTCCGCCGGTGGTCACGATCATGGGTCACGTCGACCACGGCAAGACCTCGCTGCTCGACTACATCCGCCGCACCAAGGTCGCCTCGGGCGAAGCCGGCGGCATCACCCAGCACATCGGCGCGTACCACGTCGAGACGCCGAAGGGCGTGATCAGCTTCCTCGACACCCCGGGCCACGCCGCGTTCACCGCGATGCGCGCGCGCGGCGCCAAGCTGACCGACATCGTGATCCTGGTGGTCGCGGCCGACGACGGCGTGATGCCGCAGACGATCGAGGCGATCCAGCACGCGAAGTCGGCCGGCGTGCCGATCGTGGTCGCGGTCAACAAGATCGACAAGTCCGACGCCGACCCGCTGCGGGTCAAGAACGAACTGCTCGCGCACGGCATCGTGGCCGAGGACTTCGGCGGCGAGACGCAGTGCATCGAAGTCTCGGCCAAGACCGGCAAGGGCATCGACGAACTGCTCGACGCCGTGCTGCTGCAGGCCGAAGTGCTCGAACTCTCCGCCGTCGCCGACGGCCGCGCCTCGGGCGTGGTCATCGAATCCGCGCTCGACAAGGGCCGCGGCCCGGTCGCGACGGTGCTGGTGCAGGAAGGCCTGCTGCAGAAGGGCGATTACCTCGTCTGCGGCGTCCAGTACGGTCGCGTGCGCGCGCTGTTCGACGAAACCGGCTCGCAGGTGCAGAGCGCCGGCCCGTCGATCCCGGTGCAGGTGCTCGGCCTGTCGGGCGTGCCGGACGCGGGCGACGACTTCGTGGTGGTCGCCGACGAGCGCCTGGCGAAGGACGTGGCCCAGCAGCGCGAGACCAAGCGTCGCGAGCTGCGCCTGGTGCAGTCCGCCGGCAACCGCATGGAAGACATCATGGCCCAGATGGGTTCGGGCGGCAGCCAGCTGTCGCTGAACCTGGTGGTGAAGGCGGACGTGCAGGGTTCGGCCGAGGCGTTGCGCCAGGCGCTGACCAGCCTGTCGAACGACCAGATCCGCATCAACCTGATCGTCTCGGGCGTGGGCGGCATCACCGAATCCGACGCCAACTCCGCGCTGGCGGCGAAGGCCACGATCATCGGCTTCAACGTCCGTGCCGATGCCTCGGCGCGCAAGGTGATCGACGCCAACAACCTCGACCTGCGCTACTTCTCGATCATCTACGACGTCATCGACCAGGTGAAGCAGGTGGCGTCCGGCCTGCTGGGCAAGGAGATCCGCGAAGAGATCATCGGTACCGCCGAGGTCCGCGACGTGTTCCGCAGCTCCAAGTTCGGCGCGGTCGCGGGCTGCATGGTCGTGGAGGGCGTGGTCAAGCGCAACAAGCCGATCCGCGTGCTGCGCGACAACACCGTCATCTTCGAGGGCGAGCTGGAATCGCTGCGTCGCTTCAAGGAGAACGTCGACGAGGTGCGCAACGGCACCGAGTGCGGCATCGGCGTGAAGGCGTACAACGACGTCAAGCCGGGCGACCAGATCGAATGCTTCGAGCGCATCGAAGTGCAGCGCACGCTGTGATCCGGCGATCCTCGAACCGGTCCCGCTGATGCCGAAGAAATCGTTCCACCGCACCGACCGCGTCTCCGCCCAGCTCCGCAGGGAGCTGGGCGCGATCGTGCACGCCATGGTGCGCGAGCATGGTCTGCCGTCGGTGAGCGTGTCCGACGTCGAGGTCAGCCGCGACATGGCCCACGCCAAGGTGTTCTTCACCGCGCTGCAGGCCGAGCGCGCGAAGGAAGCACTGAAGGGCCTCAAGGAAGCCGCGCCGGAAATCCGCCGCGAACTCGCGCATGCCGTGCGCATGCGGCACACGCCCGAACTGCATTTCGAATACGACGATTCTGTCGATCGCGGCGAACGCATCGACCACTTGCTGCGGGACCTCGACAGCGGTTCGTGACGGTGGCCCTTGGCTCCCGTTTCGGCGTTGTTCCGTTCAAGGCGGAAGAGGGGAAGCCCGTTTCGGTCGTCGTCCATCGCGATCCGTGAGGCCGCTGTGGCGGGCCAGGGCCCGCCCTACACACCGCTGGTTGGGAATATGATCCCTTGATGGCCCAGGCCCCCAAGAAAACCTTCCGCAAGCTCGACGGCATCCTGCTGCTCGACAAGCCGCAGGGGCTGAGCTCGAACCAGGCGTTGCAACGGGTGCGACACCTGTTCCGTGCGGAGAAGGCGGGGCATACCGGCAGTCTCGACCCGCTCGCCACCGGCCTGCTCCCGGTGTGCTTCGGCGAAGCCACCAAGATCGCCGGCGACCTGCTCGGCTCGCGCAAGGCGTACGACACCGTGGCGCGGCTGGGCATCGTCACCGACACCGACGACGCCGAGGGCCGGCCGCTGCGCGAGCGTCCCGTCGGCCGCTACGACATCGCCACGATCGACGCCGCGCTGCGCGGTCTCACCGGCCGCATCGCACAGGTGCCGCCGATCTATTCCGCGCTCAAGCGCGGCGGCGAGCCGCTGTACGCCAAGGCGCGTCGTGGCGAAACGATCGAGATCGAACCTCGCCTCGTCGACGTGCATGCCTTCGAGCTGCTGTCGGAACAGGATCTGCTCGATGGCGATGCGCCGCAGTTGCGGCTGCACGTCGAATGCGGCTCGGGCACGTACGTGCGCAGCCTCGTGCGCGACCTCGGCGAAGCGCTGGGCTGCGGTGCCCACGTCGCCGAACTGCGCCGGCTGTGGGTCGATCCGTTCCGCGATCCGCGGATGTGGACGCTGGCCTCGCTGCAGGCGCTGGCCGAACGCGACCCGCACTGCCTCGACGCCTGCCTGTTGCCGCTGGAGATCGGGCTGGTCGGCCATCGCCGCATCGACCTGACCGAGGACGCCACCCGCCGCTTTCGCCAGGGCCAGCGCCTGCGCCTCGCCCAGGAGCGCCCCGGCGACTGCGCCGTGTTCGACGCCGAGGGCCGCGCCTGCGGGCTGGGCAGCGTCGACGACGAAGGCCTGCTGGCCCCGCAGCGCGTGTTCCAGCGGGCCGACCCCTGACGTTCCCGGGGCGCCATCCTTACCCCCGAACCGATTCCCGCATCCCCCGACAAGGAGTTCCCCGTGCGCTTTCCGTCCGTTTCGTTCGCCCCTTCCCGGGCCCGCCTGGCCCTTGCGGCCGTCCTGCTGGTCGCGGGCGTGCTGCCGCTGTCCGCCGCCGAGCTGAAGCCGGACATGACGCCGCAACAGGTCGCCGGCGAGAGCTTCGCCCGGATGCGCGGCGGGGACTGGTCGGGGGCGGCCGCGACCTTCGATCCGGCCGCGCTGCACCGGTTCCGCGAGATGCTCGGCGGGATCGATGCGTCCGGCAAGACGCCGCCGATGCTGCAGGGCTTGCTGGGCATCGACGACCCGGCCGCGGTCGCCAAGCTGGACGACGCGGCGTTCTTCGCCGGATTCCTCAAGGCGATCATGGGGCGCATGGGCGGCATGGTGTCGCTGGGTGACCAGCAGATCCTCGGCGCCGTGCCGGAAGGCGCCGACCGGGTCCATCTGGTCACCCGCAACACGGCCGAGACGATGGGGCTGAAGATGACCAAGATGGAGGTCGTCACCCTGAACCGCACGCCGACCGGCTGGCGCGTCGCACTCAGCGGCGAGATGGAGGGCATGGCCGAGATGATGCGCAAGGTGTTCGAGGCCGGGACTCCACCGCCCGCGCCGGCCCCGCCTGCGGGCGCCAAACGGCACTGACCGCCGTCCTCCCGACCGGAAGCCTTGTCCGGGCCGGGGGAGCGGGCTACAATTCCGCTGCTGTCCGGGCCGGTTTCCACCGCACCCCGGACAGTCTCGTTTTTCCCTTCCATCCAGGCGGCACCCGTGGTGCGCGGCATCCGGCAAGTCCGATGCGCGTTCCTGCGATGCCCGCGTCCAGAGGTCCTCATGTCCATCGATTCCGCCCAGATCATCGACGCCAACAAGCGCAGCGCCAACGACACCGGTTCGCCGGAAGTCCAGGTCGCGCTGCTGTCGGCCCGCATCTCGCAGCTCACCGAACACTTCAAGACCCACAAGCAGGACCACCACAGCCGTCGTGGCCTGCTGAAGATGGTCAACCGTCGTCGCAGCCTGCTCGACTACCTGCACCGCAAAGACGCGGAGCGCTACAAGGCCCTGATCGAGAAGCTCGGTCTGCGCCGCTAAGCTTCAGACCCACCGCGGCGCAGCAATGCGCCGCGGTTTCGTTTTGGGGACGCGAGTCCCGCGCAATACCGGCCGCGACCGCGGCCACCCGGGCCCGGCAGGGGCCGCGTCCCGGTTCAGCATCGCCCATCGACATCGATTCGAGGAATTTCCAACGTGGCAAAAGTGACCAAGCGTTTCCAGTACGGCCGGCATGAAGTGGTGCTCGAGACCGGCGAAATCGCCCGCCAGGCCGGCGGCGCAGTGATGGTGTCGGTGGATGGCACCGTGGTGCTGGTGACGGCCGTCGCCGCCAAGTCGGCCCGCGAAGGACAGGACTTCTTCCCGCTCACCGTCGACTACCAGGAAAAGTTCTACGCCGGTGGCCGCATCCCGGGTGGATTCTTCAAGCGCGAAGGTCGTCCGACGGAGAAGGAAACGCTGATCTGCCGCCTGATCGACCGTCCGATCCGCCCGCTGTTCCCGGAAGAGTTCAAGAACGAAGTCCAGATCATCGCGACGCTGGTGTCGCTGAATCCGGAAGTCGAGGGCGACATCCCGGCGATGATCGGCGCCTCGGCCGCGTTGGCCCTGACCGGCGCCCCGTTCCAGGGTCCGATCGGCGCCGCCAAGGTCGGTTACAAGAACGGCCAGTACATCCTCAACCCGTCCGTCAGCGAGCTGAAGGAATCGGAGCTCGAACTCGTCGTCGCCGGCACCTCGCAGGCCGTGCTGATGGTGGAGTCGGAAGCGAAGGAACTGTCGGAAGAGGTGATGCTGGGCGCGGTGGTCTTCGGCCACCAGGCGCAGCAGGCGGTGATCCACGCCATCAATGAACTGGTCGTCGAAGCCGGCACCAAGTCGTGGGAATGGACGGCGCCGGCGAAGAACGACGCCATGATCGCCGCGCTGAAGGAAGCCGTGGGCAGCCAGCTCGCCGCCGCCTTCCAGGTGCGCGACAAGCTGCAGCGCCGCGACGCCATCGCCGCGATCAAGAAGGACGTGCTGGGCGCCCTCGCGCCGCGCGCCGAGGCCGAGGGCTGGAACGCCGGCGAGCTGTCGAAGGAATTCGGCGAACTCGAATACCGC
Source organism: Lysobacter sp. DMC104 (assembly GCF_056313665.1). NCBI lineage: Bacteria > Pseudomonadati > Pseudomonadota > Gammaproteobacteria > Lysobacterales > Lysobacteraceae > Lysobacter > Lysobacter sp. DMC104. Next base: position 64,826 of record NZ_JBQUZW010000001.1, on the reverse strand, counting down.
ACCATGCGCGACTCGGTCCTCGAGACCAAGATCCGCATCGATGGCCGCACCCTCGACGCCGTGCGTCCGATCACCTGCAAGATCGGCGTGCTGCCGCGTGTCCACGGCTCGGCGCTGTTCACCCGCGGCGAGACCCAGGCGCTGGTCGTGACCACCCTCGGCACCGCGCGTGACGGCCAGATCATGGACGACGTCGCCGGCGAGTGGAAGGAACACTTCCTGTTCCACTACAACTTCCCGCCGTACTCCGTCGGCGAAACCGGCCGCTTCGGTGCGCCGAAGCGCCGCGAGATCGGCCACGGCCGCCTCGCCAAGCGCGGCGTGCTGGCGATGATGCCGGGCATGGAAGCGTTCCCGTACACGATCCGCGTCGTCTCGGAGATCACCGAGTCGAACGGTTCGTCGTCGATGGCCTCGGTGTGCGGCTCCTCGCTCGCGCTGATGGACGCCGGCGTGCCGGTGAAGCGCCCGGTCGCGGGCATCGCGATGGGTCTGGTGAAGGAAGAGAGCGCGTTCGTCGTGCTGTCCGACATCCTCGGCGACGAAGACCACCTCGGCGACATGGACTTCAAGGTGGCCGGCAGCGAGCAGGGCGTCACCGCGCTGCAGATGGACATCAAGATCCAGGGCATCACCGAAGAGATCATGAAGGTCGCGCTGGCCCAGGCGAAGCAGGGCCGTCTGCACATCCTCGGCGAGATGGCCAAGGCGATCACCACGCCGCGCGCCGAGCTGAGCGAGTACGCGCCGCGCCTGCTGACCATGAAGATCCATCCGGACAAGATCCGCGAAGTGATCGGCAAGGGCGGCGCCACGATCCAGGCGATCACCAAGGAAACCGGCACGCAGATCGATATCCAGGACGACGGCACGATCGTCATCGCCTCGGTCAATGCCGCCGCCGCGCAGGCCGCGAAGGCGCGCATCGAGCAGATCACCTCGGACGTCGAGCCGGGCCGGATCTACGAAGGCAAGGTCGCGAAGATCATGGACTTCGGCGCGTTCGTCACCATCCTGCCGGGCAAGGACGGCCTGGTCCACGTCTCGCAGATCTCCAGCGAACGCGTGGAGAAGGTCAGCGACAAGCTGAAGGAAGGCGACGTGGTGAAGGTCAAGGTGCTGGAAGTCGACAAGCAGGGCCGCATCCGCCTGTCGATGAAGGCCGTGGCCGAAGGCGAAGGCCTGTCCGGCGAATAAGCCGCCTGCCGCTGCGCGCTTTCCCGAAGCCCGCCGTGAAAACGGCGGGCTTCGTCGTTTTGCGGCGGCGATCCGTCGTCGCGATGCCATGACGCTGCCGTCGGGGACAGGCTATGGTGAGCGTGCCGCGCCGGCATGCAGACGTCGCCGGCGTCCCCATGCGGCAATCCGGAAGCCAGACAGCCAACGTCCAGGAGGAACAGGCCATGAGCGGTACGCAGAAGATCACGCTCTATCTCAACAACTTCGACGTCCAGAACCCCGGTCCCACCAGCAATCCCAGCATCGAGGCGCTGGGCCTGATGGCCCACGACATCGGCAATTCGGGCTTCACCGTCGGCGTGTTCTGGGCGCTGCACGTGCGCGCGAACGGTGACTTCGCCTACAACGACGGCGATCCGATCGTCTCCGGCGGCCAGCTGCAGCCGGGCTTCGCGCACCTGCCGGCGCTGATCGCGGAAATGAAGGCGCGCGGCATCATGACGCAGCTGCTGTTCTCGGTCGGCGGCTGGAGCTGCGAGAGCGACTTCGTCAACATCAAGGCGATGATCGACCAGTACGGTACCGGCAGCAGCAATCCGCTGTACGCGAACTTCCAGGCGCTGAAGACGGCGCTGTCGATCGACGGCATCGACATCGACCTGGAGGCGGAGTCGTCGCCGGCGCCGTATTCACATCTCTACAGCTACTACACCGACACGCTGGTGTCGCTGGCGGCCATGCTCGACGGCCTGGGCATGACCACGACGTTCTGCCCGTACACGGATCCGGATTTCTGGATCGGCTGTCTGGCGAAGATCTACGCCGCGAACGGCAATCGCCAGCTGGTGACCACGATGAACCTGCAGTGCTACGACGGCGGCGGCAGCAACACCCAGTCGCAGTGGGTCGGCTTGCTGCAGCAAGCGACGTCGCCGCTCGGCATCGCCGACATCCCGGCCTTCGTGGTGCCCGGCTACGACGCGCAGCAGACGCCGCCGCAGGCGTTGCAGGCGACGTTCGCCGACGACACGCAGATGACGCCGGGGATCATCGGCGGCTTCGTCTGGAATTACGGCGAGGTGCAGCAGAGCGGCAACCCAGTCTCCGCGTACGCGTCGGCGATCGTGGACGGCATCGCCGCGCTGGGTTGACGGCGACGGCGGCGGGGCATTCGTCCCGCCGCCGTCGCGATGGCTCGCTTGTTCAGACGAGGCCCAGCGCCGCCAGCAGACGGTGGTACCAGGTCTCGCGATCGCGCGCGGCGGCGCGCAGCGCGCGCGAGGTCTCGGTCAGCGATTCGCCGTAGGCCGGCTGCGGGTTCACCGGCAGGTTGGCCATGGCCGGGACCGCGAGGCCGGCCGAGTACTGCGGTGCGATGTCGGTGCCCTGCACGATGCCCATCGGCGTGTAGCCGGTGTAGCCGGGGAAGATCGTGCCCAGCTTGTTGTTGCCGAGGCGGCGGATCAGGATTTCCGAGAACACGCGGCGGTAGTCGGTGGTCGCCGGCACGTCGCCGAAGTAGGGTGAGAGCGTTTCCGGCGCCAGCCCCAGCCACTGGCCGTAGAGCTTGCGGCCGTTGACCGCGCCGCCGAGCACCAGCATCTGGTTGCCGTAGCCGTGGTCGGTGCCGCCGCTGCCGTTCTGGCGCACGCGGCGGCCGAATTCCGACTGCACGATCACCGTCACCCGGCCCATTTCGCCGGTGGTGGTCAGCTCGTTGTAGAACGCGGTCAGCGCGTCGGAGAGTTCGGCGATCTTGTTCTGGTAGTAGTGGTAGCCGCTACCTGCGGTGCCCTGGCCGTCGTGCGTGTCCCAGCCGCCCAGGTCGAGGGTGGCGAAGCGCAGGCCGAGGTTGAAACGCACCGACTGGGCGATCGTCCACAGCTGGCGGGCGAAGGTCGTGGTCGGCCAGCCGGCGGGCAGGGTGGAGGTGTAGGCCTGGCTGCCGATCACCCGCAGGGCGTTGTCGGCACGCTGGCCGGCCAGCTCGGTACCGGTCTGGCCGGCCCACAGCGCGGCCAGCGTCTCGTTGACGCCCTTGGTGCCGGCGGGCAGGCCGCTGCGGTACTGCTGCCACTGCCAGGCGCCGGTGTTCAGCGCGAAATCGGTGGGGCTGGGCATCACCAGCGCCTGGTTGGAAGCGAGCAGGTTCGCCGGCTGGCGGCTGGCCACGGCCAGCAGCGGCATGCTCTCGCTGCCAGTCGTGCCGGGCAGGGTGGACCAGGCGCGACTGATCCAGCCACTGCCACCGCCCTGCGCGCCCGGCGTGCCGAGGTCGAGGTACAGCTGGGCGTCGAAATGGCTGCGGGTGACCACGGTCGGCATGCCGCAGCCCTGCACGATGGCGAGCTTGCCGGCGTCCCAGATCGTCTTCAGCCCGGTGGCCGACGGATGCAGGCCGAAGCCGGTGGCGGCGCCGCCGGCGAGGGTCAGCGGCAGCGCGCCGTAGGTGCCGCTGGCGGCGATGTTGAGCGACGGCCGGGCTTCCTCGTAGTAGCTGCGGTCGTTGCCGGAGACCGGCGGCACCAGGTTGAGGCCGTCCATGCCGCCGCGGAGGAACACCAGCACCACGGTGTCGTAGGCGTTGGCGGCTGCGGCCGCTTCCTGCGAGAACAACATCGACGGGCCCGCGGCGCCGATCGCGGCGGTCGCGCAGCAGCCCTTGAGGAACTCGCGCCGGTCGAAACGAAGATCGGTCATGGCGGCGTCCTCAGCGGGTCGTGAATTCGGGCGACAGCAGGATCAGCGCGACCAGGCTGCGGATGCGCTGCTGGTTGTAGTGCTTCTTCGGATCGCTCGCGGCCCAGGCATCGGTATCGGTGATGACGTCGGTGGCGGGATTGCCGTTCTGTGCCATGAAGCCCGCCAGCACCGCGCGCCGGCTCGCCGCCGGCAGGTAGCCCAGCAACCGCTGGCACCAGAAGTCGACGAGGTTGTTCGCGGTCCAGCTGGTCACGCCGCTGCGGGTGGCGTCGAGGATCGGCGCGATCGGCGCGGGCGTGGCCGCACCGTCGTTGGTCTCGGTCAGCCAGTCCAGCACCCGCCACGTCATCACGTAACTGCTGGAACCCGACCACGCGAGGAAGGTGTCCGGATAACCGTTCGGCGCCGGCCATTCGTACGGCACGTGGCCGGCGGACGTGAGCAGGTAGAAGAGCGAGTCGGTGCGGCTGTCGCCGACCTTCGGCGTCCAGTCGGAGCCGAGGCCGCGCAGCGCGGCGGCGATCAGCTCGAACGGGCGGCGGTTCTTCATGCCCCAGCTGTTCTTGAACGCCTCGGACGTGAGGATGTGGCGCAGCGTCTTCGCGATCTGGTCCGGCTGCTGCCAGTTCGCGCGGAACACGGCGGCGGCGCTGTCGATCAGCGCCTGGTGCGGACGGTCGCCCACGAAGCGGCGGATCAGCTTCTTGCAGATGAACTTGGCGACGCGCGGATGGCTGGCCAGCCGGTCCATGATGTCGCGGCCGTCCTTCATGGCCGGCTGCTCGGGATAGATGTACTTGCCGAGGACGTACTTCGGGCCTGCATCGTGCCAGGCCGAGCGGTAGGCGAAGGTGCCGTCGTTCTCGGTCGGGTACTGCCAGTGGCCGTTCTTCAGCGACCAGCCGGTGAATGCCGATGCGGTCTCGTACACGTCGTTGTCGGTGTAGCCGATCGGGTAGGTCGGATCCTCGGGGCAGGGCGGCACCTGGAACGGGTCCATGAAGCCGAGGTAGTTCTCGGCACCCAGCGTGTGCAGTTCCAGCAGTTCGCGCGCGAAGTTCTCGTTCGGACCCGAGCGCGTGTTCGAGGCATTGTCGAGGTAGTACATCATCGACGTGCTCTGCGCGACGGCTTCGAGCATCGTCCGGAAATTGCCCAGCGCATTGGCGCGGATCACGTCGCGCTGGTAGTGGATGTACACCGGGCCGGCGGAGAAGTCGCTGGCGGTGACATTGAAGTGGTCGTGCCAGAAGCCGCAGACCACTTCCAGCAACTGGCGCTTGGAGTGGACCGCGCGGGCCAGCGCGCCGCGCTCGGCTTCCCATGCGGGGCGCATGCGCACGTCATAGACAGGATCGCCCACCACGTGGTCGGTCCACAGCTGGGTCAGGCTCTTGTTGAGCGTGGTATAGCCGGCCGCGGTCAGGCGGGTGTCCATCGCGCTGTCGTCGATGCCCGCCGGGTTGAGCTGCTGGTCGAGGAACGCCGTCAGCCGTGCGGTGTCGTTGGCACCGAGCGCATTGAAGGCGGCGATCGAGGCCGTGGTCGCGCCGTAGGTGAGGTGGTTCAGCACCCGCACGGCGAAGGGCGCGCGCTGCAGGGTGACGAGATTGGCCTCGGAGAGCTGCGCCGTCGACGGTCCGGACATCCGGTGCCCGCCGGAAGGCGTTGCCGGCGTCGTGCCCGGCAGGGTGCCGACCGTGGTCGGCAGGCCGTTGGCGATCGGATGCCCGAACTCGTCCAGGCGCGGCGGCGGCGCCTGGAACACCAGCGGGCCGCGGATGCCGTTTCGACGCGCGATCTGGGCGTACACCGCCTTGCGGCGGAGGTGCGGGAACAGTCTGGGCATGCGGGCTCCGTCTCGATGCGACCGTGGGGATCGACCGCACTATAAGCCGGAACCCCGAAACGAAATATGTCCTGAACGCCTGCGAACCGTGACGGAAGCCTCGCTCCGGAAAGCCCGCCTCCGGACCGTCGCGCGGCCTACTGCGCGGTCCAGCCGCCGTCGATCGGGAACGAGGCGCCGGTCACGTTATGCGCCTCGCGGCGGCACAGCCACAGCACCATCGAGGCGATGTCCTCGGGCAGCGACATGCGCAGGCTCGGCTGCTTCTCGGCGAGCAGCGCGCGCACGCCGTCGTCGCGGCTGGCGCCTTCGCCGAGGGCGCTGCGGCGGGCCTCGATCTGCGGCTCGATCAGCGGCGTCTCCACCCAGCCGGGGCAGATGCAGTTGGTGGTGATGCCACCGCTGTCGCGGCTGCCGGCCGCGGCGTATTCCAGCGCCGCGACCTTGCTCAGGCCGACGATGCCGAACTTGCTGGCGACGTACGGCGCCTTGTTCGTCGACGCCACCAGGCCATGCACCGAGGCGATGTTCACCACTCGGCCGTAGCCGCGCGCGGCCATGCCCGGCATCGCCAGGCGCATGGTGTGGAACGCCGAGCTGAGGTTGATCGCGAGGATGTCGTTCCACTTCTGCACCGGCATCTCGGCCAGCGGCACGGCGTGCTGGATGCCGGCGTTGTTGACCACGATGTCGAGCGGCGACCACGCGTCGATCGCGGCCATCATCGCCTCGATCGCGTCGGGATCACGCAGGTCGGCGCCGAAGTGGCGGGCGTCGGCGGCGCCGGCGTCGCGCACGGTCTGCAGGGCGGCTTCGATCTGCTCGGGCGAGCCGAGACCGTTGATTGCCACCTTCACCCCGGCGGCGGCGAGGGCGCGGGCGATCGCCAGGCCGATGCCGGACGTGCTGCCGGTGACGAGTGCGGTGCGGGACGCGAGGAATCGGTCGGACATGGGGGCTCCGTCGATGGAAAAAACGCCGCGTCCGAAACGCGGCGAACAGGGAAACGAGGCGATGCAACGCGACGATGGAATGATGCGCGATCGCCGGAGGAGGCGACAGGGCCGGTGCGGCCGCCGTCGCTCAGACCAGCCCGGTGGCGTAGAACGCGCCGATCGCCACGAACACCGCCATCGTCTTGATCACGGTGATCGCGAAGATGTCCTTGTACGCCTGGCGATGGGTCAGGCCGGTGACGGCCAGCAGGGTGATCACCGCGCCGTTGTGGGGCAGGGTGTCCATGCCGCCGGAGGCCATGGCCGCCACGCGGTGCAGCACGTCCATCGGGATGCCGGCCGCGGTCGCGTTGGCGATGAAGGTCTCGGCCATCGCGCCGAGCGCGATGCTCATGCCGCCGGAGGCCGAACCGGTGATGCCGGCCAGCGACGTCACCGTGATCGCTTCGTTGATCAGCGGATTGGGGATCGCGTGCAGCGCGTTCGCCACGACGAGGAAGCCCGGCAGCGCCGCGATCACCGCGCCGAAGCCGTACTCCGATGCGGTGTTCATCGCCGCGAGCATCGCGCCGCCGATCGCGGCCTTGGTGCCGTCGGCGAAACCGGCCTTCACCGGCTTCCACGCCAGCAGCAGCACGCTGGCGATGCCGACCAGCAGCGCGCCCTGCACGGCCCACACCGCCGCGACCTTCGACACTTCCTGCACCACCGGCGTGGCCTTGCCGATCACCGCGGGGATGAATTCGTGGCTGCTGCCGTAGGCCTGCGGGATATGCACCGTCAGCAGCTTGTTGACCACGCCGACCAGCACCAGCGGCAACAGCGCCAGCAGCGGATGCGCGAGGCGATCGTCGGTGAAGGCGGCCGGTTCGTTGAGCAGCGCCGCGGGATCGCCGTAGCCTTCGCCCTTGCGTTTGGCCGCGCGGCGCCGCGATTCCAGGTAGAGGCTGCCGACGATCAGGATGAACACCGCGCCGATCGTGCCCAGCCACGGCGCGGCCCACGCGGTGGTGCCGAAGAACGACGTCGGGATGATGTTCTGGATCTGCGGCGTGCCCGGCAGCGCGTCCATGGTGAAGGTGAACGCGCCTAGCGCGATCGTGCCCGGGATCAGCCGCTTGGGGATGTCGCCCTGGCGGAACAGTTCGGCCGCGAACGGATACACCGCGAACACCACCACGAACAGCGACACGCCACCGTAGGTCAGCAACGCGCAGACGACCACGATCGACAGCATCGCGCGATCGGCGCCGAAGAGCCGGATCACCGATTTCACGATCGACTTGGAGAAGCCCGACAGCTCGATCAGCTTGCCGAAGATCGCGCCCAGCAGGAACACCGGGAAATACAGCTTCAGGAAGCCGACCATCTTGTCCATGAACAGGCCGGTGAACATCGGCGCGACCAGCGACGGATCGGTGAGCAGCACCGCGCCGAGCGCGGCGATCGGCGCGAACAGGATCACGCTGTAGCCGCGGTAGGCCACGAACATCAGGAAGCACAGCGCGGCCAGGACGATCAGGAAGGACATGGAAAGGGCGCCGGAGGATGCGGAAGGGCGGCGTGGCGGCGGCGTGCGAGCGCACGGTGCACCGCCGCGGCGAACGCGGGAGACGGCCGGCAGTGTCCGCAGGCGCCGCGTCCCGGCCCATTGTCCGAAGGTACAAGTGCCGCCACCGGACCCGTTGCCTAGGCTTGCCGCATCCCGCTCGCCGCGTCCGGCGGGCGGTCCTGCGTTTGATCTCTCCGAGGAATCGACCGATGCGCCGCATCACGCCCGTTCTTGTCGTCCCCGCCGCGCTCCGTCGCGCCGCCCTGCAGCATTCGTCGTTGAGCCTGGCCATCGCGCTGAGCCTCTGCGCCCCGACCGCCTTCGCCCAGGACGCCGACGCCGGCGCCCAGGCCGACCGCGGCACGCTCGACGCCATCACCGTCACCGCCCGCAAGCGCGAGGAAACCATTCAGGACGTGCCGGTCGCGGTCACCGCGTTCACGGCCGACTCGCTCGACAAGCTCAACGTCGAGGATCTCAGCGACCTCGACGCGCAGGTGCCGAACCTGACCGTCTATGCCGCGCGCGGCTCCAGCAGCACCCTGACCGCCTACATCCGCGGCGTCGGCCAGTCCGATCCGCTGTGGGGTGTCGATCCGGGCGTCGGCCTGTACCTGGACGACGTCTACGTTGCCCGCCCGCAGGGCGCGCTGCTCGACGTGTTCGACGTCGGCCGCGTCGAAGTGCTGCGCGGCCCGCAGGGCACGCTGTACGGCAAGAACACCATCGGCGGCGCGATCAAGTACGTGTCCAAGCCGCTGCCGCAGGATTTCGAGGGCTTCGCCTCGGTCACGCTGGGCAACTACAACCAGCTCGACGGCAAGGCCGCGATCGGCGGCCCGCTGTTCGGTCACGACAGCGGCCTGCGTGCGCGCCTGTCGGTCGCCAGCCTCAACCGCGACGGCTTCGGCAAGAACCGCACCACCGGCGCCCAGGTCAGCGACAAGAACATCGACGCCGTGCGCTTCTCGCTCGGCGCGTACTCGCAGGACGACTTCGACGTGCAGTTCGCGTTCGACTGGATGAAGGACAACTCCGGCGTCCGCGGCGCGCAGATGCTCGCCGCCAACCGTTTCGCCCCGACGCTGGCGCCGCTGGACAGCCGCTACGACGTGCGCAACGGCATGCCCAACACCAACGACACCGAGATGAAGGGTGCGTCGGTCACCGTGAACTGGCGTCCGAACGACGCGTGGGCGTTCAAGTACGTCGGCGCCCGCCGCGAGTCCGACACCGACACCAACATCGACTTCGACACCCTGCCGAACAAGATCGCCGACGTGCACGCGCTCTACAGCGACCAGCAGACGTCGAACGAACTGCAGGCCAACTACGACGGCGGCGGTCGCGCCCGCGGCGTGTTCGGCGTTTACCAGTTCGACGGCCGCGCCGGCGGCCGCGTGCAGAACAACTTCTTCAACCTGCTGTTCGGCGACACCCAGGGCAACGTCTACACCAAGAGCATCGCGGTCTACGCCGACTGGACGTTCGACCTGACCGACCGCCTGAAGCTCGACGTCGGCGCGCGCTACACCGACGAGGACAAGCACGCCGTCGTCCTCAACCGCGGCTACTCCGACGCGACCTTCACCCGTCCGATCAGCGTCGCGGCGAACTTCAACAAGACGATCAACTTCAAGAACACGTCGCCGAAGATCTCGCTGGACTACCAGGTCACCGACAACATCATGGTCTACGGCCTCGCCAGCCGCGGCTTCAAGTCGGGTGGCTACAACATCCGCGCCCAGGCGACCGCGGTGCCGCGTTCGGCCGAGCCGTTCCAGGACGAGTCGGTCGACAGCTTCGAGATCGGCAGCAAGATGTCGTTCCTCGACAGCCGCCTGTTCCTGAACGTATCCGCATTCCACAACAAGTACAAGGACATCCAGCTGTCGGTCTTCACCGCCTACGACAGCAACGGCGACGGCACCGACGACGCGTTCTTCGGCGACTTCACCAACGCCGGTCGCGGCACTGTGCAGGGCCTGGAAGTCGAGTACCAGTGGCTGCCGACCTCGCACTGGGCGATCTCCGGCAACCTGGCGTGGCTGGACGCGAAGTACGACGAGTACATCTTCAAGAACGTCAACATCGCGAAGCAGCAGGAGTTCACGAACGCGCCGGAGTTCTCGGGTGCGCTGAACGTGGAATACCGCACCGAACTGGGCGGCATGGGCAGCCTGTCGGCCCGCATCGGCTACAGCTACCAGAGCAGCGTCGTCGCCACGACCGAAGTCGTGCGCGATCCGGTCACCGGCGCGCGCGCCACGCCGATCAGCCAGGACGGTTACGGCCTGATCAACGCCGGCGCGATCTGGAAGCTCAACAACGCGTGGAGCTTCTCGCTGCAGGGCAGCAACCTCGCCGACGAGGAATACCTGACCACCGGCTACAACCTGCAGTCGTCGCTGGGCGTGCTGACCGGCTTCTACGGCCCGCCGCGCCAGTACACGCTGACCGCCCGCTACGATTTCTGATCGGGCGGCAGCGATTTCCGGGCCCGTCCTCTCCGTCGGGCCCGTCTCTTCATGAGGCTCCGGAAGCGGCGTGCGAAAGCGCGCCGCTTCCGCGTTATGCTCCCTCGCACCGGGTGAGGGCGGCGACGTGACGATCGGGCAGGGGCGTTGCAGGGAGATTCCGCGCAGATGCTGAGCGCCGGCTGGGTCATCCTCGCCGCGTTGGCCTGGCTGGGCGTGATGTTCGCCGTGGCGGTACACGGCGAACGCCGGCCGCAGGCGTTCGCCGGCCGCTGGAACGACGTCTACGCGCTGTCGCTCGCGGTCTACTGTACGTCGTGGACGTTCTTCGGCACCGTCACCCAGGCCGCGCGCTACGACTGGCCGCTGCCGCCGACCTTCATCGGCACGATCCTGCTCTACCTGCTGGGCATCGGCCTGCTCACGCGGCTGGTGCGGCAGGTGCGCGAGAGCAACAGCACCTCGATCGCCGACTTCATCGCCAGCCGCCTCGGGCAGGACGGCTGGCTGGCCGCGGCCGTCACTTTCGTCGCGGTGCTGGGCATCGTCCCGTACATCGCGCTGCAGCTGAAGGCGGTGGCGATGAGCTTCGCGCTGCTGGTGCGCGACGACGCCGGGCAGATGCCGGCATGGCGCGACAGCGCGCTGTACGTGGCGCTGGCGATGGCCGCGTTCGCGATGCTGTTCGGCACCCGCAGCGCCAGCGCCGCCGAGCACAACCGCGGCCTGGTGCTGGCGATGGCGTTCGAGGCGCTGCTCAAGCTCGCCGCGATGCTGGTGCTCGGCGCGTTCGCGCTGTCGCTGCCGCTGCCCGCCGTGCCCGACACGCCGCTGCCGCCGGGGCGCGGCGACCTCTCCGGCTTCGCGCCGCTGGTGCTGTTGGGCGTGCTGGCGATGTTCACGCTGCCGCACCAGTTCCACGTCGGCGCGGTGGAGTGCCGCGACGAACGCCACCTGCTGCGCGCGCGCTGGCTGTTCCCGCTGTACCTGCTGCTGATCGCGCTGCCGGTGCTGCCGCTGGCGCGTGCCGGCGACGCGCTGCTGGCCGCGCGCGGCGTGCCCTCGGACCTGTACGTGCTGGCGCTGCCGCTCGCGCACGGGCGCGAAGGGCTGGCGCTGCTGGCGTTCCTCGGCGGCCTGAGCGCGGGTACCGGCATGGTGATCGTCAGCACGCTCACGCTCAGCCTGATGATCGGCAACCACTGGCTCACGCCGCTGTGGCTGCGCGGGCCGTGGGCGCCGCGGCGGCCTTCGGCATCCGAGCCCGCGGCCGCGCAGCCCGACCTGCGCCGCGCGGTGCTGGTGCAGCGTCGCGTGGGCATCCTGCTGATCGTGCTGCTGGCCTGGGCGTACAACCGCCTGCTGGTCGGCAGCGACGCGCTGGCCGACGTCGGCGCGCTCTCGTTCTCCGCGCTCGCGGCGCTGGCGCCGGCGCTGGGCTTCGCGCTGTGGCGGCCGCAGACGCCGCCGCGCGCGGTGCTGCTGGGCATCGGCGCCGGTGCGCTGCTGTGGGTGTGGCTGCTGCTGGTGCCGGTGCTGGTCGAAGCGCGTGGACTGGACACGCAGTGGCTGCGCGACGGCCCGGGCGGATGGACGCTGATCGCCCCCGACGCTTTCTGCGGGCTGACCGGCTGGAGCCGGCTTGGTCGTGCGGTGGTGCTGTGCCTGCTCGCGGGGCTGGCGACCACGTGGATCGCGTCCGGCTGGCGCGCTGCGTGGTGGCAGGCGGTGCCGCGCCGCGCCGGCGCGCGCGGCCTCACGCTCGACAGCCTGCGCGAAGCCGGCCGCCGCTTCCTGCCGCACGACACGGTCGAGGCCGCGCTGCGCGGCGCGCCGCCCACCGGCGCGGTGCCGGCGTTGCAGGAAGGCCGGCTGGAGCGCGAACTCGCCGCGGTGCTGGGCGCGGCTTCGGCGCGGCTGCTGCTGGACGCCGCGCGCCGCGAGGCCGGTCGCGATTTCGACACCGTCGCCGCGATCGTCGGCGAGGCCTCGCAGGACCTGCGCTTCAACCAGCGCCTGCTGGAAGCCGCGCTGGAGAACATGAGCCAGGGCATCAGCGTGGTCGACCGCGACCTGCGGCTGGTCGCGTGGAACCGGCGTTACGCCGAATTGTTCGGCTATCCCGAATCGCTGCTGCGCGTCGGCGTGCCGGTGGCCGAACTGGTCCGCCACAACCTGCGCAACGGCTGGGGCGACATCGAGCCGGAAGTCGCCAAGCGCCTGCGCCACATGCAGGCCGGCACGCCCTACGTCAGCGAGCGCACGTTCCCGGACGGGCAGGGCGGCGACGGGCTGGTGATCGAGATCCGCGGCAACCCGATGCCCGGCGGCGGCTTCGTCGCCACCTTCACCGACGTCACCGCGTTCCGGCGCGCCGAGGCCGATCTCATCCGCAGCAACGAGACGCTGGAGCAGCGCGTCGCCGACCGCACCGCGCGGCTCGACCAGGCCCGTGCCGACGCCGAGCGCGCGAACGATGCCAAGAGCCGCTTCCTCGCGGCGATCGGCCACGACCTGCTGCAACCGCTGCATGCCGCGCAGCTGTTCACCGACGCGCTGGTCGAGCAATTGCCGATCTCGGCGCAGCGCACGGTGGCGCAGCAGATCCGCGGCGCGCTGGACTCCACCGGCGACCTGCTCGCCGGCCTGCTCGACATGTCGCGGCTGGAGGCCGGCGGCCTGGTGCCGCAACCACGGCCGTTCCCGCTGGCCGACGTGCTCGATCCGCTGGCCTCGGAGTTCCGCGCGCTCGCCGCAGAGCGCGGGCTGCGCTTCCACTGCCGGCCGACGCGCGCCTGGGTGCAGACCGATCCGCAGCTGCTGCGGCGCGTGCTGCAGAACTTCCTCGCCAATGCCGTGCGTTACACCGCGCAGGGCGGCGTGCTGCTGGGTGTGCGCCGCGAGGGCGACGGCGTGCGCATCGAGGTCCACGACACCGGTCCCGGCATTCCCGTGTCGCAGCAGCAGACGATCTTCGAGGAGTTCCGTCGCGGCGAGGGCGCGGCCGGGCAGGGGCTGGGCCTCGGGCTCGCGATCGCCGACCGCATCGCGCGGCTGATCGACGCGCCGCTGCGGCTGCGCAGCCGCATGGGCCGCGGCACCGTGTTCGCGCTGTCGCTGCCGGTGATCGCGCCGCCGCGGCAGGATGCGGTGCCGACCGGAGGCGGCGGACTCGACGGCCTGCGCATCCTGATCGTCGACAACGACCCGCAGGCGCTGGCGGCGCTGCGCGGCGTGCTCGACGGCTGGGGCTGCCGCGTCGACGCTTTTGCCGACGGCGGCGGCGCCGAGGCGCTGCTGGCCTCCGGGGCCGAACCGGCGCTGTGGCTGTTCGACTACCACCTGGACGACGGCGACACCGGCGTCGCCTTGCAGGCGCGGCTGGCGCAGCGCTTCGGCGCGCGGCCGACGCTGATCCTCAGCGCCGACGACAGCGGCGACGTGCGCCGGGTCACGCTCGAACACGGGCTGGGGCTGCTGCCGAAGCCGGTGAAGGCGCTGGCGCTGAAATCGATGCTGCGGCGGCTGCTCGCGGCGCGCGCGGCCTGAACATCCCGCACGACGGCGGAAGTGTCGCCGCGCCTACAATGCCGGCTTCGCCACGGATGCCGCCTCGCTGCCCATGCCTTACACCCCGATCGTCGCCACCCTCGGCTACGTGCTGTCGCCCGATCGCACGCAGGTGCTGCTGATCCACCGCAACGCGCGCCCCGACGACCAGCACCTGGGCAAGTACAACGGCCTCGGCGGCAAGATCGAGCCCGACGAGGACGTCGTCGCCGGCATGCGCCGCGAGATCCTCGAGGAAGCCGGCATCGCCTGCGACGAACTCGCGCTCCGCGGCACGATCAGCTGGCCCGGCTTCGGCAAGGCCGGCGAGGACTGGCTGGGCTTCGTGTTCGTGATCACCCGCTACAGCGGCACGCCGTTCGCGTCGAATCCCGAAGGTGCGCTGGAGTGGGTGCCGGTGGAGCGCATCCTCGACCTGCCGCTGTGGGACGGCGATCGCCAGTTCCTGCCACTGGTGTTCGACGACGACTCGCGCGCCTTCCACGGGGTGATGCCGTACCGCGACGGCAAGATGGTGTCCTGGGCGTATTCGAGGATCTGACGCGCGCGGCAGTCGATCAGAGCGGGCTGTCGCGCCGCGATTCCACGTCGGCCGCCAGCAGCGAGCGCAGCGCACTGCAGCGCTTGCGGATGGCTTCGTAGTCCGCGGGGGTGAGCGGTCCGGTGCGGCCTTCGCCGACGGCCGAGGCGATCGCGCCCTGCAGCGGGCCGTAGCCTTCGTCGTGGGCGGTGCGCGAGAGGTACATGCCGCCGACGTCGTAGTACCAGCGGCGCAGGTCCCGGCCCAGTTGCGCCAGTTGTTCGTAGCCCACGCTTTCGTCGCGCGGCCATTTCGGCAGCAGCGAGGTCGCCTGCCACAGCGGGCCGTAGACCTCGATCCGCCGCTTGCGCAGGTCGAGGTCGATCTCGCCGGCGTATTTCTGCGACTGCGCGATGCGGTCGCTCCAAACCCGGCCCAGCCATGCGCCGAGCCCGACCACCAGCACGCCGCCGCCGCCGACCGCGGCCAGCACCGCAAGGACCACGTCGATCAGCTGGCTGCCCGAAGCGGTGTTGCCGTCCATGCGTTCCTCCGTCGTGTCGTGCCCGACAGGATAGACGGCCTTGCGCAACCGCAGTGGCCGTCGCAGGCGCGCGTTTCCACCTCGTTCCCATCCCGGCGGGCCTGCGTACGCCGAGAGGCCCGGCGGATGCTCTATGCTCGGCGCCGGTCCAACCCATCTTTCGCGCATGAAACAGTTCGTCGTCACCCTGCTCGCCGTGCTGGTCGGCGGCTTCCTCGCCCTGCTGGCCTACGATCGCTTCATCGTGACGCCGCGCGAGGCTTCGCGCCCGCCGCAGGCGACGGATGCCGTGCCGCCGGCCGCGTCGACCGGGGCGCCCCCCGCCGCGACGCCGCAGATCGCATCCGTGCCGCCGTCATCGTCGACGGTCGACCTGCCGCCGCTGGCCGAGACCGCGATCTCCGACAACGAGCGCGCCGCGCTGGTGATGGACGCCGTGCGCCGCGCGACGATGTACCGGGTGGCGCTGACCGAGTACTACCAGACCAATGGCCGCTGGCCGCAGGATGCCGACGAGGCCGGCCTGCCGTCTCCCGACGAGGCCCGCGGCGGCGCGGTGCAGGCGGTGGAACTCGATCGCCAGGGCGTGGTGACGGTGAAGCTGGATGGCCGGTTCGGCCGCGGTGGCGTCATCCTGCTGCGGCCGACGGCGAACGGCGCCACCGGCACCATCGACTGGCGCTGCGAAGTGCAGGGCGGGTCGGAACTGCGCAAGGCGCTGCCGCGCTGCGGCTGATTGCAGCGGAGGGCGTTCGTCCGAAAAGGAAGACCGGCTCGCCGCGTGGCGCTGTCGGACGTGGTGCGCTCAGTGGCGGCGCACCAGCACCACGGTGATGTTGTCGGAACCGCCGCCGTCGAGCGCGGCGGCCACCAGCCCGTCCACGCATTCCTGTGCGCTGCATTCGGTGTGGCCCAGCACCTGCGAGATACCGGCGTCCTCGACTTCCTCGGTCAGCCCGTCGCTGCACAGCAGCAGCTGCATGCCGGGGCGCAGGTCGCCCGCGAGGGTCTCGACGTTGAGGTTCTGCGGCTCGGTCACGCCCAGCGCCTGGGTGACGACGTTGCGGTGTGGATGCGTGCGCGCCTGGTCGACGGTGATCGCGCCCTGCGAGATCAGTTCCTGCACGTAACTGTGGTCGTGCGAGAGCTGGGCGAGGGTGCCGTCGCGCCACAGGTAGGCGCGGCTGTCGCCGACCCAGGCGACCTCGAAGCGATTGCCGGTGATGCGCAGCGCGACCACCGTGGTGCCCATCGGGAGTGCGTCGCTGCGCTGGCGCGAGGCGCGGATGATCTCTTCGTCGGCGGTGCGGATCGCCTGCGCCAGCGAGGCGCCCTGGCGGATCTCGCGGACGATGGTTTCGCGCGCGAGCGCGCTGGCGACTTCGCCGTATTCGTGCCCGCCCATGCCGTCGGCCACCAGCCACAGCCCGAGGTCGCTGTCACCGTAGTAGGTGTCCTCGTTGAGCTCGCGGCGTAGCCCGGCGTGGGTCAGGTGCCCGAATTCGATCATGCGGGGGCCATGGGGAAGTGAGTCAGCCATAATTCTGGAAGGTATACGGAATCCCGTCGACAAACCGGACGCCGACGCCTTCCCCGTGCGCGTTGCCGTCCCTGTCCCGCGGAAGCATGGCCGTCTTGCGTCGCCGGATAAACGAAACGCCCCGCGAGGGGGCGTTTCGTCTGTCTGGCGGAGAGGGAGGGATTCGAACCCTCGGTACGCTATTAACGTACGCCTGATTTCGAGTCAGGTACATTCAACCGCTCTGCCACCTCTCCGAAGGGGCTGCTGCCCGGGCCATCGCTGTCCCGTGCTGCGGGGGCGCCATCATACGAGGCGGGGCGCCGGACGACAAGGCGCGTACACTGGCCGCCCGTCTTGCCGCGATCCGCACGTCCCCGCCATGTCCGAAATCCTCGTCCCCGTCTCCTTCGGCGAACTGCTCGACAAGATCGCGATCCTGCAGATCAAGTCCGAGCGCATGTCCGACCCGGCCAAGCTCGCCAACGTCCGCAACGAACTGGCGGCGCTGGACGCGACCTGGAGCGCGCATCCGGCCGCGGCGCAGGACATCAGCGACCTGCGGGCCGCACTGAAGGCCGTCAACGAGCGGCTGTGGGTCATCGAGGACGACATCCGCCTGAAGGAGAAGGCGCAGGCCTTCGACGACGAGTTCGTCCGCCTGGCCCGCAGCGTGTACTTCGAGAACGACGAGCGCGCCAAGATCAAGAAGGACATCAACCTGGCGCTGGGCTCGGCCTACGTCGAAGAGAAGTCCTACCAGGACTACCGCGCCGGTACCGCCGCGCCCTGAGTCCCGCCGCCGGAGCCTGTGGCCCGGCCCCTCCCGATACCCTTCCATCGATCCGCCAGCCGGTCTGGCGGCGGCTGCACGTGCGTTTCCGGGCCATCGCCCGCATCGATCACGCGTGCCTCCCGGCGGTGCTCGGAGGCCAATGAGCGCTCCATTGCGCAGCGTGATGAGCGTCTCATTAGCAGTGCTATCGCAAGTCGCCAGTCAGCGTCACGTCGACAGCGAAATTAACATCAGCCAGTTCACTTCTGGTAGCAGGTTGCGATTTGCATGGCAAAAATCCCGGGGTTTTTCGATGGTGGTGACCAATATTGGCCGAAAACGCTCGGATGCACGTCTTCACAACGTCATCCTTCGCGCCTAACTTAGGCCCCGCACGAGACGGATCGCGTCAGCCACCGCAAGGGGCTCCGGATCCCGGATCTTCCGGTCACCGGAAGTCACCGCAGGCATAAGGAAATGCCATCGTGCGGCCCCGCAAGGGGCGGCGCGATCCTCTGGACCAGGATCGCGTACGTTCGGTGCAGGATGCGCCAGACAGCCTGGAAGGACCCGACATCGAAAGGAACCGATGGGCAGAACACGGTCGAAGCGCGGTGACCACGGACGGAAACCCGCCTCGACGACCAGGATCGGACCCAGCCCCCGCGGTGCGCCAGCCGCGGGGGTTTCTCATTGGGCGGCGCGAAAGGCCCGGTAGCGCTCGAACGCGGCGATCCCGTCCTCGACGGTCACCAGATCCATCACGCCCTCATGTTCGATCTTCGCCCCCCACTTGAGTTCGGCCGCCGGCCGGCCGCGGTACTTCCTCGCGGCGTCGTCGTAGCGGTCCACGCAGAAGCGCACGTCGGAATACGGGCCGCTGCGACGCGGGTTGCTGGCGGCATGCAGCCCCAGCACCTTCGTGCCCATGGCGTTGGCGATGTGCATCGGCCCGGAGTCGGGCGTCATCAGCAGGTCGGCGCGGGCGAGCAGGGCCGGCAGCTGCTTGAGCGTGTCCTTGCCGACGAGGTCAAGCACGTCGTGCGTGTCGCCGTTGCCGATCGGCGCCGCCGGGCGCATGGCGGCGAGGATGGCGTCGGCGGTGTCGCGTTCCAGCGCGCTGCGGCCGCCGAGCAGCGCCACCCGCCAGCCCTGCGCGCGGGCGTGCTCGGCGACCGCGGCGTAGCGCTCGGCGCGCCAGTTGCGCAGGACGTGGCTGGAACAGGGCGAGATCGCCAGCGTCGGCACGCCGTCCTCCGGCCACTGGGCGCGGGCCCAGGCGTGGGCGTCGTCGGGCACCGGCATCTCCCAGACCACCTCGGTCTGGCGCAGGCCCAGCGGCTCGCAGAAGCTGCCGAGCGCGTCCAGCACGTGGATGCCGGGCCGGTCCGGGATGCGTTCGTTGATGAACAGGCCGTGCAGGTCCTTCGAGCGCGAGCGGTCGTACCCGATCCGCCGCCGCGCCGGCAGGAATGCCGACAGCAGGTTGGCGCGGGCCGCCACCTGCATCTGCAGCAGCGCGTCGAAGCGGCGACGGGCCAGATTGCGGCGCAGCGCGCGCATGCCGGCGAGGCCGCTCTTCTTGTCGTAGACGAGGAATTCGACGCCGGGCAGGCCGTCGAGCAGTTTCTGCTCGCCCTTGCCGATCACCCACGTCAGCGCGACGTCGGGCCAGGCCCGGCGCAGCGTGCGGACCAGCGGCAGGACGTGCGTCACATCTCCCAAGGCGGAGAGACGCAGCAGGCAGATCGATGAGGGGCTTGTCTCGCGCAATTGGTAGACTCGGAGGATGGTCGCCTTCGACGCCAGCGAGAGCCTGACGCCTTTCCGTCGCGCCGACGGCTCGGGGGCGGGAGGTGCGATTCTGTTCGACGCCTCGCTGCTGCGGCAAGCCGGCACGAAGAGCGCCGTTCCGGGCTGGTTCGATCCGGATTGGTGGGGCCCGCGGGCGACGCGGGTCGGCAGCGGTGGTCGCGGCGGCGCCTGGTTCGTCGACGGTGGCCCGGAAGCGGGCGGGTTCGGGCCGGCGGTGCTGCGCCTCTACCTGCGCGGCGGGCTGGTCGCGAAGCTCACCCGCGCCCGCTACCTCTGGCGCGGCGCGAACCGCACCCGCAGCTTCGCCGAGTTCCGCCTTCTGCGCGAACTCGTGCGCCGCCATCTGCCGGTGCCGCGGCCGATCGCCGCGATCTACTGGCGCGACGGGCCGTGGTACTACGCCGGCATCCTGCTGGAACGTCTCGAAGGCGTGACCGCGCTCGCCGACCTGGCCGCGACGCGCGGCGCGGACGCGCCCTGGGCGCAGGCCGGGCAGCTGATCGCGCGGCTGCATCGCGGCGG
Organism: Lysobacter sp. DMC104; assembly: GCF_056313665.1. Lineage (NCBI taxonomy): Bacteria > Pseudomonadati > Pseudomonadota > Gammaproteobacteria > Lysobacterales > Lysobacteraceae > Lysobacter > Lysobacter sp. DMC104. The sequence goes on along the minus strand of NZ_JBQUZW010000001.1, from coordinate 44,845 downwards.
CCTCGACCACGCCGATCTCAACGCCCACAACCTGCTGTTCGACGCTGCGGGCACCGGGTGGGCGATCGATCTCGATCGCGGCGCGCTGCGCATTCCCGCCACCGGCTGGCGCGAGAAGAACCTCGCCCGGCTGCATCGTTCGCTGCTGAAGTTGCGCGGTGCGCGCAGCGAGGCCGAGGTCGACCGGGATTACGCCGTGCTCCGCGCCGCGTACGATGCGCAGTGGCAACGCGGCACCTAGGCCGCACGGACGAATCAGGCATGACGTGGGCTCTGCGGTTCCAGGGCGTCGGCAATGCGTCGGCGGTCGAATTGGGGTCGGCGATGGCGACGATCGAGCGCCACGGCCGCCCGTGGCTGACCATCGACTGCGGCGCGGAAGGGCTCAGCGCCTACCTCGCGCACTACGGCGAGGCGCCGCGTGCGCTGTTCGTCACCCACACCCACCTCGACCACGTCGCCGGCTTCGAACGTCTGTTCGTCGACGCGATGTTCGGCGGCCACGCCGAACGCCCGCGGATCTACGTGCCCGCGCCGCTGGTGCCGCTGCTGCACCAGCGGGTCGGCGACTACCCGAACGTGCTGGCCGAAGGCGGCGCGAACTTCTGGGACGCGTTCCAGGTGATCCCGGTCGGCGACGCTTTCTGGCACGACGGCGTGCGCCTGGAGACGTTCGAGGCCAGGCATCACTGGCCGCGTACCGCCTGGGGCCTGCGCCTGCGCGGCAGCGTGGTGTGGACCGGCGACACCCGGCCGATCCCCGAGACCCTGGCGAAGATGGCCGACGCCGGCGAACTCGTCGCCCACGACTGCGCGCTGCGCGGCAACCCTTCGCACAGCGGCATCGCCGACCTCGAGCGAGAATACGACGCCGAGCTGCTGTCGCGCTGCGTGCTGTACCACTACGTCGGCGCCGTGGAAGGCCAGGCACTGAAGGCGCGTGGGTATCGCGTCGCCGACCCGGGCGAGTGCCTGCCGCTGGCCGAACCCATGGCCGCCCGGGCGGAGCCGTTCAATGCAACCGACGACGCAACCGATGCCGCCGACGGCGCCTCCGTTCCGGCGTGAACCGCGTATCTTCCCGTCGATGAATGCCTTGCCGCGCCCTGCCGATGTTCCGCTCGATGCCCTGGGGCGCCCGCTGCGCGACCTGCGCCTGTCGGTGATCGAGGCCTGCAATTTCCGCTGCCCGTACTGCATGCCGGCGGATCGCGTGCCGGACGACCACGGCCTCGACGCGACCTCGCGGCTGTCGTTCGACGAGATCGAGCGGCTCGTGCGCGGGTTCGCGCGCGCGGGCGTGCGCAAGCTGCGCCTCACCGGCGGCGAACCGCTGCTGCGGCGCGGCCTGCCGGATCTGATCGCGCGACTGGCGACGATCGACGGCCTCGACGATCTCGCGCTGACCACCAACGGCAGCCTGCTCGCGACACACGCGCAGGCGTTGCGCGACGCCGGGCTGCATCGGCTCACGGTCAGCCTCGACACGCTCGATCCCGCGCGCTTCGCCGCGCTGTCGGGCGGTCGCGGCGATCTTGCGGCGGTGCTGCGCGGGCTCGACGCCGCGCAGGCCGCCGGCTTCGCGCGCATCAAGCTCAACTGCGTGATCCAGCGCGGCGTGAACGACGACGAAGTGCCGGCGCTGGTCGCCTTCGCACGCGCGCGCGGCCACACGATGCGCTTCATCGAATACATGGACGTCGGCACATGCAACGCCTGGGACGCCTCGCGCGTCTTGCCGTCGGCCGAGCTGCGCGACGCGATCCATGCGCGCTGGCCGTTGCACGCGCTGGCGCCGACCTACCGCGGCGAAGTGGCCGCCCGCTACGGCTTCGACGACGGTGCAGGCGAAGTCGGCTTCGTGAGTTCGATCAGCGCGCCGTTCTGCGGCGACTGCCATCGCGCCCGCGTCTCCGCCGACGGCCGCCTGTTCACCTGCCTGTTCGCCGCCGACGGCACCGACCTGCGCCCATGGCTGCACGACGACAGCGATTTCGACCATCGTCTTGCCACGCTGTGGCGCGCCCGCGGCGACCGCTACAGCGAACTGCGCGCCGGCTTGCACACGCCGCGCAAGCGGGTCGAGATGTTCCTGGTGGGCGGGTGATGGCGACGGCACGACTCGCCGAGCATGGCTGGGCGCGCATGTCGTCCGGGCTTGAGTTCGACCAGCTGTCGAACTTGTCGCCGGACACGATGCTCGATGCCGAGCGGGCGGGGTCGCGCAATCTGCTCGACGTCGCCTCGTGTCGCGCACTGGTCGCGCCACTGCGGCAGATGCTGCAGCAGGCCGGCGTGCTGGACGCGGATGCGGTTGCGATCCAGTGCACGTTCTTCCGCAAGACCCCCGAGTGCAACTGGAAGGTGCCGTACCACCAGGATCTGTCGGTGCCGGTGGCCGAGCGGGTCGATCATCCGGCGTTGTCCGGCTGGTCGACGAAGGAAGACGGGCATTACGTGCAGCCGCCCGCGGCGCTGCTGGAACGGCTGCTGGCGGTGCGCCTGCATCTCGATCCCTGCCATGCCGGCGACGGTGCGCTGCGTGTGCTGCCGGGGACGCATGCCGCGGGACGCGTCGACGTCGAAGCGATTCCCGCGCTGCGCCGCGACCGGCACGAAGCCCACTGTTTCGCCGATGCCGGCGACCTGATCCTGATGCGTCCCCTGCTGCTGCATGCCTCGTCGAAGGCCGAATCGCCTTCGGGACGACGCGTGCTGCATGTCCTGTTCGCGCCGCCGGAGCCGGGCTTCGGGCTGCGCTGGAGAACGCGTGTCTGAAATGAGCACCCGACTGACCCACCTCGATTCCGACGGCCATCCGGCGATGGTCGACGTGTCCGCCAAGGCCGCGACCGCGCGTGCGGCGACGGCGGAATGCCGGGTGACGTTTCCCGTGGCGGTCGCTGCGCAACTGCGCGAGAACGGGCTGAAGAGCGCGAAGGGCGGCGTGGTCGACACCGCGATCGTCGCCGGCACGCTGGCGGTGAAGCGCACGCACGAGCTGATTCCGTTCTGCCATCCGTTGCCGATCGATGGCATCCGCTTCGCGATCGACTGGCGCGACGCGCGTTCGCTGGAGATCGTCTGCACCGTGAAGACCGTGCATCGCACCGGGGTCGAGATGGAGGCGCTGACCGGCGCGACCATCGCCGCGCTCACCGTCTACGACATGTGCAAGGCGCTGTCGCACGCGATCGTGCTGGGCCCGGCGAAGCTGCGCGGCAAGCGCGGCGGCAAGCGCGACGTCGGCACGATCGCGGGGGAGGGCGCATGACCTCGGCGACGGTGCTGTATTTCGCGAGCCTGCGCGATGCCGCAGGCATCGAGCGCGAAGCGGTCGCGTTCGACGGCGACCTGCGCGCGCTGTACGCCGCGCTGCGTGCGCGGCATGGGTTCGCGCTGCCGGTCGAACGCCTGCGCGTGGCCGTCGACGGCGCGTTCGCGCAGTGGCACGACGTGCCGCGCGACGGCGCCGAGATCGCGTTCATCCCCCCGGTGTCGGGGGGGTGAGTGGCCACGCTTGCGCGGCACTGCCGCGCGTGGCCGCGAACGCCCGCCCATGGAGGGGCGGGCCGGGCGATCCGCGAGCCGGGACGTTCGCGCCACGGACGGCAATGCATCCACCGCTGACGAGATGTCCGAGATGACCCGCTTCGCTCTCGCCGACGCCCCGTTCGACATCGCGCCGCTGCGCGCGCGCCTGCTGCGCGCGGAGGCGGGCGCCTACGCGAGCTTCGAGGGCTGGGTGCGCGACCACAACGAAGGCCGGCGCGCGTCGGGCCTGCGCTACGAAGCCTATGCCGCGCTCGCCGAAGCCGAAGGCGCACGGATCGTCGACGAGGCGCTGGCGCGCTTCGCCATCGCCGACGCGGCCTGCGTGCATCGCGTCGGCGATCTCGACGTCGGCGATCTCGCGGTGTGGGTCGGCGTCAGCGCCGCGCACCGCGACGCCGCGTTCGCGGCCTGCCGCTGGATCATCGACGAAACGAAGGCGCGGGTGCCGATCTGGAAACACGAACGCTACGTCGAGGGCGACGCGGCGTGGCTGCATCCCTGACGCGCCAGTCGAGTCAGGCGATCAGGCCGCCAGCAGGCCGTCGAGTTCATCCCACAGCGGATCGCAGAGTCCGTCGCGGAACACCGCGGGACGGAACATCGCGTGCTCGTCGCGGTACATCGCGAGCATGCCGGTGTTGTCCGATGCGATGCAGGCGCGCACGTTGGCGAGGCGGTCGGCGACCTTGGCGATGAGTGCCAGGGCGTGCGTGGCGTCGACCTTCGCCATCTTCGCGTAGGTGAGCTGCTTGCGCGCCTTGCGGTTCGGGCCGGGCTCGTCGGTCAGGATCGCCACGCAGTCGGCGACCAGCGTGCCGAACCGGGCTGCGACCTCGTCGCGCGTGACCGCCGTGTCCTCGATGGTGTCGTGCAGATAGCCGATGACCTGCGCCATGGCGCCGTAGGGCGCGAGGAGCGCGGCGACCGCGTCGAGGTGATGGACGTAGGGAAACGCGCCATAGCTCTGGTCGCCATGCGCGGCGATGGCGAAGGCGCGGGCGTCGGCGACATCGGGATGCATCGCGGCACGATAGCAGGGCGAGCGGCGATGCGGCCGACCGAGTTGCGTGGCTCCGGAATGGCGATGGCCCCGCCGGCTGACCTCGGCGCCCGCATCAGTCGATACCGCGCGAGGTAGGGTCATGAATTGCGACGTCGTTCGGGCCGTCGCCACGGCCGACGAACTTCGGGCCGCGATGTCGTGGACTTGAAATGGCGATGGCCCCGCCGGCTGACCTCGGCGCCCGCATCAGTCGATACCGTTGCTGCCTTCCGGCCCTGGCGGGGTTTTCGACCTAGCGTCGCGAGGGGCCGACGGGGCCACCATAGACGTTGCGTCTGTCGCGACGCAGACCTTGCAGCGGAGCGGGACCGTTGCCGTGATGGCCGGTCATGCCTGCCTCCCTTGGTGGATCCGGGGTCGGGAGGTTTACTGCATGAAGGGTGGCAGATTCTAGCGACAGGCGAAGGGGAAGGCTAGTCGGCCCGGACGGCTTCGGTGCCACGACAGGCACCGGTGCGCATCAGCGGGGGGCTGTTCCCGTTTCCTGTCTCGGCCACGCATGGATCGTAGGGGACATGCCGTGCGTGCCCGATGCGACGGAACGTGGGGGGCAGGGACATTCCTGGCCAGCCCGCCGGGCAAGCGCCTGTCGAAAAGCGGTTTTTTTGTGATGAATGCCCGTTTTCATTTGCATTCCTGCGGTGATTCTTGCGTGATGACGTGCCGCAGGTCGTGAAAGGGGAGTCACGACCTCCTGCCAGTCGAGGGAAGGAGGGGGGAAGCGAGCCCCTCTCGCCGGACGCATCGGCTCCCGGAGCGAGGCGGTGGCCGTCGGGGATGGGCCCGGATCCAGGCCGCATGCCTGTGGCGGTCCTCGTTCGAATGTCATGCGCCCTCCGCCATGACGATCGTGACGGGACCCGCTGGCTGCAAATTGCCCCTAAACTCCTTTGCCAGTTCGTGGATATGGTGGTGTACGACGACCGCAAATCCGGTGATTCCGGGTCGCAAGCCGGGGGCGAATGCGCCCTGACTGCATTCGCCGTTCGCGAGTCCTTCACGGCCTCGTCGTCCAGTCCGATGGTTCGGCTCCAGCGCCGCGCCAGCCTTCCACCCCCCTGCGCTCCCGCCGCGGCCTCGCTCGCATCCCTTCCGGGATCGCGGCGGGGCCGGATCGCGTGCGGGCGGCGTGTGACGTTCAGGATCGATCGATGACCTTCGAACACCTCGACAACGAGGAACTTCTCCGTCTGTCGCTGTCCGCGATCGATGCCGATCGCGATGCGGATGCCATGTCCATGCTCAAGGAGATCCTTGCGCGGCGCCCCGACCACGTGCAGGCGATCTATCTGCTGGCCGCGCAGCACGCGCAGATCGGCCTGCTCGATCGTGCCGAAGCCGGTTTCCGCGAAACCCTGACGCTCGCGCCGGACCTTGCTCCCGCCAGATTCCAGTTGGGCCAACTGCTGGCGCTGTCAGGCCGGGTCGGCGAATCCCGTACCGTGCTCGCGCCACTCGCCGATGGTGGCGACGTTGCGCTCGCCGCCTATGCGCGTGCCGTCATCGCACTGGCGAGCGATGACGTCGATGCGGGGCTTGTCGCGATCGAAGAAGGGCTCGCCGCTCCACAGCGCATTCCGGCCCTTGCGGCCGACATGCGCCGGCTGGCACAAACGCTTCGCAGCGCCGAAGTCGAACGTGCGCCCGCCGCGCCCGCGTTCCTTGCCGGCTACGGTTACGGGCGGGCGGGCAGCGTCGAGTGAGCGTCGATCCGCTTTCGCCACTTTCCGCGCAACTTGCCCGGCTGCGGGCCGAGTTGGCGGAGCGAAACGGAAAATCACGCAGGAAACACGTCGTCGAAGAGAGTGACGACAGCGCGCCGGAATCAGTGGCCGACGAATCCGCGCATGTGCGCCCCGATCCGCGTGCGCTCCGGGCGACAGTGGAGGACATCGTCCGCAACGCGAAGTCCGATGGTGCGGTCGGCAAGGGTGCGCTGCGGGCGCGCGTCGTGAAAGCCATTCTCTTGTGGGAGTTCGGCCCGTCATTGCGGGAACATCCGGAATGGCAGTTGATGGTGGACACGATTATCCGTGTCGTGGATTCCGACGAGAAAGTTTCTGCCGCATTCAATCGCATGATCGACGATTTTTCCGGTGGTTCGAAATTCAAGAACAAACCCCGTTGACAAAATCGAAAGCGCTTCGTAGCGTGAAAAAACGCGAAGCAAAAAAGCAGATGGAGCGAAATCATTCCGGCGCGATGGCGCCATTCTCTGGTTTCGTTTCCTGATTCAGGGGCTCGATCGACTTTCTCCACGAAACGAAAGTCGTTGGGTTGATGTCCATGGAGAAATCATTCGCATGACAGCCGACATGTCGTCGGTCGCGCGTCTGCGCGGCCATTTCGAGCACGACCCGGAAAACCCGGACCTCGCCTGCGCGCTCGTCGATGCCCATTGGGCAGCCGGCGACGCCGATGGTGCGCGTGCGTTGCTTGCCACGTTTTCGCAATCCGTTTCCGATGCCCCGGGGGTGCGTTTCCGGCGTGCGCGTGCCGCGCTGATCGGCGGTGCGTATGCGGAAACGGAGGAAATCCTTTCCGCAATGGTTGCCGTCGGCGAGGATGGGGCCGCAGTCCGCCACGACCTCGCGTTCGCGCAGTTGTGCATGCGCAGGACGGACCATGCGATGGCAACGCTCGATTCCGCGATCGACCGCTTCGGGGCCTCGCCGCAGTTGCTCGTCCTTCGCGCGAGGATCGCCGCCATGCGCGGGGAATATGCGCTTGCCGCGTCGGCGGCGGCGGATGCACTCGCCCTCGATCCGGAAGATGCCACTGCCCTCGGTGTGATGGCGCTTGCGCAACTCGACGGCGCGGAAGAAGCCGCGGCGGAAAAGGCCGCGCAGGCCGCGCTGGTGCGCGATCCTGCCCAGCACGAAGCCCTGCTCGTGATGTCGACGCTCTCTCTCTGGCGGATGCAGCTCGATCTTGCGCAGGCGTTCCTCGATCGGGCGCTCGCAGGTCATCCGGGGTCGGGTCGCGCGCTGTCCGGGCTGGGCCAATGGCTGATGCTCCGCAACGATCTGCCGCAGGCGAGGGAAACCCTGGAGCGTGCCGTGATCGCGATGCCCGATCACATCGGCACCTGGCATGCGCTGGCATGGGCCTGCCTGCTGCAGGGCGGGATCGACGAAGCCGAGCGCTGCTATCGCCGGGCGTACGACATCGACCGCAATTTCGGCGATACCCACGGCGGACTCGCGCTGGTCGCAGTCCTCCGCGGTGACCTGGACGAAGCCGAACAGGCGTTGCGTCGCGCGTTGCGCCTGGATCCCGATGCGCAGACGGCGCGCTACGCGCAGGCGCTGCTGCTTGAGGCGCGTGGCGACCACGCGGCGTACGAGGCACGGATCGCGACGCTGTTGCCGGATCGGCAGGCGACCGGGATGAGCGTCGCCGATTTCGCGCAGCGGCTCAAGGTCGTGCTGACCGGTGCCGGGCGCTGAAACGGAAGGATCATGGACGCCGACCTCGCCCTCCGCCTGATGTCCGACATGCTGCTGTCGGCCGCAAAGCTTTCGGCGCCGTTGCTGCTGGCGACCCTGGCCGTCGGCCTGGTGATTTCGATCATCCAGGTCGCGACCCAGATCCAGGAAATGACCTTGACGTTCGTGCCCAAGCTGATCGTCGTGATCGCGGTGTGTCTGGGTTTCGGGAGCTGGATGCTGTCGGTCGCGGTGGAAATGGCGCGTCGGATGTTCGAGATCGCGGGGGGACTGTGACCATGCCGCAGACGTCGTCGCTGGAATTCCTGGTGGGTGGGCTCGCGCTGTCGTTCATCCGCTACGCACCGGCGATCGTGCTGCCGGCACATACACCATTGCGCTGGGCGCCCGGAATGGTGCGCATCGCGCTGGCGACGGGACTTGCATGGCTGACCGTGCTGGCGGCCGGAGAGGATGCGTTGCGCGCCATGCCGCACGACGTCGGTGGCTGGATTCGTGCCGGTCTGGGCGAATGCCTGGTCGGCATCGTCTTCGGGCTTGCGCTCATGATTCCGCAGGCGGCACTGCACAGTACCGGGTGGCTGCTCGATGTCCAGGCCGGCCTAGGATCGGCCACGCTCTTCAATCCGGGCATGGAAGGCGATCCGCAATCGCTGCTCGGAACGGCGGTTTCACTGGTCGCGATCGTGTTGTTTTTCACGCTGGACCTGCACCTTGACCTCTATCGCGGTCTCGTGGCGAGCGTGCATTGGCTGCCGCTGGGGGGCGCGACGGCCCGTCCCGACGTGGATGCGTTCATGGGACTGCTGGGCAACGGTTTCCTGCTGGCCATGTCCGTGATCGCGCCCGTGTTGCTGGGTCTCTTCGCCCTCGATGTTTCCGTTGCCTATGCGACCCGCGCGATGCCGCAGGCGAACGTCTATTTCCTCGTGTTGCCGCTGAAGGTGCTCGTGGCACTGCTGCTGTTCTCGGCCTCGCTACGCTTTGCGCCGGAACTGTTGTCGAGACTCTATCGGGACGCCTTCGGTCGCGTGCCCGGCCTGCTTGGGGGTTGATCGCGAATGTCACAGGCAGACCAGGACAAGACCGAAGAACCGACACGCCATCGCCTCGATGAAGCCCGCAAGCGTGGCGAAGCGGCGAAAAGCATCGATGCCGCTGGCGTGGTGCTGATGGCAGTGGCTGGGTCGATCGTCGCTCTCACGGGCGCCGACATCGCGTCCCGGCTGGCCGATGCCAGCCGGCGCATGATCGCAGTGGCGGGCGAGGGGGTTTCGGTCGATGCCGCTTTCCTCGCCAGTGTCGGCGACGTCTATGCGCCCGTGCTTCGTGCCGCCGTGCCGCTGGGGCTTGGATTGCTGGTGGCGGCCGTCGTCGGGCATCTGTTCCAGACCGGCCCGATGTTCACGCTGCATCCGCTGAAACCCGATTTCAAGCGGATGAACCCGGCCCAGGCGTTCCGTCGCATCTTTTCCTTCCGGACGTTGTGGGAACTGGGCAAGCTGGCGGCAAGGATGTTGTTGCTCGTGGCAGTGTCCTTGCCGTTGCTGTGGAAGCTCGGTGCGTTCGCGGAATCGGTGGTGACGACCTCTCCGTGGCGCTATGGCCGCCTGCTGGGCGACACCTTCGTGTCCGCTTCGCTTTACACGCTCGTCGTGCTTGCCGCGGTCGCCGCGCTCGACCTCCTGTTCGCGCGTCGCGAGTTCACGAAGAAGATGCGCATGAGCCGGCGCGAACTGCGGGACGAGATCAAACGACGCGACGGCGACCCGGCTGTGAAGTCCAAGCAGCGGCAGCAGATCCGCGAGTTGCTGAAGAAGACGCGTGCGCTCGGGCGCGTCCGCGATGCGGACGTGGTGCTCACCAATCCGACGCATGTTGCCGTGGCGCTGCGCTATCGCCCCGGTGAAACACTGGCGCCGATCGTGCTGGCGAAGGGCGCGGACCTGATCAGCGCGCGCATCCGCTCGCTCGCCGGTCGACACGCCGTACCGGTCGTGCGTTCGCCCGCATTGGCGCGCGCGCTGTATGCGGAGTGCGAGATCGACGGCATGGTGCCCCCGGAGCGCTACCTGCAACTCGCGCCGGTCTATCGTGCCCTCTGGGCGGCGCGTGCGGAGGCGAAGGCATGAGGGAGCTGTTCGCCCAAGTGTGGTCCGGCAAGCGCGACCTGGCGTTGATCGTGCTGGTCCTCGGCGTCCTGGCCGTGCTGTTCGTGCCCATTCCCTCGCCGGTCCTCGATCTGTTCCTGGTCGCGAACATCAGCATGGCACTGCTGATCCTGCTGGTGACGTTCTTCACCGACACGCCACTGCGTTTCTCGACCTTCCCGACGATCCTGCTGCTGTCGACCCTGTTCCGGCTCGCGCTCAACGTGTCGGCGACACGCTTGATCCTGGAGGGCAAGGATGCCGGACGCGTGATCAACGCGATCGGCGAGTTCGTGGTCGGCGGTAATTACGTGGTCGGCGCGGTCGTGTTCCTGATCCTGGTCGTGGTCCAGTACGTGGTCGTGACCAGTGGTGCCCAGCGCGTGGCCGAAGTCGCCGCGCGATTCACCCTCGACAGCATGCCTGGCAAGCAGATGAGCATCGATGCCGACATGAACATGGGGTTGATCGACGAGCACGAAGCGCGCCGCCGTCGCGCCATGATCGAGAAGGAAGCCAATTTCTACGGTGCGATGGACGGTGCGACGAAGTTCGTCAAGGGCGATGCCATCGCCGGCATCATCATCATCCTGATCAACATCGTCGGTGGACTGGCGATCGGCATCGCCCAGCTCGATCTTCCGTGGGCCGAAGCAGTGCGTCGCTTCACGCTGCTGACGATCGGTGACGGCATCGTGACCCAGATCCCGTCGCTGGTGATCTCCGTGGCCACCGGCGTCATCATCACCCGGGCCGCTGCCGACGCGCAGCTCGGCACCGAGATCCCGCGCCAGATCCTCGCCAATCCGCGGGCGCTGCTCATCGTCGGCGCATCGCTGCTGCTGGCGCTGCTCCTGCCCGGGTTCCCGAAGCTGCCGGTGGCGATCGCGCTCTTCGCGCTTGGCGGACTGGTGTGGTTGAGCCTGCGCATGGCACGCGAGCAGGCCGAGGATGCGGGCAACGACACCGGCCATGCCGCGACCGAAGGCGGCAAGCCGGGTGACGAGCTCCAGCAATGGTTGCGGATCGAACCGCTGGAACTGCGCCATGGCGCCGCTCTGGCGCCGCTCTTCGGCGACGATGGCGACTTCCAGGAGCGCGTGGGCACGCTGCGTCGGCAGATCGTCCAGGACTCCGGTTTCGTGATGCCGAAACTGCACGTCGGCCTGCGTGCGGAACTCCCGGCCAATGCCTACGAAATCCTGTTCCATGGTGGTCGCGTAGGTGGCGGGGAGCTGTTGCTCGATCATCTGCTGGCGATCAACCCGGGCGGTCCTAGAACGAAGCTCGACGGTCCCGAGACGCGCGATCCAGCGTACGGGTTGCCGGCGCAGTGGATCGCGAAATCCCAGCGCCAGACGGCGCGACAGGCCGGCTACACCATCGTCGATCCCGACACGGTGCTGGTGACCCACCTCGGCGAGCTGATGAAGCGCCAGTCGGCGGAGCTGCTCACGCGCGCCGGCGTCGAACGCATGTTGCAACGGATGCGCGAGACGCATGCCTCGCTGGTCGATGAACTGGTGCCCGGCGTGATGAGCTATTCCGATGTGCAGAAGGTGCTGCAACTGCTTCTTCGCGAGCAGGTCGGCATCCGCAACCTCGAAGCGATCCTCGAGACCCTGGTCGATGCAGGCAAGACTATCAAAGGCGCAGAGGATCTCGCCGAACGTGTCCGCGAACGGCTGGGTGCGGCGATCTGCCAGGCACACCGCGATCCGGGCGGCGACCTGCACGTGCTGACGTTGTCGCCAGAGTTCGAACGCGCGCTGCTCGCGAACGTCCGCGGCAGCGGCGAATCGCGCGGTTCGCCGTTCGCCGAAGCAGGACAGCTCGACGCTTTCATGAAGACGTTGGTGCGGCAGGCCGAAGCGATGATGGCGCGCAATCTCTCGCCCGTGGTGCTGTGTCCTTCGCCGGTGCGACGTCCGTTGCGCAATCTGCTGCAGCGCTCGATGCCCTACGTGGCCGTGATCGGCATCAACGAGGTGCCACCGAGCCAGTCCGTGCGTTCGTTCGCTTCCCTCCCGTCCGCCGCATGAGTCGCCCATGACCGATCCCGTGCAGACCCTATCCCGCAGCCTCGGCGCCGATGTCCGGACGCTGTCGTCGGTCAGCCAGAACGTGGCCAACATGCATACGCCTGGCTATCGCGCCGTGCGTGCCGTGCCCGTGTTCCAGCCCGATGCCTCCGTTGCGGAATCCGCATCCGTCGTTTCCACCGCATTCGACCAGCGTGACGGTGTGCTCGCCCAGACGTCCGGGGCGCTCGACGTGGCCTTGCGCGGTCCCGGTTTTTTCGTGATCGAGCGCGATGGTCGTGCGTTGCTCGCGCGTTCCGGTGCCTTCCGCACGGACGACGAGGGTCGACTCGTGACGGCGACCGGCGATGCGGTGATGGGGTATTCCGGCGAGCTGCGCCTGCCTGCGGGCGAGGTGCGCATCGGTCGCGACGGGCAGGTGTCCGTCGGCGCCACGAATGTCGGGCAATTGCAGATCGTCGCAGTCGGTGAGCCGGCGCGCCTGCATCCTGCCGGCGACGGCGCCTATGCCTACGACGGTCCGTTGGCCGAGTGGCGCGGTGCCGTGGTCCAGGGGGCATTGGAGCACGGCAACGTCGATGCTGCGGACGAGACCGTGCGCCTGATGGAGCTGACCCGCCATGCCGAGTCCGTCCAGCGTGCGATCTCCGTCTACGACAAGGCGATGGAAACCGGCATCAACCAGATCGGCGGCAACTGAGCCGTCCCCACGACAGGAATACATTCCCATGATCGACGCCCTCTACATTTCCGCCAGCGGCCTGCGCAGCGATCAGAAGCAGATCGACGTCATTTCCAACAACGTCGCGAACCTGCACACGCCGGGTTTCAAGCGCAGCCGCGTGAACTTCGTCGAGGTCGCGTCCGCCGCCGTGGGGGGCAGTGGCGCCCTCGATGCCATCGGCGATGGCACGCGCGTGCATTCGACCTCGACGCTGTTCGGTCCGGGCGATTTGCGCGCGACCCGTAACCCGCTGGATCTGGCGATCGACGGCGCGGGCTTCTTCGAGTTCGAGTCGGAAACCGGCGAGCCGGTCTACAGCCGGGACGGTCAGTTCCGGGTCGATGCCGAAGGCTATTTGGTCAACGTGCAGGGGTTGCGGCCGACCCATCCGATCCAGATCCCGCCCGATGCGGTGAAGATCGAGATCGCCGCCAATGGCGACGTCACGGCGCAGCTTGGCGGCACCACCGAACGCAGTCTGCTGGGCACGCTGGAGCTGACCGCGTTCGCCGCGCCGGATGCCTTGGTTGCGATCGGCGACAACCGCTTCCGTGCAAGCGACGCCGCCGGTGCCGCCAGCTACGGGCGTCCGGGCGATACCGGTTTCGGCCACGTCCAGTCCGGGTACGTGGAAATGGCGAACGTCGAGCTCGTCGACGAGATGTCGTCGCTGGTGCTGGCGCAGCGGAGCTACCAGCTCAATGCGCGCGTGCTGCAGGCGGCCGACCAGATCCTCGAAACCATCAACAACCTGCGTCGCTGACGGACATGACGATGCCGATGCAGGCCCTGTTCGCCCTGGCGCTCGCCGCCGCGCCGCCGACGACGTTGCCGGCCGAGCGCATCCGCGAGGCCGTGGCTTCCGCCGTCGACGCACGGCTGCGCGAAGCGGAAAGCTCGGCGCGGATCGTCGCGATCGACGGTCTGCGCGATCAGCTGCTGCCCGCCGGTCGGTCTTCGATCGCGGTCGATGCGGTCGCCGGCCGCTGGCCGCGTGCGCGGGCCGGCGTGCCGGTACGGTTGATGGTCGATGGTCGCCCGGTGCGCACCGTGACGGCGTGGGTCTCGCTCGGCGATGTGCGCAAGGTCCTGACCTACGCGGAGGCGGGCGCCGCGCGCATGCCGGCCGCGACCCTGCGCCTGCTGCCGGCCGAAGTGGACATGACCTGTTGTGCATCGCCGCCGGTGCTCGATCCGGCCGGCATCGCCGCGCTGCGCCTGCGGCGTGGGGTTCGCGCCGGTGAACCGGTGCTGGAGTCGGATTTCGAGCCCTTGCCGGCGGTCGCCGCGCACGCGCAGGTCGAGATCGAAGTGGAACAAGGAGCGGTGCGCCTGCGCACGCAGGGCATCGCATTGACCGACGGCGGACTCGGCGAGCGCGTGCCGGTCCGCCCGGAAGGCGCGCAGTCGGTCGTGGCCGCGCGCGTGATCGCAACAGGCAAGGTGAGGGTCAATGATGCTTCTCCGCAGTGAACGACGCATGCGCCGTCCTCGCAGGCACACGAGCATGGCCGTGTGCGCGCTCGCGCTCGCGTGCGTGGGCGCAGCGATGTCGTCGACTTCCGCCCGGGCGGCATCCGATGCAACGGCATCCGCGGGCCATCACGCGTTGCCGACGGACAGCCTGATCGACCCGGCGCGTTACCGCAGTCTTGCCGCGGATCATCGTGCCAACGGCCCGGGCGATCTGATCACGATCTACGTGCAGGAAACCACCCGCGCGAAATCGCAGGCGGCGACCGAAGCCAGTCGCGATGTCGGGCTCCAGGCCGGCGTGCATTCGCCGACGGCGTCCTTCGACGGCAGCGTCGGCTACGCCGGTGGCGATGCCGCCGGCGCGCAGACCACGCGGGTCGGGGAGTTGCGCACGCAGATCTCCGCACGCGTCGTGGGCGTCGATGCCGACGGCAACCTGCGCATCGCCGGCGACCAGTCGCTGATGGTCAACGGCGAGCGTCAGCGGATCCGCATCACTGGCCTCGTCCGTCCGGCGGACATCGATGCCGACAACGCCATCTGGTCGCATCGCATCGCCGGGGCCGACATCGAACTGGTTGGCGTGGGCACCGTCAGCGCATCGCAGCGCAGGAGCGTGATCTACCGCGCGCTGGAATGGCTGGGGGTGCTGTGATGCGCATGCTCGTTTCCCGCCGCGCCCTGGCGGCGATGTCCTGCGCGGTGCTGCTGGCGTGGCTGCCCATGGCTTCGACCTCCGCGGCAGAGGCGAAGATCCGCGACATCGCGCGCATCGCCGGCGTCCGCGACAACCCGCTGACGGGGTACGGACTTGTGTTCGGCCTGTCCGGATCGGGCGACTCCTCGCGCAATCGCGCGACGCTCCAGTCGATTGCGAACACGCTGCGCAATTTCGGCGTGAACGTGACCGAAGGCGACATCGCCGGGCGCAACGTCGCGGCGGTGATCGTCACCGCGCGATTGCCCGCGTTCGCCGAACCGGGCCAGAGCGTCGACGTGCAGGTGGCCTCTGCGGGCGATGCGCGCAGCCTCGCGGGCGGCACGCTGATGCAGACGCCGCTGCAGGGCCCGGACGGGCGCCTGTATGCGCTGGCCCAGGGCGCGCTGCTCAGCGGCGGCTACCAGTTCGAGGGCGAGACCGCGTCGGTGCAGAAGAACCACCCCACCGTGGGCCGCATTCCCGCGGGCGCGGTGATCGAGCAGGCGTCGCCGCTGCGCGTCGCCGGCGGCGGGCGCGCGCTGAGCGTGCTGCTGGACGAGCCGGACTTCACCACCGCCAACCGCATCGCCGCCGTCATCCGCGACGCCGTGCCCGCGGCCTCGGTGCATGCCGAACATGCAGGCAAGGTCGTCGTCGAATATGCGGCGCCGCCGTCCAGCCTCGTCGCCGAGATCGCGCGGATCGAGAACCTCGGCGTGGTGCCCGAACGTCGCGCCCGCGTGGTGGTCAACGAGCGCACCGGGACGATCGTCGCCGGCGGCGACGTGCGCCTTGGCGCGGTGAGCATCTCGCACGGCAACCTCAAGGTCGAGATCCGCACCGATTACGCCGTGTCGCAACCGGACGGCGTACTCGTCCGCCCGGGGCCCGGCATCGGGACCGCCGTGGTGCCGAAGACCACGATCCGCGTCGACGAAGGCGACGCGCCGCTGGTGCGCGTGCCCGAAGGCGCTTCGGTCGCCGACCTGGTCGCCGCGTTGCGCGCCATCCGGTTGGGGACCCGCGACGTGATCGCGGTCATGCAGTCGATCAAGGCCGCGGGCGCGCTCGACGGCGAACTCATCATCCAGTAGGGGAAGACAGAGGCATGGACAACACCATCGACGCGGTCCGGCTGGCGCTGGGACTGCATACCCTGCGGGCGCAGGTGGCGACGGCCAACGTCGCCGGTGCCGGGCGCCCGGATGCGATCGCCCGGCGCTACGACTTCGCCAGCGTCGAAGCCGCGCTGCGCGGTGCCGCGCACGCGGGTGATGGCGTCGAGCAGGCCAGCTGGCTGCAGGCCGCCGGGACCGCGCTGCACGACCTGCGTCCGACGCAGGATGGCGAGATCCGGCTCGATGCCGAAATGGCGGAGATCGCCGTGGCCTCGATGGATTACCAGTCGCTGACCGAGGCGATCGGCCGGCATTTCGGGCTGATGCGCATCGCGATCGCGGGGAGGGTCTGAACATGCCGACGGCATCCGCACTCGAAGCCGCCCGCGGTGGCATGGACTACGAACGGCTGCGTCTGGAAGCCGCGAGCCGCAACATCGCCAATGCCAATACGCCGATCGCGCCCGGTGCCTCCGGCACGCTCTGGCATGTCCGCGGCGCTCCGGATTTCGCCAGCGCGGCGCTGGACGCCGGCGTGGCCGAGGTCCGCCAGGTCTACGATCCCGGCCATCCGATGGCTGGCGCCGACGGCATGGTCCGCTATCCCGCGGTCGATCTCGTCCAGGAGATGACCACGCTGATGACGGCCAGTCGCGGCTACGAAGCCGATGTGCGGGCGTTCAATTTCCTGCGCGGCATGCATGCGCGCGCGCTCGAGATCGGAGGCAAGTGATGGCCATCGAACCGATCACGGCGCTCGGTGGCCTGTCATTGTCCGGCGACATCGTCGCCCCGGATCGCATCGCGGCGACGGGTGTCGGTGACGTCGATTTCCTGTCGACGATCGGCAAGGGACTTGAGCGCGTCGATGCCAGCCTGCGCACGGCGGACGACGCCGTGCGCGCACTTGCCGCTGGCGAGAACGTGCCCCTGCACGACGTGATGATCGCGATGGAGCGCGCGCGCCTCGACCTGATGCTGGCGGTCGAGGTGAGGAACCGGCTGGTCGAGGCGTACCAGGAACTCAATCGCATGCAGTTGTGACGGACGTGACGGTCGCCGCCTCGCGGCGGCGCTTTCGCGCCCCCAGGATATGGAAACATGACGCTCATCAAATTCTTTCATTCGCTTGAACGCAGTGCGCGGATCGGCCTCGTCGCCGGCCTCGTCGCGA
This sequence comes from Lysobacter sp. DMC104, assembly GCF_056313665.1. NCBI lineage: Bacteria > Pseudomonadati > Pseudomonadota > Gammaproteobacteria > Lysobacterales > Lysobacteraceae > Lysobacter > Lysobacter sp. DMC104. Next base: position 27,394 of record NZ_JBQUZW010000001.1, on the reverse strand, counting down.
TCCTCGCGTTTTCCGTCGCCGCGGTGTGGTGGCTCGCCACGCCCCGGCAGCAGTTGCTGTTCGGCGGACTCAAGGAAGCCGATGCAGCCGAGATCGTGAAGGCGCTGGACGAATGGAAGGTGCCGCACGCCATCGTCGACGGCGGTGCCGGCATCGAAGTGCCTGAAGACGTGCTCTACGAAACCCGGATGCGACTGGTCTCCGCAGGCATTCCGCGTGGCGGCGCGGTCGGCTTCGAGCTGTTCGACGATTCCGATTTCGGCGTCACCGAATTCGCACAGCGGGTGAACTACCAGCGCGCGCTGCAGGGCGAGATCGAGCGCACCATCGACGCGTTGCCCGGCGTGGAGAACGCCCGCGTCCATCTGAGCATCCGCCGGCCGGGACTGTTCGTCGGCGACCGCGAGCAATCGAAGGCTTCCGTGGCGCTCAGCCTGCGGCCGGGCGAACGCCTGGGCCCGCGGCAGATCCGCGGCATCCGCAGTCTCGTTGCCGGCGCGGTCGAGGGGCTGGCGCTGGAACAGGTGAGCATCGTCGATGCCGCCGGCAATCTCGTCGCGGGCGGCGAGGGCGCCGCTGCACAGAGTTTCGAGGCCCGTGACGACGAAGCCGCGCGGGTCGAAGCGCGGATCCAGTCGCGCGTGTCCGAACTGCTGGGACAGGCGCTGGATCGTGACGATTACCGCGTGTCGGTCGACGTGCGCATGAACTTCGATGCCGTGCGCCGTGTGGACGAAAGGCCGATGACCGACGATGCGGTCGTCGTGCGCAAGCGGGTGGGTCCGCGCGAGGACGCGACCGGAGAGGTTGCGGGTGGCGGCGAGGACGTCGAATACCGCCATGGCACGGTGCGAGAGGAAACCGCCGCGGCGCCGGGCAGGATCGAGCGCATTTCGGTGGCGGTGGTGCTGCCCGTCGGTGTCGACGACAGTGAGCTGCAGCGGATCGAACCGCTGGTGTCGGCAGCGGCGGGCCTGGACGAAGCCCGAGGCGATCGGCTCGAGATCTCGCGGCTCGGACGCGATGCGGAGCGTGGCGGTGCGGCTGGCGCCCCCGTCGCGACGGCGGCGCGCGACGATGCGCGCACGCCGGTCCGGATCGGGTTCGAGGCCGTTGCATGGCCGGCGTGGACGAAGATGGCGCTGCTCGTGGCGGTCGGTCTGCTCTCGGGCCTGATCCTGGGATTCGGTCTGCAGCGTCGCCCCGCGCGGCTTGCGGCCGCCGAACGCGAGGCCGTGCTCGGCAAGCTCCGCGCGTGGCTGGCGGAGGGCACGCCGCCATGACGACGACCGCGACCACGCCCGGGCAGCGCAAGGCGGCGCTGCTGCTGTGCACGCTGCGGGGTGACGATCGCCGCCGGCTGCTCGCGCGGCTGCCGCGCGCCGCCGCTGCGCCACTGCGCCGGTTGATCGCCGAACTCGATGCCATGCCCTGGCCCGTGGCTGAACTGGCCGACGAACTGCTCGCGGAGGAAGTGCTGGGCCTGACCGCGCGCAATTCGCCCGATCTCGAACAACTCGTGGCGCTCTCGCAGCGTCTGTCTCCGGCGTGGTTCGCACGTGCGCTCGCCGCGTGGCCGGGATTGGACCGCAACTTCTGTCTCGCCCTGCTCGATCCATCGGTCGCGGTCGACGTGCGGCGGGAATTGCTCGTGTTGCCGGTGCTGCCGCCGCGATTGGCCGATGCACTCAAGGCCGAGGCCATGGCATTGCTCGACGACCGGGAGGCTGCATGAGCGGTGCGCGTTTCGAACGCGTGGGCGACGACGCGCGGATCATCGGTCTCGGCGAACTGCTGCGTCCGCGGCCGGCCGTGCCCGCGCCGCAGGCGGTACCGCCCGCGCCCGATCCGCGCCAGTTGCTGGAGGCGGAGCGCAAGCGCGTGCTCGACGCCGCGCGCGAGGAAGGGCTGGCCGCAGGGCTTCGCGAGGCCGAGGCTCGCATCGAGACGCGTGCCCGCGCCGCCGAGGCGGCGGCACGGGACGCACATCGCCGCGAGACCGAGCGCCTCGCCGGCGCCGTGCAGCGGCTCGAAGCGCTGGTTGCGGCCTTGCCCGACGAGATCGCCGCGCTGGACCGACGCAACGAACCGCTCGTGGTGGAGGCGGTGTTCGCCGCCACCGTGCGCTTGGTGGGCGAGGTCGCTTGCGACGGCGCGCGGGTGGTCGATGCCTGCCGGGCCGCACTCGCCGCACATCAGACGCGACCGGCGGTGTTGCGCGTCAGGCCCGATGCGTTGACCGCCGTGCGCGACGCCTTGCCCGAGGCGTCCGCGGACGCATTGCGCATCGAAGGCGACGCCCGGCTTGGCCCCCTGCATTGCCGGATCGAGAGCGCCTCCGGCGTGTACGAAAGCGCGCTGGAACAGCGGCTGGACGCATTGAAGCAGGCGTTGCTCGACGCACTTGCGCCGCCGGACGGCACGGAGCACGCATGACGTCGTTCGCCGATCGCCTGCAGGCCGGCATCGCTCGCCTTCCCGCGGGGCGGGCGCTGGGCCGGATCGTCTCCTGCAACGGCCTGGTGATCGAGGCCGCGGGCCCCGATGCGCGTCTGGGCGAGCTGTGCGAGATCGAGGCCGCGGACGGTTCCGGCGCCACCTTCCCGGCCGAGGTCGTCGGTTACCGACGCGAACATGTGCTGCTGATGCCGTACGCGCATCTCGCCGGGATCTCCACGCGCAGCCTCATCCGTCCGACCGGCAGGCCGCTCGCGGTGCCCGTGGGCGAGGCCCTGCTGGGCCGGGTGGTCGATGCCTTCTGTCGCCCGCTCGACGAGGGCCCGTCGATCGCGTTCGATGCGGCATACCCGCTGCACCGTGCGCCGATCAATCCGCTCGACCGGGTGCCGATCGACACCGCGCTGGACACCGGCGTGCGCGCGATCGACGGATTGCTGACGCTGGGCATCGGCCAGCGTGTCGGGATCCTGGCTGGCAGCGGCGTGGGCAAGAGCACCCTGCTGGGCATGCTGGCGCGCCAGGTCGTCGCCGATGTGACCGTGCTCGCGCTCGTCGGCGAGCGCGGACGCGAGGTCGGCGAATTTCTCGAACACGCCCTGGGCCCGGAAGGCCGCAAGCGGTCGGTCGTGGTGGTCGCGACCTCGGACGCGCAGGCGCTGGTCCGCACCCATGCGGCGCATGCGGCGCATGCGATCGCCGAATATTTCCGCGATCGTGGCCGCTCGGTGTTGCTCGTGGTCGATTCGATGACCCGCTTCGCGATGGCACAGCGCGAAATCGGCCTGGCGATCGGCGAACCGCCGACGTTCCGCGGCTACACGCCTTCCGTCTTCAGTCGCCTGCCGACGCTGCTCGAGCGCTGCGGGCGGTTGCGTTCCGGCGGTGCGATCACCGGCATCTACAGCGTGCTCGTCGAAGGCGACGACATGAACGAGCCGGTCGCCGACCACATGCGGGCGATCCTCGACGGGCACATCGTGCTCGACCGCACGCTGGCGGCCCGCGGCCATTTCCCGGCGATCGACGTCCTCCACAGTGCGAGTCGCCTGATGGGGCAGGTCGCGTCGCCGCAGGCACAGGCCGTGGCGCGCGATGTCCGCAAGCAGATGGCGGTGTATGCGGCCTCGCGCGACCTGATCGAACTCGGGGCGCATCAGCGCGGCGTGAATCCCGCGCTGGATGCGGCCATCGACGTGCAGGCGCCGATCGAGGCCGTGTTGCAGCAGGATCCCCGCGATTTCACGCCGTCCGCGGACACCGGGCGCCGCTTCGCCGCTGCATTGCGGGCCGGAGGTGGCGCATGAGCGACACGGCGCTTGCGGCGGTGTCCACCCTGTTGCGCTGGCGCGCGTTCCGCGAAGCCCTGGCCGAGCGCGACCGCATCGCCGTCGCGGCAGAGCTTCACGAAGCCGGTGCTCGTCGCGACGAGGCGCAGTCGGTCGCGGCAGGGGTTGCCCGGCATCGCGAGGCCTTGTTGTCGGCGCCGAACGTCGATCTTGGCCTGCTGCAACGCGTCGCGGCCTGCGAGACGCGCGCCCTCGACGATGTGCGCGATCGGCTCGACGCTCTGGCGGCCTGCGAACAGCGACACGATGACGCGCGCGCCGCGCATCTGCGTGCGCGCGCCGATGTCCGCGTGGCCGAGACCCGGCAAGCCCGTCTTTCCGCCGAAGCCGCCGACCTGGAGGAGAAACGCATGTTCGACCGGATGGCGTCGTTGGTCGCCGCCGGCGGTGGAGTCCAGGCCGATGATTGACCGCCTCCCTGCCTTTTCCGCACCGCCGGGCTCGCCGACGCTGTCGGCATCGAAGGAGAACGCTTCGACGTCTGCTCCTGCGTTCCTCCCGTGGGCGCTGTCTGGCGGGATGGCATCACCGTCGAGCGGCACCGAACCGGAACCGGGGGCACCTGCACCCGGGACCATCGCTGTGGAGGCGGGCGCAGCCGTGCCGATGATTCCGCTCGCTCCCGGGACTGCGCTCCCGTCGGCATTCCCGGGGAACGCGGCGTGGCTTGCGCCGGCAGTGCCAAGCGCAAGCGTCGCTTCCGAGGCGATGCCCGCGATTTCCGTGCCGCAGCTTGCCGGCAGCGTGCCCGCATCTTCCACGTGGAGGCCCGGCGAAGTGCCTTGTGGTGCGCATGTTGCGGGCATGAACGTTCCGAACGGGTGCTCTCCCACGACCGGACTGCATGCGCTGTCGCCCCCCGACGTATCTGCACTGCCTGCAGGACCGGGGGATCGCGTGTCCGTCGCCGGTACGTGGTGGCATGCGGAGCTGCACTTCACTGCGACAGGCAGCGGACAGGACATCGTGATCGTGCCGTTGCGGCTGCGTGCCGTGGGTACGCTGGCGCAGTTGTCGGAAGCCGCGACGGGATTCGTTCCGCCATCCGTCCTCGATGCGGCGATGGCGGTCTCCGACGATGCTCGCGTGGCTGCCCGCGCCTCGGTGCCGGAGATCGCGCGGCTCGCCGATGGTGTCGCGGCAGGCGAGGGCACCGCGGTCATCGAGATGCAGGCACCCGCGCTGCTCGTGCCGAGGCAGGACGAGATGGAGGCGTCCGACGGGGTCGCGGCATCGCATGCCGGGACGCCGGCGGATGCCGCGAACTGGCTGGCCCGCTGGGTCGGCTGGATCCAGCGCACGGGTCGGCCTCCGTCGCTCTGGCTGCGTGATTACCGACTCGATCCCGACGATGCGCGCCGCATGGCCGATGTGCTGCATCGCGCCGCGACGGCCGACGGCATCGTCCTCGAACGCATCGTCGTCAACGGCCGCGAGCTTTGGCGCGATGCGCAGGCCCGTCCTTTCCACGAACCCCGGGAGTGATCGATGCCCGTTGACGCCATCGGCAACGTCTTCAACGCCCAGAGCACCGGGACGTCCAGCAACAGCAACATCAGCCAGGAGGAATTCATCCGCCTGTTCCTGACCCAGCTCCAGTTCCAGGACCCGCTGGAGCCGGTCGACAACCGCGAGTTCCTCGCCCAGCTCGCCCAGTTCACCTCGCTCGAACAGTCCCGCCAGACCAGCCAGAACACCACGGATCTCCTGTCGATGACCGCGACTATCCAGGCAGTGTCGCTGCTCAATCGCCAGGTCGATGTCGCCGGGCTCGCGGTGCCGTTCAGCGGCACGGTGACCGCGGTGCAATTCAACACGAACGGCGCGCAGCTCACGGTCCTCGGTACGACCGGACAACTGCAGACCGGCGTGCGCCTGTCCCAGGTTTCCCTCGTCAAACCCTGATCCCAAGAGGACAACGCCATGTTCCAAGCGCTCTACAACAGCCTGTCCGGCCTCTTCAGCTTCTCCAGGAGCCTGAACACGGTCAGCAACAACGTGTCCAACATGAACACGCCGGGTTTCCGCGGCAGCGATGCCTTCTTCTCGAACGTCAGCGGCGGGCGCGGCGTGCGGATCGGCAGCGAGGGCCTGCGGACCCAGTCCGGCGACATCCGCCAGACCGGCAACGACACCGACGTCGCCGTCGATGGCGAGGGCTACTTCATCCTCACCGATCCCGACGGCAACGTGCATTACACCCGAGCGGGCCAGTTCCGCTTCAACAACGAAGGATTGCTTGTCGACTCCGCCAACGGGTATCGCGTGATGGCGTTCGATGCCACCGGCAGCCTGGTGCCGATCGACTACGACAACTACCGCTCGATCCCCGGAGTGGCGACCACCGGCGTGCATCTCGCCGGCAACATCGCCGGCACCTCGACCACCACGGCGGTGAACGCCATCAATGTGTACGACGCCTCCGGTGGCGTGCATGCACTGACCGTCACCTTCACCAACAGCAGTTCCGGCATCTTCCAGGTGAAGATCACCAACGAATCCAACGTCCAGATCGCCAGTGGCGAGGTGCGGTTCGACGCGAGCGGTCTGCTCGTGGCGGGTTACGACAAGATCACCGCGAGCTTGCCCATCGCCGGTGGTACCCAGGCGATCGTGTTCAATTTCGGCACGCCCGGCGCGCTCGACGGCATGAGGTCGCTGGCTTCCACGCCCAGCAACCTGACATCGCGGGTCGATGATGGCCATGGCGTGCTCGGCCTGACGTCGCTCTCGTTCGACGAGAAGGGCATCCTGCAACTGGTCTATTCGGCTTCCGAACGTCGCAGCGGCCCGCAGCTGGCCCTGGCACGCTTCCCCAACGAAAGCGCGTTGCACCTCGATGGCGGTCGCCTGATTTCCGGCGCGACGGTCAGCGAGCGCACCCTGGGGCGTCCGACCAGCGACGGCTTCGGCCGTATCGCCGGCGGCAGTCTGGAAATGTCGAACGTCGATCTGACCCAGGAATTCGCCGACATGATCGTCATCCAGCGTGGCTACCAGGCCAGCTCTCGGGTGATGAGCGTCAGCAACGAAATGCTGGACCAGCTCTACAACAGCACCCGGGGCGGCTGATGGAGGTCATGCCCTTGCGCTGGCAGGGCGCAGCGCGGACCGAGATCCTGCGTCGTGTCGTCGCCGAACGCACTGCCGGCTGGCTGGCGCAGTGGGCGGTGCCCACGACCTGTGCGACCGTGGTCGTCGAAACACTCGGTGTACATCGGCCCGACGCGGTCGATGCCGGCAACGTCTGGTACGTCGCCGTCGACGGCGATGCGCGGCTCTCGCTGCGCATCGGCGGGCGCACGTTTGAACGCCTGGGCGCGCTGCTCGCAGGTACGACCGAGGACGATGCCAGCGGTCTGTCCGCCGGCATCGGTCGTCGTGCGCTGGAGGCGTTTGCGCGCGCTTGCCTGTCCGTCGCCACCGGAGGCTGGACCCGTCTCGACGGATTGCCGCCGCCCGCGGATATCGGCGCCCGCCACGGTGCCGCGGGATTCCTGGTGACGATCGGTGCGCAGATGCTCGAACTGCGTTTCAACGCGGCCCTGTGCAAGCAGTTTGCGCCGTCGGTCGACCTCGATGTCGCGCCGCTGACCGCGCGCCGCGACGCGATCACGACAGTCGACGCCACGTTCGATGCAGTGCTGGATCTTGGCCGCGTTCCGCTCGCGGAGTCGCTCGCGTTCGCGCCGGGCGACGTCATCCGTACCGCGATCCCGCTGAGTGCAGGCCTGCGCCTGGTCGCCGATCGCGGACAGGCGGTGCTCGCCGGTGCGTTGGTCGCGGACGGCGCACATCGCGCCCTCAAAGTCACCCAACTTCGCCCGACCGGAGACACGCCATGATGAAGACGACGCTTGCAAAGGACCCCACGCAGGACTCCGCCACCGCGGCCGCCCCGGCCCGCGACATCGGCCTGATCGGCCATGTCCAGGTCTCGATGACTGCGCAGGTGGGCACGGTCACGCTCTCGGTCGAACGCCTGTTCTCGCTGGCGGCGGGCGACATCGTCCGGATGAACGAGTCGCTCGAAGCGCCGCTCACGCTGATGATCGATGGCCGGCCGGTTGCGCGAGGCGAACTGCTCGCGGTCGACGACCATTTCGGCATCCGCATCCTCGAGGTCGCATGAGTCAGACCGCGGGACCATCGTCGATCGATGCGAAGCCGCAGGCGGCACCGGTGATTCACGGCGCGCGCGACGTGCCGATTCCCTACCGCAGCGAAGGCGGGGCGACAGGTTCGCCCGCACTCGGTGCGCTGGTCGTCACCGTGCTGCTGCTCGCGCTCCTGGTCGCCGTGCTGCGCTTCGCCCGGGCGAAGGGATGGCTGGATCGCTGGATCGTGGCACCGCCTGCCGCCGGCGACGGACGTGCGCCGCTGCGCCTGGAACGATCGCTGCGGGTCGGGCCGCGGACCACGATCCATCGCATCCGCGATGGCGAGCGCAGCTTCCTGCTCGTGGAGTCGCTCGCGCCTTCCACCCGCCTTCATCCGCTGGACGATGTCTCGCCCGGGAGTGTCGATGACCACGCTTGATCCAGTGCCGAATCCCGTGCCTGCCACCCGCTGCCGCTGGCGCGCGTGCGTCGCCGCGGCGCTGCTGCTGTCGGCAGGCACGGCCATGGCCGCGGATGCCGCGGGTCTCGTGGGCGAGGCGCTGCACCAGGATTATTCGCCGATCCTGCGCAATTTCATCGCACTGTCGCTGCTGTCGCTGCTTCCGGTGATGCTCATCGGCATGACGGCGTTCACCCGCATCGTCATCGTGCTGTCGCTGCTGCGGCACGCGCTGGGGTTGCCGCAGACGCCGCCGAACAGCGTGATCGTCGCGCTCTCGGTCTGCCTGACCTATTTCACCATGGCGCCCGTATTCGACGAAGCCAACAAGGTCGCGCTCGAACCCTACCTGGCCGGCCGGATCGATACCCAGCAGGCGCTTGATCGCGGCAGCGTGCCGCTTCGTGCCTTCATGATCCGGCAGACCCGGGAGTCCGACCTTCGGGCGGTGCTGGAGATGGCGCATGCACCGCCTCCGACCAGAGTGGACGACATCGCGATCCGCCACCTTGCGCCGGCCTTCCTGTTGAGCGAGCTGAAGACCGCCTTCCAGATCGGCTTCGTGATCTTCCTGCCGTTCCTCATGATCGACCTGGTCGTCGGCGCGGTGCTGATGTCGCTGGGCATGATCATGGTGCCGCCGGCCACGATCAGCCTGCCGCTGAAGCTGCTGCTGTTCATCCTGATCGACGGCTGGGTGCTGGTGTCGCGCGCGTTGCTCAACAGTTACTGGAACTGACGCATGGCGCTGGCCGCGGACATTCCCTGCGACGAAGCCGAACTCTGGCGTCGCTATCGCGAGCACGCCGATCTGGTCGCCCGCGACCGCATCGTGACCCTGCATTTGCCGTGGGCCACTGCGGTGGGCAAGAGCGTCTATCGCCGGGTCGGGATCTACGGCCTCGACAGCGATGACTTCGTCCAGAACGCGAAGCTGGGCATGCTGGAGGCGATCGGTCGTTACGAGCCGGGACGGGGGGTCGACTTCCGTGCCTTCGCCCGCCCGCGCGTGCGTGGCGCGGTGTTCAACGGCGTGCGCGCGATGCTGCGTGAGCGCGGGTTGCCCGGCGAGGATCGGCGCCACGCGGAACGCCTGCGGGACCTCCACGACGAGGATGGCGATCCGTTCGACAGCGTGGTCCAGGCCGTCGTCGGCCTCGGCCTGGGCTTCCTGCTGGAACACGCGGCGGACGAGGGCGGCGATGGCTATGCTTTCGTTCGCCGGGACCAGACCGGCACGCGGCTGCAGGCGGCGGTCCAGCGCCTGCCCGAACGACTGCGCACGTTGGTCGTCGCGCACTATTTCGACCATGTCCCGTTCCGCGACATCGCCGAAGACATGGCGGTCACCAAGGGGCGGGTATCCCAGCTCCACCGCGAAGCGTTGACCCGACTCCGACAGGCCCTGCGCGACGAGCGTTGACGGCGCATTCCGCGGCTTTCCGGCCGCGATCCGATCCTCTCTGCATTCGTCCGGCGGACGCCTGTCGTCCCGGGCGTGCGACTGCCCCTAAACAAATTCCGGCGCCGGCGGATCAGTACTGCATCGATCCGGGGCGGACTTCGCCCCTTCCTTTTGCCATCAAGGGTCAGAGCAATGGTCGCTGTCTACACCGGTACGGGACTCGGGCTGTTCAACACTTCCATCACCGCGCTGGGCGGCGCCTCGGGCGGTACGGCCGGACTCGGCCAGCTGCGCGGCGGCCAGTACGTCAACGCGGCGACCGGCAACCTCGTGCTGCAGAACCTCGATGAGAGCCTGCTGGTCCGCGGCCTCAGCGCGAGTTTCCAGCGCACCTACAACAGCCGCGGCACGGTGACCGGCGCGGGCCAGGACGGCTGGGTGACGGGATTCGAGCGCAACGTGGCGCTGACCACCGGAACGCTGAACCAGGCCGGCAGCAAGATGACGCTGTACACCGGCGATGGGCAGGCACAGGTCTTTTCCTACGTGTCGACCACGGGTGTGTACCAGTCGACCGATGGTGACGGCGCGCACGACACTCTGCTCTGGAACGCCGGTACCTGGACCTACACCGAAGGCAGCACGCGGCGAGAGGAGCAGTACGCGGACCATGCCGATGCGACGCTCAAGGGGCGTCTGACCCGGATCCGCGACCTGCGTTCGGACGGCACCAGCCCTGCGGAATTCGACATCATCTACGACGCGTACAACCGCATCAGCGAGGTGCGTTCGGTCGATGGGACTGGGACGACGGCGGATGCGATCGTCTTCGGCTACAACGGCACGACCACGCAATTGGCCTCGGTCTCGACGCGCGAGGGCGGCCAACTGCTGTCGCAGGTGTTCTACCAGTACGACAGCTATGGCCGACTGGCCTCGGTGCTCACCGACCTGACGCCGGACCAGTCTGCGGACAACACGTGGAACGCCACCGCGTCGGCCAACGACGGCAAGCTGTTCAAGACGACCTACGCCTACGTCACCGCGGAGCCCACCGACCTGAGGATCGCGAGCGTATCGACCAGCGACGGGGTGACGGTGGCCTACACCTACGAGTCGGACGGTGCCAGCGGCTACCGCATCAGCACGGTGACGCAGGGCAATGCCGGGGACGGGGCGTCGCAGACGATGACCTTCACCTACGGCACGGGCTCGACGGACGTGGTCGACGGTGCCGGGCGCACGTGGACGTACCAGTACGATGCGAACAAGCGGTTGACCGCCGTGCTGGAGCCGACGCTCAACGGCCAGCGCCAGATCACCACCTACACCTACGACACCTCGGACAACCTGGTCCGGGTAAGCGTGGCCGGCGACAGCCAGAACACGACGACCACGACCCAGATCGACACGGTCTACACCTACGACGCCAACGGCAACCGGACGCTGCAGCGCGACAGGCTGGGCAATACCGTCACCTGGGCCTACAACAGCGCCAACCAGGTCGTGACCGAGATCCGCTACACGGTGGCGGATGCCGACGGACTCGATCCGAACCACACCGGCGGCACGAACCAGCCCGACGGCGCGTTGACCACGACCTACGTGTACGACACGCAGAATCGCCTGCGTTTCGTCGTGAACGCCGCGGGTGAAGTGCGCGAACTCGCCTATGCGACCAGTGGCAACGGGATCGGTCAGGCGGCGAGCGAACGTCGCTACACGGGTGCGACCTACAGCGGCATCTTCGACGAGTCGTCGCTGAACGCGTGGGCGACCAATGCCACCGCGATGCGCCGGGCGAACAGCGAGTTGACGACCTACGATTACGACGCCAAGGGCCGACTGTCGCAGACCGTGCGCTACGCGAGCGTCGGCAACGACGTCAACGGTAACGGTGTGTTCGATGCCGCCACCTCGTTGACGACCTTCGTCTACGACGGGCAGGGCCTGCTGCGGCAGCAGATCACCGTGCACGGCACGACGCGCGCGCTCGGCGGCACGCCCCCGGAGACCAGCGAGGTGGTCAACTACGTCTACGACGGCATGGGTCGGCTGACAGACGTGATCCGTCGGAGCTACGCGACGTCCGCGGCACCGGACCGGAACAACCCGGCGAATGCGACGGCGTATGCCAACTGGGTGGCGGCAAACGATGCGGCGACGGTGCTGACGACGTATGTCTACGTCGATTCCTCGAACCAGATCCGGGTCACGTCCGACACCGGCATGGTGCGGACGGAAGCACGCAACGCCGCCGGCCAGATGGTCTCGTTCAGCGAAGCCAACGCAGCGACCGGCGCGACGGTGACGCGCACCACGCAGTATTTCTACGACAACACCGGCCGCCTTCGCGCGAGCCAGGATGCCTCCGGCGCGCGGACGTACCTCTTTTATGACGAAGATGGTCGACTGGTGGCGACCGTGGACGGAACCGGCGCGGTGACGCAGACGGTGTACGACAGCGTCGGCCGTGTCGTGCAGACGATCGGTTATGCGACGCGCGTGGACACGACGACGTGGTTGTCGGGCGGTGCCGTGGTCAAGAACGCGCTGGTGTATGCGGCGACGTCGCCGGCGCTGATCGCCGGGCAGGCCTGGGTGCCGACCGACGCGGCCCACGACCGTACAGCCCAGAAGACCTACGACAATGCCGGTCGACTGGCGACGGAAACCGTGGTCGGCGCGGACAACAGCCAGACGCAGAAGACCACCTACACCTACGACGCAGCCGATCGCCTGCTCCAGGTCAACGTGACCGATGGTGCAGGCACCGCCGGTACCGCTCGCACCACGCGCTTCCTCTACGACAGCGTCGGCCGGGTGGGCGCGACGATCGACGCGAAGGGTTACGTCACCGAGACGCTCTACGATCTGGTGGGCCGGGTGGTGAAGACGGTGCGGTACGTGACCGTGCTGGCGAATCCGAACGTGACCGACCTCGCGACGTTGAAGACCACGCTGGCGACGATCGCGACGACCGGCGATCTCGCCACCCGTCATCTCTACGATGGTCAGGGTCGCGAAGTCGGCACGGTCGATGCCGAAGGCTACTTCACCGAGTCGATCTACGACGAGGCGTCGAACCAGCGCGCGGTGAAGGCCTACGCGAAGAAGCTGACGGGCCTGGCGGGCACCGAGAGCCTGTCGACGCTACGGACGTTGGCGACCACGGGTGCGCCGACCGAGGCATACCGCCTGACCCAGCGCACGTTCAACGCATTGGGCCAGTTGCAGACCGAACTGAATGCGGAAGGCACGGTGACCCGGTACTCGTACGACGAAGCCGGTCGGCTGGTGCGGACGGAAAGCGGGTACGGAACGACCGAGGTGCGCGAGAACAATCTGCGCTACGACGTGTTCGGCAACGTGATCGGCGAAATCTCGAGCGAGAACGCGATCAAGGCGAGGCAGGCGCTCACTCCCGGCAAGACGCTCGACGATCCGACCCTGTCGTCGGCCACGCTGGATGCGGTCTACGCACAGTACGGCGTGCGCCACGACTACGACCTGCTGGGGCGCCGCATCGAGAGCATCGACGCCCAGGGCAACAAGACCTGGACGTTCTACGACAACGCCGGACGCCCGACCTTCGTCGTCCGGGGCGTGAAGGACGGTGCCGGTCTGCAGAACGGCGCCGGCGAAGTGACGGAAACACGCTACGGCGCGTTCGGTGAAGTGACCGACGTGATCGCCTACACCGGGCGCATCACGATCGCGACGCCCGGCAGCCGCGCCAGCGTGCAGACCGCGATCGCGACCCTGGCAGCGATCGGCAGTACCGACAGCCGCCTGCAACTGCGCTACGACCAGCGTGGCCTGCTGACCGAGCGGATCGATGCGGAAGGCTACCGGACGACCTATGGCTACAACGCGTTCGGCGAAGAAGCTCAGGTGCAGGACTGGACGCTCGCGAACGCGCTGCTGCGGACGCAGAGCCGCAGCTACGACGTGCGCGGCCAGCTTACCGGTACGACCGACACCGCGGGCACGCTGACGCGCAGCCAGAGCTGGACCTACGATGCGTTCGGGCGCATGGCGACAGCCACCGACGCGCGCGGGACGGTGACGCAGTACGCATACGACCGTCGCGGCCGCCAGGTGCAGGTGACGCAGGTGCTGGGCGTCAGCCGTTCCGAAACCGTGTCGAGCACCTACGATGCGTTCGACCGGGTGCTGACCACGACCGATGCGCGCGGTGCGACCACAAGCTGGGTCTATAGCGACACCGATCGCAGCATCGTCATGACCACGCCCGAAGGGTTGGTGGTGACGACCAAATTCAATCGCTTCGGCCAGACGATCGAAGTGCGGCAGCCGCTGCCGGGTGGCGGTACCGCGGTGTCGAGCACGGCATACGATCTCGACGGCCATGTGATCACGCAGACCGACGCGTTGGGCAAGGTGCTGACCAACGAGTACGACGTCCGCGGCCTGCTGGCGGCGACGGTCGATGCGACCGGACGACGGGTGGAATACGCGTACGACGCGGTCGGCCGCATGCTGACGCGCACCGAGGATCCGGGCGCGGGCAAGCTCAATCTCGTCACGACCACGGTCTACGACGCACAGGGCCGGCAGGTCCGGGTCACGGACGCGAGCGGTCGTGCCACCACGATGGCCTACGACCGCAACGGGCAGCTGACAGAGGTCGTGCGCGATCCCTCCGGGCTGGCGCTGAAGACCACCTACACCTGGGATCGCGACGGTCGCCAGCTGAGCGTGACCGAAGGCGCGAACACCGCCAACGCGACGACCACCAGCTACGCCTATGACGGCTACGGCCGTCGGACCGGCGAGACGGTGGCCCCGGGCACGCTTGCGCTGACCACGACCTATGTCTACGACGCCAACGACAACGTCGTGTCGAAGACCGATGCCAGCGGCCGGGTCACGCGCTATGCCTACGACGCCGCGGACCGGCTGCGGTTCGTGCTCGACGGGACGGGCGACGTCGCCGAGACGGCCTACGACCTCAATGGCCGGGTGACGATGACCCGACGCTACGCGAAGGCGTTGAACACGACCACGCTGGGCGCGACGCCGTCGGAGGCGGACATCGCCACGGCGATCCAGTCGCAGTCCCTGGCCAACGATGCCCTCGACGAAACGGAGTACCGGGTCTACGACACCAACGGCCGCGAACGCTTCCGCATCGATGGCGCGGGCGACGTGGTCGAACAGGTCTACGACGCCGGCGGGCGGATCACGCGGCAGACGCGCTACGTCAACCGCATCGCGCTGGCCCCCTCCCTGCGCACCACGCTGACGGCAGGGGCGACGCCGGCTTCGATCACGGTGACCGCCGCCGCGTCGGACGAGAACGTCCGTTACGTCCACGACGCGGCGGGCCAACTGCGCTACACAATCGAGGGAACGGGCAGCTACAGCGCGGTGTGGTATGACGCGGCCGGTCGTGTCTCCGTCAAGCGGTCGATGATCAAGCCCCTGAATCCTGCGTCGATCACCGACGGCATGACGGTGGCGCAGATCGACGCGATGAACCAGTGGGGCGCGACCGACGATCTTGACATGTTCGTCTACGACGGCGCAGGCCGCTTGCGGTATACGCTGCAGACAGTCGGCGACCCCACGGCCGCCACGTTCACGGCCGCGATCACGGAGACCCGCTACGACGGCGCGGACCGCGTGCTGCTGACGCGCACCTTCGCGGAGCTGATGACGCTGGACGCGGCGCTGATTGCCAAGCTGGGCAGCGGCACGGCGGCGGAGGCGGACTTCGCGACGTTCACGGCGGCCAATGCCGCGACAGCGCAGAGCGAGCGCAGGATCTACGACGCGGCAGGCCGGCAGGTCTTCGTGATCGACGGGACCGGCGGCGTGAGCGCAACCTGGTACGACCAGGCCGGCCGCGTGAGCGTGACCCGCGCGCTCGTGGCGAAGCTGTCGACGGCCGGATTGAGCGACGCCACCACGTCGGCGCAGGTCAGCACGCAACTGGTGTGGGGGGCGACCGATGACCTGCGGATGTACGTCTACGATGCCGCGGGTCGCCAGCGTTTCGTGCTGCGGGGCATCGGCGATATCACGGTGTTCCCGTTCACCGCGAGCGTGGCGGAAACCACCTACGACGGTGCGAACCGGGTGCTGAACACCCGGGCATTCGTCGATCTGATGAGCCTGGATGCCACGCTGATCGGAAAACTCGGCGCGGGGACCGCCGTCGAGAGCGATTTCGCGGCGTTTGCATCGTCGCATGCCGGCAACGTGCAGAGCACGCGGCGGGTGTACGACGCCGCGGGCCGACTGACCTACGCGATCGATGGCACGGGTGCGTATACCCGGACCTGGTACGACGGTGCGGGCCGCGTGAGCGTGACCCGGACCATGGTCGTCAAGTTGTCGACGACAGGCCTGAGCGATGCCACGACGGTCGACCAGCTCAACACGCTGGTCACGTGGAGCGCGACCGACGACCTGCGGATGTATGTCTACGATGCCGCGGGTCGCCAGCGCTTCGTGCTGCGGGGCATCGGCGACATTACGGTGTTCCCGTTCACGGCGAGCGTGGCGGAGACGAGCTACGACGGTGCGAACCGGGTGCTGAACACTCGGGCGTTCACTGACCTGATGAGCCTGGATACCACGCTGATCGGAAAACTCGGCGCGGGGACCGCCGTCGAGAGCGATTTCGTGTCGTTCGCGACGTCGCATGCCGCCAACGCGCAGAGCGAGCGCCGCGTCTACGACGCCGCCGGTCGCGTCGTCTACACGATCGATGCCGCAGGTGCGTATGCCCGTACGTGGTACGACGGGATGGGACGTGCAGTGGCCGTTCGTCGGTTCGACGCCGCCTTCGCGCCGGCGAACGTGAGCGATGCGACGACCACAGGCCAGCTCGACGGGCTGCTGGACTGGAACGCGGCGGCACGGATGGAGTACCGGGTCTACGACGCAGCCGACCAGTTGCGCGTCGTCTACGACACGACCGGCATGATCACGCGGATGGACTACGATGGCGCGGGACGTCTGGTGATGACGCACCGTTACGCCTCCGTGTTCAGCACCTCGGACGGCACGCTGGGTGGCCGTCTGTTCGCCGGCACCGCGACGCTCGCCGATTTCGCCACCTTCACCGCGGCCAACGAGGCGACGGCGCGGGCGACGGCGCAGGTCCACGACGCCGCCGGCCAGTTGCGTTTCTCGCTGGATCGCGATGGCAGCCAGTGGTTCGTCGGCGAGCGTCAGTACGACGGCCTCGGCCGCACCACGGCGGAACTGCGCTACGGTTTCGGCATCGCCTACACGCAAGGCCAGGTCGAGGCGAACGTGGTCGCTGCGATCCAGGCGCAGTTGAGCACCGATCCCCAGATCCAGGCGACCCAGTACCGGGCGACGCGCTATCTCTACGATGGCGCGAACCAGGTGCGTTATGTCGCCGACGCCACCGGTGCTGTGAGCGAGTCGCGCTACGACGGTGTCGGTCGCGTGGTGGAATCGCGCAGCTACGCCAATCGCCCTGCCGGCGTCACGTTCACGACCGCGGGGCTGGATGCCTGGACGCAGACGCAGGCCTCCGCGGACATCCGCAAACTGGTGAATGCCTACGATGCCGGCGGCCGGCTGCTGTCGCGCACCGATGCCTTGAACCACACCGAGAGCTTCGTCTACGACGGTGCGGGTCGCATGACCAGTCGGACCGATCGTGCCGGTGCCGTGTGGACGTACCAGTACGATGGCGCCGGACGCCGCGTCGCGGAGATCAGTCCGCAGGTGCAGGTGAATACGGTCGATGGTTATGGTGCACTGACCACGACCACGCGTGCCGTCGTCACCCGTTACGCCTACGACGCGCTGGGCCAGTTGGTCACGAAGACCGAGAACGCCGATACCGGCGACACCCGCGTCACCCAGTACACCTACGACACGCGCGGTCATCTGACCCGGACGACGCTGCCGGATCCCGGCGCGGTCGATCCCACGACCGGCGCGATCGTCTATGCCGGCAATCCGCCGACGCTGGACACCACCTATGATTTCCTGGGGCGTGCCGTCGTCGTCAAGGATGCGACGGGCCAGTACACCTACCGCGTCTACGACGGGCTCGATCGCGTGGTGGCGGAGGTCGATCCGCTGCTCAACGTCAGCACCTACGCCTACAACGCCTATGGCGAACAGACGTCGACCGTGCGTTTCGCCGCCGTTCTGAACACGGCCGCTTCCGCTTTCACCTCGGCTGGCTGGAGTGCCGGCAAGGCGATGACCGCCGCGGAGATCACGGCCGGCACCAATGCCGGCGATGCCGCCAATCGCACGATCACCACTGAATACGACGGCCTCGGCCGCAAATCGAAGGTGCTGCTGTCGTCGGTGAGCTACTACAAGGCCGCTGGCACGCTCGCCACCGGCCAGCCGACCACGACCTTCGCGTACAACGCCTACGGCGAGACGGTCCGCGAATCGGTTCTGCTGGAAGGCACCGCCGGCCAGGCGGACGCGGTGTGGGCGGATACCTGGCGCTTCTACGACGCAGCCGGGCGCAATACGCTGACCGTCGACGCGGAAGGCTACGTGACCCGCACCGACTACAACGCGACCGGCGATGCGACCAAGGTCGTCGAATATGCCCGTGCCGTGTCCACGTCGGGCGTGAACGCGACCACGCCGCCGACCCTGCCCACGGCGGGGGATGCGACCACCGGCTACGATCGCGAAACCCGCTGGACGTACGACGTGCTGGGCCGCAAGGCCAGCGAGACGGTGGTGCGCATGCTTCGGACCACGTCTGGCGGCGTGCAGTCCGCCGATGCCGTGACCGTCTACGGCTACGACAACGAGGACCGGGCGACGACGGTCACCGATGCCAGCGGCACCGTGACCACGACCTACGACGCGCTGGGGCACGTGGTCGCGGTCCAGGAACAGGCCCGGAACGTGCTGGCGTCCAACGCCGGTACGCTGTTGCAGCAAAGCAACACCAACACGCTGGCATCGGCGGGTCTGTACGTGCAGCGGTCGCCGTACACGACGATGGCCTACGACGCCTTCGGCAATGTCGTCGGTGTGCGTCGCTACGCCAACGGCCGCGACGGCAGCAACGCCGCGGTGGCCGACGACACCCGAGACCAGATCAGCGTCACCCGTTACCTGAAATCCGGCCAGGCGGCGATGAGCCGCGATCCGCTGGGCAATCTCACCTACTCGACGTACGACGCCGCGGGTCGATTGGTGCATGCCTGGTCGCGGCTGGAGGGATCGGAGGACGTGCGCGATGCGATGGTGCATCGCTGGTACACCTACGATGCCGCGGGCCGGCAGACCGGCAGCCGCATCCTGCGCACCAGCCTCGATGGCGCGACCCTGCTGGGCGCGGACCAGTCCGAGGCGGTGACTTACAACGCCTTCGGCGAGATCGCGACCAAGACTTACGGCGAGGCCGGGGCGCTGCTGTCCGGCACCCTGCAATACGGCTACGACGCCGCCGGTCGCATGGTGTCGGACAACGCGACCGGCGCCACCCGGCAGTTCGGCTACAACCTGGCCGGCATGCAGGTGCGCGAGTCGCACATGACGTGGATCGACACCGCGACGGGCGCCCTGGACACGGTGACGTGGACGAAGACCGATCGGTTGGGGCGTGCGGTCTCTGTGCAGTTGCCGTCGTACACCACCAGCGCGAGCGACACCGCGCTGGTGCGGCAGGCGTTCGATCGCTGGGGCAACGTGGTGCAGGTCATCGATGCCCGCGGCTACCAGACGGACTACCAGTTCGACGACCGCAACCAGATGGTGCAGGAGACGCGGCCGCTGGTGTGGGTGGTGAACGAGGCGGGCGTCGGCAGTTGGCAGCGTCCGGTGAATGCGTGGTACTACGACGCGTTGGGCCGGCTGTCCGGCACGCGCGATGCGAACGGCAATCTGACGACGTATGCCTACGACGCCGGCGGCCGGGTGGTGGCGCAGACCGATGCACTGGGCAACGTGACGCGGCACGCCTACGACGCGCTGGGCAACGAAGCGCTGGCGCAGGACGCGATGGGCTACATCACGTCGAAGAGCTTCGATCAGGCCGGCCGCGTGACCGCGATCGGCGATTATCTGGCGTCGGGCTCGGGCCGCCAGTCCGCCGTGCTGCAGGCCTACGTGCTGAACCAGAACGGCGATCGCCTGCGGGTGACCAACGCACTGGGCCAGACCCAGCGCTACGACTACGACGCCCAGCAGCGGCTGCTGCGCAGCGAGACGGCGATGGGCGTGGTCGCTGGCTACGCCTACGACGTGCAGGGCCACAAGATCCGCGAGACCAACGGCCTGACCGGACAGACCTCGATGGCGGCGCCCTCGGGTACCTGGACCGATCGCGACGGGGACGTGGTGCAGACCAACAGCCTGCGCTGGGTCTACGACGCGTTCGGTCGGGTGACCGACCACAACGATCTGGGCGGCCGCGACAGCAACTACGTCTACGATGCGGCGTCGGGCATGCTGAAGCAGGAGACCTCAGCCGGCGGCGCCTACGGCTACACGGCGGGCGACAAGACGATCAGCTACACCCGCAACGGGCGGGTGCGGAAGGTCGAGGAGGTCGGTGGCGGCACGTACCTGTACGAGTATGACGCCGCGGGCAACCGGGTGAAGGAGGACGTGACCGCCATCGACGGCGACAACAAGACCTTCCACCTGCTCACCCGCACCACCTACGACAGCAACAACCGCGTGCAGCGCGTGGTGCAGGACGACGTGCCCACCGGCAAGCGGATCTTCGACCTGATCTACGACTACGACGCCAACGGTAATCGCCGTCGCGTGGTCAGCCAGTCCGGCTTCGGCGACAACGTCAGCGGGATCACCGTGACCGACAGCGCGCCGGTGGTCACGGCGGCGCCGCAGGATCGCGGCGCGAAGAAGGGCCAGACCTCGACGTTCCGTCTGCTGTTCAGCGACGTGTTCCGCGATGCCGAGGGTGATGCGCTGACGCTGGCGATCAGCAAGGGCGATGGCAGCGCACTGCCGTCGTGGCTGACCGCCACGCGCGATGCGCAGACCGGCGAGATCGTGTTCGTGGCGAGCCCGGCCGCGGGCGCGGCGGACGAGGACGTGGTGGTCAAACTCACCGCATACGAGACGTCCGACAGCGCCAAGACGGTCAGCACCACGTTCACGGTGAAGGTGCGCAGCAACAATGCGCCCGAGACGTTGGGTCCGGGTGCGATGACGTATTACCCGAAGACGGGTCAGGCCTACGGCCGCGACTTGCTGGCGGGCGACTTCTTCCGCGACATCGACGTGAACGACGCGCTGACGCTGAGCGTGATCGGCACGCTGCCGCCGGGGATGACGGCGACGGCCAGCGGCGGGCTGGTGCATCTGGCCGGTACGCCGACCACGGCGGGCACGTACAGCATCACGCTGCGCGCCACCGACCAGGCGGGCGCGACGGCGGACAAGACGATCACGTTCGTCTGCGCGGCGAACGCCGTGCCGACGGCGACGGCGCAGGCCGCGACCGACGCCACGGTCAACGGCACCTACCTGTGGCAGAAGACGCTGCCGGAGGTGTTCACCGATCCCAACGGCGACACGTTGCAGGTGACCGCGAGCGGCCTGCCGAACTGGCTGAGCTTCCAGTTCCAGACCAGTGCGTCGCCGCCGAAGCTCGTGTTGAACGGCGTGGTGCCGCCGACCGAACAGGACAACACGACGTACAACGTGGTGCTGACCGCGACCGACCCGGACGGTGCGACGGTGAGCACGACGGTGCAGGTGCGGGTGACGACGAACGTCGCGCCGGAAGCACCGCCGGTGAGCAATCGCAATGCGCGGCAGGGCGCCGCGTTCACGGAGGTGCTGCCGGCGTTCTTCGACGCCAACGGCGACACGCTGACGATCAGCCTGACCGGCTTGCCGCCGGGGCTGAGCTTCAACACGGCGACGCGCACGATCAGCGGCACGCCGACGACCGGCGGCAACTGGACGGTGACCTACAGCGCCTACGACGGCCGGGTGACCACGAGCACGAGCTTCACGATCGCGGTGGAAGCGAACGTGGCGCCGGTGGCGCCGACGATCGCGGCGAAGTCGGGGGTGCGGAACACGCCGGTGTACATCGAGCTGCCGGCGTTCACCGATGCGAACAACGACACGTTGGCGTACAGCGTCAGCGGCCTGCCGACGGGGATGAGCTTCAACGCGTCGACGCACACGATCACGGGCCGTCCGACGGCGACGGGTAGCTGGACGGTGACGTACACGGCGAACGACGGCCGCGGCGGGGTGACCAGCACGACGTTCGGTTACACGATCGCCGAGCCGGTGGGCAACCAGGCGCCGGTGGTGACGAACCCGCTGCCGGACATGCTGTACGACCCGAGCACGGGCTTCAGCTTCCAGCTGGCGGCGGATGCGTTCACGGACCCGGAAGGGGCGACGCTGACGTACACGGCGAAGAAGAGCGACGGCAGCAACCTGCCGTCGTGGCTGACGTTCAACGCCTCGACGCGGACGTTCTCGGGCACGACGCCGGTGATGACGGACGCGAGCTGGACGATCCGGGTGACGACGACGGACCCGTCGGGCGCGAGCGTGTACGACGATTTCGTGTTCTCGACCAGCAGCGGCGGCGGTTCGCAGGCGATGGTGTACGAGATGGGCCTGAGCCAGGAGACGCTGACGCAGAGCTACACGCAGACCTCGGGCGTGGCGTCGGTGCAGGTGCAGGACCGGTGGTTCACGTACGACGCGCTGAACCGGATCAAGATTAGCGGCGGCACGCTGGTGGCGGGCGCGCCGGGCCAGAACGCGACGATCCAGCTGCAGCCGTCGACGACGTCGAACGAGGCGTTCGAGGTGGGCTACGACGCGGCGGGCCGTCAGACGGTGATCTACCGGCAGATGACGGTGGGCAACCAGGGCATCAAGACGTTCGCGACGCAGACGATCTTCGATGCGCGCGGCAATCGGATCTACCTGTACAACCTGCAGGAGGTGGGCGGCGCGAACACGGGGGTGCAGACGGCGTACACGTACGACGCAGCGAACCAGATGACGGAGTCGCGCAGCTACTTCAGCGTGGGCGCGGAGAGCTGGAAGGCGGGCCCGCTGGATGGCGAGGGCTATCCGCTGTACACGGTGAACATCGGCGGGATGCTGTCGGGTCGTGAGACGTTCCAGTACGACGCGGACGGGCGGATGGTGCGCCAGGACACGCTGGGTCGACCGACCGGCGACACGTGGTGGCAGAACGCGACATGGGCGGAGGGCGCACCGTCGGCGCAGTACAGCGACACGAGCGTGCTGCAGTTGCAGGCGCGTGTGGACTACACCCAGGGCGACGGCACGTCGGCGTGGGAGGACACGGACCTGAGCAACAACACGTCGAAGTACGACGCGGCGGGCCGGCTGACGGGCTACCGGTACTCGGCGAAACAGGACGGGAACTGGTTCACGCACACGTTCGCCAGCAGCTTCGAGGGCTGGGAGGGCTGGAGCGAGAAGCAGGTCTCCGGGACGAGCACCAACACCACGTTCAAGCCGACGACGAACACGCTGAGCTACGACCGCTACGGTCGGCTGACGAAGCAGCAGGAGCACACCGAGTACCAGGACAACGCGATCGACGACCGGGTGCGGGTGTACGCGAGCACGGGCGAAGGCCAGGTGCTGAACCGTCGCGAGGGCACGTGGAAGAACAGCCAGTTCGCGGAGGGCGATGCGGACAGCTACGGCAGCAAGCCGCTGTACCGGTACGTGTACGCGAACGGTCAGTCGATGGCGGAGCTGAAGGACGGCGGCCAGGTGCGGGCGGGGATGACGCTCGGCATCCAGTCGGTGGCGGGGATGGAGGCGTACGAGGCCGGTGGTGGCACGGTGGTGCCGCTGGCGGGCGAGACGCTGCGGACGCTGGCGCAGCGGGTGTACGGCAGCAGCAGCCAGTGGTACGTGCTGGCGGACGCGAACGGGCTGAGCGACCCGGAAGCGACGCTGACGGCGGGCGTGCAGCTGAAGGCCCCGAGCACGAACGTGGGCAAGAACGACGCCAACACGTTCAAGCCGTACAACCCGAACGAGGCGATCGGGAGCACCACGCCGAGTCTGCCGTATATCCAGCCGCCGGATGCGGGCTGCGGCAAGGTCGCGATGATCCTGATGGTCGTGGTCGCCATCGTGGTGACCGTGTACACGGCGGGAGCCGCTGCCAGTGCGATGGGCGTGACCGGAACGACGGCCACAGGCGCAGCGGCGTCGACGGCTGCAATCGGCGGCAGCGCCGTGGCAGGTACGGCTGTCGGCAGTGTCGCGACCCTTGGCGTGACGGCCGGATCGTTCGCTGCCAGCGCGGGCCTCTCGGCAACATTGGCGATCTCCGCAGGCGTCGGTGCTTTTGCCGGCAGCGTGGCCTCCCAGGCCATTGGCAGCATGATGGGTGTGGCGAGCTTCAGCTGGCGAGGTGCGGTCGCATCGGGCATTACGGCCGGATTGACCTCGTTTGCTGCCGGCACTGGCATTGCCACTGGCCTTGCGTCGATCATGGGTGGGTCATCCGCCGCGAAGGTGGCAGCATCTGCCATCGTCGGGAATCTGGCGGGCTACGCGGGCGGCAAGATCGCCGGCGTCCCGGATACTCACTTCAGCTGGAAGGCGGTCGCGGCGAGTGCAGTGTCGACGGCTATCGCAGGAAAGGGATCTTCCCTCGCGACTTCGTGGCTGAAGAATGACAGCGTGCAGCAGTTTGCGGGCGGGATGCTCGGTGCCGCCCTTAGTCATGAAGTGAGGAAAGCCTTCGGATTCCACGAAGACTTCAACATCGGCACGGCGATCATCGATGGGATCAGTGCGATGGTGACCGGGGGCATGATGTCTGGCGATGCCGAGGGAACAGGGGGCAAGTTCGACAAGGCGAGTGGTGGCCTGCTGCATGAGGCTGGAAAGACTGGCGGGAACATCCGTATCGATGATGCTGGAAACGCCGGCTCCATGTACATCAGCTCGAAATATCCTGCCGGAGTCATGTTCTTCCAGCAGCCCGAAGATTCAATGGGCTATGTGATGCACAACAGATCAATGGCGCAGCATGGCATCAGCTGGTACGACGACAAGCTCAACAAGGAATATGCCCGGCAGCTTGAGTTGGCGTCGCAACGTCAGGAACTGGAGCCTGCTCCGAACATCATCAGAACCCTTTCTGGGGGCACGAAGAATGTCGTGCCAGCGACTTCAAGCCCGCGCCCGCATCGTGCAGCGGCAGCCAGTACGCCGCCCGCGCGTGCGGAGATCGAGCGGGTTTCCATTCCGGATGTCGATCCGGTCGAGCTGACGCCGCCGACCCTTGCTGTCTCCGGCGCCATCCGCGAAACCATCGAAGCTCCGTCGCTGCTGACACGCTTTCTCCAATGGGCGGACTCGAAGCAGGATTCGCCGTTGATGCAGGCGTTCTCGCCGGGGATGGCGATCTACAACGTAGCCAGGCCGATCGTGAATTTCAGCAACAATGTGCGTTGGTCGGTCTACACATCTACCCCGCTGGGGCAGACCGGGTTCGGCCAGCGTCTGATGGGCGATGGTCCGTTGCAGTTGCCGCAGTGGAGCTGGGAAGGCATCGTCAGGAACGGCGCTCCCGGCGTCCTCCCGTGGATGGATCACGGCTATCAGGTCTCCAGCAATCCGCTGAAAATGGCCGGCGGGTACTACATGGGCGTGGCCAATACCGTCAGCGGCACGCTGAGTGGACTGAACAGCATCTCGTTGCCAGGACGGCTGACCTACGCCGTGACGGGGCAGCAGATGCAATTGCCGATGTTCGACATCAAGGGGGACTATGAAGCCGGTGGGGCGATGTGGGGCGTGGCGCAGGTGGCCCTATCCTTCGTGGCGCCGGAGTCCCAAGCTGGGGCGGTGACAGGCAATGCAGTGCGCGCCGAGGCCGGCGCTGCTAGGATAGCTGCCGAGACTGAGGCGGTAGCAAGCGGCAGCGGGCGCATTCTGAACTATAGGATTGCGAGTGCTGAGGATGCTTACGGTGCAAAAGCGGGAGAAGTCGCAAACAGAGTAAATTTCGAAGCTCGAAGCCCTCTCGCTAGCTTGCGTCCTGGGGCCAGGTCGCCTGATGGGATGTTAAATGTCAATGGCAGAGATATTGCCATAGGACTCGATGGCCACACACTGCAGTCGACTAAAATTGCAGGGGCGATTAAGGCTGGTGATATCAAGGTTAGCGTTCTCGGCGATGAGCTGTTTGAACGATACATTCTGTCAAAGAGCGATCCTATAGACACAGTCGGAATGGCTATTGGCAACAAAATTTATTTGCGTAGAAGTTCAAGTAACATCCTCTCGGATGCAGTTCACGAGGGCACTCATGGGCTGGACTATTTGAATGGATTTGGTCTCGAATCACCCAAGAGCCGTTGGCAGTGGGAAAAGCGGGCGTTCTTCTATGAGAATCAATTCCAGAAAGCCGCGGGAATGACTCCTGATTTTGCGACGCCTCGTGACATGCTCTTTCATATCTGGATGAATTACAAAAATGACCTCTTCTTCCCGTACTGATTTCAATGGTGCTTCGTTGGTTGAAGCTATGTTCGGGTATGTGAAATCCGGCCTAGCGTCACCAGAATTATTCGATGCTCAGAGTCTTGTGGGCAGTCATAATTTGAGGCTTGTTTGCATATGTTTGTTGTCGTGGTTGAAATCTAGGGCTCGTGTTCCAAAGATGATCGAAATGAAGTTAAGAGAGGCAGGATCGGCCGCTGATTCTCTAGTCACGCTTATCGATAAAGGCGGCTTTTTCTCCTCTATATTTGCGAGGGAAGGAGATGTGGTGCGACTTGATTCTAGCCTCTGCCAACTTGAGGTTGATGAAATTATTGCAACTGCCGATATGCTTTATCAGCCTCCTCGGTTTATTACAACAAAACGCGACATCTTTGGTGTTCATGTCCAGCAAGGTCAAGACGAAGGCTGATTGCAAGATAGTTTGCCTCTTTCTTTTTTTTTGCCGGGCGAGTTCAACTCCGATTTGCAACGGTCTTGGTTTCCCTCGTGAAGATGGCGAGGGGCGTACGGAAGGCTGGCGTCTTGCCTGGCCGGGTGTTGAGCCGATCCTCGATCCAGCGCAGTCGCTCGTCGGTGACCGTGGTGTGATCTCCACTGTCCATGAATCCTGACAGTCACCCCTTAGGGGTGATTTCAGTCCAGTTCAATCGCCCGATATTCCGTTTTTCGGCGGTGGAGGTGAGGCGTCATGTAGCATCGCGGCTCGGTTTTGGCGAAATTTCCGCCAAAGCCAGTCGCCGATACGAGTGGAAGCGTGGTGTGACGTCCGCGTCCGCCAATCACCGATCCCGTGCCCGCAGTGGGCCGGGATCGGCGTTCAGATGCCGTCTTTTCTGCCTTTCACGTGTTTCGCATGGCCCCGGCGACATTCCGGGTGGCGAAATTTTCGCCATTTCGTGCTGATTTCAAGCGCATGAGCGAGCGATTTCGCGGACAGTTGCCGTCCGGTTGACCTGCGTACGGATCTTGTAGCCACTCAGGCGGTGAGTCCTGTGGGGATGGTATCGGGTTCGGACCAGTTCCGGCGTACGCTTGCCGGAGGCTTGTAGCCATGGGCGCTGTGCGGCCTGCGCTCGTTGTAGAACTGCCGCCAGCGCTCGATCAGCACCTT